>SUWG01000006.1 GCA_015061625.1 Lentisphaerota bacterium | reverse complement strand
CGTTGCACCCATAGCTCAATTGGATAGAGCGTCTGGCTACGGACCAGAAGGTTAGGGGTTCAAATCCCTTTGGGTGTACCAAATATTAAAGAGCAGAAACGCAAGTTTCTGCTCTTTCCTTTTGTCCCCCATGTTCGCTTGTTCGCTTGCTTGCTTGTCACGGCGTAGCGTAAGCGAAGACGGATCACGGCGTAATGTAATGAAGCCGGATCACGCACATCACTATCGTGATGTCAAATCCCTTTATAACTTACACCGCGATGACCGTATTTCCAAGCCATTGAAGTATCGGAGAACGGAATGATTTCATATTTTTATGATTTCAACTCATCCGGAACTTTCCCGTAAACGATAATCCGGTCAGGATTTAATTTTCCGATCATCGCTTCAAAGCCTTGTAAAATCTCATTTGCGGTGTAAATTATGTTTATAAAGCAGATTTTTCGATATACGGAGCAAATGATATCATGAAAAAGCATCCATATACTTCGATCCACGAATTCTGGGCGAAAATCGACCGTCTCTGTACCACTACCCACTGCGGATATATCGGCCGTTATCCGGAAAATTCCATTATGGGCCTGCAGGCCGCCGTCGATCTCGGTACTGACTTTATCGAATTTGATCTGCGTGCCACTGCGGATAATGAGATCGTACTGCTTCACGATCCCACGCTTGACCGCAATTCAAACGGCAGCGGTCCGGTGAATCAATTCACCTTGAAAGAATTACAGCAATTCAACTTCAGTTATTTTGAATATTTCATCGACTGTTCCGGGCGGAAACTTGATAACCCCCGTCTGGAAAATTGCCCCATTACCACCTTTCAGACGGTCTTGGAAAAACTCCGGGGAGAGGTCTTTATGAATATTCAGGTCTACACCGTGGAAGAAACCGGATTGAAAAAGATTTGTGGCATGTTCAAAGATTTCGATATGTATGATCAGGCATATTTGAGCGTTTTGAATTACGATGAGGCCCGGAGAATACGCAATATCGACCCGGATATCGAATTGTGCGTGCTCAACCGCCCCGATCCCACCCGGATGGCATCTTTGCATACGATGAAAGATTTCGGTTGCAAAGTCGCCCAGCCACGTTGGACGGATGTCACGCCTGAATATTGTCAGGTCAGCCGAGAACTGGGGATATTTTCCAATGTCTATTACGCCAATTTGCCACGGGATATCCGTCATTATGCCGGAATGGGGATTCAAGGGATCTTATCCGACTATACCGAAAATCTGATCGACTATATCGAAGGCCGCTGAATAATAAATTCCAAAATACATTGTTGCGTTAAAGACAAAGGAGATATTGTGGGAGCAGACACCAGAAATTGCCCATTCTGCGGGGAAGAGATCAAAGCAGTGGCGATCAAGTGCCGCTACTGCGGAGAGTTTTTGAACGAAAAAGTTACTCCGGAACCTTCGCCGGAGATTATTGAAAAAGTTCCGGAAATTTCAAATTCAGCTTCCATTGAAAATGTTGCTGAGCCAAAACATGGTTTATTCCGGAGCATCGGTTGCTGGCTTCTCGGAATCGTCGTTGCCGGGAATGTATTGTTTGAAATAGCAAGTTTGTTTCTCGCCGACAGTGATCGCAACGCCGGTTATGCGGCGTTTTGGGCATTGGGAAGTATAATTATTCTGCCGGTCATCTGGGCATACCGCAAATATGCCGGGTTATCGTGGGTGGATTGTGCATTGCTCTGGATGATTGCAAAATTCGGGTTTATATATGGTGCCAGATTGTTTTATGTTGTTCAATTTTGGTGGGAGCATTTTGCAGATAAATCTATTGCATATATGCTTGATTTGCGAATGGGCGGCATGGTCTTTTACGGTGGGCATATTGTTGCGTTGCTGTTGATTTTGCTGTATGCCAAATGCCGAAAAAAATCCTCGCTTGCAGTTCTGGATGTTATGGCGGCGGCTTTTGCGGTGATGTCAGTATTCATCGCTGGCGGATATATGGTTCACGGCTGTTGTCAAAGTATCCGCATTATCCGTTTGGTAGTTTATTCCCTGCTTGCTACTGCTTCATTGATCGCTTTGACCAAATTCAAACGCAAGGGTATTATCTTTGGCGTAACATTGGCAGTTTATATACTCATTGCTGTTGCCGGGAACATTATATTGAGGTAGTATTTGGAGATAAACACCGATAATTACTTAAAAAGCCAATCCCCGGATGAAGCAAAAATACCGCATCCGGGGATTTTCCTGTGTGTCCCGTACTCTCGCAGAGTACCAAGTTTCGCCCCGCAAAGGGTTCCGGAAGTACCATTAAGTACCATTCGGGATATCGAAAAGGTATTTTAGACCCATTTCAACTTGGCAAACTTATGGTCTTTGTAGTATTGTTGCAAAATCAATGCAAAACAAGGCAGATACTCATCTCCGGCAAGTATGCGGATCATCGTAATATCCGGAGCGACTTCCAGAAACCGGTCGATTTCATCTGCCAGAACTTTCATCTCTTTGACCAGAGATTCAATAAAATCTCCTGATTCAGTCGCCCGCTTCAAATTTTCTCCGCCCCACATCATTTCCTGGGACAACTCCGTGCCATCTATCAAAACCGTCTTTCTCCGGCGAACCGAAACCGTCAAACAATTACCTTTCATCTCATATCTCCATAAAAAGGATTCCTGAAGGTATTTATTGCGGATATGACAGCCACGGGGTTGTATTTTTCAAAATATGTGATATTATATTAACGATGAATATTTCAATAGGCATTGTCTCAATTCTTGTGAAAAATCTTTACTGCGGTGGTGCATTGCGGCCAATCTCGGGGCTTTACTCCTGCGTCGGAGGGGGCGAGTAAACAAGTACACTCCCCCTCCTTTCTCGTCGCAAAACCCGACATTGACTCACACTGCATCCACCGGTTGCAAACCACCCCGGTTTGCCCGGTTGACAAATCACTGCCATTGTGGTATATTCAATATGTGACAATGATGGTGAAGTTATACAACTTGATATATCTGTTTCACAAGATTTGGAACATTAACTTTCAATAAACTGTTACACGGTAAAATTGCATAATGACACAGCATAATGAGATCAAAATTTTTGGCGAACAGCAGGTGCGTTCCGTTTGGGATGATACTGCGGAAGATTGGTATTTTTCCGTTGTTGACGTGGTTTCAATTTTGACGAGTAGTCGTGATCCCGGAGCGTATTGGCGTAAGCTGAAGCAACGATTGCTCGCAGAGGGAAGTCAGGTCGTGACAAATTGTCACGGACTGAAATTGCCTGCCGCAGATGGCAAAAAGTACAAAACTGACTGTGCAGATGTTAAAGGAATTTTTCGTATTATCCAGTCCATTCCTTCACCGAAAGCGGAGCCTTTCAAATTGTGGATCGCTCAAGTCGCCGCTGAAAGGCTTGACCAGATGCAGGATCCGGAACTTTCCATCGAGCAAGCCATGCGGGACTACAAACGGCTCGGATATTCTGACAACTGGATCAATCAACGGTTGAAATCCATTGAAATCCGCAAAGAATTGACTGATGAATGGAAAAAACACGGTATCGAAGAAGGTCCGCAATTTGCCATTTTGACCGATATCATCTACAAAGCGTGGGCGGGCAAAAGTGCCAAAGAGTACAAACACTTCAAAGGGCTTAAAAAGGAAAATTTGCGGGATAATATGACTAACCGGGAACTGGTTTTGAATATGTTGGCAGAAGTTTCCACTAAAGATATTTCCGAAGAAACCGATCCGGAAACTTTTTCAGATCACATGGATGTTGCCCGCCGGGGTGGAAATGTTGCCAGAACCGCCCGCGAACAACTGGAAAAAGAGCTTGGTCACTCCGTCATTTCTCCAGATAACGCAAAGTCGCTTGCCAACACAGATTCTCCGGGACTGGAGAGATAATTTCAAAAGTTCTCAAAAATTCTTGAAATTCATCGTTGCAATCTTAAAACGGAGCGTTTTCGGTGGTTATTTATTCAATAGCCACGCTCAAACTACCGCTTTAATCTCATCAACGCTGATTTTTCAATCTCTTTTTGAATTACTTTTGAAATTACCTCTGGATTTTGAAAAATAAAGTACTACCAAGTACCACTTGAAAGATTTCCAATATACCTTGACGGCTCCCTTCGGCTATGGAAGATACAGTTTACGGTTGAAGTATCCAGTTACTGCCGTTCCAATGATAAATTTTGCCATTCGAATCGGTTGCTTGCATGGCTTGAAAATCCGGCTTATTCACTTCGATGAATTTTCCGTCAAACCGGATGTAATATTTTGGTGTTTCATGCAAAAAGTCGAACAGAAAATCCCGGTTGAAATCGAATAATGTTTTTCCATCATAACAGACAACAAAATTTGTTCCGTTATCATTCCAGCAGAAATCTTTTCCCGGATATGTTACTCCGATGTGAAATGCTTTTCCACGGGAAAATACAATTCCTCCGTCTGCCATTTTCAAGTCAAGTGATTCCGGATTGCCGTCGATGTGATAAAATCCGAAAGCATCTTGGGTGATTATTCCGGCTGTTTTTTCAGATTGACCTTCGGCAAAGCAAGTCAGTGGCAAACCAAAAATAACCGCCGCGAAATAAAGCATTATGCTCTTCAATTCAGACATTCCTTTTTTTGTGATTTGATATGCATAATATAATCTGAAAGGTGTGAAAAAGCAATTTTCCTGTAAAAATTACTTGTATTTGTTATATATTTCGATAATTCTCTTTATATCATTTGAGTACCACTTGAAAAATTTCCAATATACCTTGACGGCTTCCTTTGGCTGCGGAAGATACTCAAATATTTGCCTGAAATAATTTTATCGTGTATGATAAAACGGTACTGGCAAGTTCCGCTTCAGAGAGTTTTATCATGCGGCACATCGGGAATGTTACTTGAAAAATCACGTTTGCGGTGTAAATTAGATTCATTACACCAAACGAAAGGATTTTGATGGTAAAAAAACTGAAATTTGATAATTTGAACTTCTGAAAATCAAATAATATAAGGCCACGCAGGGAAACTGACAATTTCAAAGACGACGGCCGTACCGCATGATATGTGTCAATAATGATTGACGCATTTTCGTGTTTTGTCGTCGTCGGGCTTGTCAGTGCCTCTTGTGTGACAGAATACCGGGGATGCGTCTTTTTTTATTACCGTTTTTCCGGAAAACATGAAAGGGTATATCATGGACGAGACAACCAAACAATGCCCCTTTTGCGGGGAAGAGATCAAGGCGGAGGCAATAAAGTGCCGTTACTGTAAAGAATTTCTGAATCAATCAGAGAAAAAAGCGGAATCTGAAGTTGAATCCAAAATTCAGATTCCCAAACCGGTTAAAAAAGCGAATAACGGGATGCCTTTATATTCCTGTCTGGGTACATTGCTGTCGATCGGATTTTTGATTTGGGGAGCTTTTTCCTGTTTAGAGGACAAGCAGGAAATCGTTACCGCAGTCAGTCTGGCGGAAAAATTTTATCTGCAAAAGGCTGAAAGCGGTGACAAAACAAGCCAGATCGATTTGGCGATGCACTATTACATGAATGGCCGCAAAGATAAGGCCGTGGAGTTTTTGCGGAAAGCCGAAGACAAATTTCTGTTGGCCAATGTGTTGATCAGCGAAGGGGCAACTGACGACGAAAAGGCCGAAGGTGTCCGGCTGTTTCAGGAATTGGCCGATGCCGGCAATATCTGTGCCAAGATCAAACTCGGTCAACTTTATGTGACTGCCAATGATATCGTCGATTTTGATCCGGTCAGAGGCTTCAGTTATCTGGCAGAGGCCGCTGCAAGTTACAATGACTACAGAACTTTCAGATTTCATTTCCCGTCACTTGATCTGCACTTGCTCTCACCTGAATTCTTTGAGTTGGACGAGAATTTACAGAGAATGTTCCAGGAGGTTGAACGCGATATAAAGTTTTTCAAAGAATTTTGCGATTTGGGAAAAGCCGATTGTTTTCTGTATCTCGGCTTGTGTTACCGTGATGGTATCGGTACGATCCGTGATTACCAAAAAGGGTGTGATTTGATCCGTCAGGCCTTTGAGTTGTATGAATCACAGGCTGAATCATCGGCGGTTATTCAATATAGACTCGGATTTTATTATTACTACGGGATCGGTACAGAGGAAGACAAGGTCAAAGGACGGGAATTGTGGCAAAAATCGACCAATGCCGGATTTTACATGGCCAAACGGTTGCTTGAGGAATTGAAAGATGAATAATTCAATGCCATGTCCATTTTGTGCGGAAGATATTGCCGCTTCGGCAAAAACGTGTATTTACTGCGGCGAATCTCTGAATAAAGACCGATTGAAAAATTGCCCGTATTGTGCAGAATCGATTTATAAGGAAATCAAAGATATTTGTCCATTTTGCAATTCACCATTGAGTGAAAATACCGCACCGGTTGACATGAAAGCGGCGGTTCCGGTGAACGTTTTAGCCAAAATCAGAAATCCGGTGATCACGGTGTTACTGATCATTATTTGTATCGGTGTCTATTGTTGTACATTCTGGAGATCTAACAAAGAAGTTTGGCAGCCGCAGTTAATGGCGGCGGCAGAAGCAGAAAGGGAGCAGGGCGGTTCCGGTTTTTCAGTGCTTTCCCGGAACGAAGTAGATTTTTTCCGCAGTGTAGAAGCATCTGTGATTTTTGATCAGGGTGGCATGACCAAAGAGAGTGTATTGAAAGATCGTGAATATTACCGTCTGATCGCATCGCTTTTCTTGCATTTTTCCCTGATCCACCTGCTTTGCAATATGCTTGTATTGTTGGCGGCGGGCAGATGTGTGGAAAACCTTTTCGGCTGGTGGCGATTCATTGGGATATATCTGGTCAGCGGCATTGCCGGAGGAGTGGCGACGCTGTATTTTGCCACAGATAATATTCTCTGTGCCGGAGCCTCCGGGGCGGTTTTCGGGGTTATCGGGGCCATTCTGGGGTATCTGTTGCGTCATCACAAAGAATTGCCGCCGGAGGAACGCAACAAACTTTACGGCTCGGTGGCATATTTTTTCATTGCCAATACTGTTTTTGCCATGTTTTATAACTTGGGTGGTGGAGATATGAGGATCGGCATTGAGGCTCATACCGGGGGATTTTTCGCCGGATTGCTGGCCGGATTGGTATTGTCATCAAAATTATGCAGACAGGAAGAGTTATCTGAATTTGCGGCAGATTTGTAAAACACAAAAGGATATATCATGGAACCAAACACAAAAGTTTGCCCCTTTTGCGGGGAGGAGATCAAGGCGGATGCTTTGAAGTGCCGCTATTGCCGGGAGTGGCTGAATGAAATACCGGAACCCCAACCGGTCGCTGTGCCGGTCGCTCCGGCAGTAGAAGTTGCTCCGGCAGAGGAAGTTGCTCCGGTCGCTGTGCCGGTCGCTCCGGTCGCTGTGCCGGTCGCTCCGGCAGTAGAAGTTGCTCCGGCAGTAGAAGTTGCTCCGGTCGCTGTGCCGGTCGTTCCGGCGGTCATTGATGAGGCAAAGCCGGTTATCCCGGTTGCCGATGCTGTGGCAGTTGAGCCGCAGGCGAAAACTTATCCGCCGGGTACGATAGTTTTGTTTGACGGCCAAAAAGTAAAGGCGAAATTAAAGAAGTGGTATCAAAACAGTTATATTCTTTTTGCAATTTTATTTTTTCCGGTCTGGTTTGCTTGGGTTTTTAAGGTACTTTGCGGCGTGGCTATTACCTTATCGGGTATGGAAGATAGTTCACGTTTGCCTTTGCCGTTTTGGGTCAGAGAGCAGTTTTTCTGCGCAGATATGCTGATTTTGCCTGTGACGGCGGCGGCGGCAATGCTTTTTATTACGGTGCGTGATGATGAGGAAAAGTTGCGTAAAATCATGCATTCATTGGTGTTGCCGGTAATTCTTATTGCACTTGCGGTGAGCATTTACTGCAGCTGTTTTATTCCGGAAGAGGTGTCGCAAATAATAAGTCAATTCAATGAGGAAGAGTTATTTTCCAGCCTTATGAGGCAAAAGGCGATCAACTTTTTTCTGTATGCAGTCACTTCTGTATTGGTTGCGTTGCTGATTGCCAGAGGTGAGTTTTTCCGTTTGTTTACCTGTATATTGCCCATTCCGTTAATATTTTTGGTTTGCACTGTTGTCAGTGAGGAAAATATGCGCGGGCCGGTGATGCGGTATTATTCTCTGGTTGACAATATTGTCACTTTGCTTTTGTTATTGTTTTTCTGCCGCAAAATCATTTTCAAAAAATTCCGTTTTGAATTTGATTGGTGTTTGATCGGTAAATTTCTGTGGATCGGAATTTGTATTTTTTCAGTATTATATTTTTCGCACATATTTTTTCAGGCAGAGGTTAGGTATGGTGGGGATGGTTACTTTTTGCATTGCCAATGGCTGTTTCCCGCAGTTGTATTTGGTGCATATATCTGGGCGGCGAAGATCAATGCCGAAAAAAATAAATCCGGCTTTTATCTGAAGTCAATTTTGCTTGCCGGGGCCGGAATTTTTATATTGAATTATTTGTGGACCATCGTTCTTCAACCTTTGCTGTTTGATGTGCCGTGGCGGGAAGAGATGGCAGAATCGTTGGAAATGGTTATGAATCTGCTTATCGTTGCCGGTGTACTAATGGTTGTAAAAGCAGTTTCCAACGCATATTATATCAGTATCAAATGGTATTTCATGCTGCCGGTGAGTATGTTTTTACTGCTTATGGGATATGTGCCGGTGATCACTTGGGCGTTGCCGGGCGATAATCCATTCGGTTTGGCGTGTATTGAAAAACTCGGTTTGCCGGTTCAGTGCGGATGGGTGTTTCTGATTTTGTCATTTTTGATCGATGCATTTGTTATTTTTCATATTATTTACACCCGGAAAAAGCCTTTGGTATTGAGCAGAAAAGTTTATATCGGATGCTCCATCGTGGCGGCTTTGGTGATGATTTTCGGATTCTTTCTCCTCAAAAACAAATTGGATAAAAATGATATTATTGAAATCGCAAGAGAAATACCTCTGATAATCAGCGGGAATGGAAAAACTGTAGAGGGGGTGCGACCGGAAATCCGTGAGGAAATTACTTCGGTGGTCATTCCGGATGGGGTGACTTTGATCGGAAATAGGGCTTTTTCTGGCTGTAGCAGTTTGACCAGTGTGACGATCCCGGATAGTGTAACTACCATTGGAGACTATGCTTTTTATTATTGTGACAATCTGACCGGGGTAACGATCCCGGATAGTGTGACTACCATTGGAGACTATGCTTTTTATGATTGTGACAATCTGACCGGGGTGACGATCCCGGATGGTGTGACTTCCATTGGAAAAGCGGTTTTTTGGGGGTGTGATAATCTGAACAGTGTCTCCATCCCCGCCAGTGTAACTACCATTGGAGACTATGCTTTTTATAATTGTGGCAGTTTGACCAGCATAACGTTGCCTGACGGTGTCACAACCATTGGAGTCTATGCTTTTTATGATTGTACCAATCTGACCGGTGTCACGATCCCGGATAGTGTGACTTCAATCGGATCTTTTGCTTTTTATGGTTGTGACAAACTTACGGTGGTGGAAATTCCGCAAAATTGCACTTACAGCACCGGGGGGATTGCCTCTTTCCCCGATGGTTGCCGGGTGATAAGACGGTAACTGATGTTTTTGAAACCGGGGCAGGGAAAATGGATGAGTTCCTGCTCCGTTTTTTATTGTTTATTAGGTTAGTGTTTGTTTATTGGCTCCGGGTGGTGTTGCCGTTAATTGGCCGATGGAGCGATTATATACTCTTGTTCGCTTGAGAGGAGGCAAACGCTTCGCCTTTTCCCGTTTTGCGTTGCTCCGTACTTATCCGTACCTATCCGTACCGGACAGATATCGAGCGTAAGCGAGCCACATATTGTTGCCGTTAATTACCCGGAGAAGCGTTTATATGCTCTTGTTCGCTTGAGGGGAGGCAAACGCTTCGCCTTTTCCTCCCCTCAAACTCCCCACCTTTTGCAAGGGCCTTTCCCGTGACAAAGAGATACTCCGGGCGTGATTTTCCTACGAAGGTAACGCCGTCGACTTCGTGGGGCGGCCGCCAGACCGGCTTTGCCGGTCGTCAAACGGCTTCGCCTGGGCGGCCTTTCCACTGCGCATGCCGGCTAATGCTCGCCCGCTTGCTCATCCTCGCAACTATTGTTGCGTCGGCTTTTGCTCTTAACGTGCAAAAGTGCATTCGACTGCGGTCTGCGCGGTTTCCCGTGAGAAATACGACCATCTGTGGCTGGCAGATACAAAACAACCCCGGCAGACTGCAAAAATCTACCGGTGGGGTGGGCTTGCGGCTCGCTTGCGCTCGATATGCGCCCGGTACGGATAGGTACGGATGGGTACGGATGAGTACGGAGCAAAGCCAGCCGGTTATCCGTTAATTACCGTTAGTTACCGTTGAGCCGAAACAAACAAAACCCCGGCAGACTGTAAAAATCTACCGGGGGTACGGGGGCGCAGCCCCTGTAAAGGGCGACAGCCCGCCCGATCAAGCCGCGACAACGGAGCGGCGCGACACCTCGTTTTTCTTTTGGTTACTTTTCTTTTTCCGTAAAAAGAAAAGTATCACATCATGCCGCCCATGCCGCCCATACCGGGCTGGGGCATTGCGGGTTCTTTTTCTTCCTTGATGTCGGTGATCAGACATTCGGTGGTGAGCAGCAAGCTGGCCACGGAAGCGGCGTTCTGCAGAGCGGAACGGGTAACTTTGGCCGGGTCGAGAATACCGGCTTTGATCATATCGACATATTCGCCGGTAGCGACGTTGAAACCTTCGTTGCCGGAACCTTCTTTGACGCGCTGGACGACGACGCTGCCTTCATAACCGCCATTGGCGGCGAGTTGACGGAGCGGTTCTTCGACGGCGCGGGCGACGATGGCGGCACCGGTGGCTTCGTCACCGGCGAGATCCAGAGCGGCGACAGCTTTGGCGGCGCGGACGAGGGCGACACCACCGCCAGCGACGATACCTTCTTCCACAGCGGCACGGGTGGCGTGGAGGGCATCATCGACGCGATCTTTTTTCTCTTTCATTTCGACTTCGGTAGCGGCACCGACATTGATGACGGCGACACCGCCGGCGAGTTTGGCGAGGCGTTCCTGAAGTTTTTCACGATCGTAATCGCTGGAAGTTTCCTCGATTTCGCGGCGGATCTGGGCGATGCGGCCCATGATGGCATCTTTGGCACCGTAGCCTTCGACGATGGTGGTATTTTCTTTGGTGACGGTGATACGTTTGGCTTTACCGAGTTGAGCGGTGGTCACGTTTTCGAGTTTCAGGCCGAGATCTTCGGTAATGCAGGTACCGCCGGTAAGGATGGCGATATCCTGAAGCATGGCTTTGCGGCGGTCGCCGAAACCGGGGGCTTTGACGGCGCAGACTTTGAGGATGCCGCGCATGGAGTTGATGACCAGAGTCGCGAGGGCTTCGCCTTCGACATCTTCAGCGATGATAAGCATCTGTTTGCCTTCTTTGGCGACAGCCTGAAGCAACGGGAGCATATCGTTGAGGTTGCTGATTTTTTTCTCATGGATGAGGATGTAGGCATCTTCCAGAGCGGCTTCCATGGATTCGGTATTGGTGGCGAAATAGGGGGAAAGGTAACCTTTGTCGAACTGCATACCTTCGACCACATCGAGGGTGGTTTCGAGGGTTTTGGCTTCTTCGACGGTGATGGTGCCTTCCTGACCGACTTTGGCCATGGCTTCGGCGATGATGTTACCGATGGTGGTATCGCCGTTGGCGGAAATGGTGGCGACCTGGGCGATCTGATCGGAAACGCCCTGGCTCATATTTTTGAGTTCGGCGACGACAGCGGCGACGGCTTTTTCGATACCGCGTTTAAGTTCCATGGGGTTGCTGCCGGCGGTGACGTTTTTGAGACCTTCGCGGTAGATGGCTTCGGCCAGCACGGTAGCGGTGGTGGTACCGTCACCGGCGACATCGTTGGTTTTGCTGGCGACTTCTTTGACCATCTGGGCGCCCATATTGGCATAAGCGTCTTTGAGTTCGATTTCTTTAGCGACGGAAACGCCGTCTTTGGTGATGGCGGGGGCGCCGAATTTTTTGTCGATAACGACGTTACGGCCTTTGGGGCCGAGGGTGGCTTTGACTGCTTTGGCCAGCAGGGTCACGCCTTCAAGAATGCCGCGACGGGCTTCTTCGGAAAAAACAAGCTGTTTAGCCATGATAAAAATTCTCCATTAAATAATTGTTTTATTTTTGGTGAAAAATCTGAACTGCGGTGGCGCATTGCGGCCAATCTCTTGCCAAATCTTCGGGCAGTGTTTGGGTCGAGTATGCTTATACACTCCCCAAACTCTGCCTTGATTCAGCTGCGACCTTGTCTCGCACTGCATCCACCGGATGCCAATCAACCGTGTTTTACGGTTGATAAATCACCACAGGCAGATATTCAGCCGACGATGGCGAGGATATCTTCCTGATTGACGACTTTGTATTCTTTGCCATCGACTTTGACTTCGGTGCCGCCGTAACGGCTGGTCAGCACGATATCACCGACTTTGACATCAAACGGGATCTTGTTGCCGTTGTCATCATTTTTGCCGGTACCCAGAGCGATAACGGTGTATTCCTGGGGTTTTTCTTTAGCGGAATCGGGAATATAGATACCGCCTCTCATTTCCTCGGTGCTTTCTTTGAGCTCCAGCAGCACGCGGTCGCCCAACGGTTTGATTTTTGCATCAGCCATTTTTTTACTCCTTGTTATGGTTGTTTTTCTAAATCAGTTGTACCGCCCGTCTCCCCGGAGGGGGCGGCACTTATGCTGAAATACTTGATTGCTTACTCGACGACTTCGGCATCGATGATATCGTCATCGCCGGATTTTTTCTCGGCCTGCGGCGGCGGCGGGGTGCCGGCACCGGGATTGGCTCCCTGCTGTGCGTAGACGGCTTCGCCCATTTTCATTGCGAGTTCTTCGAGTTCTTTCATACCGGCTTTGAGGGCTTCGGTATTGTCGGCTTCCAAATCTTTTTTGAGTTTGGCAATTTTGTCTTCCAGAGCGGATTTGGTTTCAGCCGGCACTTTGTCGCCATGTTCTTTGAGTTGTTTTTCCAACTGATAGATCATGGAATCGGCGTGGTTGTGGACTTCGACTTTCTCTTTGGCGGCCTTATCATCGGCTTCATGAGCCTTGGCTTCGTTGACCATCTTTTCGATTTCTTCTTCAGAAAGTCCGCTGGAAGCGGTGATGGTGATTTTCTGTTCCTTGCCGGTGCCGAGATCTTTGGCGGTGACATGGAGGATGCCGTTGGCATCGATGTCGAAGGTCACTTCGATCTGGGGCACGCCGCGGGGAGCCGGGGCGATACCGTCAAGTTTGAAAAGTCCGAGAGATTTGTTGTCGCGGGCGAATTCGCGTTCACCCTGAAGCACGCGGACATCCACGGCGGGCTGATTGTCAGAAGCGGTACTGAAAATTTCACTCTTTTTAGCCGGAATGGTGGTGTTGCGTTCGATCAGACGGGTCATGACACCGCCCATGGTTTCGATACCCAGCGAAAGCGGGGTGACATCGAGGAGCAGCACGTCATTGACTTCACCGCCCAACACACCGCCCTGAATGGCGGCACCGGCGGCGACGACTTCGTCGGGGTTGACGCCTTTGTGCGGTTCTTTATTGAAGATCGCTTTGGCGGTTTCCTGCACTTTGGGCATACGGGTCATGCCGCCGACGAGGATGACTTCCCGGATATCGGAAGTGGAAACTTCAGCATCACGCATACAGTTTTCGCAGGGTTTGCGGGTACGGTCGAGCAGAGGATCGCAGAGCCGCTCCAACTGGGCGCGGGTGAGATCGATATTCATGTGTACCGGGCCATCCTGATTCATGGTGATGAATGGCAGGTTGATTTCGCTGGACATACTGCTGGAAAGTTCGCATTTGGCTTTTTCGGCGGCCTCTTTGAGCCGCTGGAGGGCCTGCGGATCTTTGCGCAGATCGACACCGTTTTCTTTCTGGAATTCGTCAGCCAGATAGGTGATCAGAGCCTGGTCGAAGTCATCACCGCCGAGGTGGGTGTCACCGTTGGTGGCTTTCACTTCAAAGACGCCGTCGCCGATTTCCAGCGTGGAGATATCGAATGTACCGCCGCCGAGGTCGTAAACGGCGATGGTTTCATCGGTTTTTTTATCCAGACCGTAAGCCAGAGCGGCGGCGGTCGGTTCGTTGATGATACGCAGAACTTCCAGACCGGCGATCTTACCGGCATCTTTGGTGGCCTGCCGCTGACTGTCGTTGAAGTAAGCCGGCACGGTGATGACCGCCTGGGTGATTTTTTCACCGAGATATGATTCCGCATCGGCTTTGAGTTTCTGCAGGATCATCGCGGAAATTTCCGGGGGTGAATAGAGTTTGTCACCGACTTTGACATGGGCATCGCCATTGGGGGCTTCGGCGATCTCATAGGGAACGAGTTCGCGTTCGCGGCCGACTTCTGAATATTTGCGGCCCATCAGGCGTTTGATGGAAAAGATGGTGTTTTTGGGGTTGGTGACCGCCTGCCGTTTGGCAGTCTGACCGACCAGACGCTCGCCGGATTTGGTGAATGCGACGATACTGGGGGTGGTGCGGTTGCCTTCTGCGTTGGGGATGATTTTGTACTCGCCGTTATCCATCACAGCCATACAGCTGTTGGTGGTGCCGAGGTCGATACCGATAATTTTGCTCATAGTTTGTTTCTCCTTTCGTGAGACTTTTGTTGTTGCACTTTTTTTATGAGCAAAAACCGTGCCAATGCTTTTTCAGGGGGGAATGGCGGTAAAAATCCATAAAAGTGTGCCACAGTGACACACTTTGTGCCATCAGGTGTGCCGCGCACAGTGTGTCACATTTCCGTATCGGGGTCTTTTCTGCGGAAAACTCCGGGGGTATTTCCGGTAAAGCGGCGGAAAACTTTGCAGAAGTATCCGGTTTCGGCGAAACCGCATCCGGCGGCTACTTCCTTTATATTAAGGGAACCGTTTTGCAGCAGCCGCACGGCGGTACGGATGCGCAGAGCCAGCAGATATTCATGCGGGGATTGTCCGGAAAGTTCCCGGAATATCCGGCAGAAGTGACTGCGGCTGTATCCGGCAAATTGCGCCATGTCGCCGATGCTGATATCGTCTTTGAGATGTTCGGTGCAGAATTGGTGCATTTGCAGAATGATATCACCGGACATGGCGTTGTGCTGACCGGCGGCGAGCAGTGACATCATGAAATCATAAGTAAGTTTGCTGGCGGCAAAAGGGGTTTTCAACTCGTGATCGCTGCTTTGACGGATAAGCTGCCGTGCCAGAGCGACACTTTCACGGGAGGCGTAAGCGGCGGAAACCGGCGGCAGAAGTTTGCGCAATTCTCCGGCGATGCGCAAAGTTTCGCAACCTTCCAGACAGAGGTAGAGGAATTCCCAGTTGCCCGGTTTATCCGGCAGGTAGTAGAGGTGTTTTTCCGGACAGAGGAGCAAAAATGCTTCGCCGGGATTGACCGGAAATTTTTTGCCGTCGAATTCGACCATGCCGCATCCGGAAATGGTGTATTGCCACAACACCGTTTCATAGAGACCGCGTTTCAAGCCGTTGAAAAAATAACTTTTACGGCAGGTTTTCTGGTGACCGCCGAAACGGATCATCGTGCCGAAAGGTATATCCATGGCCGGTGGCACATAATTAGTGTGATGGTCAAATTCAAGTTTTTCCATAACTTCCCGCAATCATTGCTGTTATGTGATAATATAGCATGATGGATAAAATTTGTCAAATCAGACGATTTTACTGTAAATAGTATGAATTTACTCTTTTATTACCGGCCGAACCGGTGTATCTTATATGCAGAGTATAACTGCAAAGGAGATTTCAATATGCCTAAAATTACTTTTATGGGAGCCGGAAGCACCGTATTCGCCCGCAATGTGCTGGGGGATTGTATGTGCCGCGAATCGTTGAAAGATGCTGATATCGCTCTTTATGATATCGACCGCACCCGGCTGGAGGAGTCGGAATATATCCTCAATGTCATAAATAAGAATATCAATAACGGCCGGGCGAAAATTTCCACTTATCACGGCGTGGAGAATCGAAAAGCGGCATTGAGCGGAGCGGATTTTGTGGTCAATGCCATTCAGGTCGGCGGTTATGAACCGGCGACAGTGATCGACTTTGAGATCCCCAAAAAGTACGGTTTGCGCCAGACGATCGCTGACACGCTGGGTATCGGCGGCATTTTCCGGGCGTTGCGGACGATCCCGGTGATGCTGGATTTCGGGCGGGATATTGAGAAAGTCGCTCCCGGAGCATGGTTGTTGAATTACAGCAATCCGATGGCGATGCTCACCGGAGCGATGCTCAAGGCGACCGGGGTGAAAACGGTCGGTCTCTGCCACAGTGTGCAGGTGTGTGCCAAATGTCTTTTCGGTACGCTGGGGCTGGATCATTCGGATGAAAGATTGGAAAAAATTCAGTGGAAAGTTGCCGGTATCAACCACATGGCGTGGCTGCTGGAGATCACTGAAAACGGCAGAGACCTTTATCCGGAATTGAAAAAACTGGCGGATAAAAAGGTGAAAATGTGGCGCAAAGCCCCCAAAGAAAAGAAGTTCGGCGATATGGTGCGCCTGGAAATGATGAAACGATTCGGCTACTATGTCACGGAATCAAGCGAACACAACGCCGAATATGCCCCGTACTGGATCAAAAAGAATTATCCCGGTCTGGTCGATGAGTGGTGCATCCCGCTGGATGAATATCCGCGCCGGTGTATCAAACAGATCGAAGATTGGAAAAAACAGTATGCCGAATTGCGCAACGATCCGAATCTTTCCCATACTCTCTCCCGGGAATACGGTTCCGGGATCATGGATGCAATCCTCACCGGCAAACCGTATCAGATCGGCGGTAACGTGATGAATCACGGTTTGATCACCAATCTGCCCGATGACGCCGTGGTGGAAGTGCCGTGTCTGGTGGATAAAAACGGGGTGCAGGGAACCTATGTCGGCGCACTGCCGCCCCAGTGTGCCGCAATGAATATGACCAATATCAATGTGCAGTTGCTCACTATCGAGGCGGCATTGACGAAAAAACGTGACCACATCTATCAGGCGGCGATGCTTGATCCGCACACTGCGGCGGAATTGAGCATCGATGATATCGTCAGTATGTGTGATGAGTTGATCGCGGCGCACGGAGCCATGCTGCCCAAATACAAATGATCCGTCAGGTCACTTGGCGCAGACGGTGACAAATAACCGCAGGGAATTGCCGACGATGACCGGTACCGGGCGCACTCTGGGCGGATAGATGCTGAAAAGCAGAGCCAGATTTTCATTACTTATCCGGCGGTAATCCGGCGACAGGATCAGGATGAAGCTCTCCGTGCCGCTGGCTTCCAGATATTCCAGCGCGGCGAACAACTGTTCATCGTTGGAAATTTCCAGTTGTGTTTTGGCAGTCGGCACCAGCGGAGTCATTTCCGGCAGAAAAAAGAGGTCGGAAACCACCGTGTCATGGGGCAGGGAAAGTATCTCATTCTGCAGTTGTTCCGCATCGGCGGAAACTCTTACCAGCGCATACAGGGAATATATCTGCATCACTGTCCCGGCGGCACAGCAGACGGCGATCATATTCTGACCGTGGAAGTTCCGGAAAAATCCGCCGCGCATCAGCGCATAATTGCCCAGAATCAGCATCAGCGGCATGATGATTATGAAGTGCCGTGCGCCCCAGGTCAGACCGATATCGTTGGGGTTGAGCAGAAACGGAATGATCAGGATATAGAGTATCACCGCCAGAGTGCCAAGCGAAACGAATCCGTGACGGTCACGGAGCAACGCCCGGAAGTTGAGGAAAAAGCCCAGCAGTACCGGCGTGGAAATGAATAAGCCGAAAGTATATGCGCACATATTCAGATAACTGTGGTAACGCCAGAGGGCAAATGCCAGAATGGCAGTACCCAGCGCATAGAGCGAGCCTGCAATGATTTTGAAGCGTTTCCATTTCCCGTATTCCGGGGCAAATCCGGCAACCAGCACCGGGATAACGGCGATCGCCGTCACGATCCATGACCAGTAACCCCGCAGAGTTTCAAAGCGGAAAAGGTGTTGATAGAAGTTGAACAGCACCTCTTGCCCCCAGATGAGCAAAGAGTATTCTCCGGAGCGGTTGTTGACAAAGTAAGTTGCCCCGTGAACTCCGGCGATATGTCCGAAAAGCAGATAATTGGCCGCCCACAATGCCGCCACCGGGCCGACGGCACCGAGGGCAAATTTCAGGATGATGCGCCATTGACGCTTGAACAGCAATGCGATACAGAGTGCGGCTCCGAGCAAATAGAGTTCTTCACGCATCCACACTCCGCAACCGAAAATGATTCCGGCAAGGGTGAAGCGTTTGCGGAAAATGCACCATGCCGACAGCGTTACCGCCAGAGCCGCCGGGAGCATTTCCCAGAGCAGCAAACTGTAAAATATCAGCGGGGTCGCGCCCAGCATGAATAACGGCCAGCGTTTTTTGCCGGGAAAAAGCAGTAACAATGCGGCAATGCCTGCCAGCGACAGAGCGGGAATGATCACCGTGCCGAATGATCCGGCGCACCGGTACAACAACGCCGTCAAAACCGGCAGATAAGGTGAATGAAATGATACGGTTCTGCCGTTTTCCAGCGTTTGAAAGTGGAAACCGCCTCTGGGAAAATTTTCCGGGGAGACATGATCGAAATATATCGTGCCGTTATCCAGAAAGTTATGCATGATCATCAGTTTGTTGCCGTTGTCGGTGATCCAGACCGGTTCCGGCGGCAGAAATGCCGCCGAAAAGGTCAGTACAGCCAGAAAGAGCAGCAGCGGGATGATGATATGCCGGTGTTTTTCCCAGGAAAGCGTTTCGTCCACGGTTTTTATCCCTGCATGATTTCGTCTGCGCCGAGCAATTCGACTCCGGCACCGGCCAGTTTGGCACCGGCGGCATCCTGATCGTCAAAGCGGAAAATGATGACGGCTTTGTCTTTGATCCGGGCGGGGACGGCATACATATATTCCACGGAAAGGCCGAGTTGATCGGTTTTTTCAAAAACTCCGGCCACTCCACCGGCGCAATCCGGCACGCTGATCGCCAGCACGTTGGTTTCTTTGGTGATGAATCCTGCCGTTTTCAAGGCGGCATTGCCCCGGTCGATATCATCGAGCAAGAGCCGCAGGATGCCGAATTCGGCCGTATCGGCAACGCTCATGGCGCAGAGGTTGACTTGAGCATCTTTCAGCACCCGGCAAACTTCGGAAAGCGCACCGGGACGGTTTTCAACAAAAAGTGAAAGCTGTTTGATCTGTTTCATGGTAAAAATCCTTTCATTGGTCAGCAGTTGCGGCCGATTTTGAACATCGCTTCATTGGCTTCATGCAGTTTTTCCGGGAAAGCCCGTTTCAGTGCATCGAGGAACAACGCTTCAGGAAATTGGGGCAGTTTGGCGGAAAGATTGCCCAACAGCATCACATTGAGAGCTTTGGGATTGCTCAATTTTTCCACCGGAATATCTTCCGGGGTGATAAGTATGCCGTTTTCTTTGAGTGCCGGGCGGGCGACATCAAGCTGGGAAATATCCAGCACCACGAGGATATCGCCTTCACCGGCGGGAACCATCGGGCTGAATACCTTTTCCCCGAAACGCACTTCGCTGGAAACCGATCCGCCGCGCTGGCTCATGCCGTGGACTTCACTTTTTTTGACATCCAGACCGGCGTGAAAGATCACATCGGCAAGGATATCGGTGATTTTCAGAACTCCCTGACCGCCCAGACCGGCGGCGATGATATTGGTGATGTTGCTCATGATCAATTCTTTCCCATTTTAGCCATTTTTGCCACAGCCAGAATACAGGGGCGGCGGGCGATGATAACACTGCAGTCGTTGGATTCCAGACGGGTTTTCAGCAATTCGGCGAATTTTTCCGTTTCCAGCGTGGTATCGATCACGTCGCAATTATCCACGCCGATACCTTTGACGATATTTTCCAGTGAAACGGCATACGCCGGAGAGTGATCGAGTTTGCGGCCGGTGGCGGGATTTTCCTGACAGCCGGTCATGGCGGTTATACGGTTGTCGAGGATCAGCACCACATGACCGGTGGCGGGGCGGTTGTAGACCATTTCGACGATGCCGTTGATACCGGTATGCAAAAAGGTGCTGTCGCCGATGACGCTGACCACTTTACGGGCTTCGGCTTCCGGCAGAGTGTGGCGCATACCCAGACCGACCGTGACGCTTGCGCCCATGCAGACGCAGGAGTCGATCGCGGAAAACGGCGGCATCACGCCCAGCGTGTAACAGCCGATATCACCGGAAACGATACAACCCAGATCGCGCAATACTTCAAAGGTTTTGCGGTGCGGACAACCGGGGCAGAGCTGGGGCGGTTTGCCGGGGGCTCCGACCGGTTCGGGGGTGAGATCACCGGCGATAAGTTTGCGGACTCTTGAGACATTCAATTCGCCGAAACGGAATGCTTCGGGTTTGTTTTCGACTTTGATACCGGCGGCCATGATCTGTTCAAAGAGGATCGGGTCGCCCTCTTCGATGACCAGACAGCGTTTGACCTTGGCGGCAAATTTGCCGATGGCATCCAGCGGCAGGGGGTAGGTCATGCCGAGTTTGAGTATGGAGGCTTCCGGGGCGGCATCCAGCGTGTGCTGATAACTGATGCCGCTGGTGATGATGCCCAGTTCGGCGGAGCCGGATTTTTCCACGATATATGAACTATTTTCGTTGAGTTCCTGCATGGCGTGCAGATCGGCACGCATCCGTTTGTGAGCCAGTTTGGCAAAGGCCGGAACCATCACGTTGGATTTGGGACCACGGGTGAATGAGGTCGCTTTTTTCGCCATCGGGGCATCGGCATAGCGGCGTTCCACCACGCACTGCGAGTGGCAGACTCTGGTGGTCATGCGGAACAAAACCGGACTGCGGAATTTGTCGGCCAGCGCAAATGCTTCACAGATAAAGTCGTAACACTCCTGGGAGTCGGATGGTTCAAACATCGGCACTCCGGCAGCGATGGCATAACGGCGGTTATCCTGTTCATTCTGACTGGAGGCCATACCCGGATCGTCGGCACTGATGACTACCAGACCGCCGGGTGTACCGCTGTAAGCGATGGTGAAAAACGGGTCGGCGGCGACATTGAGGCCGACGTGTTTCATCGTGGCCAATGCTCTGGCTCCGGTATAGGCGGCGCCGATGGCCACTTCGAGGGCGCATTTTTCGTTGGGGGCCCACTCGGCAGAGCCGCCGAGTTTGCTGAATTCATCAAGTATCTCCGACGATGGCGTTCCCGGATAGCCGCAGCCGAGGGTGACGCCGCAATCGTAAGCCGCCATGGCGACGGCTTCGTTTCCGCTGGCGAGAAGTTTCATATTGATCTCCATTTTCTATATTTTTAAGGTAATATACACTTTTTACTGTGATGTATGAAATATATCACCACAGCGGCGATTTGTCAATAATATATCACGCTTCATTTGCCCAACTGCCGCACAACTTTGCTCCCGGCAGGTGGTATCGGCGTTTTTACGCCGCCCGCACGATTCCCGCACTGATACGGTGGATGCAGTGTGAGGCAATGCACCACCGTTATTGGTTGGCATCTGTTGAATAGTCGCTTAAGATATCTTCCTGAATGGCCAACTGGTCATCGATCAGTATCTCCAGATTCTCTTTTTCCTGATGGTCAGGTGTAAATCCGGGATGATTGAGCAACTTGAGTGCTTCGGTAAGTTTGGCGGCAACTTCTGCCAGACGGCGCATCTTTTCTTTGGCTTCTTCATCCGGCTCTTTACCGGAATCGGCAAGCCAATTTAGATAATCCAGCCGCCGGGAAACCGCTTCGACGATCTGTGAACGCAATTCGGCCTTGCTCTCATCATCTGTACGGTTGTAATTTTCCATCAGATTTTCAAAACGTTCTTCAAGGAAATTGAGCAGTACCGCCTGCTGTGCCTCATCGGCAAGCCCCATCGGCGCCGTGCCGAAAATCCGGCTCTGCACTCCGGCAAAGTCGGTCTCCCGGCCATAGATGGCATCGAGCATGAAGCCGTCAAGTTCCTGGATGTTGAGCGGCACTCCGGCGGCGGCAAGCAGTTTGAATGGATCATCCAACTCACCGGAAGATATGCTCAAACCTTCCGGCAGCAGCGGGGAATCGTCAAAATCATCTTCATCGTGGCAGTTACAGTCGCCGTCATGATGGTGATGGGCATCGGCCACGGTCAAAACCGCATGGTCGCCCTCCGGACGCAACTGCACTGTTTCCGATCCGGCGATAAATTCGTCGATCGAACCGCCGGGGATCGCACCGGTTTCGGCATAATAGATCATCCATGCCAACTGTTCGGGGATGTCGGGGTAATCCTGAAACTCATCCCAGACCTGTTTTGCTGCGGCATCCATGGTTTTGAGATACTCTTTCTGGGCACTGGAAGTGCGTGTCGAACCGGAAAGGTATTCAAATTTGACCTTTCCGGCATGAAAATCTGTCACCGTGCAGAGCAGAGCATCACCGAAAAGGAAGTCGTTTGCCGCATAGAATTCCGCCAGATCGTAGACAGTCAGCGTCACTGAATCCGTGCGGCTGGCACGTTCTTTGAGGATGCTGTTGGCCGGATCATCGGCCAGAAAAAAGTCGAAAATCTGTTCGGAACCCAGCAGAATGTGGTAGTGGAAACATCTGCCCAGCGGTACGATCATCTTTTTCATCCCCGCAGCTTTATCATTTTGGCACAGTTCCACGGTCGAGGGGAAAACTTCACCGGAAACATAAGGCACGAAGCGGTGGCCGGGGAAAAGTATTCCGGCATTGATCTCCCATTCATCCGGAGTGATGAGAAATTTCCGGCCGTTGAAAAAACTTTCTCTGGTGCAACACTGCCACTTATGGTCGTGAAAGAGACGGTCATCGGAATTTACCGCCCTTTCCACCCGGCGGCGCAACGCATCGGTATCGGCGGGCTTGAGCGACTTGACAATGGCATCGACGGAAAATTCCGCTCCGGCGGCGGCAATGGCGTTTTCGATATCAACGCTGGTGATGTTGTCGGATTTTTCTTTGTTCATAATGTAATACCTTCGGAAAGTTTGACCAGTCGGGCGGCCATCATGCCGGTAAATGCTTCCTGATCCATGTTTTTCAATTCATCAAGAGTGACCGCATCGTCGATGCTGAATTTCCCGCACCGGGTGCGCCGCAATGCGCTCAAGACCGCTCCGCAACCCAGTTTCGCTCCGATGTCGGTCGCCAGAGTGCGGATGTAAGTGCCTTTGGAACAGGATACGGTGAAATCGACATCCGGCAACTCCAGACGGGTGATTTCCAGTTTGGAAATTTCGATCTCTCTGGCTTCTCTTTCGATCTCCACGCCCTGTCTTGCCAATTCATAGAGTTTTTTGCCGCCGACTTTCACGGCGGAATACATGGGCGGCAACTGCATACTTCTGCCCAGAAATGAGGCGGCAGTTTCTTTGACGGCACCGGCTTCCGGCAGAACTTCCGTGCGGCGGATGACTTTGCCATCCAGATCGCCGGAATCGGTTTCCACGCCCAGAGTCAAAGTGCCGGTGTACTCCTTATCCACGCCGCTGAGTTTGCCGCTTAAAGTGGTGAAACGGCCCAGCACCAGCAGCAGTAAGCCGGTGGCCGCCGGGTCGAGTGTGCCGCAATGGCCGACTTTCGGCACATTGAAGCGGGAACGGACAAAATTCACCACATCAAAACTGGTCCAGGTCGCCGGTTTATCCACCGGCAATACTCCGCAGGCTTTGCATTCAGGCAAACGGTGTTTTTTAGGATTGTAACGCAAAATAAAAGACCTTTCTAAAGTGATTTATCTGTATAATGCAGCATATAAAACGGTTTTACTCAAGAGGATTTGGATAAATTCTCTTTGGCTTGCGGCAGCCGGATGTGGTAGTGCATTGCCAGCACCCGGATCACGATCACCAGCAGTGCCACGATGGTGAATTGCCAGAATACGCCGATGCCGGAAAATTCCAGCAAACAGAAAACTCCGCCGCCGATGAGCGAGGCCGTGGCATAGAAGTCACTGACCAGCACCGCCGGGATCTTGCGTGACATCACATCCCGCAGAATTCCGCCGCCGACGGCAGACAAGGTGGCGCAAAGCATGATCCCCACCGGGCCCAGATCGTATTGCGAACCTTTGGCCGCTCCGATGGCGGTAAATACTCCCAGCCCGAATGCGTCGCAGTACATGATGATCTCCCCGTGGCGGGCGATCCTGCCGGAAATGAAGAACAGCACCAGACCGGTAAGTATACAGGCAATGAGGTAAACTTCATTCTGCAAAGCCGCCGCCGGAGTCGCCCCGATGATGGTATCGCGGAGCATTCCGCCGCCGACACCGACGGTGCAACTGAATACCACCACGCCGAGCATATCCAGACGCAGTTTGATGCCGCTGACCGCTCCGGTGATGGCGAAGATCACGGTACCGGCGATGTCGAAGCAGAAAATAAGTTGATCGAGCATAAGAAATTTTTTCCGTCAGAATTATTCAATGACCTGATAATCCCGCAATTTGGAGTATTGCAGTTCTTTGGTCAACCGGGGTATCGGGCGGGGAGTGCCGCTGCTGCGGTCAACGCCGAAACTTTTAAGGTATACGGTGCGGTCAAGTCCGCCATTGCGCAACATGGTGTAAGTGGCGGCGGCTCCCTGAAAATTGATGATCTGCCGCCAGTTGCGGTCAAAATCCCAGAGGTTGTCCGTGTTATTCAGGGCGATCGCCAGAAAGATCAGTGCATCGTAACTCTGGGTTTCGCACGCTCCGGGGTAATGGTAGAAGCGGCGGCGGAATTCCTGCCGGAATGTGGTGTATTCCTGCGAATTATTCTGCGGATTGAAAAAGGCGGTGAATACACATTCGCCCGGATCGGTGCCGTTGAGCGCGTTGGTGAATTCATCATCATCCCAACTGTCCGGCCCGCAGAGAATGCCGTAAAATCCGGCTTCCCGGAGTTGTCTGACCAGTTGCGCCGCCCGCTGACCTCTGGCACTGATGAGGATGAATTGCGGTTCCGTCATCAGCAGTGACCGCAGTTGACCCTCGGTCAGCAACTGACCGTTTTGCAGAACCATATTGCAGGTGATCGAACCGCCCAGATCGGTGACCGACTGGGTGAAGTTGCGGGAAATGCCGCGGGTGTATTCATCATCACCGGCCGGATCGGTGACGATCGCCCCGGTATTTTTCTGCCGCCAGAATGCGAGAAATGAAGCCAGCACTTCCATTTGCTGGGTGTCGGAAAAGCAGTTGCGGTAAACAAAAGGACTGCTTCCGCTGTGATAATCGCTGGTCGCCAGCGGAATGATCATCGGCATTTGCAGCCGGTCGGCTTGAGCGGTTATCATGGCAACTTCCCCGGTGTCGTAACCGGCAACCACGGCGATCGCCCCCTGACTGCGGGCATCCTGCAAAGCCTGTGCTGTGCCTTCGGCAGTGCCTTTGGTATCAAAGAATGCCATTTGCAGCCGCCTGCCGCTGATACCTCTCTGCCGTTGATTGACCACGGTTTCGGCGGCCTGAAGACCTTCTTTCATCTGTTCAGCATAGATTTTGTTGCTTCCGGTCAGCGGCAGCAGGGCCGCAATGACCACCGGATCGGCGGGATTTTCCGGCAGAGGATGGAACTGCAATTCCGCCGGGATGCACCCGGTAACGGTAAGCAGCAAGGCGAGCAGAGGCAGGGGAAAAAGTTTTTTCATCATCAATTCTCCTTGAGCGGGGAAGCCAGCGACACCAGAGCCGGAGTGCCGGGCATGATGCCCCGTTTACTGTTGGCGATAAATTGCGAAAATCCCGCCGCATCGGGATCGCCGGGGAATTCCACGGCGATTTTTTCCAGAGCCTGTGACGAACTCAAACGGCGGAAAAAGTACAGTTTGATCAGTTTTTTGATCCGCAGACGGCGTTCTTCGTCGAATCCCGCCCGGCGCAGACCGATGACGTTGATGCCGCAAACGGTGTTGTCTTCAGCAAGCATACAGAAATCCGGCACATCCTGACGCACGAGGGTGCGCCCGCCGATCATCACCAGTTTTCCGATGCGGCAGAATTGATGCACCAGCACATAGGCGGAAATTACCGCTCCGTCATCGACGGTGACGTGTCCGGCGAAAACGGAATTGTTGGCGACTGTGACATTACTGCCGATGCGGGCATCGTGACCGACATGGACGAATGCCATGAGCAAAGTGTGATCCCCTACGGAAGTTATGCCGCCGGGAAAAGGGGAACGGTGAATGGTCACATATTCCCGCAGGGTGACACTTTTGCCGATCACCGTATGTGAAAGCGTGCCGGGTTTGAAGCGGTGATCCTGCGGATCGTCGCCTACAACTGCGCCGAAATAGATGCGGGATGATTCCCCGATTTCCGTGTGACTGGCGATTTTGACGTGAGAATCGATTACGCAGTTATCCCCGATGGTGCAGTCGCTTTCGATGACAGAATAGGCTCCGATCGTGACATTCTGCCCGATTCTGGCATCCGGTGAGATTATGGCTGTCGGATGGATCGATGACATGATGTTGTTTCCCTGTTCTCCGGCCGGGGTCATTCAGCGCACGATCGTGCCGCTGGCGGTATCTCCGGCCAGCACCCGGTCGAGATCGGCGGTGAAAAAGTCAAAGACCACGATGGGCAGACTGTGGTCGCGGCAGAGGGAGAATGCGGAAGCATCCATCACTTTGAGGCGGCGGTCGAGAGCTTCATCGTAGGAAAGTTCCTCATAACGCTCGGCATCGGGATATTTTTTCGGATCCGCCGAGTAGATGCCATCGACTTTGGTCGCCTTGAAAACGGCATCGCATTCCGTTTCCAAAGCCCGCAGTACGCTGGCGGTATCGGTGGTGAAAAAGGGATTCCCGGTGCCGCCGGCAAAGACGACCAGTTTGCCGGATTCCAGCGCGCGGATGGCGTTTTCCCGGTCATACACCGGCAGGAAGCCGCCGGTGGGAATGGCACACTGGAGCAGCACCGGAATACCGATGGCATTGCAGTAATTTTTGATGGTGATGGCATTCATGGTGGTTGCGAGCATCCCCATTTTGTCGGCATCGACCCGATTCATTTCACCGGCGGCACCGGCACCGCGCCAGAGGTTGCCGGCTCCGACGACGATCGCCACTTCCACCCCGGCATCGAGCAGAGTTTTGACTCTTTGAGCCACGAAACGGCAACTTTCCGGATCGTAACCGGTTTCCGAAGCGTTATTGAGAGTTTCGCCGCTCAACTTGAGCAATATGCGTGAATAGAGAGTGTTTTCCATGATTTTCTCCGTTTGAATATGCTGAAAATGATTGTTACTATATAAATATAGCCTCAATTTTATAAAATCGCCACAAAAAAGTTGCAAATAGACTGTTTTATTTTTAAAAAAAGGTGTATATTAAAGAAAATGCATCCAATATGTTAACGCAAAAAAGGTGTTTTTATGGAAAATTCAGCCAAAATCAAAGTCGGAGTGATCGGTACCGGTGCGCTCGGCCGTCACCATGCCAGATTGTATGCCCAGAGCCCCAATGCTGAAATGATCGGTATTTTTGACGTGCAGAAAGAGGCCGCTCAAAAGGTCGGTGAAGAATTCGGTCTGCGGGTTTTCGACCGGTGGGAGGATCTCGCCGCTGAATGTGACGCTTTGAGTGTGGCGGTGCCGGCCAACTATCATGCAATGACCACCATTCCGCTGCTCAATATGGGCAAACATATTCTGGTGGAAAAACCGATCGCCGCCAAAATCGACGAAGCCGTTGCCATGTGTGAAGCGGCGGAGAAAAATCAGGTGGTTTTCGGCGTCGGTCATGTGGAAAGATTCAATCCGGCGATGGATTTTCTGGAAAAATATGCTCATAACACCCGCTTTATCGAGGCGCACCGTCTGGCCGCTTATCCGCCGCCGCGCCCCGGAATGCCCCGCCGCGGCACTGAAGTAAGCGTGGTGCTGGATCTGATGATCCATGATATCGATCTGGTGTTGCGCATGGTCAATGCGGAAGTGGAAAAATTTGATGTGGTGGGTATCCCGGTGCTTTCCGGCAGCGAAGATATCGTCAATGCGCGCATCAAATTTGTCAACGGCTGTTGTGCCAGTCTGACCGCCAGCCGGGTCAGTCAGAATCCGATGCGCCGTTTCCGGGTGTTTCAATCCGACAGTTATATTTCCATGGACTACGGCAAACACTTCGGTATGGTGTTGAAGCGCAACAAACTCGGTCTGGCGCGCAAAGATGTGGAGCTGGATGAAAAAAATGCTCTGGCCGAGGAGTTGGAAGATTTCATGGCGGCAGTCCGCAAAACCAGGGAGACCGGTATTCTGCATGAGCCGAGAGTTTCCGGCCGTCAGGGATTGAAGGCGTTGGAATTGGCCGTCGCCATCGAAGCGGAGGCCCGCCGCTACAATAAAGAATACGGTTTTGAATTTCCCACCTGGTCACCGGATGAAGTGGAGCAGTAAGATCAACTGCGGATGCAAGATCAACTTGCGTCTGAAAGTCACCGCCCGGAGGGCCGATGGTCTGCATGACTTATCCAGTTGTTTTATCTTTCTGCCTTATCCGGGAGATATGCTGGAAGTTTCCGGCGGGGTTGAGGGGATAACGTTGGAGTGTCCGGGCTTTCCGGAGTTGGCCAATGAGAAAAATCTGCTCTGGCGCACGGCGGAAAAATTCGCTCAACAAGCCGGTATCAAGCCGCAGTGGCGGATAATTCTGCAAAAGAATGTGCCGCTGGCCGCCGGATTGGGCGGCGGCAGTGCCGATGCCGGAGCGTTGCTGGCGTTGCTCAATGAGCATTATCAGGCTTTGGATGAAAAAACTCTGCTTTCTCTGGCCTTTTCCATCGGGGCGGATGTGCCGTTTTTCCTGCGCCGCCACCCGGCGGCGTGGGTCACCGGAGCGGGGGAGAAGTTTGAAGTTCTGGAACATTTGCCGGAATTGCCGGAAATATTGATCGTCAATCCCGGTTTTCCGGTCTCCGCCAAATGGGCGTATACCCATCTGGCTCCGGAATTGATCGGTTTGGATGATCCGGCACAGAAAGCGGCATTTTTATCCGGCAGTGCCGACTGGCGCGGATTCTGCCGCAACGATCTGGCTCCGGCGGTGATGAAAAAGTTTCCGCTGCTGACGGTGCTGAAAGATTTTCTGGATGCCAATGAAGCATTGGCGGTGCAGATCTCCGGCAGCGGCCCATCGCTTTTTGCCCTGTTTGCTCCGGGCAAAGCCGCAGTGGCGGCGGTGAAATTGCGGGAAAGATTTGCCGGTATGGCAAACTTGAGAATTTTCACAGAAGGAAAAGAGTTTTGAAAAAAGCATTTTTTCTTGACCGTGACGGCGTGATCAATGTGGAAGTCAACTATCTCGGCGATCCGGATAAAATGGTATTGCTCGACCGGGTGCCGGAAGCATTGGCAATGATCCACCGGGCCGGTTTTATGGCGGTGGTAATTTCCAATCAGGGCGGGATCGCCAAAGGACTTTTTACCGAAAACGATACTCACGCCGTCCATGCCAGAATGCAGCGGGAATTGTTGCGCCATTCACCGGAATCGACGCTGGATGCCTTTTTTTACTGTGTTCATCATCCGGCGGTCACCGGGGAGTGTCCATGCCGCAAACCCAGTGCATTCATGCTGGAAAAGGCAGCGGCGGATTTCGATATCGACTTGAGCAGATCATTTATGATCGGCGACCGGATGAGTGATCTTTTTACCGGGCGCAACGCCGGGTGCAAAGAATCATGTCTGGTATTGACCGGCTACGGTGAAAAGGATAAAGAAAATGCCGTTGCGGAAAAGTTTCTGACCGCAGAGAATTTGTTTGAGGCAGTGAAAAAACTGACAGAACTATGAATTTACAGATCGCTACCGCACTTCTTGAGTTATTGTTCATCTTTGTAATTCTGGCGGCACTCTGCCACCAGCGCGAAAGGATCGGGGTCGCTCCGCTGACCATGGCTTTCGGAGCAATGATGTTTTTCGGTACGCTGATGAGTGCGGCGGAGGTCTACGCCCCTTTGCCGTGGGGCGGGGTATTCAATGTTTCGCAACTGGCGGTGTTCCTGCCGCTGCTCGCTTCATTTTTAATGGTTTATATCACCCTCGGCGCATTGAAAGCCCAACGGCTTTTGCTGGGTATCATGGGGTCATTTCTGCTCTATATCTACTTTGTCATGCTCATCCGCATACAGTGCGCCCAACTGCCGCCAGGAGCGTTGCGTGATGTGGTGCTTTTGCTCTTATCCGAGGGGACGGCATCGGTCAATTTAAGTGCCGTAAGCAACCTTATCGCCTATTTTACCGTACCGATATTTTACAGCAACTTTCCCCGTCGCGGCGGCAGGACATTGCGGATAATCGCCGCCTTGATGGCGGCGCAGATCATGGGATGCATCCCCGAAGCGGCACTGCTGATAATCAACCGTAATCTTCAGGAATTTCTCTGGGAAAGTACCCTGACCATGCTGGCGGTAACTCCCTTTGTCGGTGCGGCACTTGCGCTCTATCTGACCATGCTGGAAAAGGAATTGCCCGACAGCAACAGCGGCAGATTCGACTTTCTCTTTGCCTTTTTCGGCAGTTACAGCCGGGTCAAGGAGTTGGAAGATGACTTGAGCAACTGGGAAAACCGTTACCACCTGATCCTGCGCCACACGGTCGAGGGGGTGGTCATGTGCAATGAAACCGGGGCCATTCAGGAAGTGAATATCGCCGCCGGAAAAATTTTCGGCGAAAAAAATGCTTCATCGCTGATCGGGCGCAACCTTTTCAAAATGCTCAAAAGTGATGATGACCCGGATTTCGCCGCGGCGGCAAAAGAACCGATCAACTTTACCGGCAGGATCAATGTTTCCGGTAAGGAGAAGATCATTTCCGCTTCGCTTTCTCCCATCCGCCTGAAAAAACGTCTGCTGCTGGTGCTGGTCTGCCGGGATATCACCGCTGAAGTCACATTGGCCAGAGAGAAAGAGGAACTTTCCGCTCAACTTATGCACTCTCAACGCATGGAATCGCTCGGTATGCTCGCCGGTGGCATCGCCCACGACTTCAATAATTGCATCCATGCGATCATGGGCCACGCCGATGTGGCGGAAATGCTCTATACCCACGATCCGGAAAAGGTGGCCAATCATCTGCAAAAGATTTCCAGCATTGCCGAAAAGGCCGGTAAACTTACCTCGCAACTGCTGGGTTTTGCCCGCAAAGGCAAATATAATGTGGTGGATATCAATGTGCCGGAATTACTTGATGAGTGCGCCGGATTGCTCGACCCTTTCCGCACCAGAGGGGTGGATATCAGCAGTCATTTTGAATCCGGCAGCTGGGTGATGCGCGGCGATCAGATCCAGATGCAGCAGGTGGTTCTCAATCTGCTGATCAATGCTCTGGATGCCACGGCGGAAAATTCCGGTGACCGGATCATCCGGTTGAGTGCCGGAGCGGCGGCCAATGCGCCGTTGAAGTTCCTTGCTCCGGTGGATAACAGTGATGCCGCAGTTGAAAATTACCTTTATTTTGCCGTAAGAGATAATGGTTCAGGTATGGATGAAGCGACCAAAGCCAAGGTTTTTGAACCGTTTTTCACCACCAAGCCGGTCGGTTCCGGTACCGGTATGGGGTTGGCGATGGTCTACGGTACGGTTACTCATCACCGGGGGTGGATCCAGTTGCAGACTGCTCCGGGAGATGGTACTCTTTTTTGTTTCTTTTTTCCCAGAGCAATGTGATTTTGATTTGAAAGATGTCTCGTTGTGTTGTTGACAATGACGGTCACCGTTCACGCCTGCGGGAAAGATTTTTGCGTACCGGGAGCGCGGGGATGGCTGATCATGAATTGCTGGAATTACTGCTTTGTTATGCCATTGCCCGCAAAGATGTCAAACCGCTGGCGAAAAATCTGCTGCACCGGTTCGGATCGTTGGAAGCGGTCTTTGCCGCTCAACCGGAAAAGTTGATGCAGGTCGATGGGATCGGGAAAAGTTCCGCCGTTTTGATCAAACTGATCATGAGTATCGCTCTGGAATTGATGTCCAAACCGATGCGTGAGGGTATTGATCTTAAAAATCCGGAAAAACTTCAGAAATTTCTGATGTTCAACTGCTTCAATGCTTCCGGGGAAGTTTGTGATCTGCTTTTGATTGACCATAATTGCCGTTTGTTGGAAACGATCTCTTTTTCCGGTAAAAATCAATCGGTCTTTCTCTCTCCGGATGATTTGAAGTTTCAGATATCTCTCTGTCGGGGAGTGCGTCAGGTGATCATGGTACACAACCATCCGGGCGGCACATTGCAACCGTCAAAGAGTGATATTGCCGCAACCATAGCGGTAAAGAATATACTCAACGGTATGCGTATAAGTCTGATCGATCACTTTATCGTTACTTGTAACGGGTGTGTATCGGTAATGAAAACTTCCGGCACGCAGGAGGAGTGATCATCTGGGATTCCAACAGGCAAAGGAATGGTCTTCACATACCGTTACCGGCGGTTTTTCCACCTTGCATCGCGCCGTGGCATAAGGACAACGCTCGTGGAACGGACAACCCGGCGGCGGATTCAGCGGTGAAGGTACATCCCCGGTAAGTTTGATGCGTTTTTCCAGTTTGCCATCGAGAGTAGGCACCGCGGAAAGCAACGCTTCCGTGTAGGGGTGGCGGGGTGAGGAAACCAATTTTCTTGCCGGGGCGGATTCCACGATATTGCCCAGATACATCACCAGTATTCTGGCGGAAATGTGTTCGACCACCGCCAGGTCGTGAGCGATGAAAAGCAAAGCGGTCTTACTGCGCTGCTGGATATCCTGCAGTAAGTTGACGATCGAGGCCTGCACACTGACATCGAGGGCGGAAACCGGTTCATCGGCGACGATGAAATCCGGATCGGCGGCCAGAGCGCGGGCGATACCGATGCGCTGACGCTGACCGCCGGAAAATTGATGGGGGAAGCGGTTGAGTGCCTCCGGAGTGAGGCCTACCATTTTCAGCAGTTCTGCGGCCTTTTCCCGCCGTTCATTCACCGGCATTTTGCAGTGCATGGCGATCACTTCATCCAAAGTGGTGAAGATCGACAGCCGGGGATTGAGTGAACCGTAAGGATCCTGAAAGATCATCTGGAAGTGTTTGCGCATCTCCCGCAGTTTTCTGCCTTTGGCACGGGCGAGATCTTCGCCGTTGAGCAGAATTTCCCCGGAGCAGGGATTTTCCAGCCGGACAAGGGCCTTTCCGAGGGTGCTTTTGCCGCAACCGGATTCGCCGACCAGCCCGATGGTTTCGCCCTTTTCCAGAGTGAATGACACATCGTTCACGGCGTAGAGGTAACGCTGTTTCTGAAACCACGGGGTGCGGACTTCATAACGCACAGAAAGATTTTTTACTTCAAGTAAAGCCATTGTTTTTATTCCAAATTTGATCCGACCGGTTGCCGGATAAAATATATCACTGCCGCAGTGATTTGTCAACCGGAAGTCGCAGTTTATCTGTGTCTGTCAACCGGAGTGGCGCAGATGACGGTGATATTATCTCTTTCACCGGCCAGCAATGCGCTCCGGATGAGTTCTCCGGTGATCTTTCTGGCACTGAAACTGCTGCCCAGCAATCCGGCAAAAAGCTGATCCGGCTGGCGGTTGTAAAGTCCGTCGGAGCAGAGCAGATATCTGGCATCTGCCGGGCGGGGGAATTCCAGCAGGTCAGGTTCCAGATGTTTGGCAGTTCCCAGTGAGCGGGAGACCAGACTTATCGACCGGATCTTGCCTGCCCGGAACAATTCATCGTACCCTTCCGGGCGGTGATCGGTGGTGATCTGCCGCAGAGGTTTGCCATCAGCTAAACGGGTGAATTCATACATCCGGCTGTCACCGGCACTGGCACAGATGACTTTATCCCGGAAAAAGAGTGCCGCAACCACCGTACATCCCATCGGTTTGGCCCGTTTGCCTTTGAAGTTGAAGTCAAAAATCTGCTTGTTGGCTTGAATCAGGGCATCGAGCAGAAAATTTTTATCCCAGTGCGTACACTTTTTGGCCGCGGTGAAAAGTTCCCGGCAGCAGATGTAACTGGCGATCTCGCCCCGGCTGTGACCGCCGATGCCGTCAGCAACCACTGCCATAACGCCTTCTCCGCCCGGCGGCGCATAGATGAGAAAGTTATCTTCGTTATGCCGCCGGGTAAGTCCGATATTGCTTTCTCCGGCAATTTCCAGTTGTGCTTGATTTATATTCATATTTTCTTCTTGAAAAATCGTCGTTTGTTTAGTATAGTATGAAAAGGACTTTAATGCAAGTTGATGGAGAAGAAATATTGATGAAAAGTTTTCATTTTGTCGGGGTCGGCGGTATCGGTATGAGTGCGCTGGCATCCTGTGCGGCAACGATCGGTTACGAGGTCAGCGGCAGTGACCGCGGGGCGGAAAAGGTGGAAAATGCTCCGCTTATCAATGCCCTTAAGGCGCAAAAGGTGAAAATTTTTGCGCAGGATGGTTCCCGGTTCGCTGCCGGAAATATGCCTGATGCGCTGATTTACAGTACGGCGATCGAGGAGGATAATCCGGATTTCCTTGCGGCCGGGGATATCAAGCGTATGCACCGCTCGGAATTTCTGCGGCTGCTGTTGGAAAAAAGCGGCAAAAAGAGTATCGCAGTTACCGGCAGTTGCGGAAAAAGTTCGGTAACGGCATATATCACTGAAACTCTGGAACGGGCTGATCTGGATCCCATGATGATCTCCGGAGCCTTATCCAAACGTTACCGTCACGCCGCCAATGCGGGCAATTTCCGGGATGGCAAGGGGGATTTTCTGGTCTTTGAAGCCGATGAAAGCGACAAAAGTCTGCTGGCTTACGGCGCAGATTATGCGGTGATCCTCAATATCGGCACCGACCACTACGATCAGGCGGAACTGGCGAGAGTTTTCCGGGAGTTCCTGAAAAATATCCGGCGGGGTGCCGTCATTTCCCGGCAGGTCGCCGAAGCACTGGATAATGATTTTCCCGGTCATCTGCAAGTGACGGTGTTTGATGAAGTTCCAGGTATCGTGCCGGATAAATATGCATTATCGGAGTATATCCCCGGCAGGGAACCGCAGGCAAAGTTCGCCGACGGGGTGAGGTTGAAACTTCCGGCTTCCGGCCGCCATGTCGCGCTCAATGCGCTGGCGATCCGGGCATTGGGGGATATGTTGCAAATTGATGGATCGCTTATCATCGACGCTTTGGCGCACTTTGACGGTGTATGGCGGAGAAATGATTATGCCGGTAAAACTGCCGGGGGCATGATGGTATTTGACGATTACGCCCACAATCCGGAAAAGATCATCTCCTGCCTTGCCGGTATGCGTGAATGTGCGCCGGGCAGATTGTTTGCGGTCTTTCAGCCGCATGGTTACAAACCATTCGGTTTCATGGCGGATGCCCTTTTTGAAAAACTGGAGACATTTTTGCGTAAAGATGATCGTTTCATTCTGCTTGAACCATTCTATGCGGGGGGAACATCGTCATTTTCGCCTCATGCTTCCGATGTGTGCGCCCGATGGCAGTCGCTTTCGGCGGCACCGGGCCGTTTTACGGTGATGCCCGACCGGGAGACGTTGAAAAAATTTCTTCTGGATAACGGCAGGAATGATGATATCGCCGTCATCATGGGCGCAAGGGATAATTCTTTGAGTCTTTTTGCTTCACAATTAACTTCATCTGCAGAAAAATGACCTTGTAAAAGTTCCCGTTACGGGCTATATTTTAAGATGAACTTGTTTTACTGGGAAGAAAGGAATTTTTATGAAGGCTGTCATCAGTGTCACCGGATGCGATGCCGTAGGCATCATCGCTAAAGTCAGCAACGTCTGCGCCGAATACGGCGTGAATATCGTGGATATTTCCCAAACCGTGCTTCAGGAATATTTTTCGATGATCATGCTGGTCGAAATCGGCAGGATCACCACTGATTTTACCGCTTTCGTGGATAGAATGAGCGAATTGGGCAGAGAAAATTCGCTGGAGATCCACACCATGCACGAAGATATTTTCAATGCCATGCACCGCATTTGATCATAGAGAGGAATTCTTGACTTATGCCTAACCGCAATGATATTTTTGAAACGATCAATATGATCCGGCAGGAGTGCCTGGATATCCGCACGATCACCATGGGTATTTCACTCTTTGACTGTCAGAGTGATGATGAAAAGCGTTTGTGCAGCAAGATCTATGACAAAATCATGTTCCACGCCGGAAATCTGGTGCAGACCGGGGCGGATATCGAAAAAGAATACGGTATCCCCATTATCAACAAACGGGTGTCGGTCACTCCGGTTGCTCTGATGTGCGGCGGTATTTCCCGTGACGGCGCATTGAATATCGCCCGTACTCTCGACCGGGCCGCCGCCGAATTGGGCATCAACTTCATCGGCGGTTACAGCGCATTGGTGCAGAAAGGATTTTCCAACGGCAGTAAAACGCTGATCTCCGCCATCCCCGAAGCATTGGCCACGACCAAACGGCTCTGTTCCTCGGTCAATGTCGCTTCCACCAAGGCGGGAATCAATATGGATGCTGTGGCTCTGATGGGCAAAGTCATCCGGGAAACCGCCGATCTTACCAGAGAGGAATCCGCCATCGGCTGTGCCAAACTGGTGGTCTTTGCCAATGTGCCGGAAGACAACCCCTTTATGGCCGGAGCATTTCACGGCATGGGTGAACCGGAAACGGTGATCAATGTCGGCGTTTCCGGTCCCGGGGTGGTCGCTTCCGCCATCCGCCGCGCCGGAAGTTCCTGCAATCTTACAGAAATCGCTGAAACGATCAAACGCACGGCATTCAAAATCACCAGAGTCGGCCAGCTGGTCGCCAAACTGGCCAGCGAAAGGCTCAATGTGCCATTCGGTATCGTCGATCTTTCACTGGCTCCGACTCCGGCGATCGGGGATTCCGTGGCGTACATTCTGGAATCCATCGGCTTGGAAAAATGCGGTTGTCCGGGAACGACTGCCGCGCTGGCAATGCTCAATGATGCAGTGAAAAAAGGCGGCGTTATGGCCTCCAGCCATGTCGGCGGTCTTTCCGGGGCATTCATCCCGGTTTCCGAAGATGCCGGTATGATCGAAGCGGCCCGATGCGGTGCGCTTTCGCTGGAAAAACTGGAAGCGATGACCGCCGTCTGTTCGGTCGGTCTGGATATGATCGCCATTCCGGAAGATACCTCTGAAGCGGTCATTTCCGGTATTATTGCCGACGAGATCGCTATCGGGGTGGTCAATACCAAAACCACCGCAGTCCGGTTGATCCCGGCAGGCAGAGAGGGCGATATGATCAGTTTCGGCGGTCTGCTCGGTGAAGCCCCGGTGATCCCGGTTTCCCGCTATTCTCCGGCAGTGATGATCAACCGCGGCGGCCGGATACCGGCTCCTTTGCAAAGTTTGAAAAATTGAGGAGGCGGCGATAATGGCAAACGATTTCGTCCACTTGCATTTGCATACCCATTACAGTATGCTTGACGGGGCGTGTACTGCTTCCGGGCTGATCAAGATGGCCAAAGAGATGAATATGCCCGGTATCGCCATCACCGATCACGGCTACATGGGCGGCACGGAAGAATTCCACAAGAAACTTACCGCCGAAAACCTTACTCCCATTATCGGGGTGGAAGCCTACGTTTCGCCCACCACCCGTCAGGATCGCAATCCGGCAGTGGATTTCATCAAAGGCTATCACCTCGTACTGCTGGCGGAGAATCAGAAAGGTTATCACAATCTCTGCAAAATCATGAGTGAATCGTGGCGCAGCGGATTGTATTACAAGGCGCGCTGTGACAAACAGCTTCTGGCGCAGTACCACGAGGGTATCATTGCTCTTTCTGCCTGTATTGCCGGGGAGATCCCCCGTAAACTGGCGATCGGAGATATGGCCGGGGTGAATAAGTCGCTGGATGATTATCTGGAAATTTTCGGGCCGGAAAACTTTTTCATCGAGTTGATGGATCACAATATGCCCGAAGAAAAGGAGTTGAATCCCAAACTTATCGAATTGGCCCGCAGCCGCAATATCCCGCTGGTGGCGACCAACGACGTCCACTATATGCGCAAAGAGGATGCTGAAGCGCATGAGATCATGCTCTGCATCCAGACCGGTGCCAGAATGACGGACGAAAAACGCTTCCGTTTCCCGACCCGGGAATTCTACTTCAAATCACCGGAGGAAATGGAACAGCTTTTCTCCCATGTGCCGGAAGCCTTGAGCAATACCAGACTGATCTGCGACCGCTGTGCCGCCGATCCGGTGCAGTTTGATTACAAGACCAACCACTATCCGGTATTCTATATGCCCGACGGCAAAGAGGCCGACCGCAAGGTGCTTTTTGATGTCTGCTGCGGCAATTTGGAAATGCGTTATGACTTCACCTATACCGAAGGTATGGAATTGAATGAAAAGCAGAAAGCCATCATGGATCGCCTCAATTATGAACTTGACGTGATCGAAAAGACCGGATTCTGCAGTTACTTCATGGTGGTTTCCGACTTCATCCGCTGGGGCAAGGAGCATGGTATCCCGGTCGGGCCGGGGCGCGGTTCGGGGGCAGGCAGTGTGGTGGCGTATCTGATGCTGATTACCGACATCGATCCGCTGCGTTATGAATTGCTCTTTGAGCGTTTTCTCAATCCGGAACGGGTCAGCCCGCCGGACTTCGATATCGACTTCTGCGAAAAACGGCGGGGCGAAGTGATCGAATATGTCCGTCAGAAGTACGGTTTTGACAACGTCGCCCAGATCTGTACTTACGGGCAGTTGAAAGCCAAAGCGGTGGTCAAAGATGTGGCAAGAGCCTTGAATTTCACCTTTGAAGAGGGCAATAAACTTACCAAAATGATCCCCGAAGATCTCAAAATGACCATTCCCAAAGCGATTGAGCAATCCAAAGAGATCGCCAAACTGATCGAAACTGATCCCAAAGTGGCAGAGGTTTTCGGGTTCGCCAAAATTCTGGAAGGTTTGAACCGTCAGGCCGGTGTCCACGCTGCCGGGGTGATCATCGGTGACCAGCAGTTGGATAATCTGGTGCCGCTGTCACGCAGTGCCACCGGGGATATGGTCGTGCAGTATCCCAAAGAACCATGCGAAAATCTCGGTCTGCTCAAAATGGACTTCCTCGGTCTGCGCACCTTGACCATCATCCGCAATGCGCTGGATATGATCAAGGAACAGCACGGCGTGGATATCAACCTTTCCAAAATGCCGCTGGATGATCCCAAAACTTATGCCATGCTTCAGAAAGGCGATACCGTCGGCGTATTCCAGCTGGAATCCGGCGGTATGCAGGATCTCTGCCGCAATCTGGGCGTGGAAACCATTGAACACATCATCGCTCTGGTGGCGTTGTACCGTCCCGGTCCGATGCAGTTCATCCCGCAGTACATCGCCCGCAAGAAAAATGAGGAAGTCACCATCTACGACCACCCGAAAATGGAGCCGATCCTCAAAGAAACTTACGGTATCATGGTCTATCAGGAGCAGATCATGCAAGTCGTGCAGGCGTTGGCCGGATTCAGTCTGGGCGGTGCGGATATTCTGCGCCGTGCCATCGGTAAGAAAAAGGTCGATGTCATGGCGGAACAGCGGGAAAAATTCATCGCCGGTTGCAAAGAAGCCAGCGATATCGACGCCGATCTCGCCGATCAGATTTGGGAAAAAATCAAAATTTTTGCCGGTTACGGTTTCAATAAATCCCACTCGGCGGCCTACGGCGTGGTTTCATATCAAACCGCTTATCTCAAAGCCAATTATCCGGTGGAATTCATGGCCGCGGTGCTGACCGGTGAAATCGAAAACGCCGATAAACTGGCATTTTTCATCAATGAATGCCGCAGTATGGGCATCGAAATCCTCCCGCCGGATGTCAACAGCAGCAATATCCTCTTTTCCGTGGATAAAGGCCGCATCCGTTTCGGTCTGGGAGCGATCAAAGGTTGCGGTGAAGCGGCGGCGAGCAAGATCATTGAAAGCCGTAAAAAAGACGGGCCGTTTACCAGTTTTCTGGATTTCTGCGAGCGTTGCGGAGCGGATATCAACTCCAGAATGCTGGAATTTCTCACCCGTTCCGGTGCATTTGACTCACTGGGGTTGCGCCGGTCGCAGATACTGGCGGTCGCTGAACCGATGATGGCCTATGCCATTCAACAGGCGAAAGACAAAGCCAGCGGGCAGGGGTCGCTTTTCGATCTGCTCGGCGGCGATGATGACAGCGGCGTGGATTGCGGTGTGCCGATCCCCGATATCCCGGAATTTGAGTGGCTGGAATTGCTGAAAGGCGAAAAAGAACTGCTGGGTTTCTATGTTTCCGGCCACCCGTTACAGCCCAAGGCACATTGGCTCAAAACTTTCGGCACCCCCTTATCCGAATTGGAAAACACCAATAAAAGTATGCAGGAGCGGCACGCCGACAACTGTTCACTGCGGCTGGCGGGCATGGTCTCAAGTTTCACGGTGAAAATCAGTAAAAATACCCAGAAACCATTCGGTATCATGCTGTTGGAAGATTTGGACTCCAACTGCGAGATCATGGTCTATGAGCGTACACTCAACGCCCTTAAAGAGCGTGGCATCACTCTGGAAAGCGGCACTGAAGTTATTCTGGAAGTTACCGCCAGATGCAATCTTGAGGGTGAACGCCCCCGGCTGGCGGCGGAAAAAATCTCTTTGCTCAATCAGGCTCCGGAACTTTACAGCGATGAGTTGTATCTGCATATCTACGAAAAAGACCTCAAGCCCGGAGCAATGGCGGAATTGGCGGCGATCTGCCGCCGGGCCGTTACTCCCGAAAAAGGAACCGGATTGATAATCTGTCTGGTCAACGGGCGGGAAACAGTTTTCATCAGATCGGGGCTGGGGGATATTTGTGTTACGGCGAATATGCTCAAAAAGATTGAGGGTTTGCTGGGGGGAAAAAGTTACCGGATCAAACCCAAAGAAGTAGCACCGCCGCCAAGAGTGTGGAGTCGTCCTCCGGCGGCGCCCCGCTGATAAAACGGACACTGTCTGTCAGCCGCACAAGGTCGTATTGGTCACGGGAAAGGCCCGCACAAAAGCCAATAATCACCCGTTGTCAAATTGCCGGCAACCCTACGGTGCAGGCTCGCTTACGCCCGATATCCGCCCGGTACAAATGTATGGAGTTGTACGGATAAGTACGGAGCAACGCAGACCGGGAAATATCCCTCACCGGTAATCTGTTTTTTGCCGTTTAAAAACAAAAAACGCGCTCCGCAGCGGTTGGCTGTGGAGCGCAGGTGTTGGGGGAGTTTCAGTTGGTGTGCAGTTCATACTGGTTGTAGACACTGCCGCGGTTGACGATACGGATGATGAATTTGCCGGTCCATCTCGGAGTCCAGGTGCAGATGCAGTAATCAGTATTGTCATCATCTTTGGTGATCAGATTGCCGTTTTCGTCGTAGATGTAGAGGTCGAGGTCGGTATCACCGTCACCGTCAACCACCACGCGGGCCTGTTCGCCGCCGTTGAAGACGATTTCGTAACGGTCGGCACCGTTGGCGTTGACTCTTTCATCAGCAGATTTGGGACCTCCATAGGCTCCGGCGAAAGCGGCTGATCCGATCAGGGTGAGAGCGAGAGTTGCGAGCAGTTTTTTCATTTTCTTTTTCCTTTTCTTTTTTTGTTTTCTTTTTTTTACATCGTTTTGATGTTTCCGCTGATAATAGTGTCGGGGCAAACGCATTTCTGACACGTTTTTCTGAAAAAATTCCCGAAATAATTGTTTTTTTTCTGTAATAAAAGCAATATAACGCTTTATAACTTGAAAAAAACGTAAAACGTGGTATCTTATAAAAAGATATGTCTATATAATATATACTAATGAAAAGAATACTTTTCTGATGAATAATATACAGCGAAGCGGACTTGATTGTCTGAAAGAGTTGATCAGGCAAATGCATCTCAATCCCGATTGGGATGGGATCGTCAATCCGGAAATAAAATCATTGTACGACCGGGATTCGATCACGGCTCTGCTCAAAATCGGCGATGCCATGGAGTATCAGCCCAACAAAGTGCAGATCCGCGAGATCAAACAACTCGGCGGCCCGGCTCTGGCTCTGCTCAAAAATAATGAGTACGTCGTCATGGTCAATACCGCCCAACTGGCCGGTGACAAGATCGGATTATTCAACCCTCGCGGCAAAAACGGTCCGGCAACCGTGATGCTCACCAAGGAACAATTCCTGCAGATCGCCGAGGGTACGCTAATAACTTTTTCCAACTTGCGGGATTTCGACAGCCGCCGCCATTCATCGGTATTCTGTCTGGTTTCCGTTGCCAATCACCACCGGCTGAATCTGAATTGCCGCCGGATCATGCATGATTACGCCATTTCCACTGATGAATTGACTCCCCGGCAGATCATCCGCATCGGCAATGATAATTCGCTCAAGATCGGCCGGGCGAAAATGCCGTGGAAGATGTTCAGCGGCATGGGTAAGGCATTTCCGGCGATCGCCGTGCGCAAAGACGGCAAACACGTCATCATCTGCGGCTACCGGGATACTCCGGAGGGCGGACAACTGGCGGTGATCGACCCCAATTCCCCGCCGCCGAAAAGCGGTGAAAGATTTCTGATGTGGGATAAGAAAACCTATTCGGAAATGTGTTCCGGTTACGGCTATCTGGTCAAAAGGGTATACAAAATGTTTGATGAGGAGCGGCCATTCGGTCTGCTCTGGTTCGTGCCGGAATTTCTCAAACTCAAAGGCATTTTCGGCCATATCGCTTTCGCCGTGCTGATGATCAACGTGGTTGCGCTGATCATGCCGCTCTTTTTCCAGATCATTGTGGATAAGGTGCTGGTCAGTCAGAGTTACAATACGCTCAATGTGCTGATCGTCGGTATCTGTGTGATATTGGTATTCAACGCCATTATGGAGTATTTGCGCGGTTATCTGCTGCTGTTTGCCACCAACAAGATCGATATTGCCACGGCGACCAAGGTCTTTGACAAACTTATGAAACTGCCCATCGACTTCTTTGACCGGGTGCCGTCAGGGGTGTTGCTCAAGCATATGCAGCAGACGGAAAAGATCCGCGGGTTTCTTTCCGGAAGTTTGTTTTTTACCATTCTGGAAATGACCAGTTTGTTTATTTTCGTGCCGTTTCTTCTGATGTACAGCGTGAAACTTACCTGTGTGGTGCTGGGTTTTGCCGCGGCGATGGCGGTGGTCATCGGCGTTCTGATCAAGCCTTTCCAGCGCAGATTGCAGGATCTTTACTCTGCGGAAGGTAAAAGGCAGAGTATGCTCGTTGAATCCATTCAGGGTATGAGAACGGTCAAAAGTCTTTCGCTTGAACCGGTGCAGAAAGAGGCATGGGCCGATACTACGGCATTCACGGTCAACGCCTATTTCCGGGTCGGTAAAATTTCCATCACCGCCAAAACATTGAGTCAATATCTGGAAATGATGATGAATGTCTGTGTGATCGGTCTGGGTACGATGTCCGTATTTGACGGCACGATGTCCGTCGGTGCCCTGATCGCCTTTCAGATGATTTCCGGCAGAGTCACCGGGCCATTGGTCAAACTGGTCAGTCTGGTGCATGAATATCAGCAGATATCCATTTCGATCCAGATGCTGGGCAACGTGATGAATTGCCGTCCGGAACACGCCGGCGGCGGGGTGCGTACCCCATTCCGCGGTCAAATCGCCTTTGACCATGTGAATTTCCGTTACACTGCCGACGGGCCGATGATCATCCGTGATCTTTCATTCACCATTGAGCCGGGGCAGGTGATCGGTATCGTGGGCCGCAGCGGTTCGGGAAAGACGACATTGACCAAACTGCTCCAGGGGTTGTATCCGGTAATGAGCGGTCTGGTGAAGATCGACGGTATCGATATCCGGGAGATCGACAAGGTGCATCTGCGCAACAGTATCGGTGTGGTATTGCAGGAAAATTACTTTTTCAGCGGTACGGTGCGGGAGAATTTGAGTTTGACCAAACGCCATGCCACGCTGGATGAGATCATCACCGTCACCCGGCTGGCCGGAGCGGATGAATTCGTGCAGAATCTGCCCAAAGGTTACGATACCATGCTGGAGGAAAATGCTTCCAACCTTTCCGGCGGTCAGAAACAGCGTCTGGCGATCGCCCGTGCATTGCTGACCAATCCCCGGATCCTGATTTTCGACGAAGCGACCAGTGCGCTCGATCCGGAAAGCGAAAATGTCATTCAGGAAAATCTGCCGCGTATCGCCGCCGGCAGAACGGTGCTGATAATCTCCCACCGGCTGTCGATCGTCAGCGGTGCAGATAAGACGATCGTGCTTAACAAGGGTGAATTGGATGACTTTGCCCCGCACCGGGAATTGTTGAGCCGTCCGGGGGTCTACAAAGACTTCTGGAGTCAGCAGATGGAAAGGAACATCAACCGATGAGCAAGCAAAATAAACTCAACAATCTGGCGGTGGATTTTCAGCCTGATGCCGTTGAAATCGCCATGCGTCCGGTTCCTTTCATGGCCAAACTGGGCGTGTGGATCGGGATCGTATTCTTTTTCGGTTCGCTGATCGCCTCTTATTTCTGTGAAGTCGATGTGATCGTATCGGGGACCGGTAAACTGGTTCCGGTCGATCAGAATATCGTGATGAAGCCGCTGGATCGTACCGTGATCCGCTCCATTGAGGTCAAAGTCGGTGACGTGGTGCGCAAAGGACAGGTATTGATCACCTTTGACCCGGCGATCAATCAGGCGGAAAAGAAGCGTCTGACCAGCGAATATCTGCGGGTCAAGGCCCAGCTGGATCGGTTCAAAGCGGAATATGAAGGTGCTGAATATACTCCTGTGCCGCATTGGCAATGCGATGGCTGCGAAGCCCTGTTCGCCGGTGAAACTGCTCCGGAAAGTTGCAATTACTGTCAGCGGGAAACCCGGTTTACTGCTTATACTGATGAGAATGACAATGGCGGCCGTCAGTTGGCTTTATTCAACAGCCGCCGGGAATATTATGCTTCCAAACTGCGCCATTTTGAAGCCTCCATCCAGCGGATAAGAACGGAACAGGCTTCGTCGCGTGAACAGTTGGCTCAACAGCGTTTGCGGCTGGAAGAGATGCGCAAACTGGTCGATATGCAGCGGGCATTGGTGGAAAAAAATGCCGGTACGCAGATCGATTTGAGCCAGTATATCATGAGTTTCCAGCAACAGGAGGGGGAAATTTCCCGTCTTGAAGGTTCCATCGCCGCCAATGACCGCGAGATCGAAGCGATAGAGGAACAGAAAAATGAATTTATCAATGAGTGGCGCAAGGATATCACCGAAAATCTGGTCTCCGCCGAACAGGCATTGATCACCATCCGCACCAGTCTGGATAAGATCTTGCAGCTTGACCGTTACATCCAGTTGGAAGCCCCCTGCGATGCCATCGTGCTGGAGATCGCCTCATTTCCGGTCGGTTCGGCGGTGCGTGAGGCCGAGGCTCTGATCACGCTGGTTCCGATCAGTGAGATCGAAGTGGAAGCCGAGATCCCGGCGCAGGATATCGGTAAAGTTAAAGTCGGTGACACGGTGCGGGTCAAACTCAATGCCTTCCCCTTCCAGAAGCACGGCACACTGGATGGGGTGATCCGGGAAATCAGTCCGGACTCATTCCAGAAGCAGCCCGGTCAGGGCGGCGGCGATCCATCTGCCACCGGCGGTTCATATTACCGGGTCTGGATCACCTTGAGCGGCACTTTGCGCAATGTACCGGATAATTTCCGGCTTACTCCGGGTATGGAAGTGCAGGCTGAAATCAAAGTCGGCACCAGAAGCGTTTTGGAATATATCATCCATCCGTTGGTCAAATCGCTGGATGAAGCAATAAGAGAACCGTAAACAATTTATCATATAACAAAAGGAGTTCCCGAATCATGAAAAAGAGTTTCAGTTGGTTGTTGGCGGTGGTGGCCGCAGGAGTTGTGTCGCTTACCGGATGCAAATCATTTGATGAGTATCAGGCTGACCGTCTGGCCAGTGCGGTGGCGCATTTTGAACGCTCCCAATACTCCGATATCCCGGAAGACAAAGTTCTTACGCTCAATGAGTGTTTCGCTCTGGCGATGGCGAATAATCTGCAGTTGAAAGTCGCCGGTCTGGAAGAACGGGTTTCCCGTGAGATGCGTACCTATGAAATTCTGGGAATGCTGCCGGAATTGACCGTTTCCGACAACCTGACCCGCCGGGATAACACTCCGGCATCCAGCAGCCGTCAGCTGGATGGTTACGGGCCGGGAACCTACTCTTACAGTCAGAGTCAGGATCGCACTGTGAACTATCTGAATATCGATCTGGCTTTGAGCGTGGTCGATTTCGGTCTGGCATTTTTCAATACCTGTCAGGCCAATGACCGGATGCTGCTGCGCCAGCAGCACACCCGCCGCGCCGAGCAGAATCTGGTGCTGGAAACCGTGAGATTGTACTTTCAGGTCGCCGCCGCCCAGCGGGCGATCAATATCACCACCAGATTGCTGGATGAGTGCAAAAACCGTTACGAATTGATTGAACGCATGGGGGCCGCCGGTGAGATCACGCCTTTCCGTGCCTTTGATGAAGCCAAACGTTTTATCGAAATGGAACGCCGTCTGACCAACTACATCCGCACCTATGAAAACAGTTGTGTCGAGTTGCGTGCGCTGCTGGGACTTTATCCCAATGCCAAAATCAAAGTCGATGATTCGCTTCTGGATACCATTCCGGAATTCACCTTCCCGGAAATGGAACTTATGGAGCAGATCGCATTGATGAAACGCCCGGAACTTTTCCAGATCGATATGCAGAAACATATCAATATCCTTGAGTGCCGCAAGACGATCGTTTCCATGTTCCCCAATGTGCGGATGTTCATCGACTTCACCAACAGCAACAACAGTTTCCTTTATCACAACAGCTGGATCGAACTGGGCATCCGGGCGGCCTACAATCTGCTCACTCTGCCCCGTCAGATCTCCCGCTATATGGCTTACAGCGCCCAGGTCGATGCCGAAGAATACCGCGCTTACGCCCAGGCGATCGCCATCATGGCGCAGGTGCGTATCGCTCATGCCAATCTGATGGCCACCCGTGAAAGACTGGATATCGATATCCGTGCCAGCGATATTTTCAGCCGCCATCTGGCCGCCGCGGAAGAAAGCAGCCGTATTTCCGGCGAATTATCCCAGTTGGAATTGGCCCATATGCGGCTGGAAACTGCCGAAAAACAGATCGAAAAATATCTTTCCATCGGTAATTATTATGTCTCCTATTACCGGGTGCTTAATGCGCTGGGTATCGAAAATCTTCACGAAACTACCGTCGCCGGTTTGAGAGCCCAGCTGGAAGCCGAGCGGGAACGGGCCGCTGAAGAGTTGGCGCGCGCCAGAGCCGAATATGAGGCCGCAGAAAGAGAGCGGGCCGCCGCAGAAGAAGATGAGGCATCTGAAGAAGATGACGATGATGAGGCCGCTGACCGCAGTGAAACATCTGCCGCCGCCCCTGATGCTCCGGAGATTCCGGCCGATCCGACTGTAAAGTAAACAGTAAGGAATGATCTGAAAATGAAAGACTTTGAATTTTTCAAACTTGAGGATCGCGTGCTGTTTGAAGCGGCGGCGGCGGCGGAGATCGTCGAAGCCGTCGAGGCGGCGCAGAATGATCCCAATGCCGATGTGAGCGAAAGTGAGCGTCAGGCACAAGAGGAGCGCAATGCGCTGAAAAATGCTCCGCCGGAAAATCCGGCGGCAATGGATCATGCGCCGGCGGATGACTCCCCGGAAAATATTGCCGATGTCAATGCCGACATCGATGCCCTGATCGATGGTGAGATACCCCCCGGCATGATGGATGAGGCTTCCGGCAGAGAATTGGTGGTCATCAATTCATCCATGCCGGATAAAGAGGCATTCATCAATGCGCTGGAGCCTGATCAGGAAGTGCTGATCCTTGATAATAATACCGGTCTGGCTGAACTTAATGCATTTTTAGATGGCAGTGATGTCGAGTATTCCGCCATCCATCTGGTTTCCCACGGCGGTGAAGGGCATTTCGTGCTTAACGGTGAATTGATCAGTTCCGGTAAGTTCGATGCGGCGGCATGGCAGGCGATCGGTGAACACTTGAGCGAAAACGGCGATATCATGCTTTACGGCTGTGATGTCGCCGCCGGTGCTGAAGGAAAAGCACTGGTCGATATGATTTCTCAAGCCAGCGGTGCCGATGTGGCGGCCAGTACCGATGTCACCGGTATTTCCGGAAACTGGGAGTTGGAATATCATGCCGGTACCATCGAAACCGCTGAAATCGAAGTTGATGAGTTCGCTCATGACCTTGATACCATTACCGTCGATGCTCTGGAAGCCGACGATACGGCGGCGACCACCACTTTGCAGGAAGCCATCGAACTTGCCTATAACAATGCCGGGGCGGATGTGATCGTTTTTGCCGATTCGCTCAATGGCAAAACGATAGAGATCGATTCGGCACTGGAAATCAATGACAGTGTGCAGATCATCGGTAACGGCGTTAGTGAAACAATCATTGACGGCGGCGGTGTCAGCGGCATATTCGAGTATTACGATGTGCTTGACGGCAAGGTGGATATTTCCATAAGCAATATGACTTTGCAAAACGGTTTCCGGTCAGTCAATACCCCTTCCGGGGAAGATGGCGGCGCGATCTATATCAATGCTTTCGGCATTAACAGTGACGATTCGATAACCTTGTCGCTGGATAACGTGACCATTGCTGATTCTCATGCCAGCAACGGCGGCGGTGTGGCGATCATTGCCGACTATTGTGATGTGGAGCTGAATATCCGCAATTCCACTTTTTACGGCAACAATGCGGTTGCCGGCACTTCCGGTGACGGCGGTGCGGTTTATGTTATTTCTGACGGTTTCGTTATCAATGTGATCGATTCGACCATCACCGGCAATTATGATGCCAACAGCAGCGGCTATACCGGCGGCGGTATTTTTGCCAAAGCCGATGAGAAAAATTCCGAAATGAATATCGTCAACAGCATTATTTTCGGCAATTACAATGTTGACAGTTCCGGAGCAATGGCCGGAGCATCGGATATTTATTCGGTTTCCGATGCATCGGCGGTCACGGTCACCAACCGGATGATCCATTCGATCTACGGCGTTACTCTGGAAGGCAGTGCGCCCGGTGACATCGAGTGGGATGTCGCCGTTGAAAATAATTCTTTCAAAATGAATGTATTGGATAGCAGCGGAAAACTGGATGCCCAGGCGTATTCTGAAGCGATGCAAAAAGTTTTCGGCACCGATTCCCCGGCGTTGGATGCAAACAATGTTATTCAGGTGAATAACGGCGATATCGCCGGATATGCCGGTACGCTTACCGGTTACGATGCCAATGGCAATCTGGTGTATATGAAAGATGACGGCAGTTGGGCGGATTTGAATGGCAACAGTGCCGGGCAACCTGCCGGAGCGACTTCCACGCTCTTTACCGATGAATTGGGCAACAGCCGGACGACGGCGCAGAGTTATCTGGGGATCAACGAGTTCTTCATCGGTGCGGTCGCCGGTAAGACGCTGATCAAAGTCGTGGGCGATGATGCTGCGGTCAATACTCATAAATACGATGGCGCAAGCAAGGATCTGGCGGTAACTTACATGACCGCCGGAGGTTCTGTGGTGAGCAGTGCCGGAAAACTGACGATCGATGCCGACGGTCTGAATACCGCTGATGTCGCAAGTGACGGTATCGGCAAGGATGCCGGAGATTATCTTTTCTGTGCCAAAGATATCACGGTGTCAATAAGTTATGATTCCAGTGACATTACCGGTAAATTTGATTTTTCCGGAGCCAATGTACCTGCCGGAGCCGATGCATCGGTCGCCGATGCGGAAGTAGGCACGGTCAAAATCACGCCGCGGCAGATCACATTCACCTCGGCAAGTGATGAGAAATTTTATGACGGTACTGTGCTGACCAATGATAATGTGACGGTTTCCGGTGATGGATTCGTCACCGGTGAGGGGGCGGATTTTGACGTTACCGGAGAACAGCTTTTTGTCGGAACGAGTGACAATACATTCACTTACACCCTCAATTCCGGCACTTTGGCGCAGAACTATGTGATCACCACGGTTCTGGGTATTCTGGAAGTCAAACAGGCCTCGATCAGTGTGACGATCACCACGGGCAGTGCGCAGAAATTCTATGACGGCACGGAATTGACCAATACCACCTACACTTACAGTGGCACTTTGGCAACCGGCGATCAACTGACCGTGACGACTACCGGCAGTCAGTTGAATTCCGGTTCGTCACAGAATACTTTTGATTATTATATAACCCATGATGGCACCGATGTTTCTGCCAACTATAACATTCAGGAGATCTTGGGTACATTGCAGGTGGATAAACGCACCGTGGTCATCACTGCCGACAGCGACAGCAAAAAATATGACGGCACGGAATTGACCGACAGCGGCTACACTTATTCCGCTTTTGATGCCGATACCGGTTACGGTTTTGCAACCGGTGAAGGTCTGGCAAGTGTGACCGTTATCGGCAGCAGGCTCAATGCCGGAACCAGTTACAATGAAGTTACCAACTACACTTTGTTGAGCGGTACGGATGCGGGCAACTATATCATCACCACCGAAAAAGGCGAATTGACTGTCTATAAACGGAATATTTCCATTACGGTCAACAGCGGGCAATCCATGACCTACGGCGACACGCTCCCGACACTGGAATATACCGTCGGCGAAGACGGCATGGCCAATGGCGAAGTGCTTAACGGCACGCTGGAGATCGATAATCCGCAATACAGTTCATCGAATAATCTCAAGGCCGGTGATTACGATATCATTCAGGGCAGTTTGATTGAGGGCAGCAATCCCAACTACAAGATCATCTCCTTTACCGGAGCGCAGTTTACGGTCGATCAGAAAGAATTGGGTATTTCACAGATCACCGTCAATGACAAGACCTATGACGGCACGACTGATGCCACCTTATCCGGCGGCACATTCAGCGGAGCCGTTGCCGGTGATGATGTAACGGTCGATTGGAGCAATGCCGATGCTGATTTCGTTTCTCCGGATGCCGGAAATGATATTCAGGTCGATGTTACCGGCGGTCTGGGGTTGACCGGCAGTGATGCGGAAAACTACAAACTGCCGGATTCATACCATATTTCCGGCAGCGGTGATATCGATCCCAAAGATGTTACCGTGCATTTCGTCAGCGATTCGCCGTATTTGTATGATTCCACCGATCAGAGCGGCAAGGTCAGTGCGTATTATGTGGATATCCACGGCAACAAGGTCGATCTGCCGATCAACTGGAACGGCAAAATTTTTGCCGCCGTCGGCGATTATGAGATATCGGTGACCATCTCTGACAGCAATTATAATGCGTTGAATCCCACTGCCACGGTGACGATCCTGCCTTTCAACCCGGCCGGAGCGGACTATTCCGATGGCGTGAGCAATCCGAAATATTCCGGAATCATCCCCTCGATACAGGGCGATCTGACCGCCAACGGCATCGGCGGTGACGGCATCGGCGGAGATAATCCTTACGGCAACATCTATACGATGAACTATGCCGAACTGGTTTCGCATACCATGCTCAATTACGGGCGCGGCATCATGGATCAGCAACTGCTCATCCGCGGCAACGGCCCGTCGGGCGCCGGAGCGGTCAGTCAGGTGGATATTCTGGAATACAAACCGATGACGCTGGATTCCCCCATGCGTGAAAGTGCCGTATTTGAAGTTACCGGCACCGTCAATCCGCAGGGCGTTATCAGCGGCAATGAGATATTCTCCCCCGGCAGTGATGCCGTGATCGAAGTGCGCGGCGATGCTCCGGTGGAATCTCCGGAGTCACTCTACATCGACGGTGATGAAGCGGCGGAATCCCTGCCGTGGAGCGAATTGCCGCAACTGGATGAATTGCAGAGCAAGGCAGACAATTTCAAAAGTGATTTTGAGAAAGCCATTGAGGAGATGCTTCTGGCATGAAGTTGATTCAAATATTGTGTTTTGCATTTTTGCTGTCACTGCCGCTGGCCGCCGGAGAGCGGATCCGGACGGTGCTGTTTCCCTTCCGGGAAGCGGTGATTTCGGCGAGGGTCGATTCGGTATTGCATAATTTTGCTTTCCGGATCGGTCAGCCATTCAAAAGCGGCGATGTGATCGCAACTCTGGTGGATGAGCGTTTTCTGCTGGAGTTTCAGCGGGCAAGTGAAAAACACAAATTTGATCAGGCCTCTTTTGAAGATCAGCAGCGGTTGAAAGAACGCAATCTGACCAGCGAATATCTGTTGAAAAAAGCGGAATTTGAACGCAATATGTCGGCAGTTATCCTGCGGGAGGCGCAACTGAATCTTTCTTATTGCCGGATAACGGCCCCGTTTGACGGCAAGGTGGTGGAGATTTTAACCAGAGAGCATGAAACTGTCCGCCCCGGTCAGCCGGTTTGCCGGATAATCGATGACAATACACTTCTGGCGGTGATGAATGTACCCATGCACGACCGCAATTTGACCACGGTCGGCAGAACTCTCCGGATAAAACTGGATTCCGGGCAGATCATTTCCGGGGAGATATATGAAGTCTCCCCGCAAGCCGATCACCGCACCGGCACGGTGCGTATCAAAGTGAGGATCGACAACCGCAACGGCGCATTGACTGCCGGAGCGACCGGAGAATTATATGATGGCGAATGATGAGGCGGCGGCCAAACTGCGGACATTTGCTTTTGTGTTGAAATTCGGCAATGATCTGATGAATGCCGCCAATTTCGATGAAGCTGCCGCCAGAGCGGTGAATGACAGCCGTCCGCTGTTGGATTTCCGCAGTGCCGCATTGTTTGAAGTCAGCGGCAGAAAGGCGGAATTGGCCGCCCAGTCGGGCATTCCGGAAAAAAATCCCCGTGCCAAAGTGGCGTTGCAGCAGCAGGAATTGCTGCAAAAATTGTCATGGGATGATGAATCGTTTATGGTGCTTGACCGGGAAAACGGTCTGCCGGATGAATTGGCCGGAGAAGGGCTTAAATATTTCATCTGCAAATTGCCCCGTCCGGCAAGCGTGCCGGAAAAGGCTCCGGAATTTATTTTACTTCTGGAGTATGAGCGGGAGATACCCGCATTTGTGGAAAACATGGTCAAAATAGCGGGCAATTCCATTGCCGGAGCGTTATATTTCCATCTTGCCGCCGGAAAAAAGGGGTTCCCGGTGCGCCGCAGACGCGGCAAACGGATATTCTGGCTGCTGGTTTTGCTGCTGGTTTTTGGTTTGATGTTTATCCGGGTGCCGGAAAGTACCACGGCGGAGTTCACTTTGCAACCGGAAGTGGTCATGCCGGTTTATGCCCGGTTTGACGGTTCGATCATCGAGTGTCTGAAAGAAGATGGTTCGCAGGTCGTTGAGGGCGAAATCATTGCCCGCTATGATACGGCGATATTCCAGTACCGCTGTCAGCAGGCGCAGAGCGAACTGGCGGAGTTGGAAGCCGAAATCGCCCTGGAAGAGCGCAACGCCTTTACCGATGCGGAAAAGATGGGCAAAGTGCAGTTGCTTTATGCCCGCCGCCGGAGTCTGGAGATCGCCATTGCCGAAGCGCAATGGTTTCTGGATAATTCCGAGATCCGCGCTCCGGTTTCCGGGGTGTTGGTGTTGCAAGGCGGCAGAGCCGACAGTATTACCGGCAGATCGGTGCGCACCGGGGATATCATTTTTGAAATTTACAGCGGCAGTTGCATCATTGCTGAAATCCCGGTCAATGAAACGGATTCTTCCATTTTGCAGAATAATGATTTGACCGTGGAACTTTTCCTTCATACCGCGCCGCAGGAGGAAATTCCCGCTGAAGTCGTGGAAATCGCCGCCTATCCGGAACTTACCGGACAGAAAAGTTACTGCTACATGGTGCGGGCGCAACTGCCGGATGCCGGGAACGGTTTGAAATACGGTATGCGGGGCATCGCCAAACTTTACAGCGGTGAAGTAACGCTCGGTTACCGGCTTTTCAAAAGTGCATTGCTCTATTTCCGGGGGCTGTGATGACCGGAAGCAGGCAGATCGAAACGGGAGTTCTCCGCAAGGATGTGGTGATCGTGCGGCGCAACCCGGTGATGCTTTTTGACCGTCAGGCCGATGCGTATTACCGGATTTCCGAAAGGGCCGCCGGGATCATCGCTTACATGACCGGTGTCATGCCGGTCAGAAAATTTCAGGAAAAACTTTTTGCCGCCGGTATCGCCGTTACGGAAGATGAATTGATCTCTCTGGTGCTGTTTCTGGAGCAGAACAATCTTTTTGAACCATCCTATGCCCGGATCGCCGCCAAACAGCACAAGTTGGCATCCATGCGGGAAAAGAGCCGTTTTATGCGGCTGGCTTCACTTTATATGTATTTCCGTCTGCCGCCGTGGCATCCGGAAAAGTTCTTTGAGACCATTGCTCCTTTTGTTTCATTTCTGGCATCAAAATTTATGGTGATATTGCTGGCGATCCCCGCGGCATTGGGATTTCTGCTGGCGATCCGGGATTTTCCGCAGGTGCAGAGCGTCTTTATGGATACGCTCTCCTGGGCGGGAGTGGCGAAATATTTTGCGGCGATACTGTTTTTGAAAATCGTCCATGAGGCGGCACATTCGCTGGCGGCGATCCGTTTCAAGTGCCGGGTGCGGGGGATCGGGATCGGTTTTATGGTCTTCTATCCCAGATTGTATACCGATACGACCGACAGTTGGCTGCTGCCGCGGCACCGGCGGCTGCTGATCGATGCCGCCGGAGTCATTGCGGAATTGCTCATCGGCGGCATTGCCGCATTATTCTACTTTTATCTGCCGCCCGGAGTGTGGCAGTCTACGATGTTTTATATTTTTACCGTCAGCACCATTTCCACTTTGCTGGTCAACGGCAACCCCTGTATCCGTTACGATGGATACTATATTCTGTGTGACTTGACCGGCATCGACAATCTGATGACCCGATCCGGGGAATATGTCAGGCAGTTCTGGCGGTATTATATTCTGCATCTGGGGAAAAAACCGGCAGAGAAACACGGCTGGTTTCTGTTGTTATTCGGCATAACTTCATTTATTTACCGCATATTTCTGTATACGGCGATCATCATGGTCATCTACCACAGTTTTATCAAGGTGGTGGCGGTGATTCTGCTGATATTGGAAGTATATGTTATTTTCGTCAATCCCTGTATCCGGGAGATCGTTACGATCCGGGAATTATCCCGCCGCTCGGCCGGAAAAGCGGGAATGGTGCTGGGTATCGCTCTGGTGGCGTTTCTGGGGGCATTGCTCTTTACGCCTTTGAATTGGAGCGTGGAGATCGACGGCTTGACCGTGCCGCTGGAGTGCGTGGCGGTGGTCGCCGGTGAGGGCGGTTATCTGACTGCAGATCTGCCGCATGAGCCGGTGGCGGTGACAACCGGGGAAAACCTTTTCATTCTGACTTCGCCCCAACTGGATTTCGCAGTCGGTAAAATGCAGTCGGTGCTGGAATTTGACCGTTGTCAATTTGCCCTTGAGGAGTTGGATGCAGAAAGATTCAGTCAGGCGAAAATTACCGGACAGAAGATCATTTCGGATGAGCGTGCGCTGGAAGAATTGCTCCGCCGCCGGGCGGCTTTGACGGTGACATCTCCGGCCGATGGGATATTCCGGGTGGAAAATGCCGCCGCTTTCCGCCGCGGCCGCTATATTCCGCGGGGCACGGAAGTCGGTACAGTGATCTCCCCCGAAGTGGTGATCTACGCTTACGCCGATGATCATGATGCCGGGAAATTGCAAGCCGGTGACCGGGCGGTGATCCGGGTGGATGACAGTATGGAAAGTTTTCCGGCGGTGGTAACGGCGGTAAGTCAGGTCGCCGTGCCGCTGTTTGATTCTCCGTTGCTCCAGGTATACGGCGGCAGAATACCCATGTATCAGAATGAAAATGCCCCCGGATTCCATTCGGTCAGATTGTATTACCGGATCGAATTGCGTTTCGCAGAAGGAGTGTCGCTGCCTTGCGGACGGCGGGTGCGGTGTGAGATCGACCGTGAAATCAGGTTGATCGATCTTATCAGCCGCGCCGTTACGGGAATATTCCGCCGGGAATTCTGATCCCGGCGGTTATGGTTCACCCCAGCACAAAGGTCGCCAGGATTTTCTGTATTTCGTAGACATTCACTGAACGGTTGAAAGTCTTTTGCAAGGTCGGTTCGAGAGCGGAAGACACCCAGATTTTCAATTCAGCTTCCAGATCGAAGTGTCCGGCACTTTCCACGCTGAAACGGCTGATGGATTTGTAGGGGATGGAAAGGTACTCGGTCTTGTGTCCGGTCAACCCCTGTTTGTCGATCAGCAGCAGGCGTTTGTCGGTAAAAATATAGACATCCCGGATCAGTTTGAATGCCTGAATGACCTTTTCATTTTCCACAAAAAGATTGTTGTATTGTTCCTGGATGTTTTCGCCGGAAGTTTTCCCGGCATTGCCGAATAAAGCTCCGATAATTCCCATAAAGCACCTCCTGACATTGATAAGTTTCCGGTAAAACCAAATATATCATGAGGCCGGATAAAAATCAAGGCGGCTAAAGGAATAAAATATGCTGAATTTTTTTTAATGATACTTAAAAAGGTTGAAAAAAAGCCGGAGTAGTGATATATTAATTGTAATTGTATATTAACAGGATGTTTTTTGCACATTTTTTTAATAGAAAGGTTTTGTATGAAACAAATTGCAGAAAGTCTGACCGCTTATCTCGGCAAGGGTGAAGCGGTACTGAAAGACCGGGTGCTGAAAAGTTCCGGAGCAGTGACGGTGTATGCCGATTCCGTGCATTGCATCGGCAATGCCGCCGTGCTGATGTGCCGGGATGATGAGCAGAAGTTCCTGCTTGTCGTTGCCGCCGGCAAACGGGATCTGCCGGCCGGATTCGAGGGCGAAACGGTCGCGCTCAATGGCGGTGCCGTGGCGATCAAAGGCGGATTGACCGAAGTTAATGCGGCGGCGTTGCGTAAGTATTTCCCGTGGACTGCGCCCAAAAGTTTGCGCAATGTGCGCACTACCGTCGGTTGCGGTGACCGTCTCGGTCTGGCGACCACCGGTCATCTGCGCGCGGCGAACAAAGTTCAGGTCTCTCCGGTGCTTGCCCAGCAATCCATCCGCGAATTGACCATGACCAAACGTACCTTCCGCAAGGTGGTCGATGATGCCTGTTTCCTGGTTTTTGCCGCTGATTACCGTGATGGATACGGTGCCGACGGCGACCACCTCAAAACGCTGGCGGATATCGATACCGCTCTGGCAGCCGGTATGCCGATGATCACGCTTGACCTTTCCGATGTGATGAATGCCGCCGCCGGCAACTGGGATGCCGCCGCCGTGGATGAAGCATTTGACAAATTGCCTGCAGAACTCAAACGGATCATCGGTGCTGATTATGCCGGTAAAGAATTCATTCTCGGCGAAAATGTCAGTGTGATGATCGACGAATTGACCGCCAAACGCTGTGCGGTCATGTATACTGCGGCTCTGGATTTCGCTTTGCAAGTCTATGAACACCTCAAAGCGGCCCGCGGTGATGAATTCGATCTGGAGATCAGCATTGACGAGACCAGCAGTCCGACATTGCCGACCCACCACCTTTTCATCACCCGTGAATTGCACCGCCGGGGCGTGGAATTCAGTTCCCTTGCCCCCCGGTTCATCGGGGAATTCCAGAAAGCGATCGACTACATCGGCGATCTGGATGAATTTGACCGCCAGTTCAAGATCCATGCTCTTATCGCCCGTAATCACGGCAACTACAAAATTTCCATCCACAGCGGCAGTGACAAGTTTGCGGTCTATCCCACCATCGGCCGGGAGACCTGTCACTATCTGCATTTGAAAACCGCCGGTACCAGCTGGCTGGAAGCGGTCACGGTCATCGCATATAAAGATCCGCAGTTGTACCGTGATATGCACCAGTGCGCGCTGGATAATGTGACGGAAATGCTCAAACTGTATCATATTACGGCTGACTTCAACAAGATCCCGGCTCTGGCAGCCTTGAGCGATGCGGAATTGCCCGCATTGATGACCATGCCGGAGGCCCGTCAGTTGCTTCATATCAACTACGGCCCGATCCTGACCGGTGCTTTGCGCCGGCGTTTCTTTGAAGCGATGCACAAATTTGAAGCGGACTACGATGCCCGCATCGAAGCGCACTTTGACAAGCATCTTTCCCTGCTTGGCGTGCCGGCAAAAAACTGAAATCCGGTAAAGGGTGTGAAAATGAAATTCAAAGGTGTTTTTCCGGTTCTGCTGATCGCTGTCAGCTGTATCAGTGGCAGAGTTCAGGCGGAAAGCACCTTGAGTGCGGCAACTCCGGAGCAGATCGAAGTTGCTTCGGAAGCCGCCGCAAGTGACAGCAGACAACAACAAACCAGTGCGGCAGAGCCGGAAAGCGACAGTGGCGAGCCGCAAGAAGAAAGTGAGTACTTTAATATGGGTAACATCGGTAGTTTTTTCTCGCTGATTCTGATTGCATTTATGATTTTTCTGATGTTCAGAGCGAATAAGAAGCAGCAGAGACAGCGCATGGAAATGCTCAACAAGATCGTCAAAGGTTCCAAAGTCATGCTCAACAGCGGCGTGATCGGCAAAGTTTACGAAGTGCGGGAAAAAGAGTTCCTCGTGGAGATCGCCGAGAATGTCAGAGTGCTGGTCATCCGTGAGGGCGTCAATCTGATCGAGGATGAGCCTAAAAAAGAGGATAAAAAATAATGAATAAGAAACCGTTGCTTTTGCGTTCTTTGCTGGTGCTGGTGGTCGTTGCCGTTTTCTGTGCGGCGATGTATCCGCTGGCCGAGAAAGATTATTACGAAGTCTTTCAGGAAATGCTTATCGATCCGGATAATCCGGATGCCGCCCGCGTGATCGAATTGGCGAAAGCCAAGGAAGAGGCCGATCCGAACCTCTTTCAATCCGAAGCCTTATTGCAGGCCGCCGCAGAACTGGGCATCAGTTTGCGGGATCTGGTCGAAGCTCCCGATGCCCATACCGATCGTGACGTTATCAGTCTGATCCGCAAAAAAGCGGCAAGTTCCATCCGTCTGGGGCTTGACCTCAATGGCGGTGTGGAGTTCTATCTTGACCTGGTTCCGGATGAAAATCCTGATGAGGAGATGCGCCGGAGCATGGAAGAGGACTTTGACCGTTACCGTGATGTGGCGGTGGAAACGCTCCGTAAACGTCTGGAATCCAAGAGCATTTTTGAAGCGGAGATCGCTCCTTCCGGTGAGCGCGGCATCGTTCTGCGTGCGCCGATCGTTTCCAGAGATGAAAAAGCGCAGTTGCGTGACCTGATCCAAATGAGTGCGAAACTGCACTTCCGGCTGGTTATTCCGGCAACTCCGGAGCAGTTGGCCGCTTACAAGAGCAATCCTGCCACTGTTCCTTACGGGGCAGAACTTATGGAATATGTCGAGGAAGTTGACGGCAAACCGGTCGTGCGTACTTTCCTCGTTTCCCGGACGATCGAAATGGATGGCCGCAATATCACCATGGCCAGAGCGCAGCGTGACCAGATGACCGGCAGAGTGCAGATCATGCTGCAATTCAACCACGACGGTGCGCTGGACTTCAAACGGGTCACGGAAAACAACGTCAATCAACAGCTGGCGATCGTGCTGGATGGCAAACTTTACTGCGCTCCGAGCATCAATGAACCGATCGCCGGCGGCAATGCGCAGATTTCCGGCGACTTTACCGAGGAAGAGGCTCAAGCCATTGCCGATGCACTGGTTTCCGGCAGTTTCCCCTTCCGGATCGATGTGCAGGCGACCTTCGATACCGACCCGACTCTGGGCCGTGCCAGTGTGCAAAACGGTATTTATGTGGGAATCATTTCTCTGATCGTCGTCGCTTTATTTATGGTGATCTACTATCGTTTCAGCGGTGCGATCTCCGTTATCGCTCTGGCGTTGAATGTCACCTTGATCCTCGGTGCCATGGCGGCATTTGACTGCACTCTGACTCTGCCGGGTATCGCCGGTATCGTGTTGACGATCGGTATGGCGGTGGATGCCAACGTGCTGATCTTTGAACGTATCCGTGAGGAGTTGAAAAGCGGCAAATCTCTGCTCAATGCGGTCAATGCCGGTTACGACCGGGCGTTGAGTGCGGTGATCGACTCAAATATCACGACGCTGATCGTCAGTTTTATTCTGATGTATGTGGGTACCGGTGCGATCAAAGGTTTTGCGGTGACGCTCTGTATCGGTATTTTGAGCAGTCTTTTCTCGGCGGTATTCGTCACCCGTCTGGTCTATGACTACCTTTTCCGTTTCCTGGATCTCAAGAAACTGACGATGATGCAGATGGTCAAAGAGTCCAAACTCGACTTTATCAAAATATGGCGTTATGCGCTGATGGTTTCCGGAATGCTTATTCTGGTGCTGGTCGGTACTCTGGCGATCCGCGGCAAAGGTGTGTTGGGGATCGACTTCACCGGCGGTTCGGCGATCACTTTCAACTACGCTGAAAAAGGCAACACCTCGGAAATGGCCGATATGCTCCGGCGTGCCGGTTATGATGAGCCGTCAGTTACCTACAAGACCAATATCGCCGCTGAAGACGGCAATGGTGAATTCCTTGAAGTGCGTCTGCGCGGTTCGCAGGATGATGCGGAAACGACCAAAGCCAAAGTCGGTGAATTGCTGCAGAAAAACTTCCCGGAATGCGGAATTGTTATGGAAGGAGCCAATATTCAGCAGTTGAGCGGTTTGATCGGTAAGGAATTTACCAAAGCCGCTTTGTGGGCGATCGCATTTGCGTTGATCGGTATCGGAGCGTATATCGTTTTCCGTTACGAATTGACCTATGCGGTGGCGGCGGTGCTGGCATTGCTGCATGACGTGCTGGTGGTGTTGGCGATCTATCTGCTTTCCGGCCGCACGATCGGTTTGACGACGGTGGCGGCGTTTTTGACGGTCATCGGTTATTCGATCAACGATACGGTGGTCATCTTTGACCGGATCCGTGAAAATTTGAAACTGCACAAGGGCGAGAAATTCGGTGATCTGGTCAATCTGTCTGTCAACCAGACGATCAGCCGTACATTGATCACCAGTTTGACGACCTTTATGGTTGTTTTCATCATGTGGCTTTTCGGCGGACCGGAGATCAGCGACTTCGTCTTTGTGATGATGTGGGGTATCATTCTGGGTACTTACTCATCAGTTTGCCTTTCCGGGCCGTTTGTGGCGTGGCGTCTGTCCCGCAGCAAGGGTGCGGTTGAAAAAGGAGGTAAATGATGGCCGGATTCGGTGATTTGATGAAAATAATGGCTCATGCAAAAGAGTTGAAAGAAAGTGCCGCCAAACTCAAGGAGGAACTGCCCAAAATGGAGTTCTCCTGTGCGACGGCCAATGGCGGAGTGAGCGTAACGGTGGGGGGTGACTTCACCGTGCGCAACATCACTATCGCTCCGGAAATGCTCGGCGACCGGGAGTATCTGGAAAGATCCCTTTCCGAAGCATTGAACAGTGCTTTCGCATCAGCCCGGACGGCGATGCAGGAGCAGATGAAATCCATCGGCGGTTCGCTGGGGATCGATATGCCGGCATTTTGAGGTGTGAAACCATATGGCGGAGACCGCAGGTGTGCAGTCTCCGCTTTTTTGTGAGGAACTTTTTATGGTTGATATTCATTACAGCAGTTGTATGGATTACCGGCAGGAAAATCTTGACCGGGCGTTGGCGGCGGTATTGATGCCCTTGCTGACCGGTTTGGGCGGCATTGCCGGTAAATCGGTAATGATCAAGCCTAATTTGCTGGAATATCACCGGGAAAATGATCCGGCGTCGGTTCATCCGCAACTGTTGCTGGCGTTGTGCCGTTTCCTTAAAGAACATGAAGCCTCCCGGATAGCCGTGATCGAGAATCCGGCGGTGCGCACCGCCGACGCGGTGGTCAGAAGTATGGGGATCATGGCGGAAGTGGAAAAGTTGGGCGTGACCGTCAAAAACTGCACCAACTATGAAAAAGTATCTGATATGCCGGAAAGGTGCCGCAACCGCCAGCTGGAGATCGCCACTGAATTCCGGGAATATGATCTGCTCATCGACTTTGCCAAGGCCAAAACCCATGCGATGATGACATTGACTTGCGGAGTGAAAAATCTTTTCGGTCTGATCCGGGGCAGTGAAAGGTTGTCGTGGCATCTGGCGGTGGGGCGCAATTTCGATGATTTCGCCGATATGCTGTTGGATATTTATCTGCTTGCCGCGCCGCAGATAACGCTGTTGGATGCCATTACCGGCATGGAGGGCAACGGGCCGGGCAGCGGTGATCCGGTGGAGTTGGGATTTTTGTGTGCATCAAAAGATGCGCTGGCTCTGGATGCTTCTGTGGCGGAAAAGTTGGGGGTGGATGACACCCCGGTTTTGCGCCGGGGCAGGGCGAGAAATCTGCTTATGGCATACCGTGACTGCGGCGAAGTGCCGCAAGTACATAAGATCAGATTGCCGGATAAGCCGGATAAGATGCTGGAATGGGGCGTTTATTTTCCGGTGAAGTTGCGTGAATTGTTGCGCAAGATGCTGCTTTCCCATCCGGTAGTGGATAAGAAAAAATGTATTTCCTGCGGGTTGTGCGCTCAAAAGTGTCCGCCGCAGACGTTGAAAATGCGCCGGAAACTGCCGCAATTTGATTATGCCGGTTGCATCCGCTGTTACTGTTGTCAGGAGTTTTGCCCGCAGGGGGCGATCACGGTGGCGCAAAGCGGCTGGATGAAAGTTCTTTCCGGGGCGGAAAAGGTGTTGCGTAAATTGAATATCAACCGCAAAAGCGGCAAAAGGCTCATATTGCTTTTGCTTTTCGCCTTGGCGGTAACGGGGGGATATTTTTTGGCGGAAGCGGTAAATGGCATCCGGCAGTTTGATCAGCACATGAGCGAAAGAAAAGATGCCGCTGTTACGGTGACGGAAACCGGGAACTGCCCGGAAAATGCAAATGACGCATCTCAAGCGCAGGAAGCGATCCGTCAGGCGGAAATGCGCGCAGAACAGGCATTGGCCCAGCGGGATGCCGCTATTGTTGCCCGGTCGCAAAGTGAAGCGGAAAAAGCCGAAGCAGAAGCCGGAGCGGCAAGGGCGGAAGCGGCCCGGAGTCAGGCGGTTCAGGAAACTGAAAGAGCCAATGAAAGGGCGGCAGTGGCGGTTGAGAAAGCGGAAGAAAGCGAGGCGGTGCGGGAATTTTTACATTCAGTGATCGCCGGAATGGTTCCTGCCGGTGAGGATGAGCCGGAAATTGCGGCATTGGCGGCACTGAAAGCCAAATTGCCGGAAATTTCCGGGATATCGCCCTGGCGGCACCGCCGGGCCGTGGCGGTGGAAGCGGCACAAATTTTGAGCGGATTTGATGATTTGGAAAGTGCATTGCCGTTGTTGCAAATGGCTTATGCGCTGGATATGGAGCATCGTCCGGTATCGGCGGAAGCGGTGCAAAGCGGCAAATTGCTCGGTGACCTCTGTTTTGCCATGGAAGATTTTGCATCGGCACTGGAATATTTCAGAATTTCATTGCAGACCGCGCGGCAGGTTTTCGGTGAAAATCATGCTGAAACGGCGGCGGAATGTCACCGGGCGGGCAGTGCGTGCAATGCATTGGGCAACTATTCCGGGGCGTTGGAGTATTTCCGCAAATCGCTGGAAATATATCAAGCCATCCATGAGGGCGAAAGCCGGGAAACGGCGGTTGCCAATTATGCCATCGGAGTTACGCTGGTAAAATTGGGGCAGCGGCGTGAGGCGGTGGAGTTTTTGCAGAAAGCCGCCGGTATTGCCGGGCGTATTCTCGGCGCAGACCACCCCTACACCCGGCAGTTTACCCGCGACCTGCAGCAGTTGCAACCGCAGGAGCCGTAAAATTTTTGAAAACGGTATTTTGTCTTATTTGCTCTGGAAATTCTGTTCGCAGTATAATATAGTTGAAAAAAATGGTTTTGCATTGTACTTTTTGGGAAAAAAATGGTATTTTCCGGACTTTTTTAAGGAAATTTCAAATTTCAGTTTTGCAAATTGCAATTCCGATGTTACAGTAATGGAAACACTTTGGGATTAAGATAATATGCCGGATATTTTTGAATTCAAATTTGAAGAACTATTCAATACGTCACTGCCGCTGGTGGTACAAAAACAGAGAACCCCCTGTTATCAAAAGATCCATTTGCATAATGCTGTCGAATTGGTCTATATCCGTCACGGAGCCGGGTGGTGTGCGGTCAATGGCACGATCCACCCGATGTTTACCGGGGATCTCTATGTGACACCGGTCGGGGCCACTCATGAATATTACGGTGATACCGGTTTAAGTTATACCAATTGCCTCTTTGATGCGGCCATATTTCATGCCGACGAAATGGAATTGTTTGACTTTTTCAATATCCGTGACGGCATGGGAGTACCGGATAAATATACTTTCGGCCCGGATTTACAGCAGAAGATCACTTCCGGCTTTGATGAACTTTATGATGAGTTGAATTCATCCAGACCGTTTCATTTGCAACGCAGCCGGAGCATTTTCATTGATCTGCTCATATTTATCGTGCGTCATGCCACCTTGGCCCCCGGCATCCGGGCTTCCCATGCCCAGAAGCAACTGGGGCGGGTATTGAGTTATATCAACGACAATCTGGATAAGAAACTGTCGCTGGCCACTCTGGCGGAACTTTCCGGATATGCTCCGGATTACTTCGGCAAACTTTTCCGCCGGGAAATCGGCTGTGCCGTGGCCGGATATATCTGCAAATGCCGTTTGGAAAGGGCCGCTTACGAATTGGAAAAAACCTCTTATACGGTCGATGAGATCGCCGTGAGAACCGGTTTTTTCGATGCTTCGTACTTTATCAAAGTATTCAAAAAACATTTTGATATGCCCCCTTCCGGCTTCCGCCGGGCGGTCAGACATCAGGTCAGAGATTTTTCAGAGCCAGCAAAATCTGAAGCGTGACAAATCTTTCACCGGCCGGGGAAAGGTGTACCCCGTCGGCCGACTGGAAAAGGCTTGAGCGTGAAGTGTGATCCTTGCTCGGCGTGTAAAGGTCGATGTAGTATGCCCCCGAACTACGGGCAAGTTGACGGAGCATGGCCGCATAACGCTCCATGTGTTCCTCAATGCCGAATTTCCAGACATTATCCCGCCGTTGTAAAACCACTTGAGCAATGGCATCCTGTCTGGCACTGTCAGTGTGGATGGGGGAGATCAGAATGATTTTCGCTTCCGGAAAACGCCGCTTGATCTCCGCCAGCAGTTGAGTGTAGTATTTTTCCCAATCCTGATGAGGGACAAAGGTGGTCTGCCAGTTGCTCTGACTGCTGGCTTTGGTGTCATTCTGACCGAGGAAGATCATAACGTAATCGTATTTGACCGCATCGATCCCGGTGTAACGCACCTGGAAATATTCATCCGGAGTTTTCGGGTCGAAGTGATGGATGAATCTGCGGGTGATCCGGCGGATGTCATCGCCGCCGATGCCGTAGTTGTAAAAGGTGATCTTTTCGCCGTTTCCGTTGCGGTTGAGGTAGAAATTCAACTGATCGACATAGTTCCGGTTGCGTTCAAAGTCGCTCAAAGAGTCTCCGAGTACCAGTACCTTGCTGCCGGCGGGAAGTTTGCTGTTTTCTGCGGCTTCGCTCAAGGCGGCAAATTCAGCGGCGTCGACCGCTTCGGAAAAGAGTTGGATCGATTTGCCGTTTCCGGCCACCGTGTAACGGATCAGTGCTTCACCGGCGACCGGTATGACCGCCAGACCATCGGCATCGGTGGTGATTTCCCGGCTCTGATTATTGATCAGCAACTGCAAAGCGGTGTCAACTTCGCCGTAGACCCGGAAACTTGCCCCGGTCGAACCGGCAGCAAAAGCGATATAGGGAAAGGTCGTTTCCAGTCTGGTGCTTTGCACCGTGACCGTTTCGCACTTGATCGAGGAGATGTATGCTTCGGCATTTTCGCCTTTGAGTTCAAATCTCGGTTCGATGCTCAATAAGGTGCGTCCGGCAAGGTCGAGTGAAAACTCCACCGTGGTAAATTCATCACTTTTGAGCGTGACCGGAGTACCGGCGAAACGGGGATAGGAGCGGCCACCGGAAGCGGAATTGACTGTCAATACGAAAACTGCCGCCATCTGGCCGCGGCCCCGCACTTGAGCGGTAAGTTTGATCACCTTGCCGGCACACATTTCCGGAGTGATGCGTTTCCAGTTGGCCATGCGGCACTCTCCGGCAGGATTTACGGTCACTTTCAAGGCGGCAGCCGCCGTATCGCAACTGACCGCACCGAAGTTGTGTAACGCATACCAGTTGGCTGTATTTTTATCGAATTTGCTTTCGATCAGGGTTTCCGCCATCAGAGCGGATATGGCAAAAACTGCCAGACAACTCAATAACTTTTTCATTTTTTTTCCTTTTATCAAGCCACGGTCCAACTGAAAATTTTGACCGATCCATTGCCGAAAGTTTCCAGAATGGTCAACCGCATTTCCGTACAACAGACATCCATCGGGATTTTCACCAGTCTTTGACCGGGGTTGTCAAATGTGCCGATCTCCTGCCATAAACCTTGCTGTTTGGCTTCGAGTTTGAAGCGTTTGACCAACGTTGTCGGAGTGGTGCATAAAGGCACATCGGCCGTTTGCAGAACCACGATATTTTTTTCTTTGCGGTCAAGATCACTGTCAAAGACCAGACGGCATTCGCCGATATGAACTTCTTTATCCCAGGTGTAGACGGCCGAATCACCGGCTTTGGCGTGCCATGATTCATCGGCCTGATCCGTGACCCGGTTCAGACCGCCGCGTAAGCCCTCGCAAGTGACCGAAGCCTCAAGGGTCAAAGCCGGCGGCGTGTAACGTTTGCCCGGCAGCCACGCATCATCACGCATCAGATCGTTTTGCAGTTGCGAAATGAATTTTTCACCGACTTCTCTGGGGGAACAGTGGTTTTTCACCGCCAATGCACACGCCGTGCCGATGGCCTGACCGAGCGTGCCGCAAGTGGCCATCACCCGGGTCGAACTCAACGCCGAATGGGTCACACTGATATTGCGACCGGCACAGAAAAGATTGGCGATGTTTCTGGAATACAGCGACCGGTAAGGTATGCCGAATGGCGACGGAGCGGGATGGAAGATCGTCGGTTCACCTGGATAGTAGAAGCCGTCGGGGTGGTGATCATCCATCGGCCAGCCGCCGTAGGCGATGATATCGGGGAAATTTCCTCCGGCGGCCACATCATTCTGATTGACGATGTAATCGCCCACGAAGCGGTAACTTTCCCGTTTGCCGGGCAGAAACCCGACCCATTCCAAGATCCAGTTGCGGTAAAGTTCTCTTTTGGCCGGGGAATTTTTCAGATAATCCCAGATACCGAATGCGATTTTGAGCAATTCATCCCGGCTCTCATCCACATCGTGCAGGGCATCGGCACTGCCGCCGACCTCAATCCACCAGAAATTCTGCAACCCGGCCAATTCGCAGTCACGGAAGTTGACATCCTCATCTTTTTCATAGTGATACGCCCACTCCGGTGGGATGAAATCGTGGGGGCGGTCAGTTTCTCTGGCCTGGATCAGACAACTCATGCCCATCGTTTTGCGGTCGGCATTTTCCGGGGCGATGGATTCACTGAATTCGCTTCGGGCTTCCCGGCCGTAACGCAATTCGGCTTTGGATAAAACTCCGAGGATACTGTCACCGGAGCAGTCGGCGAAATATTCGGCTTTGACCGTGTACCAGGTTTGTGACGGGGATTGATAACCTCTGGCTGAAGTGATTTTACTGCCATCCATGGTTACTTCCGTACAGGCGGTATTGAGCAGTAAAGTAATATTTTTTTCCCGTTTGACGATGGAGTACATCACGGTATCCCAGACGGAATAGTTGCGTTCCGGGTTGCGGTAGAGGTTTTCCAGCAATATCTCCTCTACGATACCGGTTTCCCGGCGGTTGCTGCCTCTGGCTCCGCAGATCCACATCCTTATTTCGCTGGAAGCATTGCCGCCCAGCACCGGGCGGTCATGCATCAGGATCGTTTTTACTCCGTTTCTGGCCGCTGCCACTGCCGCCGCCACGCCGGATAATCCGCCGCCGACTACCAGAAAATCTGCCTGCAATACTTTTTCTCTCATAGCAATAAATCTTTCACATATAATTTATTGTCATCCCGTTTCGGGGGATCCACGCTTGAAATCACGCAATATACTTATCAAAGTCTCCAAAATATATCACAAAAATTTTGTTTTGTCAACACCCGGCCGGCCGGATCGCTCCGCATTCATCCGGAATGCTCTATTTTTTCACATCCGGATCACGCAAAATATAATATCCGCTGCCGTAAGTGCCGCAGAAAATCACACTGCGGTCGGCCGGATGCCACTTGAGCATGGTAAAGTTGTACGCTCCGGCCAGACCGGTATTGATCCTTTCCCAATTTTCTCCGCCATCGGCCGATCGCCACAATCCGTAAGAAAGGATTTGTTCACCGGAACCGCGTTCCACGGCACAGTAGATGATCCGGGGATCATCCGGATTGACCGCCATCACTGAAACCAGCGGAGCGGCAAGCAGTTGTTTCCACGTTTTGCCGCCGTCGGCTGAAACGAATACGCCGCCGTGGTTGCGGGCGACCGGTGAATACTCTTTCAGACCGCCGGCAACGAATATTCTGCCGTCGGCCAGCGGCACGACCTGGGTCACGCTATCCAGCGGAGTGGCGATCTTACGCCATGAACGGCCGCCGTTTTCACTGACAAAAAGGCCGCCGGGTTTATCGGCCAGACGGTGACGGGCCGCCGCCGCATAGATGGTATTGAAATTTCCCGGTACCGGCACCAGATCGACGATATTGTGAGTACCGTCAAGGCCGTTATTGCAAGCGTGCCAGGAGCGGCCGTGATCGGTGGATTCGATGATACCCAGACCCGGTTGACTTCCGGCCAGCAGTGAACCGGAAGCGACCGCATAACGCTCCACTTGCGTATGAGTGGCCAGAAATCTCCGGTTGTTCCGGGGGGAATCCGGATCGACCAGCAGATGGGATATATTGGTATTGAATAACTCTACCTTGGGCGGCATGACGGCACTGCCGTCGGGATTGACCCGGATATTGAGAAAAGTTTTGCCGAAATCCCGGCTCTCAATGAAGTATTGGCCACGCAATCCGCCGATCAGCCAATCCCGGCAGTTGAATACCGCATAGAAACGGTCAGGTTCATCCGGATCAAAGGCCGCCGCTTGTACCCATTGATTGCTTCCGGCCATAATATGCGGCAAACCGAGGAGCGTTTTGCCGCCGTCATCGCTGATTTTCAGACCGCAGTCGGCCATCCAAAAGAGGATCTTCTGCGGATCAAAGGAATTGACTGCCAGATCAAAAACGCACATATTGCTGTTGCCCAGTCCCCGGAAGCGATCCTGCGAAGCATCGATTATGGCATTGGATGCATCCACCCAGGTTCTGCCGCCGTCAGTGGAGCGGTAAGTCACCCGGTGGGTGTGGAAGTAGAGAATATCCGGAGCGGAACGGGACAGATCAAATTTCCGAACGTCCCAGTAGCCGAAAGTCAGTTTCGGCGTGCCGTAATTCATCGGATGACGGGTGGTCCATGCCTGACGGATATTGAGTGCCGGTCCGTCGGACGGGCGGTAAGCGGCCCACGAATCGTTTGCCCACACCTGGGCCCCGCGGGTGATACAGAACCACGTTTTGCCGCCGTCGGTACTTTTCCAGACCCCGTAAGGAACCCAGGTATTGAATATGGAAACGTAGATCACTTGCGGATCACGCGGATCGACCCGCACGGTGTGGAAGTCCGGCAGGATGTACCCGGCTTTATGCTGAACCATGTCTGCCAATTCAGAAATTTGTCTGCTGTTGCGGATACTCCGCCACAACCGGTGGAACTCCGCCGGATCACGGTGAAAATCCAGTACCGTGGAGTGATACATCGCTTTGATCTCCGGCCGGGCCATGAATCGCTCAAAAGCCATTTTGGTTGCGATCAGACCGTAAGGCGGCGAAGCCAGACCGGATTGAAAATCGGGGATATTCCGGAATAATTCCGCCGGAAAACGCAAATTGCCGGTGATCTCCTGCCATTGTGCTTCAGGATATTCACACCGCCACACGCCGCCCAGACCGACAAGCCGGTCACCGCTTTGCCGGTAACTTGACTCCATGACACAGGTAAGTATCACGGAACCTGTCGCTTCATCGAAAACCGCATCCAGATCACAGTAGGTCATATTTTCCGGCAGACCGGACATCATCGGAGCAAAGGTGAGGCCGTTATCCGTCGAAACGTGGATGCCGCCGTCTGTAACGATGAAAATGTGGTCGGGCAGTTGCCGCAGCATCACGATCCGCAGGGCCATTTCTCCGGCCGGGAACGCCTCGGGCAGATGTTTCCAATTCTTTCCGCCGTCACGGGAAACGATCAAGCCCTGCGGCAGTCTGCGTTTGCCACGGATCTCCAGCCGCCGGGGAAAGCCGATACCGGCCCAGACCTCATTGGGATCGGTCGGATCGACCGATAAGGCACTGATTGGCACCCGGGGAAATTTGCCGCCGAAAATCCTTTCGATCTGTGCCGTGGATACCCGTTGCCAACTGCGGCCGCGGTCGGTGGTTTTGAATATACCGTTACTCTCGCTGCCGGCAAAACCGGTATCCGGATGCGTTTCACAGAAATCGACCGCACTCAAATAGTGCATCCGGGGAAATCCCCAATCCGGATCATTGGTCGACTGATAACTCTGACTGCCGTCAAAGGTGATGTAAGAAGCCGACATATCGCATGATTGCACCATGCACATCGCATCGGCCGGGTGGATCCGCAAATACCAAGAAGTGCCGCCGTCGCCCGGAGCCATCTGCTGCCACACCAGATCCCGGCGTGACTGCACATCAAGCGTACCCCACTGCACCGCAGTCAGAGCGGCAGGACCGCCGGAAACGCTCAAAACAAAGGCACTTAAAGCAAGAAGAAGTTTTTTCATTGATAGGTTTCCGGATAGATATTGACATCGGTAAAGGTTTGTTGGGTAAAGGAACCGTTAGCCTTGAACCATGAACGGAAACGCAGATCGTGCCAGCGGCCTTCGGAGGCGGATTCCGCATGGCCGTCAAAGAAGGCCACGTTGCCGTTGTCGCTGTGCCGCAGATGCGGGAAGCCGCCGGTTTTATCTCCGCCGAAACGCAAGGAGGTGTAGGAAGCGACCAGTTGACCGCTTTTCTCTTTGGAACCATCCAGAAAGATCGTCATTTCACTCGGTGAGATCGAGGAGTCATGCACCCCGTGTTTGCCGTAGGTCTTTTCGTAAGTGGCCAGCATGGTGCGGCGGTCGAAACTCATACTCAAACCGTCATTGCCCCGGTGGATGGCGTAGGAGTCGTACTGACGGTGATTATTCACATCCGCATCACCGTAGGAAAAGGTGGCCGAAGGACAATGGATGAATTGTGCCGTTTTATCAATGTAGCCATTGATCGTGAAAATTTCGGCCCACGGCTTGCTGTTGTACTGCCACGGCACGCCGTTGCCGTCATTGTCATCGGCATAGAAACGGTTGGTGGAGTAACACTGTTTGAGATTGTTGATGCAACTGGCACTGCGGCCCCGTTCTCTGGCGGAATTGAGTGCCGGTAATAAAATCGCCGCCAGAATCGCAATGATCGCAATGACCACCAGTAATTCGATGAGGGTGAAGTTGGGTTGCCGGCGATGTTTCATGGTTGATTCCTCCTTGTTTGGTTATTGGTTTTTAAGGGTTGTTCCGTCGATAAATCCGGTATTCACCATAACGGGGCGGCCCGGTGTGGTGTTACCGTTTTCAAAAGCGTGCCAGACCAGATCAAATGCCTGTACTCCGATCTCGTAAAAGGGCATTTTGATCGTGGCCAATCCGGTGTTGCCGGGGATATTCACCCCGTCAAAGCCGACAATGGAAATATTTTCCGGCACTTGCAATCCGGCTTCTTCGCAGGCCCGGTGAAACCAGTTGGCGATCTCGTCATTGTGGCACCAGTAAACATCCGGCAGAGAACCGGATTCGATTTTCAACAGCAGATTTTTCAAACAGGCCTGATAGGTCATGCAGTCCCACAAATGATATTTGTCATTGCAGTCAATGCCGTTATCAATCAATGCGTTGCGGACATTTTCCGCCCGGCTGAAACTGCTGTATGCAAAATACGGGGCGGCATTTCCCGGAGCAAATCCGGCATAAGGTGAAACCACTCCGACGCTTTTCAGACCGGATTTTTTCAATCTTGCGGCCAGTGCCTGCACTCCCGGCCGGATATCCGGCAATATCTGCATGATATTGCTGTATTTGGTATCTGCCGAAATTATCACCTGCGGCAGATATTCGCAACGCATAAGTTTTCGTAACGGCGAATCCAGAGGGATGCTCCGGTCGCCGAGGTGGATGATCCCGGCCAGACGGCCGCTCAATCCGGCAATGAATTCATCGATTTTGGCCGATGGGGTATTAGCATCGGGCAAGGTGATCATAATGGTCGAAACCTGTTTTTCCGAAGCCCGGTCGATGATCCCTTTGAAGTATTGCAAAGGCACTTGATAATCTTCCTCGACCTGCCCGGAAAATTTTCCCGGCAGAATGATCCCGACATTGGCAAAAGGCTGGAGTTTTTTACGCAGTTTGCCGGTATTCCACTGCATCTTACGCGGGGAAGTGCGGGTGATCAAACCGGCGGCACTCAATTCATCAAAGGCCTTATTCACCGTGGAGCGGTCAACACCGAGCAGGGCGGCAAGTTTTCTTTCGCTGGGAAGTCCGACCGGACCGGAAAGCATATTTTCCCCGGCGATCCGGCGTAATTCAGAGGCGATCTGCCAGAAAAGCGGTTCCGGTGAGTTGCGGTCGATTTTTATTTCTGAATATTTCATCATGACTTCCCCGAGTGTATACTGCTAGTATTATATATGACCCAAGTAAGTTTTGCAAGAGTGGACACTTAAAAAAAAGAAAACCCTGCCGTAAATATGGCAGGGTGTAACCGACCAAAAAACGATCAATCGTAGAACATTTTCATTTTAACCGATTGCACATTGGCGGTGCATGGTCTGCCGGAGCGGTCGCATGGCGGATTATCGGTCATTTCCCGGGTGACATTTTTATAGAAAGTGCCTTTCATGCCGTCGATCTGCATGGTACCGTCGGAATCAAGGGTGATGACGGCGTAAAGCGGTTCATTGTAAATGACCGTATTGGCTGCGTAGGAGTGTTTTTCTGTGATCTCTTTATCGTAGAAATCGTGGGGATTATTGATCCACTCCATCGAAGCCGAATTCAGATCCATGTAAACCACCTTATCCAGGATCCGCAGAAAATCCCGGTGATAGTGGCCATTGACCGCCATGCGTACTTTGCCGGGGGTTTTTTCATTGGCCTGATCGATGATGTCGATGATCTCCTGACGGTTGATGATCGCCGACCGGAATGGACGGCCGGGGGCCTGATCACATTCACGCTCAATGCTGGAGTGACTGAATAACACGCACGGATACGGCGATGAAGCGATGGTTTCCCGCAGAAATACCACCTGTTCGGCCGGCAGGATCTCTCTGGTATTGGGGTGTGGATAGTAGTTGCCCAACTCAAAATGCACGATCCTGCCGTCGATCTCCACATAATTATTATCCAGCACGATGAAACGGAAGTCATTGCAGTCAAAGAAATAATACCCTTTGCCCGGCATATTGAAATTTTTCAATGCTTCACTCAAAGGTATATCATCAGTGTCATGGTTGCCGAAAACATGGTAAGTTTTCATGGGAAATGCGGCATATTCAATCAGCAGATCCTGCGATTTTCCGCAACTGAAATCTCCCAGACTGATGACGAAATCGACCTTTTCGGCAATGGCCCGGCCACGGATGGCCGCCAGCCTTTCCGGGGCATAAGTGTAGAAGGCCTGCGGATAGTGGTGGAGGTCGGCAAATGCCAGAAATTTTACTGAAGCCATAAACGTACCTTATTTACTTTGGAAATTCTGCATTCTGATCTTATCAAGTAAATTCTGCATTTCTCCGGCGTATTCCAGTTTCATACAGTTGCGTTCAATATTGAGAATGGAGTATGCCGGATCGATCTTGTAGGTGCGGTGACCGGGGATCGCCGGATGCTTCACTTCGATAATGACGGTCAAATCCTGTTTGGCAACTTTGATTTCGTCGATGATCGCTTCCCAGTCGAGCATACCTTCACCGACCTGCCAGTGACATTCATCGACGTTGTCGTAATCGGAGATATGCAACGCCCGCAATCTGGTGCCGCACATCTTTATCCATGCCGGGATCTCTTTTCCCCGGTTCATGCCGTGATTGACATCGAGGATGATACCGATACGGTTTTCGGGGAAATTTTCGCTCATGGCGATCAATTCTTCCGGGATGTTGCCGATGCATGAACGGGGGAGCAGTTCCAGATTCAAGGTCATATCCAACTCATCGAGCAGCGGCATGAATTCCTCACAACTGCGGCGCATCTGATCGATGCGTTTCCGGCGGCCGGCGGGATCGGACTCATTGGGTTCGCCGCTGCAGTGGATGGTGACAAGGGGGATCGCCAGAGCTTCAAAGCGGCGGATATATTCAGAAAAGTGTGCCACGGTGCTTTTCCGCAGGGATTCATCCAATGCCGACGGGTTGATCTCATCAAACGGACCGTAGGGCAAATGCAGACTTGCTGCTTCAAAGGTGCCGTCATTTTTCATGGCGGTCAATTCTCTGACCAATTTGGAACAAACCTCTTTTTCCGGGGTGGCGGCGGTGGAGATTTCGACCCGGTTCAAAGCGGAACGGGCGAAAGCATCCTGCCAATTTTTTTCTGCCATCATATCGACCGGGAAACTGCCAGCGTATTTATACATAGTTTCACATACCTTTCACTTTTTTTATGTATCTGACAGGGAATATACTATAACCGGTAAAAAAAATTAAATCAAGCGGTCAAAATAAAATTTGCAAAAAATTTCATCCGGCACTTGCGAAATATTGAAACAGGTGGTAAATTATATCGATATGCGATATGAATTCACCGGTCAGGGGAACTATTTTTTATGGCGGTCATCCAGAACAGTTGCAAACATGAGCAGTTGACTGCTCTGCTCCGGGAGGAGTTGAAAACCGGACATTTCTCCGGCAATCGTTTCCATACAATCAAATACCTTATGGAGCATTATCAGGTCAGTCAGGCGACGTTGACCAGAGCGATGGTGCCGCTTTTTGATGAGGGAGTGCTTTACAGTGTGCCGGGCAAGGGAACTTTTGTGCGGGAAAAACAGCAGAAACGCCCGCATAGTGATCTGCAGATGATTTTCTGTGTAGTTTCCTGTCAGGAGGTTTTTCACCGGGATTACAATCCGGGTACCTGGTTCGCTTTGCAGGATATTTTTTCCGGGATCGCCAAATCCACCGGTGAACACGGCGGCAGTGTCAATCTGATCACCATTCCTTCCGACGGGCCGGAATTCCGTCATCTGGCGACGATGCCCAATGCCGCATTCATCTTTCTGGAATATGACCGCTTTGAAGCACAGATCGAATACTGCATCAAAAAGAATCTCTCCTACGCCATTTATGCCAAGCATCACAAACTTACCCGCAACATCAAGCAGGTGTGGCTGGATACGGAACAGGCGCAGTATGATGCAGTTTCCCATCTGATCGCCCGCGGCCACCGGCAGATCGGTTTTATCGGTGACAAACGCAACTCCAGCCGTCACAAGGGATTTTGTGCGGCGATGCGGGATGCCGGGTTGAGCTGCCCCTTATCGCGGATGGCGTTTCTGCCGGATGGCGATGATGAGAGTGCTTATCAGGCGGCGATGAAAATGATTGCTGCCGATCCGGAATTGACAGCCATTGCCTGCAGTACCGATTTGCGGGCGTTGGGGGTGATGCAGGCGGTGGAAGATTCCGGCAGACGTATTCCGGCATTTGCGGTGACCGGCATCGACGATGTCGGCCGGGCTTATTATGATCTGCCGGAAAATATGACGACGGTGCATTTGCCATTCAAAGAGATCGGTGAAGCACTGGTGAATATGGCTTACAGTGAAGATAAATCGTTGTGTATCCGCATGGCACCGGCTCTGGTGGTGCGTCAGACAAGTTGAAAATTATAACCGCGGCAACCGCCGCAAAAATATTGCCTCCAAAAAACTTTAACCAAACAGGAAAGGGAAAGTTATGAAAAAGTTCCACCATGGTGGAGTAAACCGTAGACGGTTTACTCTTATCGAACTGCTCGTGGTCATTGCGATCATCGCCATTCTGGCGGCAATTCTGCTTCCGGCACTCAATTCCGCCCGTGAACGCGGCCGTCAGGCAAGTTGCGTGAACAACCTCAAACAACTCGGCACTCAAACGGCCATGTATGCCGATGCCTACGACGATCATGTATTGCCGCACTCATCCACGATTACCGGTAATACGCTCTATTATGTCGGTGCTTTGTACTCATTTTTGCATGGCGGCACCGGCACGATTTACTCTTTTTCGGAATTGGCCGCCTGTCCGAGTGCCACGATCGAACCGACCCGGCCGGCTGATGATATGGCGGTTTATGGTATCTGGTACGGATATATCGGCAGTAACGGTGATACTTACACCGTCAAAACGGAAGTTACTTACGGATACAACCGTCACATGATGGTCGCCAATGGTGTTCAGCCGCCGCGTAAACGGGTGACTATTCAGGCTCCCAGTCAAACGATCATGTTTCAGGATAATATTTATGCTATTCCCGGTTCAGAAACCACCCATCCGACCGGTGCCTGTCCGCGGCATACTGCCGGTGACAAGATCCGTGATCAGCGTCATCAGGGCAACAGCGGATTCACCTGGTGCGATGGATCAGTTTCCATGCGCAAACTTGATGAAGTATGGAAATACTCCACCAGTACCGACAAATGTTATTACTATGAGGCTGACAAAGAGGGTCACACCTGGTGATCCTCTGCTTTGCGGGGCGTGAAACAGCAAATATTTATCGCTGATGTAACGCCCCGTAATATCCGGTGGATGCAGTACCACCGCAGCAAAAATTTGTCACAAGAACCAAAAATATATCACAGAAGTTGTGATTTTTCAACCAGATCTGCATGGGTCAGTTCCAACCGGCTTGTCCGGGCGCAGCTTTATGCGAAGACTGATGGATGGATTGCGGAGGAAGGTCGGGTTTTGCGATGAGTACGCAACAGGAGTGTACTGTGTACTCGACTGTTGCGGCGCAAGAGCAAGGCGCGAGATTACCCGCAAGCCGCCACCGCAGTAAAAATTTGTCACAAGAACCAAAAACATATTAAGGAATTTCAGAAAATGAAAAAACTGTGGGCCTTTTGTGCCTTTTTTCTGGTGGCGGCTGCCTTTGCCGATGCGCCGAGAAGCGATGGAATGATCTTTCATCACACCTTTGAATCAAGCGACATGAGTGCGGATTTTGCCGCCGGAAGTAAAGCGGCAAAGAATAATAATGCCCGCACCGTCGAGGGTATTTCCGGCAAAGGATTGCTGGTCGGCAACGACGATAAACTGCATAATCTGCAATTTCCCACCGCCGGGAACTTTTCCAAACTTGAGGGCAGTGTTTCATTCTGGATGAAGCCGCTGGATTACGATGGCAATACCCCCGGCTGGGTCTTCCTCTTTGATGCCGCAGAACCATCCAATCAGGGTTTCCGTTTCTACAAATATAACGGCCCCAACGGATTTTTCTGGTTTTCCAGCGGCCGGATCAATCCGGCCGAGCGCAAGACCGATATCCAGATCGTCCACGCCAGAGTGCCGCAGTGGAAAAGAAATCAGTGGCATCATGTGGTCATCACCTGGCGCGCAGGCGGGCAGACCTACATCGGCAAAGAGAGCCGTCAGCGGATCTATATCGACGGCAAATTGATGCAGGAAAGAACGCTCGATGATAAATTCATTCCGCAGACCATTCCGGCTCTTTTCACCATCGGCCCATCCAGTCGCTGGAACAATACTGCCGTCAGTCACACGGTCATTGATGAATTGAAAATCTACAACTGCGAATTGCTCGCCGATCAGGTGCGCACCGAATATTACCGCTTCTACACTCCGGAAACCGGCGGCAACAACACCTTGAGTGCCACTGCCGCAACTTCCGCCCCGGCGATGGATTGCCGTACCCCGTGGGAAAATGCGGCACGCTACAATACTTTTTACAACAACCGCAAACTCTGGAGCAGTGACCTTAACGGCACGGTATATTTCCTCACCTACGATGAAAACCACCTCTATATCCGTATTCAGGAGCCGCTCAACGGCCGTACCCGCAGTATGACCCAGCGCGGACGGGATGGTGAATTGTACCGGGATGACTGCTGGGAAGTCTACCTCGGCACCGGGCGCAACGATCAATACCGCCACTATGTTTTCAACGGTTCCGGTGACGTCTATGACGGTATCGGCCGGGTGGGCAACTGGAACGGCAATTCCCGGCATACGGTAAGTTTATCTGACGGTATGTTCTGCATGGATATCGCCATTCCCGCTGCTGACCTTGGTCTGGAAAAATTCACCGCCGGAACCAGACTGATCTTTTCGCTGGGCAAAACTCTCTGCAACGCCGGAAGCAGCCGGGTCTATTACTCCAACAACCTGCTGGGCGGTCACTTTCACGATTTTCAGAAATTCAGCGATCTGATTTTGAGTGCGCCCGGAGCCGGCAGCGGTGCAAGCGTGGTTCAGAATGATACCCGACTGGAAATTTCCGGCTCTTTCCCCAAAGGCGGCAAGGCTGAATTAAGTTGCAACGGTCAGAAAGTTCAGGAAGTTGCCCTGACTGCCAATGGCGGCACCGTGACTTTGCAGCGGGCCGATGTCCCCATGCAGTACTCGTTGAAAATTTCCGGCAGTGATCTGAATATATCCATTCCTTTTACTTCCGTACCCAATCTGCTGGTCGATTTCCGGATGAATCCGGAAAATGGCAATTTGACCGCATTGCTCTATCCCGCTTCGGCGGAGATCGAGAGTATGCTCACCGGCACTCAACTGGAAATGGTCTTTTTCGACAGCGATAATAATGTTTCCGCCCGCAAAACCATCGCCTTTGCCAAAGAGGTGGTCATCACCCCGGCGGAACAGCCCTCTGCTTCCGGTCATGTGCAGTTGACCTTTACCCGGAGCGGCCGGGAGGTCATGCGCTGTACCGCCGGATATTACCATATCGATTTTCAGGCGTGGAAAGATTACAACGGCGGTTTGGATGATAACGATGTGCCGACTCCGTGGACTCCGGTGACCTATGCCGACGGCATTCTCGGCTGCTGGGAGCGTCAATATGACTTCTCCCGCCGGGCATTGCCGGAGCAGTTGCTTCAGGCGGGCAATCCGCTGTTGCGGAGCAAGGCGGTTCTGCGGGCGGTCATCGGCGGCAGACGTTACGATTTGAGCAATATCCGTCTGACCCCGGTCTACACCAGCAAAGGCAAATATATCCTCAAAGGCAATGCCGAAATCGCCGGATGCAAGATCGAAGTTTCGCTCAATTTTGAATTCGACGGCTTTACGTTGCTGGACTTCAAAATCGACCGTCAGGATGTGAAGATCGATTCGCTCTATCTGGAATTTCCCATGCGCAAAGAGGCTTCTTTGCTGAAATTCGTTCCCTTCCTCAATGAACAGGGCGTGCAGCGTGACGATATCGGTTTCGTCAAAGATGAACAATTCTGGCGTTTCACCCCCGGTATCTGGGTGGGCAACGATGAGCGCGGCTTTACATGGTTCAGCGAATCCGATGAATTTTTCTACCTCAACAACCGTGACCGGGCGATCGCTCTTACCCGCAACCGCAACGGCGAAGCGACTTTGCGGATCAATTTCATCGACCATGCCGATCCGAAAATGCCCGGAGTGCTGAACTATGTTTTCGGTTTCCAGGTCACTCCGCTCAAACCTTTCCCCGAACCGCAGGATTGGATGAATTACGCCTTTGTCTCCGCCCCCAATGCCAAAATATTCATCTCCGGCTGGCACAACCGGGTCGGCAAAAACTATCAGGGCTTCCCCGGCTTTGACGGATGTATGTTTGGTGCAGCTTATGAAAGGGAAAATCTGGCGCATACCACCCGGCTTACCACCAGCGACAACCAGTACCGCCGCCCGATGATGCCGATCCGTTATCTCTATCCGAATATGTGCGCCATCACGCTGCCGGAATTCAATGCTTTCCGCAGTTACTGGGTCGTCTCCCCCAGTGATGTCTGGGGTACTGACGGGCCGGAAGTCGTGCCGTCAACCAGAGTTTCCCCGATGGCGCAGAGCTGGGCCAACTTTTTCTGCTACCGTTTTGACCGTTATTTTGCCACCACTCTGGAACACGGTATGTATCAGGACTTCTGTCACCCGATCAAAGACAGCAATGAACTGCACGGAGCCGGTTATGTGCGCGATGGCAAACGTTATCCGACCTACTGCCTCTACAAATTCCGGGAGATCCAGTTGAGATTGTACCGCATTGCCAAGAAGTACGAGACCCCCACCCGGCGGATATTCTTTATCGGTCACACCGGCGGCTCATACATTCTGCCCCATGCCAACTTTTTCTCGCTGGTCAACGAGGGCGAATATCTGGGCGCCGTGGTCAATCAGCAGAAACCTTATCTGGATTTCTTCGATGAGGGCAGATGGCGGGCCGAGTGGAACGGCCGTCAATTCGGTCTGCTGATCAACTTCATTCCTTCCAGAAGTACGGATTTGAAGTTTACCGAAGAGATCTTTTCCATCATCGTGCCGGGTTCAGTGACGTGGATGCTCCATACGCTCATTGCCAGAGAGCCGCAGCAGCGGGTCTACCGGGCCTATGAACAATTCGGCGGTTACAGCGGGATCGAACAATTCCTGCCCTACTGGAACAACAGCGATTATTTGAGCGTTTCACATGACGATATCAAAGCGACCATTCTGGTTAAAGGAAAAAAGGCCCTTTTGCTGGTCGGCAACTGGAATAAAGATAAAATCGATGCTATATTTACCTTCAACAATTTGAGTGTGGTCAAGGTCACCGATTGTGACACCCATCAGGAAGTGGCATTTGCCGGTGGTGAATTCACCTATCCGGTAGCCGGAAAGAATTTCCGGATCTTCCTGCTTGACCTTGAGTGATGAAGAATAGGGAATTTAATATCCGTGAAACTTAAAACGAAATTGTGCAGTTCGCTGACCAAAGTTATGCCGGGAACCGCCCCGGAGGGCGCCGCATACCGGTCGGCAACTGCGTTGCAAGGGGAAATATTCTCCTTTCAAATGGCTTATTGTCCGGAAAATTTTCAGCGGTATGAGGTCAGTATCGGGATCGAATCCGCACTGAAAGATTTTATCAGTTGTTATCATGTGGAGTTGACTCCGGCAGATTATCCCGGACAACTTTTCGATGATGATTACCTGACCACCAAACCGGCACTTATTCCCGACCGGCTGGGCGCAGTGCCGGAAAAGGGCGCAAAAGCACTTTTCGGCCAGTGGCGTGCCTACTGGATCAAAGTGGCTCTGCCCAAGGATATCCCCGGCGGCAAATATGAGATCGCCATTACGCTTTCTGCCGCCCCGGCTCCTGAAGATACCTTTTATAAAGGCAAGCCGGTGGTGAAAAAATCGGTATTCACGCTGGAAGTCATCCCCATGCAGTTGCCGGAGCAGAGTTTGAAGTACACCCGCTGGTTCCACGCTGATTGTCTGGCGGTCTGCTATCAGCAGGAAGTTTTCAGCGAAGCGCATTGGCAGATACTGGAAAATTTCATCCGGTGTGCCGCCGATCACGGCGTGACCGTTTTGCTCACGCCGCTGTTTACATTGCCGCTGGATACTGCCGTCGGTCATGAGCGGCCGACTTGCCAGCTGGTCAGAGTTAATTGCGATAAAGGGGGCTATTCTTTTGACTTTTCCCTGCTGACCCGGTGGATAAAAATGGCGGAAAAATGCGGCATCAAAGAGTTTGAAATGTCGCACTTATTCACCCAGTGGGGAGCGGAATTCACCCCCAAGATCATCGCCACGGTCGATGGGGTGGAAAAACGCATTTTCGGCTGGGATGTGCGGGCAAATTCTGCTGAATACGGCCAATTCATCGATGCCTTTTTACCGGCATTGACCGCTTATCTCAAAGCGAATGGCTTACAGGATAAGGTCTATTTCCACTGCTCGGATGAGCCGCAGGAAAAACATCTTGAAAGTTACTGTTTCGCCGCAGAATTGCTGAAAAAACATCTGACCGGATTCCGTATTCTTGATGCGATTTCCGATGTGAAGTTTTATCAGTTGGGGTATATCACCCATCCGGTGCCGATGGAAGCGCACCTTGACCCGTTTATTGCGGCCGGGGTGCCGGAGTTGTGGACTTACTACTGCTGCGGCCCGGCGGATGTTTATTCCAATCAACTTATGGCGATGCCCTCATCACGCAACCGGGTGATGGGCAGTTTGCTCTACTATTACGATGTAAAAGGTTTCCTGCATTGGGGATATAACTTCTACTTTTCGCAGTTTTCTCTGGAACCGGTCGATCCGTACCGTTCAGCGGATGCCGGCGGCACTTTCCCGGCGGGCGATCCATTCGTGGTCTATCCGGGCAAAGGGGGAATGCCGGAGAATTCTTTGCGCCATGAAGTCTTTTTTGAAGCCTTGCAGGATCAGCGGGCATTGCAGCTGCTGGAAAAATTCATGAGCCGCAAGCAGATCTGCAAAATGCTGGATAAATTTGCCCCCGATGGCAAAATGAGCATGAGCAGTTATCCCAAAGGGGAGAAAAATGTGCTGGCAATGCGCAAAAAAATCAACACTTTGTTGAAACAATTCTGCCATGAGTAAGATACCGTTACATGAGGTGATCGCATTGAGCGATCACCTTTTTAATGCCGGAAAACGTGCCGGAATCGGAACGCATCTGCGCCACTGGCTCAATGAGGCGCAAATGGCGGGCGACCGGGAAAGCGAATTGAGCATCCTGAATGAATTGATGGGCCATTACCGGATGAGTAATGATCCGGCAAGAGGTCTGGAAGCGGTCGCTGCCGGAGTGAAGTTGCTCGATGAATTGCATCAGGCGGAAACGGTTTCCGGAGGCACGATCCTGCTCAATGCGGCAACGGCATTGCAGGCATTCGGCCGATATGATGAAGCGGAAGAACTCTATTTGCGAGCCTACCGGGCATACACTTTGCATCTGCCGGATAAAGATGGGCGTTTTGCCGGATTATTCAACAATATGGCATCGATTTATGCGGCAAAAGGCGACATCGACACGGCGGAAGCGTACTATTTGGAAGCGATGGAAGTTTTGCGGGATTCCGGCAAGGCGATGGATATGGCCGTGACGTGGGTCAATCTGGCGCAACTGGGCAGAGATACGGCAAATTGCCTTGAGCGGGCCAGGGCGATATTCGATGATGCCGGGATCGTGCGGGATGGTTATTATGCCCACACCTGTTTGAAGTGCGCTCCCGCATTTGCCGGAGCGGGGGAAGTTGATTACGCTGAAGTTTTGACCGCCAGAGCCGGAGAATTCTATGAAAGCCATTGAAAAAAGCCGCCGTTGGTACGAAAATATTTTACTGCCGGAATTGAAAAAACATTTCCCGGAAGAATTGTGCCGCATGGCAGTCGGAGTGGCGGGCCGGGGGTCGGAGTGTTTCGGTTTTGACGATGAAGTTTCCGGCGATCACGATAATCTTACCGGGGTGAGCATCTGGCTGACCGATGAGGATGAGCGCACTTTCGGTCTGGCTCTCGGCCGTCTTTACCGGGAAGTCCACCGCCGCTCTTTCCCGGAAAAAGGACATAAAAGTCAACTCGGTTTTGCGGAACACGGCGTAGATACGGTCAGCGGATTTTTCCGCCGCCATCTGGGGATTTCCGGTGCGCCGGAATCCTGCCGTCAATGGCTGGATATTCCGGAATATGCTTTAGCTGAAGCGGTCAATGGCGAAATATTTGCCGACGGGCCGGGCATTTTCAGTGCCATACGGGAAAAAATCATGTATGGTATGCCGGAAGATGTGCGGCTCAAAAAGATTGCCGGTCATCTGGTGATGATGGCGCAAAGCGGTCAATATAACTTTGAAAGGTGTCTGAAACATGGTGAAACGGCGGCGGCGGAGATCGCTCTGGGGGAATTTGTCCGTCATGCGGTGTCGCTGGCTTTTCTGCTGAATTTCCGTTTCGCGCCGTATTATAAATGGATGTTCCGGGGGATGCGCCAACTGCCGCAACTTGGGTTCGCAGCAGAAAAACTGGCAGCGTTGCTGGTGGAAAAGCAAAACATTCAACCCCGGCTGACTTTGATCGAGGAGATCGCTTCCGACTTCATCCGGGTCATTCAGGAACAGAATTTGAGCAATGCCGCCGGAAACTATCTGGAACCGCACGCCTTTGCGGTTTTACGGGGTATCGGCGATCAGCAGTTGCGCGCCATGCACATCATGGATTTTTAAGTTGATTTTTATTCCGGTATTCTCTGGGCGATATGCCGAATTCTTTACGGAAAAGCATGGCGAAGTGGGCCGGATTGGCAAAGTGGTATTGCATGGCGATATCGCCCACAGAAGAGTTGCTGTGCAACAGCATGGCGGCGGCATTGCGCAATTTGTGGCGCAACTGAAACTCTACCGGATTCATCCCGAAACGGCGTTTGAATTCCCGGTAAAGCGTCGATCGTGAAAGTCCCAGTTTTGAACATAATTCTGCAATGGGGATTATACTGCCGGAGTTGTTGGCCAAACTTCGGGCCAGATTGGAAAAACTGAAGTTCCCTGAACCGGCACCGGAATATTCCCTGGTGGCGATTTCCATTTGTCCGATGGCAGAACAGATATTGAAAAGGGTGTTCTGCAAGAGGGCAGAGCGGACAAAACGGCAACCGGGAAATGTTTCCAGTTGTCCGGCAATGATTTTTTTCAAGTCTTCACAGCACCGGGAAAATATCGCCGGTGAAAGCACGCAGTGCGCTTCCTGACCGGCCAGAAAACTGTTGATCATCGTGCCGGTCAGAAATTTCCAGCCGGCGGTGTCTTTCAAATCGAAAAATGCCAGTTTCAGTTTGTTCAAATCCATCAGAATATTGAAGTAACAGAAGTTGTCACACTCAAAATAAGCATGAAACAGCCCCGGCGGCAGAAAAAATACATCCCGGCTGGATAACGTATAACGGCATTTGCCCACCTCATGCACTGCATTGCCCGCAGTAACGATGACCATTTCGTAAAAATTATGACGGTGCATATTGATATCCAGTGCATTTTCCATGTGCATTACCGTCAGGGGGAAGTCCGCTTCCGGAAAAGCGTATTCGTATCTGGCATCAGAATATGGTTCGACGTAAATTCCCATTAAATTCCCTTTTTTGAAACTATCCCGATAGAATATGAAATTTTCACGGTTGTTTTTTGCGGTGTTTCCCGATATATTAATATAGCAGACAGAGGAGGATTTGTCAATATCACCCCAATATGGAAAGGAAAAAGAGATGATGAAAAAAGGTCTCCGGTATACCGGAGTAAACCGTATGCGGTTTACTCTTATTGAACTGCTTGTAAGCACAGTTATCTCATCATTGCATTTTTTGACACAAAAAACTGCAGTTGAAACTAAACAAAGAATACCGCTTTTCTTGAAAAGAGCAGTGGGGTTTGGGGAGAGGGGAAAAACCTCTTTTCCCGTGAAAAGAAGTTTTTCCCCTCTTCCCAAGAGCGCATTCACTTTGATAGAATTGCTCGTGGTAATTGCGATTATCGCCATTCTGGCGGCCATTCTGCTTCCGGCACTCAATTCTGCCAGAGAGCGCGGCCGGGCGGCAGATTGTACAGCCAAGATCAAAACCATGGGTAATGGGGTCATGCTTTATGCCGATGCTTATGATGATTGGGTGCCGTGGGCGCAGATCCCGTGGGGAGATAATTACCGTTACTGGGTGAGTTCGATCAATGATTTTATCGGCGGCAGCGGTTATTGGAAATTCGGCTGGTTCAAAGATGATGATACGGCAGACAGTAACAAAGCGGACAGTAATTTCCTGTGTCCGACACTGGAAGGTACGGGCGAGGCCGCCAGTAATCTTTCCGGAGGATCAGTTTATCACAACATCACCTATCAATATTCCAATTATGTCGGCCGCGGTGAAAAATTCGGTCAGGAAGCATTCAGTCCCCGCAAAATGAGCCGCATGGAATCTCCGACCACGGCGATATTGGTCGCAGAAGGGGATAAATATCCGGATTGGAAGTTTGAATTCGGTTACGGTTCACCCTATAAACATTATCTCGGTGCGCCTCACGCCGGAAAAATGAATACTCTTGCCGCAGACGGGCATTGTGAAGTAATGCAGGATGGTTATCTGGATGATCAGACCAACTATTTGAGATGCCGCACTTCCTACGGTGCAAGCGCATGGTGAAACCGGTATGAAAAAATGTTTGCTGTTTCTTGCATTGCTGCCGGTGTTTCTGTCGTCCGCCGCCGGTGAAATCACCGGAATTTTTTCCGGCAGAGCGTTGCGCATTGACGGGAAACTTGACGAAGCTGTCTGGCAGAATGCTCCGGTCATCAGCACTTTTACCCGTGCTGACGGCAAACCGCTTGAGCGGAAGACCCAGGTGCAGATCATTTTTACTCCGCAAGCGGTGGTGTTCGGCTTCAAGGCTTTCATTCCCCGTTCGGAATTGCGGATAATCCATACTGAACGTGACCGCTCGACCACCAGTATCGACTGTGTGGAAGTGATGCTCGATTGCGCCGGTAACGGCGATGGTTACAAGCATATCATCATCAATGCCGGAAACGGTGTTTTCGACCGGATTTGCGAACAGGGCGGTTTTGTCGGCGATGAAAAATGGAATGGCGAATTTACCAGTGCCGTGCAGGTTTATGACGATCACTGGAGTTGTGAATTGCGTCTGCCTTACCGGAGTTTGGGGATCACGGCCAATTCCGGTCGTAACTGGAAGATCAACTTGTGCCGGGAAAGTTTCGGCAGCCCCACTTCTCCGAGGGAAATTTCCAGTATTTGCAATGGTTTATTCAATGTTGCCGGGAATTTCAAAAGTTTGACCGTACCGGAAGATGTCGATTTGACATTTTATAAATTTGACCTTGCGGCTATTCCGGTTTCCGGTCGGATCAACGGGAAAAATATGTCGTTGACCATCACACCGCAATTGTATGACCTGGCCGGCATATCCCGTGATTTGCGGGCGGAGATCCTTATTCCCCAGCCGGGAGTCCTGCCGGTGCGCAAAGAGGAACGTTTCTCTCTCGGTGCCAAAGAAAGTATAACGCTGGATTTTTCCGGATTGATGCTGAATGAACCGGGAATTTACACCGGGATATTGACGGTAAGGGATCATGCGACCAACCGGATAATTCTGCGCCGGGAATTCCCGGTCGATGCCCGTTATGTGCCGATCCGCATTGATTTGGCCGTGCCGTGGTATCGCAACACCATTTTTGCCACTCAAAAACTGGAAAAAGTGGAGTTTGATGCATTGCTCGATCTGCCGCCGGAGCGGCGGCAGGGAAAAGTTACCGGCGGTATCCGGATGGGGGAACGGATTATTGTTTCTGCCGAAGTGGCAATGGATGAGAATGGCAAAGTGCATTTTGAATTTCCGGTATCGGCATTGCCGTTGGGAAAAATGAGTATTTTTGTCCGTTATGAAAGTGACGAAGCGACCGTTTATTTGCGTAATTTACCATACAAAGCCGGAGAAGTGTGGCGCGGTAAAGATGGCAACTGGTATAAAGACGGCAAAAAAATATTCATCCTTTCCGGATGGAATTATATGCACGATTACAATGAGTTTTACAATATTGTCACCTGTGATCCTATTCCCGGCAGAGATTGCTTTTTTTATAACATCCACACTTTTCTTGGCATGGGGCGCATAAGAGGGGATTTGATGCAGGGAAAAATCACGCAGGATGTGTTGGATTTTTACCGCAGCGGGGTGGAGAAATTCAAAGATCATCCGTTGCTTTTCGGTCACTTTCTCTGTGATGAACCGGACATTGCCGGTTATACACAGGAAACTTTTGCCGCTATTGCCGCTTACCTTGAGGAACTTGATCCTTATCACCCGGTAATGATCAGTCCGGGGAGCAGCGGTCTGATCGATTTTGCCGGCAGTGCCGAAATAAGCGGCTTTCACTGCTATCCCAAAGTGGAACGGCACCGGGAAATGGCTAATTTTGATAAGATCGTCTATTTTATGGATCGGGCTATGGCGCATTTTTCCCGAACCGGCTGTTCTCCGACGGTGACATTTCTGCATCAGGGATTTGATTACAGTGATTCCGGCAATACTGATACCCGAATACCAACTTATGAGGAGTTCCGCAATCAGAATCTGCTGGCGTTGATCCTCGGAGCCAACGGGCTGATGCACTACAACCGGGGCGTGGATAATTTTCCGGAATTGTATTTGGGAATGCCGCATTTGACCAGAGAGCAGCAAGTTATCGGCAATGAAGCGATAATTCAGGATAATTCTCCGGAAAATGTTTCCGCTCCCGATCCGCATTTGCGGATTCTGGCTAAATACAATCCGGTCACCCGCGAATATTGGCTGCTGGTCTGCAATGCCTCGTATGAAAGCGGCGAATATGCTTTTACCTTTATTCCGTTTGCCGGAAAAGATATTCAGGTTTTGAGTGAAAACCGTACGGTCGCCGGAGGTAACGGCACCATAAAAGAGCATTTTACGCCTTATCAGGTTCATGTTTATACCACTTCGGCACGGTATTACGGTTTGACACCGATTGCTGATATCAAGGCGCAAATCGCCGCCGTGTATGCTCAACGACGGGCGGAAAATGCCGGTAATCTGGCTTATCAGGAAATGGAAAATCTCCGGGTGACGGTTACCGCATCAAGTAACAAACACATGATTTTCCGGGCGGAAAACAGTTTGTGGCATCTGACTGACGGAGTTATCGGCATACCGGGTAATCCGGCGGCAGTTTCACCGACATCGACCGGCATTTGCATTTGGCAGGATAATACTCCGGGGGTATTGCCCGATTGGGCGGCGTTGACATTCCATGAAGCGGTAACGGTCGGCCGGGTGGAAATTTATCCGGCGGATGATTCATTGAAAGATTACGAAATCCAGGTGTGGCAAAACGGCACTTTTATTACCGTTGCTTCGGTGAAAGATGCTTCCGGAGACAAGCAGAGTGTTGCTTTTGATGCCGTGATGACCACAGCGGTCAGATTGCTGGTGACGGGAAACCGCGGAAGATACAGCAAAGTTTATGAGATAAAAGTTTTTGTGGAATAAAAACAGATAAATATGTATAACTTAAACACTGGAAAGGATGTTTTATGATGAAAAAAATTTTGATTTGTCCGGTTCTTGGTATCACAATGCTTCTCTGTGCCAATGATGCGGTAATCGATTTGCCGCTGAATGAGGGGGATGTTGCCGCGGTTCGTGATGCTGCCGGAAATCAACTGGAGATCAAAAATCCGCAGTTTCTCCACTGGGCGGATGGGGCTGACGGTAAAGTGTTGGAATTCAAAAACGCTGATGGCAATACCGTCAGAGGCAGTGTCAATGTGCGGATGCCGGCCGGATTTGATCTGACCAAAGGCTTTTCTTTCACTGCGACCATCAAAACCGGTAAAGATTTTGCCAAGCGGCGCATTTATCCGCTTTTCCGTTTTGCCGATGCGATGGCACGGGGCAAAGGCGTATTTATTTTCTGCAACTGGAATATGGTATGGGTGCGCATGGGTGCGATCGATGGCAAACACGTCGATCTGCAGAGCAGAACTTCAGATGTAAGTATTCAACCGGATTCATGGTATCGCCTGGCGGTGACCTACGATGGCAAAACGGCTAAAATTTATCTTAACGGCCGATTGGTTGCTTCGCAGGATATGATGGTGGAAAATCCGGTGATCCATCGTTATTTACTGATCGGTTCTACCGGTGACGGTGCCGGTTACGGTTTTGACGGAATTATTTCGCAGGTCAGAATTTACGGTCGGGCACTGAATGAAAATGAGATCACTGCATTGCAAAGCGGTGAATAAAAGAGGATGTTATGAGTGACTTTTTCCCGGCAGTTTCCTCGTGGAATTGCCGACTTTTTTCGGCGGCAGACATCCCTGCCGGAGCGATTCCTGACGGGGAGAAACTGTTTTTATCTGACGGTTCAGAAGTCATTGGTGAACCGGTGTTTTTTGATGAATACGGTTGTTGTGATCTGCATGATTTTACCGGTGCCGGATTGCGTTCTCCGGAAGTGCGGCATATTCTGACTGCAGATTTCACCGTCACCGATGGCGGAAAGGCTGTACTCGGTTGCGGCAATGACTGGAAAATGCGTCTTTTTCTTAACGACCGGGAAATTTTCAACTCGCTGGAGTATGGTAATGCAGAATATCCGGTTTCTGCATCGAATCATAAGATACTGGTAGATTTGTTGTCCGGCAAAAATTCATTACGGGCGGAAGTTTTTTTTGGCGGAGCCGGAGCGCAGATCGCATTCAATTTGGAAAAATATGCTGCTCCCCAACTGAAATACGGCCCTTATCTGCTTTATCCTGATTCATACAGTGGAGAAATTACGATTGCTTTTGCCACAACGTTTCCTGTACCGGCGGCAGTGGAATACCGTAAGGGCGGTGAAAGGCAATGGCATACTGTTTACGATAATCTCGGCGGTAAAATCCGGCGCAATGCCCCGGTGCATCTGATCCGGTTGAAAAATTTGGAGTGTGACTGCCAGTATGAATACCGGGCAAAACTCATCGATACGGCGCAAAACTATGCTGAATTGCCGCAAGAGAGCCGTTTTTTGGTTATTCCCGGCAGAAAATGCTGTTTTACTGCCACCGGTGATCTGCAGTTGCCGGCATTGCGTAAGGATATGTTGAAACAGAGCATTGCTCAAACTCCGGATGCCGGATTTTTTGCTTTTCTGGGGGACTTGTGCTGGGTCGGGGATTTCGACCGCAATGTGATCGGAGATTTTACTGAATTATTCCGGGAGGTTTCCGGCGGCACTTTACCGCTGGTCATGGTGCGCGGCAATCATGAATATTACGGACATGACAGCGACCGTTATTTTGAATATTTTTCCATGCCCGAACCGGGAGAGGATTCTTACGGTATTTTCCGTATCGGGGAAGTGTGTTTTTTTATATTGGATTGCGGAGATGATTCACCGCGCCGTCCGGCTCCGTCAGTATGGATGCTGCACGATATTGAACCATTCCTTGAAGCCGAAGCCAAATGGCTGGCCACTGCCATAGAACACCCGATGTGCCGTACTGCGAAATACCGGGTAGTTTTCTGCCACGGTATTCCTTTGGGCGATCCGCTGGAGTATTTGCCCGGCCATGTGCGGAAGCTGATCGATCCGTTTTTTGCCGGAAAAGATCCGGTGTGTAAAATACATCTGTTTATCGGCGGTCATGTCCATTATCCTTTCCGTTCATTTCCGGGGGAAAATTGCTGCCGTACTGCACTGCCGGAAGCGTTGCACGGGCATCCGGCCAACGGGGAAAAATATTATTTTCCGGTGATAACTGTTTCCGGACCGCGGGAAAATCTGCCGGATGGATTGGAGCAATCCGGGATCAGAGTGCAAATGGAAAGGGAAATGCTTGAAGTTGTAAGTTTTGACCGTACCGGCAGAGAATATGACCGCATAGAGATTTTGCCGGATGGCAGTGTCACAGAAATATCAAGTTCAGAATTTTTTCAAAAACATTACTATTGAGGTTCAATTATGCTTAAAAACAGTAATATCAAGCCGATTACCGGTACATTTATGAATATGCTTATTTCCGATACCGGTATCAATAACAACGGCTTGCGGGAGTGGGAAAAGGATTTCCGTTTCATCAAGGCTGTCGGCATGGATACGCTTTTCATCATCCGCACCGAGATCGAACAAAACGGTGTGCGGCTTTCCGCTGAAGATCCCCGGTCAACCACATGGCAGGAAGATGCATCCATATTGGATATGACCTTCCGGCTGGCCGAGGAAAACGGCATTGATATCTATCTCGGCGGCCCGCAGAATATCACCAATTTGCATCTGGGCGACTGGAAAAAAGAGGTCGATGACAATAAACGTTATTATGACCGTACGGTGGCAAAATATGGTAATTTCAAATGTTTCAAAGGGTTGTATGTAACTCTTGAAGCGTTGCCCTGGCACTTCAATTTTCTGGATATTTGCGCTGAAGTGCTGGAATATATGCGGGCAAATTTCCCGGAAAAAAAGACCTTTATGTCACCGGGATTTTCCAACTTGCGCGGAGATATGTCCAGTTACTATACTATTGAACAGTGGATTGATATCTACGGCAGATATTTTTATGAGCGGGTCGCCGGTTTACTTGATTACTGCGCTCCGCAGGATGGTATTGCCGCTCCGGCGTGTTTTTATGGTGAAATTCAGGAAAACGGCTTGAAAGAATGGTATACTGAAGTCGGCAGACTTTTTGACCGGTGCGGCATTGAATTATGGAGCAATGTGGAAACATTTCAGCGGCCTTTCCCCGGTCACGGCGAACCATCCGGTGTTTTCCGGCAGGCTGATTACCGCACGTTGTATATGAAACTGGCTGAAGCATCGCCGTTGGTGAAAAAGATCATCACCTATGAATATTTCAGTTGCCTTTCGCCCAATACCGAATGGGGTTCGGCCCGGAGATTGCTGGCGCGATATCTGGAAATCATCGGCAAAGACCCGCAGATGATCGATGAGTATTACGGGGGATAAGTGGATAAATTCTCAATTTTTGCAAGATAGTCCACTAAAGAGCGTAATAATCCATTGTGAAAAAGTGCTTTTCATGGTATATTTTCTGCATGACAAAAAAGTTTATGCAGGAGGTTGTTATGAAAATCTGTATGATGTCACTGATGATGGATGATGCTCCGGTCGAGCAGATCGTTTCCACTGCGGTTGCCTGTAAAATGGAAGCGATCGACTGGATCGGTCTGCATGGTAAAAAGGCGTGCGAATTGAAAAAAGTTTGCGATGATGCCGGTTTGCCGATCGCCGCTCACACCATGATCAAATGGGAATTCATCAATGGCTGTGCCAACTATATGGATTCATTCAAATCCTCATTGGATGATGCTTGTGTGATGGGGGCCAAAGTGTTGATGCTGCCGCCCTTTGCCCGCAAGGAACAGATTTCGCTTGCCGATGACCGCAAACGCTATACGGAATATTTCGCCGCCGCCTGTGAACTGGCGAAAAAGGCCGGAGTGCAGTTGACTCTGGAAAGCACCGGATTTGTCAACAGTCCCATTACCACTGCGGATGAATGTCTGGAAATCCTCCGGCAGGTGCCGGATCTGCGGGTGACTTTCGATCAGGGCAATGTCGCTACTGCCGATGATCCTTTGACCGCCTTTGCCAAATTGCGGGATTATGTGGTGCATTTCCACGTCAAAGACTGGTATGTTTCCGACACTGCCACGCCCGGAGCTGATCTCAAACGGTGCGGCAAATATTACACCGATGCCACTATCGGTGAGGGCGATATGGATATCAGAAGTTTCTGGCAGATGACCAACGCAAAAGAGCGCGAACTTTTCGTCAATCCTGAAACGAAAGATTACACCGGCAAACGCAGTGCGCTGGATATTTTCAAACAGGTTTGCGCAGAAATGCGTTCCTGGGAAAATTGATTTTATCAATAATATTATCCGGAACTGGGGTAAAATACCGATTTTACCCCAGTTCCGGTCGTTTTATCAGTTGTCCGCAACTTTATTTTAACAAAACAGAGAGCGGTGTATCTTGATGACTGCCTTGACCACCGGCGAAGTATCGCCCCGGCCGGGCAGATGTTTTTCTTCCGGCAGAAAGATCGCAAAATTGCCCGGTTTCAGAGCCAGCGGCGTGGATGCGCCGTTTTGGGCATAGAGGGCATAATCATTTTTTTCATCGTAAGGGGAAACGCACTCCAGATTTTCGTCGCCGGTGTAGTAAATTTCTTCATTGCCGGATAAGAGCATCTGCAAATCGGCGAAGTTGGAATGGGTTTCAAATTTTCCTTCAGCGAGGGGGTGCGTATCATAACGCTGGATGAGGATGAATAATTTATCTTCGATCAGAATCGTTTTGCCATTGGGTGTATCGGCGGATAATTCTGCCAGAGCCGGGATCAGCAGTTCGATCGCTTCCGGAGCCAGAGCGGAATAGTTTTTCAAATTGTCAACATGGTCAAAAATCATTTTTTATCTCCTGATAAGGTTGTTTTAACGGTAACCTGCCTGTTGTAAAATTCTGTATGCTTCATCAAAACCGCGCATCAAATGTTCCGGGCAGTGGGCATCGGCATTGACGATCACCGGTATCTGCCGCATATATGCCTGCTGTAAAATTTCCAATGCCGGATATTGTTCGGCACATTCTTTGTAAAATCCGGCGGTATTCAATTCGATCGCCCCGCCGCTTTCTTTCAGGATATCCAGCACTTTTTCCGCCCGTTTGAAATACTTTTTATTGTCGATCATACCAAATTTTTTCGGCAGATCGAGGTGTCCGATAAAGGCGAATTCCCGGCGGGAGGCCGCCACTTCCAATTTATCGAAATAGATGTTGCAGATATCATCCATCTCTTTGGCACTCAAATTTTTCCACGGTTCAATGCAGTTGTCTACCGCAAATGTGCCGCTGTAATGCACCGAACCGATCAGGTAATCCAGTTCAAACTCCTGCAATTCGGCGATGACGTCATCGATATTTTCCGGGAATACATCGACTTCCAGCCCGATGAGCAGTTGGAAATTTTCATCATTCAACTCATCTTGCAATCCTTGTAAAATTTTCACATAGTCGGCGGTGCGGCTCAAATCCATGCTCCATGTATCAGCATCCGTTCCCGGAAAAGGCGGTTTTACCCAGTGGTCGGAAATGCCCAGCACTTTCAAGCCCATATCTTTACCTTTACGGCATATATCTTCCAGTGAACCGCTCCCGTCGCTCCAGACGGAGTGATTGTGACAGGAATACCCCCGAATGACTTCCGGATAGGTGAATTTTATTTTTCCGGTCTGATTTTTCATAATAATATTTCCATGATTTCTGCGGCAGACGGCGTGCCGGTTTGATTCAATTTGCGGATCGTCACTGCACTGCAGCAAGTGCCGAATGCCGCGGCATCCACCATCGATGCTCCCGCCGCCAGACCGTAAGCGAATCCGGCGGTGAAACTGTCGCCCGCACCCACGGTATCCACCGGGCCGTCATAACGGATCGCCGGGATATAGGTCGTGCCGCCGGATTCAAAGACGTAACAGCCGTTTTCGCCGTCGGTGATGACCAATTCATCCCCCGTGCGCTCCAGAATGGCCCGACCGGACTTTTCCGGTGCAAAGCCGCTTTTCCCGAATGCCAGAACCGATGCCGCTGAAGCGTTGATCTTCAACGTGGCTTTCGGATAGGAATCCAGAAAATCCCTGCCGTCGAAAACAAATTTGATTTGCGGGGCAAACTTTTTGACGATCCCGGCGAAGCGTTCCCGGAATTGCTCTCCGTGGTGGATGCCGCACGTCAACTGACCATTGACGATCAGAACTTTCAACTGCGGCAGGATTTTTTCCAGTTCATCCAGCACGCAATCCGCTTCGGCATCAGTAAGCGGCGTGTCGCCCAGATCGATCCGGGGTTGTTCCACGCTGTTGAGCAACGGCTTGCAATATACCGGAGTATGGTAATCCGGGCGGTCGATCATCAACAGTGCCGCAGAATATTCCGGCGTATTGCCGATCAAAACATCCCTCATCCACAAACCGAATGGGTCACTGCCCAACGCTCCGGCACAGGGGATTTTAGTTACTTGCAAGCCCCGCAAATTGGCCACGATATTTCCGGCTCCGCCCGGCGAATAACGGGCGGCAGTTACCGGGATGGTGGTCAGACCGGTTTCCAGAGAAACTTCCCCCTTTTCCGGTTGGATATCCCAGTAAACATCGGTGCAGAAGTCGCCGATCACGCCGATTTTTCCTTGAGGCATTGCGGCGAGCAGATTTTCGATGATTTTTTTATCCATAATTTCAACCAATCAATTTTACCCCGTCGGGCAGGGTGATTTTTTTTACCGGCGGATTTGCGCTCCAATCCACTTCGACTGCCGCATTGCCCTGCGGCAGAGGCACGATACCCGAAAATTTTGCTCCGGGTATACAGAGCGGCTGGAATGATATTTCCGCCCAGCCCGGAGCATTCTGCCGGACTCCCAGAAGCAATTCCGAAAAGAACTTTAAAGGATGCGCGCTCCACGCATGACACATACTGGTATAACGAACTTTTTCACTGAAAAAGTGTTCCGGGGCGGTACTGCATCCGGCGTCGATGAATTCCTGCCACCAGCGGCTGATGCAGTCGATGATCTCCTTGCCGTAACCGGCTTTTTTCAAGGCTTCAAACACATAATACATGAAGTAGGCATCCGGCTGCACCGGGTGATCATGGTTGCCGGCAAGCAGCGGCAGCAGGATGTTTTTCAGCCACAAGTCATGGTTTTCCGGCCGGATATCCAGCAGGATCGCCAGAGCCGCTGAATGCGGTGACGGATCATCCAGCAGTTTTTTCACGCCTTTGCTCAATTTGGCATCCAGCGCATTGCACCGGTCAAGGATCGCCCGGTCGGCCTCCTCTCCGGATAATGCCGCCAGTTTGGCCGCACTGCGGATGCCCCACAGGACGATGAGGTTGTAAGGCTCCACCTTGTTGAGCGTATTGCACCAATCGACAAAGAGCCAGTAACGCTCATCGAAAGCAATGGTGTTTTCCGGCGTGATATATTTTTCAAAATAAGAGATGATGCCCGAAGCGGTATTCCGCAATTTTTTCCACATTGCCAGTGAAGCGGTCTGTTCATAATCGGCGAGCAGAGTTACCAGATACATCGCTGAATAATCTGGCAATATACACATATGGGCGCAACCGGGGGTCACTCCGTAGGTCAAGCCTTCCGGGGTCAACTGCCGGGACATACTGACCAATCCCCGGCGCAAAAGTGCCGGGTCATCGGATAAGCGGAATGTATTCTGACTCTGCACCAGTGCATCGCCCCACCACTGGGCATATTCACGGGTCGGGCAGTCGATGTAACTGTCGGCCATGCAGCACTGCTGGGTAAGTTCGCACATATCCCATATCCGCTGTATCTTTTCATCGGATGAGGTGAATTTACCCTGGATATCCAGCGGATAACGGCATTCACGCAAAGTTACTTCACACTTGAAGTGACCGTGGGAACGGTTGAAAACCACCACATAACGCATTCCCCACGGCAGGGTCAATTCATGTTCATTGACCTCGCCCGGCACCGGATAGAGTCTGCCGCCGTAAGCGGTATGCAGTTCGCCGGGGCAGGTGATACGGGGGGTAAGGCCGTCAAGTTTTTCGCACACCAGAAAATCCACGGCATCATCGGCTTCAAAGGTGAAGTGGAGCATACCGACCACCTCACGACCGAAATCATAGACCAGACAGGTGGGGTTTTCCACCTCCTGCGGCTCGTGATATTCCGGAGTTTCCCGGTGATAGGAGATGATGGCACTTCTGACTTCCCGCCAGTCGGATGTGGCTTCATGGCCGCTGGCACTGACCACTTGGGCCGGCGGCAGCATCTTATTGGTCAACAACGGGATATTCCGTTCTTCAAATTCATGCCACGGCATCACTCCGGCGACCCGGCCGGGGGTGCTTTCCCACTGGCTGTCATCGTAATCGATTTGGCTCAACCACTGCCGGTCACTTTTGCGGCAGTCGAAAAATTCCTGAAAACCGTATTGAGCTGAACCTTTGGCGACTGCCCGGATATAGCCGGGATCTTCAGAGATTTTCCATGTTCCGTTGCTTGGCACGCCGGGAGCATTGAAGATCACCCCAGACGCACCGGAATACATATAGGTATAGTTGGAAACCCCGAATTGATAACCCAGAATGGCGATCAGATTTTTGCCCGGCTGCAGCCAAGCCGCCAGATCGATGCGGTCAAAACTCCATACCGGATGGGTGCTGCGGGCCGGGCCGTGATGGACGAATTGCCCGTTGACATACAAATTATATTTGGCATCGGCAGAAATGACCGCTTCAAATTTTTCCGGAATGCGGTCAAGTTCAAAAACTTTGCGGAAGCGCACCCGTCGGTCACGTTCATCACGTTGTTCCTGGGGCAACCAGAGCCATTTGGCTTCCATGAAAGGGGTATTGAGCATTTTGTTTACCTCGGATTGAGAAAATAGTTATTGTCTCATTTTTTGTAAAAAATCAAACCTGCGGCGTCCAATTTGACAAATCACAACTTATACTGCATATTTTATACGTTAAAAAGTTTGTTTACAAACTCATGCTTGAAATTCACAAGATTCCGGACATTATCAGAAAATATATTCAATTTACATACAATAGCACAAACGGCAGAGGTTGTCAAACAACCTCTGCCGGAAAAAACTTTTTTTAACTGTCGTATCATTGCGGGAGCGAAAGCATGAATATTTCCGTTTGTCCACGCTCCATTTCCAATTCGATGACCTGCGTGCCGTTGCTGACCACCCTTTTGCGGAACGGGTCGTAGACCGGCCGGTTCTCCGGCAGACGCAACACTTTTTTGCCGCTGATATTGGCGTGGATCGCAATGAAACGGCCATCGTAATAGACCGGATCTTCTGTCTCGCAGAATATGTGTATATTATGCTGACGGAAAATGCTCCGGAAAAGTGCCGGGGTCATTTCCGGCAGCATCGTTACGATCACCGTCGCTCCGGAAGGCAGTTGTTTACGGGCGATGGCCACCCGGTTATTCCGGGTGAATCTGCCCAACACCTCCACCGAGGGATCGTCGATATAAAAGGCCGGACCGAATTGACTGCCGTCACCGAATGACGTACCGTCATTCAAACGCACCTGCCGTTTTTCTTCTTCCATGGTCACGCCGAAGTTGATTCCGGTCAATTCACGCATGGCCTCAAGGTCGATTCTGCCCGCATTTTCCCGGAATGCCCCCGGAGCATAACCGAAAATTATCAGTTTGCCCGGTTTATTGAGTTTGGAAGCGATCAATTGCCGCATGGCTTCGGATGGGGCAAATACATTGGGCAGGATATAGCAGTCGTATTCCGGGAAGTTGTCCTGCATGAGATCCTCAAGCAGATACTGATCGGTGGTGATGCCCGACCAGCCCAGATTGCGCCGCATATCCCGGCGGATGGCGTCGATGATGGGAGTATTGGGCAGACTCAAACGGTGGATGGAACCGGCATCGTACAGAAATGCCGCCTGTCCCCGGCGGAAACCGGGGATATTCTGTGCCATTGTCCCGATCTCATTCATGACCCGCATGGCATCGAGCATGGCATCATTCTCAAACCAGCCGCCGGCCAGATCGTAGAAAATATTGCCCAGACCTTTGGTCAATTGCAGAATGAAATCCCGTTTCAGAACGCCGATGGTTTCGTGCATGGAATCGACGTGCCGGTATCCTCCGGGGGCACAGAGGATGGTACGGGTGTCATTTTCATCCATGTAACTCAAATTGTAAAGCTGGGTTCCCACGGATGGGCCGTGATGACCACCGGGCCAGCCGACCCGCCGCTGGAAGTAATCCTGCGGTGAACAGATGAAATCCGCCAGTCTTGAGCGGTAAAGTTTGCCGTAGTTGGCATGGGAACTGTTGAGCAATTGGAAGCCGCCGTAAAAGAATACATATCCGCCGTAAAGTCCGGCCAGTTTGCCCGGTGCTTCATCCCGGATCACCTGCAAATGGAGCATCGCTCCTGTGACCATCGCATCGGAGAGACAGTCGGTGAAGTCCATCACATTTCTGGCCTTATCCATGTCACGGAAAACGAAAAACTCGGCTGCGGCCCGTTCTCTGCCGGTGGGGATTTGAGCCGTATCCAGCGTGACGGATGGGTTGTGCCAGGCCTGTTGCAACGCCGCATCGGTTTGATAGCGGTCACGGAGGAATTGCCGGAAATAACTTAACATTGCCGGACTGTAATCGGCATATTTATTCTGCCAGGTACCCAGATATTGAAATTCGCCGCCGTCGCAATGTGCCTGAATGCGGTAGCCGATGATGCGTGAAGCATAAGGACTTTTTTCCATGTGCCGGATCAGTTCCCGGAAAGCCGCCGTACTGGATTGCCGCCATTGGGCGGATGCCGGACTGGTCAAGCCTTCCGGGTGACCGGAGTTCTCAAAACAGACGCACTCTTCCGGATGGGCATCGCACCACCACTTCGGTCCGTCGATACCGGCGGTGACGATCAGCAGTGCATCCGGATATCTGCGTAAGAATGCTTCAAGCCGGGTATCGATGTCAGTGAAATCGTACCTTTGCGGGCCGAGCCAGTATCTGCCGGAATTGGAACCGCTGGATCCCCCCATGGCGGTGCCGAAAAAGAGTATCCGGTAATTCGCCTGCCAGTAAGCACCTGACAACTGGCTTTCGCGGGCGGATTTGAATAAACCCATCCACACCGGTTCGCCGTTACGCATCAACTGCACATAGCCGCGGGAACTATCCATACTGAAACGGGGCACGGTTTCTACCGGAGACCGGGGAACCGTAAAGGTCAGTACCGGCGTATCGCAGGCAAAAGACTGCGGATCGGGAAAGAGCGTGTAATCGCCGGGGAAAAGATGCAGATCCGCCACATCGATATCCACTTCCGCTATGGAATTCCGGATATTTGCCTGATAGCGGCCGTAAACGGTATTTCCGCCGGAAATCTGCAGTTGGATAGTACCGTCATTGAGATTCTGCAGTTTGATCGAACCGGTGATCCTGCCGTTTTCAAACTTCAAATTCTGCTCCGTCATCTGAAACGGTATGCGCCGTTTCAAAGCGAAATATGCCACGCTGTGCCACGGGGCGATCGGGGGGATGCCCAGTTCACAAGCGGCAACGGCTCCGGAATAATCCACGCCGCCCGGCACGATTTTATCCTCAATGGGGACAACTATGTAATTTTTGTCGCTGGGGATCACCACGGTCTGACCATCGGGCATATCCAGACGCACTTCGGCGATCAGAGCAGTCGGGCCGTTTTCGTTACGGACTCTTATTTCGATGGTGTTTTTACCGGTTTTGAGCAGCGGGGTGATCGTATAAAGTGCGGTCTGCTGCCAGCCGGAGTCCCTGCCGCCGATGTATTGCCCGTTGATATAAATATATTGACCGTCATCGGCAGTCAGCTGGATCCTCGCTTCTGCGGGCAGAGCAGTCAGATCGAAGTCACGGCGGTAGGCAAAGTAAGTGACCCCTTTGGTGGAGCGTATCTGCGGATGGCAGATCCAGTTTGATTGCCAGGCATCACCGGGAGCTTTGCCGGCATCTTTGAGTTTGAAATTGCTCAATTCGCCATTGCCGGCGGTGACTTCTATACGGCAGTAAGTGGCGGTATCAGGCGGTGAAAAAAAAAGTTCCGGTTTTCCGGAATTGTTTACCTGACCGAGCAACCGGTCATTGGCATCGTAAAATTTTACTGTGCAACTGCCGGGGGCCCCGGCAGTATCCCATGAAAAACTGTAACGTCTGGAAAAGAGCAAGTCGTAGCGTAATTCCGTCACCGATTGCCCGGAGGCAACCGGCAGATACATCCGGGTATTGCGGAATGCTATCGGGCGGTCTTTGGAAAACCACACCCGGCGGATGATCCACTGCTGCCCCGGTTTGGTGGAAAGGTCAAAACGGCATGAAGCGATGATCCCCTGCCACTGGGATTTATTCAGCGGAATGGAAATTACCTGCAATCTGCCGGCTTCCACATTGAAAGCACTCCGCAGATAGTTTGCCGCGGAAAATCCTTTTTCGCCCGGATGGGTAAAGTAAAGGCTTACTTCACCGGAAGCGTCAGTGGGGCTTTCGACCAGGATGTTGAAAAATCCGTAATCTCCGGCCTTGATACCCAGGGTGACTGCGGCAGTGTAGGAGTAGGCCTGACTCTGCTCGGCATGGATCGCACCGTCTCTGAGCACAAAACTTTTGAATCCCACCATCGCCCGGACGGGGCTTGAACCGGGAAATACTGAAAAGTCCCCATTGGCATCCGGCGAGAGTGCTTCGGAAAACCACATCCGGGTGATCCGCCAATTCACATTCTTGCCGCCGCCCAGATCGAAGCGGAATCCGGTGATTTTGCCCTGCCATGCATTGCCGGTCAGGGGTACCGAAACGACCGCTTTATTATCTTTGGTCAGAGAAAAGCGGGTGCGGCAGTACTTGTTATCACGGAAACTTCTCTCGCCCTCATTGAGGAAATAGATGGCAAGAATACCGTCGGTGACATCGCGGTCGCCGGATAATTCCATATTGAAGTAACGGTACTCCGGAGCGTCAAATGCCACCGGCACGGTGGCACTCCACGCATAAGGTTTGTTTTGGAGCATGGTAATGGCATCTTTGCCGCACTGCCAGCGCTCGAATCCGGTCATCGGATGGATCATTTTTTCCGGAAAAACCGAAAGATCAGCCGCCGCCGCGGTCAAAACAGCAAAAACAGAGAGAAAAAGAAACTTTTTCATAGTATCAATTGGAGTAATGCGGATTCATATGTTTGAGGTCTTTATAGGTAACGCTGCTGCTTTCTCCACGTACCCGGGTGTCGGCTTTTTCCCATAACTCGGTGTGACCATCGAGGAAAACGAGTGCCGCCTGATTGTTGTGCCTTTCTGCGATACCGCCACTGCCGAGACCGTTTTTCGACAACAGACTCCACCCGTGGGTTTGACCGATGTCTCTGCAGTAGCTGTCGGCAAACGCCATGGTTTGAGTGGGAACAGTGGCACTGCTGAGTTTCAATGTCGGTACGGTTGTTTCATCATTGGTTTCAACAGAATTGCTGCCTATGGCACAGTTTATGCCGTAAAACGCATAATTCCACTGCCACATCGCCCCGCTTTTTCCCGGCGTGGATTGAGTAAGAGTTGAAACATATTCACCATCAGTGATTGACGGACAGACGAGCAGATTGCGCTCCAGGTAACCATAAGCCACGGTGAGTGCCGCCCAGGTATAGTTGTTGTAACGCTTGGCAGTCACCACATAATCATCGTGATCGGCGGTGTAGTTTTGCAGCATCGTACCCATCTGTTTGGTATTGCTGACACAGTTGGCAGCACGGCCGCGTTCACGGGCGGAATTGAGGGCCGGGAGCAATATCGCCGCCAGAATTGCAATGATGGCGATGACGACGAGGAGTTCGATCAGAGTAAACCTGCGCAGGTTTACTCTCCAATTGGAGAGTAAACCTGCGCAGGTTTACTCTCCAATTGGAGAGTAAATACATGCTTCATTGTCCTTTCTTAAAATAGGGTTGTTTGAAGGGAACCTGGATTAATTATACACACGGAAGTATGAATTTGCAAGAGCAAAAATGAAATTTTTTGAAAAAAATTGAATTTCCCGACGGCTGTTTGGCAGATTTATGTAAAAAGTGCCTTATTTTACTTGAAATACTGTTTCAGAAAACGCCCGGTATGGGAGTTCTTTTTGGCGGCGATCTCCTCCGGCGTACCGGTGGCCACGATCCTGCCGCCCTCATCGCCGCCATCCGGACCGATATCGATGATATGGTCGGCGGTTTTGATCACATCCAGATTGTGTTCGATGACGATCACGCTGTTGCCCATATCCCGCAGGCGGAAAAGCACTTTGAGCAGTTGGTCGATATCCGCCAGATGCAGTCCGGTGGTCGGTTCATCCAGAATATATACCGTATGTCCTCTGGGGATCCGGGAAAGTTCGGCGGCCAGTTTCACTCTCTGGGCCTCGCCGCCGGATAAGGTGGTGGCACTCTGACCGAGTTTCAAGTATCCCAGCCCCACATCCTGCAAGGTCTGCAATTTGCGTTTCAACGGCGTGATCGTGGCAAATAATTCCACGGCCTGATCGATGGAAAGTTCCAGCACTTCGTGGATATTCAACCCTTTGTAGCGCACCATCAATGTTTCATTGTTGAAGCGTTTGCCGCCGCAGGCGGTGCAAGTGACATTGGCATCGGCCAAGAACTGCATTTCGATCCGCTTGATGCCGTCACCGGAACACTCCTCACAGCGGCCGCCTTTGACGTTGAAACTGAATCTGCCGGGGGAATATCCGCGCATTTTGGCTTCGGGCAATTCCGAAAAAAGTTTGCGGATAATGTCAAATGCTCCGGTGTAAGTCGCCGGATTGGAGCGGGGTGTGCGGCCGATGGGACTTTGATCGATCACGATCGCTTTATTCACATTTTCCAGCCCTTCGACGGCTTCACATTTGCCGACCGGCTCATCCTTGATATCCATGGCCGCATTGAGCGCACGCACTAAAATACCATTGACCAGCGAGGATTTCCCCGAACCGGAAACCCCGGTGACACAAGTCAGCGTGCCGAGGGGGAATTTGACGGTCACATTTTTCAAATTGTGAAACGCCGCTTTTTTGACGGTGATGAATTTGCCGTTGCCCGGATGCCGCTGCTCCGGAATGGCGATCTGCCGTCTGCCGGCGAGGAAATCTCCGGTAAGCGACCGGGGAAATCCGGGGATCTGCGCCGGAGTACCGATGGCGACGATCTCTCCGCCGTTGACTCCCGCACCGGGGCCCAGATCGACGAGGAAATCGGCTCTGGCGATCGTGTCAAGGTCATGCTCGACCACAACTACGCTGTTGCCCAGATCGCGGAGTTTTTCCAGCGTGGCAAGGAGCATATCATTATCTTTCTGATGCAGACCGATGGATGGTTCATCCAGAATATACAATACGCCGACCAGACCGCACCCCAGTTGAGTAGCCAATCTTATTCTTTGGGCCTCGCCGCCGGAAAGGGTACTGCTCACCCGGTCAAGGGTCAGATAATTCAACCCCACATCACAGAGAAAGGTCAGACGGCTGTGGATCTCTTTGACGATATCGGCGGCGATCACGGTGTGTTCGGCGGATAATTGCATACTTCCGATGAATTCTCTGGCCTGAACGATACTCATGGCGTTGAATTCCGCCAGATTTTTGCCGCCGACGGTGACGGCGAGAGCCGCCGGATTGAGTCTTGCCCCGTGACACTCCGGGCAGGTGCGCGGACTCTGGTAAGCCGCCAGTCTTTCCCTCACCGATTCCGACTCGGTTTCGATCATGCGGCGGCGCAAATTTTCCAGCACTCCCTCGAATGGTTTGGCCCAGTGATATTTTTTGCCGTGCATATAGTAGTCGAATTCCAGATTTTTATCCCCGGTGCCGAAAAGCAGTTGTTTTTTGAAGTCGGCGGGCAGTTTCTCAAACGGCACACTCAATAGCGAAGTGTCACCGAATTGTTCGGAAAATTTGCGCAACATCATATTGTAATATATGATAAGATGCCGGGGCCCTCTGCGCCAGCCGGGGATCGCTCCGTTTTTTATGGAAAGTTTGGGGTCGGGAACCACCTTTTCCGGATCCATACACAGTTGGATACCCAGCCCGTTACAGCATTTGCACGCGCCGTAAGGGGAGTTGAAACTGAAGTTTCTCGGCAGCATTTCACCGAAAGAAATGCCGCAATCGATACAGGCCAGTTTTTCACAGAAACTTTTTTCAGTTGTTTCACCATCTTTTTCCATCACCGCAGTCAAAACGCCGTTGCCGTGTTTCAAGGCAGTTTCCACGGAATCGGTCAGGCGTGAACGGTCGATATTGCCGGTTTTCAAGCGGTCAACGACCGCTTCGATGGTGTGGCGCAGATTTTTTTCCGGGATATCTTCAAAATCTTCCAGCACCACGATCTTGCCGTCGATCCTTGCTCTGACGAAGCCGTCGGAGCGCAACTTTTCCAGAATATCCCGGTGTTCGCCTTTGCGTCCGGAAACCACCGGAGCGAGGATGGAAAGTTTGATCCCCTCATCCAGAGCCAGCAGTTGCAAGGTGATCGCTTCGGCGGATTGCGAGGCGAGTTCTTTGCCGCATTCCGGACAGTGCGGAGTGCCGCAATGGGTGTAAAGCAGACGCAGATAATCGTAGATTTCCGTTACGGTCGCCACGGTGGAGCGGGGGGTGCCGCCGGCACTGCGCTGCTCAATGGCGATAGCCGGAGCGAGACCCTCGATATGTTCGACTTTGGGTTTCTGCATCAGGTCGAGGAACTGCCGGGCGTAGGCGGATAAACTTTCCACATAACGCCGCTGTCCCTCGGCGTAGAGCGTGTCGAAAGCCAATGAAGATTTCCCCGAACCGGATAACCCGGTGATGACCACCAGTTGATTGCGGGGGATCGTCAGATCCACATTTTTCAGATTGTGCTGACTTGCGCCTTTGATAATGATATTTTCGATCATCTTACCAACCGAAACTGCGGAACGCCAATGCGGTATAGATTTTGCTGTCGATACCGCAATTTTCGCTTTCCATTTTTTGGATGAATTGGTCAAGTTCTCCGATCTTCACCCGGAAAACTTCGATATTTTCGCACTCTTCCTGATGGTTGGGCGGGATCATGCCGCCGGGATATTTTTCCCCGTCGATCTCCATGGCGGCGAGAATGATCGATTCCCCGGTCATGCCCGGTGAACTGTAACCGCCCGCAGTACAGGAAAGCACTTTTCCCTCAAATCCGGTTTCCTCATAAAGTTCCCGGATGGCGGTGGATCCGGCACTTTCGCCCGGATCGATCAAACCGGCGGGGAATTCCACCATCAGTTTTCCGGCGGGCGGACGGAACTGGCGCACGAGAACCACTTCATTATCCGGCACGATCTTTGCCACGATGAAAACGGCGTGCGCCGCTCCGGTGCTGCCGGTGCGATCGACCGCTTCCCAATGCCGGGCCACGCCTCTGGCATCGGTATAGTAAAGTTTTTTATAAGCGAGAAATTTCCCGCTGCAAAGCAATTCACTGCGGTCGATCACCGGTTTCATGGGGGGAACTCCTCACTCAAAGATGAATTCGCCGAATTGTTCGGGCATATGGAAACTGCATTTGGTCAGCGGCATCCAGCTCAACCAGGTCGGGTGGGAAGTGCAGTCGGCGCATTTGGTGAAGTTGCCCGTCCACTTCTGACCGGAAAGGGGCTTTTTACTGCCGGCATATTTCTCAAAGAACGCAACCGGAATGGCGAAGCCCAGATACCAGGTCGTCGGTTCGGTGATCTCCTCGTTGATGATGTGCGGCAGCGTGTGGTAACGGCCGAAAGTTTTCATATCTTCATCCGGAATGACCAGATAATCTTTGGTGAAAAGGTCTTTACAGCAGTAAAGCAGGAACGTGCCGCCGCAATTCATCTCAAAATTGAAGTAGCAGTCGGCACCGGCGGGTTTGACGAAAAATTCCACGCAGCTGTCCCGGCAGACCATATCCTGATCTTTGAGGGCTTTGGCGAGGATGTAGCGGTCTTCCACCCGGAAAAGCCCGCAGATGTTGTCGCCGTCATGGAGCATTTTGATCCGCACATCCGGCGTGTGATCGCTGTTGCGGTCGAAACCGAACTCAACTTTGACCTCATTGGCATTGCCCCAGACTTCAGAATCCCAACCGGCATCCAGTTTGACAGGGGCGGCTGACTTTTTGATGGTGTAACTTTTCATTTTTTATTTCCTTTGTTATTGTCTCATTTCTGTGAAAAATCAAACTTGCGGCGGCGTCTTGCGGCCAATCTCTTGTCAAACCGTCGGACTCAAATTCGGTCGAGTAGGTTTACTACACTCCCTCATTTTCGCCTTGGTTTAACTTCGACCTTGGCTCGCAATCCATCCGCCGTGTGGATCAAACCCGTGTAGGCCCGGAGCGACAAATCACGACTTGCGTGATATGTTCTATGCGTTAAAGAAGGAGTGTTTACAAACTCATTTTTGAAATTCACAAGATTTGAGACATTACCTTTCCTTTATGTAACATTTGTTGCCGGTTTATTTGAGTCCGACGGCGGTGCGCACTTTATCCAAAGTCACGCTGGCGGCGGCTCTGGCTTTTTCGCCGTTTTTGCGCAGCAGTTCTTCCACAAAATCCAGATTGGCCTCCAACTCTGCCCGGCGGGCGCGCATCGGAGCGAAAAATTCCCACATTTTTTCAAAAAGTTCCTGTTTGGCATGGCCGTAACCGTAATTGCCTGCGCGGTATTTTTCTTTCATCGCCGCCAGTTCAGTTTCCGAGGCGAAAAGTTTGTAGAGGGCGACCACGTTGCATGATTCCGGATCTTTGGGTTCTTCCAGACCTTTGCAGTCGGTGACGATGCTCATCACGGTTTTGCGCAACGCCTTTTCCTTGCCGAAAATCGGAATGGTGTTGTTGTAACTTTTGGACATTTTCTGCCCATCCAGCCCCGGCACGATCGCCACCTGTTCCGGAATGTAACCGTCGGGGATGGTGAAAATTTCGCCGTATTCGTTATTGAATTTGATCGCCAGATCTCTGGTGATCTCCAGATGTTGTTTCTGATCTTTGCCCACCGGCACGAGGTTGGCATTGTAAAGCAGGATATCCGCCGCCATCAGCACCGGGTAGGAAAAGAGACCGTTGTTGGGCAGAAAACCTTTGGCGATCTTGTCTTTGTAACTGTGCGCCCTTTCGAGGAAGCCCAGCGGGGTGACGGTGTTGAGTATCCACATCAATTCGCAAACTTCCGGCACGGCGGACTGGCGGAAAAAGACGGTCTTTTCCGTATCCACGCCGCAGGCGAGGAAGTCGAGAGTCAGATTCATGATGCGTTCCCGCAGCTGTTGCGGTTCAGGATTGGTGGTCAAGGCGTGGTAGTCGGCGATGAAGAGAAAGGATTCACCTTTTTCCTGAAGATCGCAAACCTGACGCATCGCGCCAAAGTAATTGCCCAGATGGGGGGTGCCGGATGGCTGTATACCGGTAAGAATTCTCATTTTTTGTTCCCTTGAAAACTTTTTGCAGTCGCAAATTTCTGTATAATTTATTCGATCACTCTGGCTCCGTCACCCAGCGAACAGATGAATACTTCCGCTTCGATGCCGGTGCGTTTGAAATATTCTGCTTTGACCCGTTGGGCATATTCCGGGGCATCGGTCTGTTTGACCAGATGGATGGTGATGCCGCCGAAGCCGCCGCCGGAAAGGCGCGCGCCCAGACACGCTTCATCCTGCCGGGCGATATCCACGAGGATATCCAGTTCGCCGGTGCTGTTCTCAAAATTATTGATGCTTGAATCATGCGAATCAAAGAGCAGTTGACCGAAACTTTTTACATCGTTCTGCGCCAGCAATTCCGCCGCTTTTTTCACCCGGAAGCACTCCTGCACCACATGGGATGCCCGGCGGAACTCCCGTTCTCCAAGTTGATCTTTTGCCGCCAGCAGCTGCTCCGGAGTGATATCCCGCAACGTTTTGGCTCCATCGTAAATGGCGGCAAGTTTTTTGGCGGCACTTTCGCAATCTTCCCGCCGCACATTGTAATCTGAATCGACCAGCGTATGTTTTTTCATCGAATTGATCACCGCAAAGCAGTACCCGGCGGGCAGGGCGTGGGTGCCGATCACTTCCACGGTGCGGAAGTCGCTCATGATGATCGAATCCTTTTTGCCGAAAAGTGAACTGAATTGATCCAGCAATCCGGTTTTCAGACCGAGGAAGTTGTTTTCCACCCCCTGACCGGCTCTGGCCATATCCGCCTTGCTGATGTCGAATCCGGCAAAGTGGCAGAATGCCATGCCGCAAGCCACTTCCAGAGCCGCCGAACTGCTCATGCCCGCTGACAGCGGCACATGGCTTTCCAGAGCCGCATTAAAGGCAAAGGGTTTGAATCCTCTTTTGCGCAATTCATTGAGCATACCGATAATGTATTTACTGCCGTTGCGCGGCGGTTTGCTGTCGAGAGCCGACAGATCGAAATGCATTTCACTGCCATCCCGGAAATCTTTGACCGTACACTTGGTTCCGCTGACCGGAGCCAGCACGAAACCGGTGGTCTGCTCCACGGCACAGGAGAGAACAAATCCCTCATTGTAGTCGGTGTGGTTGCCCAGCACTTCCAATCTGCCCGGTGCCATGGCGGCAACTGCCGGGGAGGTGTGGAAAAAGGCGGTGAATTTATCGATCAATTTCTGCATGAAAAAAGTCCTTTCACATGAAACAGATTCTTGAAATACACTGGTTGAAACTCTCCTGACCGCTCAAAATGTCGATCTGGATACGCAAATAAAGGATCGGCACATCACAGCGGTCGAGCCGGGGGATGCGCACGGCATCTTTTTCGGTGGTGACGATCATTTCCGCTCCGGCGGCTTTGGCCTGATTGACAAAGTCGATGATCTCCTGCTGGGTGTAGCGGTGGTGGTCGGCGAAGTGATCTTTCAGAACCAGTTCCGCACCGAAATCTTCCAGAAAACGCTCGAAACTATCCGGGCGGGCAATGGCGGAAAGGGCGGCGACTTTAGCCTTTTTCAGTGCGGAAAGGGGCAAAACCTCCTTATTGGCCAGCATGACCAGATGCTGCGGTTTGTGACAGCATTCGATGATTTCGGCGCGACGGGTGTGACGGCGGAGAAAGCGTTTGAGATGTTCGATCTTGTGACTGCCGTCAGATTTGGTCAGAAAGATGTAGTCCGCGCGGCGGATGTTTTTGATCGGTTCCCGCAGAATACCTCTGGGCAGTACATGACCGTTGCCGAATGGGTCGGTGGAATCCACCAGCACGATATTGATGTGCGGTTTGAGCATCAGATACTGGAAGCCGTCATCGAGGATGATCACGTCACTTTGAAAGTTGTCAATGGCATAAATGCCCGATTTCACCCGGTCTTTATCCACGACCACTGCCACATCCGGCAGATTCGATGCCAGCATATACGGTTCGTCGCCGGCATAGGCCGAATTGAGCAGCAGATTCTTGCCGTCGGAAACCACCTTGGGCGGAGTTTCGATCTTGCGGTGACGGAAAACGTGCATCAGTTTTTCGCCGAAAGAACGTTTTTTGCTCCGGTACCCCCGGCTGAGGATCGCCACTTTTCGTCCGTTGGCGGAAAGGGTGCGGGCAAAGACTTCCACCACCGGAGTTTTGCCGGTGCCGCCGCAACTCAAGTTGCCGATGCTGACCACCAGACAGCCCAGAGCATGATTGCGGATCACCCGTTTGTCATACATCCATACCCGGAACTGTACCGCCATCCGGTAAAAACGCGAGGCGACAAAGAGCAGATTGATCAATGCCCGGTCGAACCATTTCCGGCGTCTGCCGGACATGACTTCGAGGAAGTATTGTTCCAGATGTTCTGTATCGAGTTTGAATTTATGCATGATATTTCACCACTTTGCCACGGTTATTATAATAATATATAACATAATTACCCCAAGTGCAAGGCAAAGAGTTGAAATTTTGCCGATTCGGTGTTACATTAACAAACGTGGAAGAGGATTTTTTCAGAGGAGCAGAGAATAAATATGCCGGAATTACCGGAAGCAGAAACTATCGGCCGGGCTTTGGATAAGGCTCTTGCCGGTAAACAGATCGTCAAAGTGCAGGTCTTTTCCCCCGCCATGCGCACACCGCTTACGCCGTTGCTGGATGCCGGGTTGGAAGGAGCCGCTTTTCTCCGTGTCCGCCGCCGGGGCAGATATCTGCTTGCCGACCTGACCGGCAACCGCTGTTTTCTGATGCATTTCGGTATGTCCGGCGTGGTGCGGGTCGAGCCGGCAAGCGTGCCGAAGCGCAAGCATGAACATCTTTTCATCCACCTTTCCGACGGCAATATTTTCCGGTTTGAGTGTACCCGCCGCTTCAGTATGTTTGAGTTGCATGAATGCGCTCCGGATGCCGTGCCGCCGGTTCTTTCTCATCTCGGTGTCGAACCTTTGAGCGATGATTTCACGGGGGGATATTTTTATGAAAAGTGCCGCAAAAAATCCGCTCCGGTGAAAAATTTACTGATGGATAATCTGATTGTTACCGGCATCGGCAATATTTATGCCGCCGAAACGCTCTTTGCTTCCGGCATTGATCCCCGGCGGCCCGGTAATAAACTTACGCCTGATGAGTGCGGCAGAATCGTGGAAAATGCCCGGCGGATACTGCGGGAATCCATCGAATGCGGCGGCACGACCATTTCCGACTTCCGCCATGTTGACGGTAGTGAGGGGAAATTTGTGTTGAATTTGAAAATTTACGGTAAAGCGGGCCTGCCGTGTCCGGTTTGTTCGACAGTTGTCGAGTGTGTCAGACTCGGCGGCAGATCAAGTTGTTATTGTCCGGAGTGTCAAAAATGAAAATGAATAAAAAGAACATTCTTCTGCCGGTCGCCTTGGCGGTGTTTTTCCTTGCCGGGTGCCGTTCCGGTGAAACTGATGTGCCGCAGATCCAACTGCGCGATTTTACTGCCGGTGATGATGCTTTGGCGCAGAAAGCCGCCACTGATTATATGGATGGCTTCGTCCGGGCATTGGAAACCGGGGAATTTGTCCACTGGCAGCCGGTTCTGACTGCCAATGGGGCAACCGAGATCACGGAAGAAAAATTTGTGCGTATGAAAGCCGAATTGAACAACGCATTCGGCAGATTTGAGGGGGCGGAATATCTCGGATTTCTGATAACCGGCAACTTGCGCAGTTATCTGTGGAAATTCCGCTTTTCCCGTGAAGAAAACAGTAAAACGGTCATCCGGGAAGTCGTCTTTTACACTAAAGTATTTTGTGCCGACGGTGAAAATCCGGCGGTCAGCGGATTCGGAGTGAAAATATTTTGAGCATACGGAAGAAAAAATTTATTACCCAGCAGGAATCGACTGCCCCGCAGGATCGTCAGCCCAAGCCACTTGAAAATCCGGTCAAACTGCCGAAAAAACGGGGTCGGCCCAAAGGCAAAGTCGATCTTAAAAGACTGCTTTTTATGAGCCGGATAAAAAGGTTGAAAGACAGCGGTAAACGTTTCACCCGTGAAGAATTTGCCGCCGCATTGGGCTTCAAACCCTATTGTGTCAACACCATGACCACGGCATTCGGCTATTCCGATCCGCAGGATAATGTGGATAACCGGGAGCGTCAGGAGAAGATCGACCGCAACTTCTGCAAAAGGGAATTGATCTCCTGCATTCCCATTCTCACCTCGGAGCAGATACTCAACCGGGAATTTCCGCCGGTGCGGAAAGATGTGATGGAAACATTTCCCATCATCCGGGAACCGAAATACGGCAAATATCTGCACTATTTCGGCTTTATCATGCCCGATAACTGTATGCTTATGGATGGGGTGTGCAAAGGTGACCGGATCGTGGCGGTTCGCAACATCAATCCCTGTGACGGCGATCTGGTCGCCTGCCGGATGCCCAACACCCGCACGGTGACGGTGCGCCGTTATGCTGAAACCTGCAACCCGTTTCTTTTCGACCTTTATGAGGGCGGCACGCTCAATCCATTCTGGTCATTGGAAACGGAAGGTTTGATTCAGGGGGTGGTGGTCAATGTCGTCCGGGATTACTGGCCGAAAAAGATGCCCCGCAAGTGGGAACCGGTGCGGGAAGTGCCGACCTATGTTTCCGACACTCCGGAAAGCGTTATGGAAAGAAAAAAGCGTTATGAAGCGGAAATGGCCGCCTATGAAGCCTCTTTTGACGATGATGATACGGAAAAAGATGACAATTTCCCCTTCGGCATTTGGCGCCGTCAGAAAGATAATGAAAAAGGCAAGTTGCCGGAAGCGGAAAAATAATTGAAATAAAAGGAAAAGTGTAATGAGTATAGAAATATCTTACAAAGAAGAACTTAAACGCAAAGCAGTCCACCTGTCGAGTTTGTGGATGGTGGCGGCCACTTTGCTTTTGCCTTACTTTTTTGATTACGGCCGTCTGATCAGTTGTGTATTGTTTGCCGCCTTGCTGCTGCTGACTCTCTTTTCGGAACACTCCTTTGCCAATGGCGGCAAATATCTCGGCCGTCTGTATGGTATGCTTTTCGGCAGGATGTTGCGTAAAGAGGTCCATCCGGGGATGTGGATCGTTTCCGGCGGTGCCTTTGTGCTGGCGGCCGCTTTGCTGGTCAATCTGCTGTTTCCGCCATTCATTGCTGCTCCGTCACTGGCGGTGATGCTCACCGGTGATGCCGCCGCCGCACTGATCGGCCGTAAATTCGGCCGCCACCAAGCGCCCAACGGCAAATCTTATGAAGGAGTTGCCGCTTTTATCGTGGTCGGTTACGCTGCTTTGGCTCTGGTGAATTTCTGCATATCCTCCCCGGCACTTTTTTACTGGGCGGGCATTCCGGCGGTGATCCTGGCCGCCATTGCGGAACTTTTTGAAAAACAGATCCGGCTGGATGATAACTTTTCCATTCCGCTCTGTGTCGGCGGAGTACTTTCCGCCGCGGTTTATATCGCCATTGCCTGTTGATCCGGAAATTATCTGTGCATCGTTATAAATACATAATTTTTACCTGAAAATACATAGTTTAGCGATATTTTGCAAAAAAAAGCTTTTTTTGTGTCAGACGGCTATTGACAAAACCGCTTTTCTGTGGCACATTATATTATTTCATGCGAAAAATAGGCGATTTACATAAATTTCATGTTCAAAAATAAAGGAGAGAAAAAATGACCAAACGTGACCTCGTCGTCAAAATTGCCAAAGAAACCGGAATCATCCAGAGTGATGTTGCCAATATCGTCCAGCGCACCCTCGACAGCATCGCCGGAGAATTGATCGCCGGAAACGATATCGAATTGCGCAACTTCGGCGTTTTTGAAATCAAAGTCCGCAAGAGCCGCAAGGGCCGCAACCCCCGCGATACCAAAAACGAAGTCATCATTCCGGAGCGCACTGTGATCAAATTCCGCGCCGGTAAAGAACTCAAAGAACAGGTTGAGAAACTCAACCCCGCCGACTTCCGTTGATCCGGAGTTGAATAAAATTGCCAAAGCACGCCTGACGAAAACAACGTTGTCGTCGGGCGTCTTGCTTTTTTTCAGAATAAAACAATATTTTTTGGAGGTCTGCTATGGCTGCTTTTGCTCCCCCGCCGGGTACTGCGGATATCTTCCCCGCTGAAGCCGGTTCGTGGCGTTTTCTGGAAAATACCGCCGCCAAAGTCTTTTCCGGCTACGGTTACGGCGAATTGCGCACTCCCGTTTTTGAATATACCGAAGTCTTTCAGCGCGGTTTGGGCGGCGAAACTGAAGTCGTTCAGAAAGAGATGTATACCTTTGAAGATCGCGGCGGCCGCAGTCTGACTCTGCGTCCGGAAGGTACCGCCGGGGTCATGCGCGCTCTGACCAATACCGATGTCGCCAACGGCACTGAACAGCGGGTATTCTACTACGGCCCCATGTTCCGCGGGGAACGCCCCTCCGCCGGCCGCCGCCGTCAATTCCACCAGATCGGCGTGGAAAATGTCGGCCGCTGTGCCGCTCTTATTGATGCTGAATGTATCGCCATGCTGCATAATTTTCTGCTCTCTGCCGGTATCACCGGGGCGACTTTCACCATCAACACCCGTGGCGTTGCCGCCGACCGCATCCCGGCGGAAGCATTTCTGCGCGAATACTTTTCCAAACACATCGATTCCATGTGTCCGGATTGCAAAAACCGCCTCGAGCGCAACATCTGGCGCATCCTTGACTGCAAACAGGAGTGCTGTCAGGATATCATCAACCATGCGCCCAGTTACATCGATTCATTCAGCGATGAATCCAAAGCATATTTTGAAGAAGTCAAATCCGCTTTGACCCGCTTGAATGTGCCATTCAAAGTTTCTTCCCGGCTGGTGCGCGGTCTGGACTACTATGTCCACACCGTCTTTGAAGTCACCCACAACGCCCTCGGTGAGCAGATCGCTATCGCCGGCGGCGGCCGCTATGAACTTTTCCTGCCCGGCGAGAAAAAACCCATCCCCGGTGTCGGATTTGCCACCGGGGTCGAGCGGCTGCTCATGGTGCGTGAAGCTCTCAATGCCCCCGCTCCGGAAAATGACAAGTGCGATTGTTACCTTATCGGTCTCGGTGCCGCCGCCCGGATGGAGAACCTCATCCTCGCCGATGCGTTGCGTAAAGCCGGTAAAAATATCGCTCTGGAACTGGAAGAACGCTCTTTCAAAGCGCAGATGCGTTCCGCCAACCGTTCACAGGCCCCGCTCACTTTGATCCGGGGTGAAAGCGAAATGGAAAAACATATCGCCATCGTCAAAAATATGGCCGACGGTTCGCAGTGCGAAGTCGCCGACAGTGAAATTTTGAACTATCTTTTGGATAATATCAGATAACAAAACAAGGAGTCTATCAAAATGCTTACCAAAAAAAATCTGATTTTCCTCGGCGGCCCCGGTGCCGGTAAAGGAACCGTTTCCAACGAAATGATCAAAAAATACGGCGTCGCCCACATTTCCACCGGTGATATCCTCCGCGCGGAAGTCGCCAAAGGCACCCCCGCCGGTAAAGAAGCCGGGGCCATCATGAAATCCGGCGGCCTCGTTCCCGATGCCATGGTCTGCGGTATGGTCGGTGAACGTCTCAAAGAAGCCGATTGCGACAATGGTTTCATCCTCGACGGCTTCCCCCGTACTATCGCCCAGGCCGAAACTCTCGCCGATATCCTCGCTAAAATGGGCAAAAAAATCGATGCCGTCATCTACCTCAATGTCGCCGATGATATCATTCTCAAACGTCTGACCGCCCGGATGAATTGCCGCGGTTGCGATGCTATTTACAACAAAATTTTCATGCCGCCCAAAACCGAAGGCATCTGCGATAAATGCGGTTCTGAACTCTATCAGCGCGCGGATGATTCCCTCGAAACTGCCCAGAGCCGTCTGGCCGTTTTCCACAAACAGACCCAGCCCCTGATCGATTTCTATGAAAAACTCGGTCTGCTTTACAGCTGCCAAAGCACCGAACTTAATGAAATCGTCGCTGAATTGGCCACGGTGCTGGAGTAATTTATCATGTCCGGAAACCGGATCATCCACACCCCGGATGAAATCAGCCGCATCCGCCGTGCCGCCGCCGTTACCGCACAGGTGCGCGACGAACTTGCACGACTGGCTCATCCGGGGATGACCACCTTTGACCTCGATCAACTCGCCGGTCAGCTTATCAATGCCACCGGCGGCAGAAGTGCATTCAAAAATTACCACGGCTTCCCCGGTAATATCTGCATCTCTGTCAACGATGTCGTTATCCACGGTATCGGTTCACCCGATGTGATCCTTACCGAAAACGATATCGTCAGCATCGATGTCGGTGTCACTCTCGACGGAGCCATGGGGGATACCGCATTGACTTTCGGCTTCAAAGAACCATCCGCCGAAGTGAAACGTCTGCTCAACGGTACTCAACAATCCCTCGCTGACGGTATCGCCGCCGCCCGTTGCGGTGCATTCATCCGCGATATCAGTGCCGCTGTCGAAAAATGCGCCAGACGCAATAAACTCGGCATCGTCCGCGATTTCGTCGGCCATGGTTGCGGTATCAAACTCCATGAACCGCCCGAAATCCCCAACTATACCGGATGGGGCAAAGGCCCCAAACTTGAGCCGGGTATGGTCATTTGCATCGAACCCATGCTCAATCTGGGAACCGATTCCGTAAAAATCGACCGAAAAGACGGCTGGACTGTGCGCACCGCCGATGGTAAACTCAGCGCGCACTTCGAACACATGATCCTTATAACCGAAAATGAACCGGAGATCTTAACGTGGCAAAAGATGATGTAATCAAAGTTGAAGGTGTTGTGCGTGAATTGCTCCCCAACACCATGTTCCGTGTGGAAATTCAGGGTGGACATATTGTCAACGCCCACATTTCCGGCAAAATGCGCATGAATTTCATCCGCATCCTGCCCGGTGACAATGTCACTATGGAAATGTCCCCCTACGACCTTTCCAAAGGCCGGATTGTCTTCCGCAAAAAATAATTTTGCTTTGCATTGCGGGCAAATTCGGGCCTTGCGGGCGTCGCTCGCTCGGTCACATACGATGGTATGCTCCCTCGCTCGCTCCTTGCAAAACCCGAATTTGCCTCGCACTGCTTCGCAAAATGGCCGTGGGATGGTTCGGCTCTGCGGGCTGTCGCCCTTGACAGGGGCTGTCGCCCCCGTACCCCCGGAGCGGCCTTGCGGCCTTGACAGGGGCTGTCGCCCCCGTACCCCCATGTGGGGCTCTGTCCCACGCCCCGGATACGGGCTGTCGCCCTTGACAGGGGCTTCGCCCCCGTACCCCCATGTGAGGCTCTGCCCCACACCCCGGATAGGCATTAGCAATGAGACAATAACAATCGAATGGGATATGTATCATGAGTAAAGAAAACCTCTTCTGCCTTAGTGATTCTGCTATTGAAAACCGGTCATCACAGATCATTGATATCGCCAAAGATTTGTGGCGCAATCCTGAAACCGGCTACCGGGAAGTCCGTTCTTCGGCATTGTTGATTTCCGCATTGGAAAATCTGGGGTTCTCTGTCCGCAAAAATCTGGCAATTACCGGATTCCGTGCCGATCTGGATACCGGCAAACCCGGCCCGACCATCGCCATCATGGGGGAATATGATGCGTTGCTCATCCCCAGTCATCCGGAAGCGGTCAATGGCGTTGCCCACTCCTGCGGACACAATACCAGTGCCGCCGGATTGATCGGTACTGCCATCGGCCTTAAAGCCGCCGTTGAATCCGGTGAACTCTGCGGAAAAATCGCCTTTATCGGCACTCCCGCTGAAGAAGGTATCGAACTGGAATACCGCCAGCAACTTATCAGATCCGGCAAGATCCGTTCCATTTCCGGCAAATCCCAACTTATCCGTGAGCGTGTCCTTGACGATATAGATATCGCCTTTATGCATCATCTATCCGGCAAATTCGGCTTCAATGACCACAACGGTTCCGTCTGCAAAAAGATCATTTTTACCGGCAAAAGCTGTCATGCTTCCGCTCCGCAAAAAGGCATCAATGCCCTCAATGCCATGAATTTAGCTCTTCACGCCATCGCTCTTTTGCGGGAATCTTACAGCAATTCCGATAAAGTCCGTTTCCACGGTATCGTTTCCGATGGCGGGCAATCGGTCAACATTTTGCCGGATCGGATCGTTATGGACTATATGCTCCGGGCTGAAACCGTTGAAAAACTGGTCGAAGTCAACGACCGTTTCGATAATGCGGTAAAATATTCCGCCCTCGCCGCTGAATGCGGTTGCGAAATCGAAACAATGCACTACTCCATGCCCCTTTACGATGATCTTGAATTGGGTAAAGAATTGGAAAATACGGTAAAAGAACTTTATCCCGATGCCGACTTCGACTTCAATAAAACCTTCTATGCCAGTTGCACGGATATGGGCGATGTCGGCACGGTGATCCCGGCGGTTCACGGCTATGTGCCCGGTATGACCGGCAATTCTCACGGCAAAGATTACTTTGTCGCCGACTGGCAGATGGCTTGTATCGCTCCGGCAAAGATCAATGCCCGGCTGGCGATATCATTGCTGATCGATGATGCAGAGAAAGGTCGCAGAATCGCCGGGCGCAAGGCTGATTTGATGTCCATCGATGAATATATCGGAATAATCGACCACATCTCCGGCTTTCCGGGGGCGGCCCGTGGTTGATCTCTTGTCAAACTGTCGGACTCAAATGCGGTCGAGTACATAGTACACTCCCTCACTTTCGCCTTGTTTTGACTTCGACCTCAACTTACGATCCATCCGCCGGTTTCCGGGGGCGGCTCGCGGTTGATCTCTTGTCAAACTGTCGGACTCAAGTGCGGTCGAGTACATAGTACACTCCCGCACTTTCGCCTCGGTTTGACTTCGACCTCAACGCACGATCCATCCCCCGGACGGATTCTCCAAAAAATACGCTTTCCGCAACTGCAAAAGGTGCGATCCGACCGGTGGATGCAGTGCGAGGCAAGAGATTGCCCGTAATGCGCCACCGCCTTGTCACGGCGTAGTGTAAACGAAGCCGGAAGGTTTGATTTTTCACCCAAAATCAGAATAATAATCAACATATCCTTACTCGCAAAGCGAGCGCTTCACTTTCGCCATAAGGCGAAAAGCTTCACATTGCGGAGCAATGCTTCACGCCGGGAAGAATTCCCGGCGCTTCACGTTGATTTGCGGTACGCAAATCAACACCCCGGCGGCGGCCCGTGGTTGATCTCTTGTCAAACCGGCGGACTCAAGTTCGGTCGAGTACATAGTACACTTCCTCACTTTCGCCTTGTTTTGACTTCGACCTCAACTCACGCTCCATCCGCCGTATGGATTATCCAAAAAATCAGGATAACAATTATTTTTTATAAATCAACACATCCTTACTCGCGCAAGCGAGCGCTTCACTTTCGCCGCAAGGCGAAAAGCTTCATATTGCGAAGCAATGCTTCACGCCGGGAAGAATTCCCGGCACTTCACGTTGATTTGCGGCACGCAAATCAACACCCCGGCGGCGGCCCGTGGTTGACCGCAATAAAGATTTTGGGCAAAAATTAAGATATTCAAGCAAATTCCGATTGCAAATTTCCCGCTTTGGTTGTATAGTTGACAATGGATGATTTTTCAGTCAACTGCAGTTGAAAAAAAGGAGAAATGCCATGGGAAAAATGCAAGTGAATTGCCCATATTGCAATGCCGCTCTCGCCGCTGAATATGAGTGGGTCGGACATATGCTTGAGTGTCCGGATTGTCACCAGCGGTTTACCTGTCCGGCCGGTGGAGAGTATGCCGATTCGTATAAAAATACCGGATTTACGCCGCCTCCACCGCCGGGGATGGGCGGATTTGCGCCGCCGCCCCCGCAAAACCCCTACGGTAATGCCCGCAACCCTTACGGCAACCCATATCAGAACCCATATCAGAATCCATACGGCAATCCGTATCAGAATCCCTATGGCAATTTCAATGCGCCGCAACAGCCGCGGGCGACGATGTTCACTGCGTTGCAGAAATATGCGGATTTTTCCGGCCGTGCCTCCCGCCGGGAATTTTGGCTCTTCGTCATATTCACCCAACTGGTGCAGTTCGGTATCGGCTTTGTTTGCGGATTATTTTTAGGTTATTCCGATGAAACGCTCATAATCATCGGCGGATTGGTTATGCTTTTCGGCCTCTTTACGCTGATTCCCAATCTTGCAGTCGGTGTGCGCCGCTGTCATGATATCGGCCGCTCCGGGTGGTGGCTTCTTATTGCGCTGGTTCCCTGTATCGGACCGATCTGGCTTTTGATTCTGCTTGCTTTGCCGTCAGATGTTTATAATAACCAGTACGGTCCCAATCCCAATGGCGCATATCCGGATGAAGCGTGGCCGGCAGTCGTCGGTATTTTACTTCTGTTCATATCCGTATTGCTTAATTATGCTGTTTAAAAAGGAGATTTTATGAAGTTCAAACGTTTTTTGCTGTCGTGTTTCAGCATATTGCTGACCGGAATAATGGTTGCCGGTTGTTCCTCAATGGTCGAACCGAAACCGAGCAACACGACCTGTATGCGCGATGCGATCGGGCCGCTGATCGATTCCGGTGAATATCCCGGTGCGATCAGCATTCTTTACAACAACGGCTGGCAGGAGGTCGCCTGTCTCGGCTATGCCGATGTCGCCAACCAGCGGCCGATGGCTCTGGATCTGCCCTTTATGCAGTGTTCCCAGACCAAAGGATTCTGCGGCGTGACCATTGCTATTCTGGTGGAAGAGGGCAAAATTTCCCTCGATGATCCGGTTGCCAAATATCTGCCGGAATTCAAAGACCTCAAAGTGGTGGTCAAAGATGCTTCCGGCAAAGTTACCGGCACCAAACCGGCGGAAAACACTCTGACGATCCGCATGGTGATGAACCATACCGGCGGATTCAATTTTGAGATCCCCACCAAAAGCCGTGGCGGCTGGCCGGCACTTTCTCTGCGTGACACGGCCAGAGAAGCGGCATCGATCCCATTGCTTTTCGAGCCGGGTACTGCGGTGAAATATTCCAACACCGGTATCGATATCGGTGCCGCTATCGTGGAAGTCGTCACCGGTCAGAGCTGGGATGTTTTTCTCAAAGAAAGAGTGCTTGACCCGCTGGGTATGACCAGTACCACTTTCAACCCCACTGATGAACAACTGGCAAGATCGATCCTGATGTATAATGTTGCTCCCGGTCAGCAGGCGGTATTCCGGGAATTTCATCCTTCCATGCCGCTGCCGCATAACGGTCCGCAGATCAATCCCTCTGCCGGAGCCGGTTTGTGGACGACTGCGCTTGACCAGTTGAAATTTTACAAGATGCTGATGAATCTCGGTATCGGTGACAATGGAGTGCGCATATTGCAGGAGGAAACCGTCAGAAATCTGCTGGCGACTTCCAGCCGTCCGCCCCATCTCGGTCACTATTCTCTGGGGCTTACGGTCGATCCCCGGAGCGGATTTTTCGGCCACGGCGGAGCATGGGGAACCAGCTGTATGGTCAATCCGGATACCAGACAACTCAATTTGTGGGTCGTGCAGTTGACCGGCAATTTGCGGGTGCTTAATGCCGCCCGCCATGCGGCTGCCAACCGCTTCTTCTCTATGCAACTGGATAACTCCGCCGCCGATGCCTACACCGGCAGAATGGAGTGACAACTTAAACCGGATCAATCAAAACAGCCGTTGCTCAAATCTTGAAAAAGATTCGCAACGGCTGTTTTTTTGACCGTTTGTTATCCGGCTTATTTCCGGAACCAGACGGTCAGCGTGTTATCCGGAGTCATAAGTTTGCCGCAGGCGGCATATTCGCAAAGTTTTCTGCCCTGCCACACTTCATGCACTCTGGCATCGGGCAGATCGCCCTGTGAATCTTCCGCCAGCACCAGCGGGCCGCGTTTGACGGCGGTAAAGGCGGCATCGCCCGGAGCGGTGATCTCTTTGAGCGTGAAGTCAAAGGTCAGCACGATCTCGTCATCACAACTCCATGCCCGGTCGATCTCCAGATATTTTCCGGCGGTAAAGGGGATGATTTCGCCATTGAGTCTGACTTCCTTGAGAAATTCCGGAGTACGCAAGGCCAGGATGCACTTTTCCGGAGCGGTGAAGCGCACCTTGGCTTCCGGTTCAAAAGGATAGTTGCCGGAAACGGTCACATTGCCGGATTCCAGCGGTTCGTAGATATTGAGCAGCAATTTGCCCGGTTTTTCCATAACGGCGATGGTCGCCGCCACACTCAAACCTTCCGGTCCCTGCGCCCGGCAGCAGTCGTTTCCACCGTAAGGAGTGCCGAAACCGCGGCCGATCTGGTCGTCGGCGCACTGTTTGAAGCCTTTGCCGGTCAACGGGGTCGGGTTGACGTGCATCCAGTGGGAATAATCCGGCGCGATGGAACCAAGGATACCGTTGTAAAGGGATTTTTCCAATTCGTCACCGATGGTGGAATCATCGTTGAGTTCCAGCATCCGCAGACAATATCTTATCCAGGTGGCGGTCACACAGGTTTCACCCAGACCGCCGCAATCGCCTCTGGTCTGGCGCAATGCGCCTTCATACCAGAATTCGCCCCAGTTGTCTTTCAGGCCGCCGACACCGGTAACGAAAATTTCCCGGTCGCGCACGGCGGCATAGTAGCCCTCAACGATCGCTTTTTTATGCGGATCATTTTCCACTTGAAGCAATTCGGCGATACCCTGGAAACAACTGGTCATTTCATAGGCTTTGCCGTTGCCCAGCGCAGCGGGAACTGCCCCGGAAAGGGAACTTTCAAAGATATTGCCGTCACTGGAACAACCCGTGTCGATGATGTATTGGGCAAAATCCCGGTATTTCTGAATGCCGCTCAAACGCCACACCGCCACGATCGCTCCCAGGATACTCGCCGGAGCCAGACCGCCGTGGAAACCGCATTTGCGGATATCGGCTTGGTTTTCACCGACTTGAGTCATCAGGTGATCGACCATTTTGCAGCAGCACTGCAGCACCGCCGGATCGGCATTGAGGACTTCATAATAACGGATCAGCCCCAGCAGGGCATATTTTCTGCCCCAGAGATCCCAGCCGCTCAACTGTTTATCTTCCGGATAGGAGCTGATACAGCCGTCGGGGGTCTGGGTCGCCATCAGATCTTTGACGGTTTTATCGATCATCGCGCGCAATTCCGCATCACCGGTATGGAATGCCGCCGTGATCGCGGAACGGACGATTTTTCCCCAGAATTCGCACCGCCACGCACCGTCATTTTCATAACGTTTGGCGAATGGTTCGACCAACTGATCGTAATCGACAGTTTTCAGACGTTTGGCGACGGTGAGGTTCAATGCTTCACCCAGCGCACCTTTAAGCACAGTTCTTCTCATATTTGACACTCCGGAAAAGTTAGATTTTGGTCTGGAGTATAATATACCTGACAAAAATGATTTTGCATTGTTTTTTTTTGAAAAAAACGCCATTTTAAGAACTTTTTTCCGGAATTTTCATTTTACCCCTGAAAAAATGGTTGGTTTCAGCCTGTCAAAAAAATAAAAGATGTTATGAATTGCTTTGCAAGGCTGTCATAACATCTTAAATATTTTTATGCGGTGTAACGCCGTATTTCAGGATATGGCGTGGTGATTTTCAATGACGGTTATCGCCAGATGGCAACTCAAGCGGAAGCACCACTTCAAAGCCTCAAAGAGCAGCAGCAACGGATCGCATCCGGCAAGAGCATCGGCCTCTTTTTCCGTGAAATCCAGATAGTTCTGCGCACAGAGGAAGGGGAATTGGGAATTTTTGAATTCCGCAGTTATTGCATCATCGGCGTAAAGCGGTATCCTGCCGTCAAACATTCCGGTCAGATCGAAACTCTGTTCTTTGTGGTTGAACATATTGGTTACCGCTTCGGCGGCTTTGGCAAAGACGAAAGTGAAAAGCGAACTGATCTCATCGGCGGGCAACTGCTCACCGTGGGATTTTATATGTTCATCCATTTTCTTAAACATCTTGACAATGAGGATTTTTTCCGCGTCGGCCAATTCGTTGGAAACGGCTATCGGCCGGTCGAGGAGTTCCAGTGAACGGGCGGTTTCGATGATACATCTGGCGGCGGCTTGAGCCGGGATGGAGGTGACAAAATCATTCATAAAATATTTCCTTTGCCGTTTCAAAAGATTACGAAAAACATCCCGGTCAGCAAAAATCCCATGCCGCACAGTACCAGAAATATCCGCCACCGGGCAGAACTGCGCTCCGGCCGCCAGCTGCCCGGCGCACTCGGCCGCCCCGCCAGACGGTTGAATCCGCCGCTGTGAACATAGTTGCCGATACCCTGTTTGTTGGTTATCATGGTTTACTCCACGGGGATAAAGGATTCGTTGCCGGTGAATCCGGCAATCGTTTCAGTGAGCAGATCGATGGCGGCGGCGGCATCCCGCAGATCGCACATTTCCACCTGACTGTGCATATAGCGGTTGGGAATGCTGAATAAGGCAGTTGCCACGCCGCCGCGGCTCAACTGCATGGCGGCAGTATCGGTGCCGCCGGTGGCGCGGTGGGCGACGCTTTCCTGATAGGGGATTTTGTGGGCTTTGGCGGTTGCCCGGATGATTTTGCCCAGCACGATATTGTTGTCGCAACTGTGGCTCAATGCGGGGCCTTTACCCAATGTGATATCGCCGTATTGTTTTTTGGAAATATCCGGCAGATCGGTGGCGAAACCGACATCGATACCGAAACCGATATGGGGATTTACGGCATAGACTCCGGCGGTTGCGCCGCGCAAGCCGACCTCTTCCTGGGTGGTTCCCACGCCGAAAACGGCGACATTCAATTTTCTTGCCGCCAGACGGCGCATGGTTTCGGCGACGATGAATGCGCCGATCTTGTCATCGGTGCCTTTGGAAATGAACCGGTTTTTGTTGAGCATCCGGAAGTTTTCCCGCATGACCACCGGGTCGCCGACGGCGACGAGTTTTTCGGCTTCTTTGCGTGAAGATGCGCCGATATCGATCCACATATCCTTGATTTCGATGACTTTTTCTCTTTCGGCTGGGGTGAGCAGATGGATCGGTTTTTTGCCGATCACACCGGGGATGCGGCCATTGGCCGAGAGGATATCGACTTCGCTGGATGGCACATTGAGTTTATCGATGCCGCCGTTGGTGCGGAAGTAGAGCAGACCTTCTTCGGAAATGTAGACGATCTGGAAGCCGATTTCGTCATAGTGACCGGCGAGCATCACCCGCACGGGGGCATCGGGGTTGAGTGCGGCAATGGTATTGCCCATGACGTCGCATTTCACGTCACAGCAGTCGCTCAAATAATTCTTGAAAATTTTAGCGGCTTCCGATTCATATCCGGTGGGGCTGGCGGAGCGCATGAGTTGCTCCAGGAACTTCATACTGGTCTTGTTGAACATCGTTTATCTCCCTGAAAAATGTTTTGTTTATAACTTACCGTCAAAGGGATATTTTTTCAAGTGTTGCAAATTGCAAAAAACGTTTTTTGATGCTATATTATGGAACAATCTTCACGGAATAATGAGTGAATCCCGTGTGAATCGGGAGCTGTCGCGCAACTGTGATGCCGGAAACGGCAGAGCCAGATTCCTCACCGTGGTACAAAGTGCGCGTAACATGAAAGGATTAAAACCATGCACAACTGTACTCTTTTAAAGGAGAAGTTCACCCTTATTGAACTTCTGGTCGTGATCGCCATAATTGCCATTCTGGCGGCGATCCTGCTTCCGGCATTGAATTCTGCAAGGGAGCGGGGGCGGATGGCCAGTTGCCTGAGCAATATCCGTCAATTGGCGACAGCAAATTTGCTCTATGCTGAAAGCAATGATGACTACTTTATTTTTGATGCCGACTGGGGGGCGCGCAGGATGTACTGGTGCGGCAAATTCAGTGCATCGGGTTACGGTGATGTGGAAGCGACCGGCGGCTTGAATGATTATATGGGCAATGATGAAAATGTCCGCAGTTGTCCGTCGTTTGTATCCTTGCGTGAGGGGGGCAACAACGGTACCGGCGGCTACGGTTACTCCTCGGTTATCGGGGAATGGAACAAACAGGATTGGAGCGGGATGAATCATCCGGCAAAGATGTCGCAGTTTGACCGGCCGGCGCAGACGCTCATGTTTGCGGATAACGCTTATTATGTCAATGGGCAGTTGCAGGAAAATATTTCGATCGAGCCGCCGACGTGGAGTTGGTTTTACGGGCAAAGCGGTGGAGGAATGCCGGAATCGCTGATGCATTTCCGGCATAACAGCAAGGTCAATGTCACCTGGGCGGATGGACACGCTTCCACGGAAGGGCCGGTCACGCTTGAATCCGGCGGGAAAGATTCCGGTTTCGGCTGGTTCGGCGGTGACGACCAGCAGTCGGTGATGGAGTATTTCTGGGTGAATCGGGACAGGATCAGTGAATAAAATTAAATTTTTATGGTTGTTTTTATTTTTTCCGTGGTGGTTGACTGCGGCGGAAAAGGTGGTATCTTTGAGTCCGGCATTGACCCAACTGGTGATGATGCTGGATGGGGTGCCGTCGTTGTGCGGCCGGAGCAGTGCGTGTTATTTCCCGGAAGTAAGTCATTTGCCGGTGGTTGGTGATTTGGGCCGTCCGTTTCCGGAAGCGGTATTGCAGAGCGGGGCGACGGTGGTGTTGTGTGATGCTGTGCATCCGGAAGCGAATTGGGCGGTATTGAGCCGATGCAAAGTCCGGGTGGAGCGTTTTGCCACCGGAGATATCGGGGCATTGCCGGAAAATCTGCGGCGTTTGGGGCGGCTGCTGGGCCGGGAGGAAAGAGCGGCAGAGGTGGCGGCGGAAGTGGCGGCGGGAATTGCCCGTTTGCGATCTTGTCCGCCGGGAAAACCGGTGCGGGCGGCGGTGTTATTCGGTGTTGAACCGGTGATAAGTTGCGGCGGGGATGTGTTTATTTCCGACGTTCTGCATTTGGCGGGAGTGGAAAATATTGCCGGTAATGCGGGGCAGGGGTATTTTATTTTGAGCGTGGAATATCTTTACCGGGAAAATCCGGATTGGATCTTGACCATCGGGATACCCGGAGCGGTGGCGGAACAGGCGTTCCGCCACGGATTATTGCGGCAGTTACCGGCGGTGAAAAACGGCAGGATCATCGTGCTGGATGCCGACCGGTGGAGCCGTTTGACTCCGGAAATAATAAACGCCGCAGTTGAATTGCGGCGCAGGTTGTTTTGACTTAAAGTCAAATTTTCAAATAGAGTTATTCTTCTCTCTGGCGGTCACGCCCGTTGCGGATATTCTGCCAGAGTTCTTTCCCTCTTTGAGTTACTGCTTCCACATCCTCTTTAGTCTGTTCGATGACGTCGGCGGCTCTTTCGGCCTCCTGCCGGATTTTGTCGGCGGTATCTTCGACGGCAGCGGCGGCTCTTTCAGCCTCCTGGCGGGCGTTATCCACCGCCTGTTGGGTGCGGTTGATGATATCGGTTGCCAACTGCAAACCCTGGGTGGAAAGATTCTGATAGATTTCTTCGCTGGAGTTTTTCACGCTGGTAAAGATGCCGGTTAAAGCCTGTTCTGCCAGAGCGGCGGCAAGTTCCGGGCCGGTCAAACCTTCCGGATTGGTACCGACGGGGCCCATTTCCGGCAGGGTGATGGTGATCGGCACATTGAAATCGGGGAATTTTTTGGGGATCACCACGACCCGCACATTTTCCACCACGAGTTTATCCAGTTGGAAACGCTTCTGACCGTCGGTGGCTTCAGTTGCCGGGGCATCGGCGATGACCGACAGACATATCGAAGCGAAAAATGCCGGAGTGAACCGGGTGAAAGCGGTGGTTTCACTTCCGTCAACCGGTTGCCCGGCAACGCCTTTGATATGGTTTACGATATCATTGAGATTGCAGTTGTTTTCAAAGGGCAATTCGGTTTCGTAGTTGATGGTGACATCTTTGATTCTGACATCCCTGATGATTTTTTTGCCCGGTTTGAGCCATGATAAGATATCGGTTTCCACGGCGACATCGCCCAGATGCAGGGCGTATTCCGAGGAGTAACCCTCCGGATTGCCGACGGTCAGATTGGTGATTTCCACCCGTCCTTTGAATATCTGTACGGAAATATCTTCCAATTCGATATTGACTCCGGCCACTTTGGGGCCGATGTTGACGATGGCGGCTTTTACGATCGGATCGATGAAAATAAACAATGCGGTAATGAGAATGACCAGCAGGAGGAGGATTGCCGCGATGCTGCGAAAAATCCATTTGGTTATCCGCTTGCCGGGGGAAGTTTTCCTGCTTTTTCCGGCTTTACACACTTTTTCTTCAACGTTTTTTTCTTTGTTTTCTGCGGGAGATTCCGGAGCAGTTTCAACTTTTTCGGTGACTTTTTCGGTGACTTCTTCGGGGAGATCGCTGTTTTTTTGTTCCATTGTTGCTTTGTCCTTTGGGGTGAAATTGACTGTTTGACAATAATGTACAATGAATTTTATTCAAATACAAACAGCAGTTGTAAAAATTAACAAAAAAATCCGCTTGTCCGGTAAAGACAAACGGATTTTTTGGGTATTGCGGAATGAGGATTATTCCGCCAGCATCCGGATCAGTTGACGCAGAAACGTGTCGAATCGGGCGACGGAAGCGATATTCAATTTTTCTTCCGGGGTGTGGTAGTCGTGGTGTTCCGGGCCGCAGGAAATGATTTCCAATGCGGGATTTTTCCGGGAGAACCATCCGGATTCCAAACCGGCATGAATGGCGTATGGCGTGGCATTTTTCTGCAAATTTCCGGCACACTTCACGGCGGTTTGCAGCAGTTGCGAATCCATTTCCGGCGGGGTCGCCGGATAGACGTCACCCATTTCGCTTTTGCCGTTGAATAACCGGAAGTGGGCGGCGATGGTTTCGCTGATTTTTTCCCGGTCACTGTCAACCAGACTGCGCTGACTGGTGCGGATGACGATCTTATCATCATAAGTGCGGATCGTGGCGAGATTGCTGCTGGTTTTGACGATATCCAGCTCATCATCGAAGTCGATCACTTCATTGGGTACGAGCATCATGGCACTCAACAGATCGGCGGCAAATGTTTTTTGCCACACTTTTTGCGGAGCATCGGAAATTGCTTCAACGCGGATTACCAGATTTTTTGCGGCGGGCAGTTCGGCTCTGGTCAGCAATGTGTATGCATCTGCCGCCGCCTGCAATCCGGCAACTGTTTTGCCGGAAATGCCGACCGCTTCAGCGAAATAGGCAATGGCATTATCCGCAGTGCCGCCATTGAATGAGGCGATCCGGATATCATTCTGTTCGAGGAATTCCGCCATGATTTTCAGCGCATTGCCCCGGTTTTCGTGGATACATAATCCGGAGTGTCCGCCGGGCAAACCGTCAACGGTGATTTTCACCGCCTGACCGGTGACTGTCGGTTCATATTCCGGAGTGAAAGTTATCTCCTGTCTGGCACCACCGGCACAACCGATGCAGAAACCATTGTCACTGCCGTCGAGATTGAGCAGATAACGGCCCTGCAGATGCTCCGGAGCAAGATTGGCCGCACCGGACATCCCGGCTTCTTCATCGACGGTCAGAATCACCGTCAACGGGCCGCATTGGAAATCTTTATCCAGCACGATCGCCATGGCTTGAGCCACACCGATACCGTCATCTGAACCGAGCGTGGTATTGGTTGCCATCACCCATTCGCCGGTGATGCGCGGCGTGATGGCGCAGTTGATGAAGTCAAAATCTCCGGTGCTGGCGGGAACCATATCCAAATGGGCTTGCAAAATGACCGGTTCGGCATTTTCAAAACCTTTGGCCGCCGGGCGTTTGATGATCACGTTGCCGGTTTCATCCTGAATGACTTGCAGTCCGGCATTCCCGGCCAGTTCCATCAGTTTTTCCGCCAGAGCGGCTTCATGTTTGGAAATATGGGGGATGGAACAGATCAGATCAAAAATTTCCCATACCTTTTGCGGCTCAAGTTTGCTGATTTCGCTCATATTTACATAACCTTTCAAGCAAAAAGGCAGGTTCACGATATGGTGAACCTGCCTTGAAAATTTACGGCAAGCGTAAAACTTATTTGGCCTCGTCCTTGACCAGCTGGATCAGGCACATTTCAGCAGCATCACCGCGGCGGAAACCGAGTTTGTAGATCCGGGTGTAACCGCCGTTGCGTTCGGCGTAAGCCGGGGCAACCACGTCAAAAAGGTTTTTGACGGCATCACGGCTGCGGAGTTTGGCGAAAGCCAGACGGCGGCTGTGGATGTCACCTTTTTTACCGGTGGTGATAAGTTTTTCAGCGAAACGGCGGAGTTCTTTGGCCTTGACGAGAGTGGTCTCGATCTGACCGTTGATGAACAGGCTGTTCGCCATGTTGGCGAGCATCGCCCGGCGATGGGCGCCGGAACGACCGATTTTGAAAGTGGCGACTTTATGACGCATGATTAATTACTCTCCTCTGCATCGGCTCTCACCTTGGCGGCTTCCGCTTCGAGAGCGGCGAGCAGCCGGTCGCTGAGAGTCATTCCCAGCTCCAAACCGTGCTTTTCGATTTTTTCTTTGATCTCATCCAGTGACTTTTTGCCGAAGTTGCGGTATTTGAGCATCCGGCTTTCAGTCTTGTTGCACAATTCGAATACCAGTTTGATATTCGCGCTGTTGAGGCAGTTCATGGCACGGACGGAGAGGTCAAGCACCTCGACATCCTGTGACAGCATTTTGAACTGTCTTTCCTCTTCCTCGGTCAGGACGACGTTTTTCTCCTGAACCTGTGAACCCATGAAAGGCTGCAGATGGTCGCGGAGAATTCTGGCGGCTTCTTCCAGCGCGGAACGCGGAGAGATGCGGCCGTCGGTCCAAATTTCCAATTCCAAACTATCCATTTCAGTTTCTTCACCGACACGGGCGGCGCCGACCTGATAGTTGACGCGGGTGACGGGGCTGAAAAGGCAGTCAACGGGGATGGTACCGATGGTACGCGGAGCGGTATTTTCCTCGGCGGGCAGATAACCGCGGCCGTTGATGACCTCGATGACAGCGTGGAATTTTTTATCTTTATCCAGCGTGCAGATCACCTGTTCCGGATTAAGCACTTCGACGGTGCTGTCGCAAACGATATCAGCGGCGGTGACGACACCGGCTTTATCCTTGACGATTTCCAGAGTTTTGGGACCTTCGGCATGGGTGTTGAGTTTGACGCACTTCAGATTGAGTACGATTTCGGTGATATCCTCGACGACGTTATCGAGGGAATCAAATTCATGTTTCGCATTATCGATCCGCACGGATGAGATAGCCGCGCCATCGAGCGAAGAGAGCAGCACCCGGCGCAAAGAATTGCCCAGGGTGTGACCGAAACCGCGCTGGAGCGGCTGGGCGGTAAACTTTGCGTAAGTCGGGGTCTCGGTCGTTTCGTCAACGATGAGCGACTTGGGCATCGGGAAACCGATTGATGAACTCATAACTCTATCCTCCAAAAATTGCTTGTGCCGCAGCGGACACTTATTCAACTAAACTTGCTGCATCCTGCAGTGCGCTGAAAAAACCGTATTTCAGCGCACTGTTGTCATCAGACGCGGCGGCGTTTCGGGGGACGGCAGCCGTTGTGGGGAACCGGCGTGGTATCTTTGATCACGCTGATTTCCATACCGGCAGCGGCGATACCGCGGACGGCGGATTCACGACCGGCGCCGGGTCCTTTGATGCGGACTTCGACTTCTTTCATGCCGAGCAGCATGGCTTTTTTGGCGGCATCGCCGGCGATGACCTGTGCGGCGTAAGCGGTGCTTTTACGGGATCCTTTGAAACCGTTTTTGCCACCGGTGGACCAACTGATCACATTGCCATGGAGGTCGGTAAAGGTAACTTTAGTGTTGTTGAATGTCGCCAGGATGTAGGCGATACCACTGGGAATATAGCGACCGCTTTTGCTGCGCTGTCTCTGGGCGGGAGCGGCAACTTCCGCTTCCGGGGCGGTGACTTCCGCAACTTTCACTTCTTCAGCCATTTTTCTATACTTTCCAAATTGAATTGATTTACTTTAACTTGCTTAAAACTCATGCGGCTTGTTTATCAGCCTTTGGCGGCCAGACGACGCTGAGTTTTGTCACGGATAGCACCGATTGTAACTTTCTTACCTTTGCGGGTACGGGCGTTGGTTTTGGTACGCTGACCACGGCAGGGCAGATTGCGGCGGTGGCGGATGCCGCGATAGCAGTTGATCTGCTGAAGACGGCGGATATCAGCGGCGACGGCGCGGCGGAGGTCACCCTCGACGAGCAGATCGTCCTGAAGCATTTTGGTAATGGCGGCGATCTGATCCTGGGTCAGGTCTTTGGCCATGAGGTCACGGTCGATACCGACTTTTTCGATGATTTCCAGGGCTTTCGCCGGACCGATACCGTAGAGATAGCGCAGAGAATATTCGATGCGCTTGTTTCCGGGGATGTCCACACCAATGATACGGGGCATGATTTCTATCCTTCTATGATTAACTTGTTAAGAAAAACCTTGTTTACCTGGGGATTAACCCTGACACTGTTTGTGGCGCGCATCGCGGGAACAGATGACCCGGATCTTGCCGTTACGTTTGATGATCTGGCAGAATTCGCATCTGCGTTTCACCGACGCTCTGACTTTCATTTTACTTTCTCCTGTGTTAAGTTCATTGAAAAGTCTTAACTTTCAGCAACTTGTTTCTCTTTTGCCGTGCCGTTATGCTGTTTTTGCAGACACGAAAAAGGAGCGTAACCATCCTTTCCCTTCCGAAGTGGTCGGGACGAAAGGTGACGCCGTACAAACTAAGCTTGTCATCGTCTTCCGGAAGCGGCCTGATCGGGTGCGGGCGGTGGAATGATGCCGCACGGGAACTGCTTATACTTCCGTTATTCTTCATAAAATACACTGTTGAAGTGCTTTTTTCAAGTTTTATTTTTAATTTTTTTTAATTTTTTTGCGTGGTTTGGCTCACGGGCGGTTGACACCGCCCTTGACAGGGGCTGCGCCCCCGTACCCCCCCGGTAGACAGCAGTCTGCCGGGGGGTTGTTTGTTTCGGCTCAACGGTAACAAACGGTAACAAACGGATAGCCGGCAGAGCATTTCCCGGCTTGCGTTGCTCCGTACTTATCCGTACAACTCCGTACCCCTCCGTACCGGGCGAATGTCGAGCGTAAGCGAGGTGCAAGCCTGCTCCGGTATTGTTGCCGCTTATAACCCGGTGGAGCGTTTATCTGCTCTTGTTCGCTTGAGGGGAGGCAAACGCTTCGCCTTTTCCTCCCCTCAAACACCCCACCTTTTGCGGGAGATTTCCCGTGACAAAGAGTTGCTCCGGGCGTGAATTCCTTAAAAAGTAACGCCGTCGATTCCGTGGGGCGGCCGCCAGACCGGCTTTGCCGGTCGTCAAGCGGCTTCGCCTTACGGCTCGCCTGGGCGGCCTTTCCACTGCACATGCCGGCTATTGCTCGACCGCTTGCTCATCCTTGCAACAATTGTTGCGGCGGCTTTTACTTTACCTTGTGGGCAATTTCTTGCCAAGTCATCGGTCGTCAACTCGGTCGAGTACGGTCGTACACTCCCTCGTTGCCGCCTTGACTTGGCTTCGACCTTGCCTCACAATGCAAAGTAAAAGTGCATTCG
>SUWG01000029.1 GCA_015061625.1 Lentisphaerota bacterium | reverse complement strand
GCACAGACAAGGGAGCATACTATGTATGTGACCGAGGATGTGTCCGCCGACTTGACAAGAGATTACCCATAATGCAAAGCAAAATGAACGCAGGCGCAATAATTTTAGAGGAATTCACGCCCGGAGCAACTCTTTGTCACGGGAAATCTCCCGCAAAAGGTGGGGTGTGGGGAGGGAAAGGCGAAGCGTGTCCCTCCCCACTACGCACAAGAGCCAATAAACGCTCCATCGGCTTGTAAGCGGCAACAATACCGGTGCAAACTCGCGGCTCGCTTGCGCTCGATATGCGCCCGGTACGGATAGGTACGGAGGGGTACGGATAAGTACGGAGCAACGCAAGCCGGGGAAATGCCTCCACCGGCTTATAAGCGGCAACAATACCGGTGCAGGTACAGATGCTTACAACGACAATGAAACTCCTTTGGGCAATTCTATCCGCGGATTCTCGCCGTTTTTCATCGCAATCCGGATCACTCCTTGCGGCGTGGGTATCGTACACTTGAAATAATCAAATCCGGCACAATTCGGCTTGATCCTGACCTTCCGGAATCCCGGTTCAAGGATCTCTATGCCGCTGACCATCCGCAGCAATACCGCCGCCGGACCACCCGCCCAGCCGTGGCACAGACTGTGGCGCAGACTTTTGTAACAAAATGCCCCGCAATCGGCGTGCAGATCCCGTTTCCCCGGCACCGGCGGCTGATCGATCGGCGTGGCATTTTCCAGCCAATCCATATTGAAATCCTCCCAGAAACTGGTCGCCCCGTAATCCAGCATCGCTCCGTAATATTTGCGGATCGTATCGACCACCCCGCTCCGGTCTCCGGCTTCCATGCGGGCAGTAAGAATGTAAAACCCCATAAATGTCCCCAGATCGGAACATGGTTCAACACTCAAAATCTCCTTATTCACCAACTCTTTATCCGCAATCCCCGCCAGCGCCATAAGCGCATTGGGAGCCTTGCGCGCCACCGGCGGCACCTGATATTTGAAAAGCAATGCGTGCTTTGCCCGGCAGAAGTTTTCCAACTCATCATCACCCAGAAATCCGGCAATTCTTGCCGCACTGGCAAATCCCCTGACCATCAACGCCTGCAATCCGGCGTGTACCGCCGCCTTATCTTCTTTGGTCGGCCAGTCAATGAATCTGGTTTCCGGCAATATTTCCCGGCCGTCGGCATCGATATATTGACCGAATAAATGCATCAATTCACGCAAATAAGAGTGCTGTTCACGCAAATATTCCAAATCAGCAAAATGCATAAAAATATCCAGATGGCAGATCACCCACCACAGAGAATAACTGCTTATATCATTCATGAATTTCGGCATCTTTGCACGATCCCGGATATAATCCAGACTCTTGCGGACAACTTCATGCTGACCGTAAACATGGTTGATCACCGAAATTTCCGGATGCATATCGCCCATCCATACCAGCCGGTCACGCTTCACCCCGTCAAGAATATACTCCTGCATATTGAGTGAAACCGTATGCACGCAAACATCCCAGATGCGGTTTATCCGCTCATCACTGCATTCAAAACTGCCCAGGGCCTTCAATTCCCGGTGACGGTAGGCCGCCATCACCCCCGCAAGCACCACCTCATCGGCAAAATCGATCCGCACAAAACGGAACCCGGTATTGCCGAATTCCGTTGCCCCCATCGACGGCAACGGCAAAACAGCATCGTGAATGGTGTGCCACTGCTCCGGTGATGACATCGCTTCGGAAACCGATTCCCCGAAAACCAGCCGGATATTACCACCCTTTCTGCCGGTGACGATCCGCACCCCGCCGGTCAATTCCATGCCGAAATCCAGCAATACCGAACTGCCCGCTTCCGCCGTAATCACTTCATCGGCCATGAATCTTTCCGAGGGCTGAATAACTTCCCTGCCGATCAGAAATTCCGGATCGCTGATCTTTTCGGCTCTGACGATCCGGCTTACCGGTAAATATTCAATGATCCGGGGATCACGGATAGGGGTTCTTTGCTGTTTCATAACTGCGGTCACCTGATTACATTTGATTTTTGAATTTTTCTTGCTTGCATAGTATATACTTCCGGAAGGCAATTTTCAAGTCAACATATTAAAAAATCCGCCATTCTGAACCGGAAAGGCAGTTCAAAATGCCGGATTTTCAGTGTGCTTGCAAATCAATCTTTGTCGATATTGACCAGTTTCTGCACCGTGAGCATATACGGGTATGCTTCATTGCTCTCATCTTTGGCAAATTCGCCGGAAACCCGCACTTTCACATTCACTTCCGGAGCGATACCATCGGCAAATTCCAGACGGATCGCCGCCTTTTTGCCGTCAGTCAGGAAATAAGCCTCTCCCTCCCGGACGATCGTACCGGTCAATTCTCCGGTAAACGTTTCCGTCGCCGGTACATAACCGGAATCTGCGGCAAGTTTGTTGAACGTGATCTTGTGGTCCGGCATATACGGAGCAAGACAAAGCAGTGCCGTCACCGCAAGCACTCCGGAAAGCACCGTGCAAAGCAAACCGATTTTGAACCACTGGAAAAAGGTGATCTGACTGCCGCCGTGCTTTTCCAGCATTCCCAGTGCCACGATGTTGGCCGTGCTGCCGATCATAGTGATATTGCCGCCGAAACAGGCTCCGAAAAGCAATGCCCACCACAAAGGCAAGTCCTTGATATTCACCGACAACTGTTCAATGACCGGGCTGAATGCCGCCACGAAAATAACGTTATCCACAAACGCTGAACCGAATGCCGACACAATGAAAATAAACGGCACCAGCGAAGTCGTCGTCGTACCGGCGATCCGGGAAAATCCATTGGCCAGCACCTGATCGACGTGGGTATGCTCCAAAGTTCCCGCCACGGCAAACAGCAGCATGAAGAAGATCAAAGTCCACCAGTCAACCTCTTTTTCCACATAGTGACGGGCGCGATCCGGCTTGAGGATCATCACCACACCGGCGCAAATGATCGGCATGACCAGCAGCACACTGTTTTTATCCAAACCGAGCAACTCTTCGGTCTGATGGTGCGAAGCAATGGCTGCCACGGTCAGCACAATGAGAATAAGTCCGCGCATATAAGGCACATCGACCACCGGAGCAATGCTCAATCCGCGATCCAGACGTTCTTTCAAACTCACATCAAATTTCGCCAGATCCTTGCGGAAATACCAAAGCAAAAGAGCGATCGTTGAAAAGAGCGAAACCAGCATCAGCGGGAATGCCCAGAGCATGAAATCTCCGAAACTCAACTGCCCTTTGGTTCCGATGAAAATACCCACCGGGTTACCCATCATCGTGCCTGCCGAACCGATATTCGTCGCCAATACCGCAATGAGGATATAAGGTGTGGCATTGAGTTTCAAACGGTCACATACCTGAAAAATCAGCGTGGAAATGAAGATGATCGAAGTAACTTCATCGACCGCACACGCCAGCAGCGCACTGGCTGTGGCCGTAACAAAAATGAACTTTTTGCCATTCAAATTGGGCATCGATACGATCAACTGTACGATCCAGGTGAAAAATCCCAGATCGCGCAACGCTCCGACAATGATCATCATACCGACCAGAAACATGATCACTTCCAATGAAGAAGAGGTCACAAAAGTCGGAATATCCATCGATTTGTTGAATATCAGCACCGCCAGCCCCAGAAAGGCGATCGCCAGACGGAACCCCCAGAAAAACAACGTGCCGAAAATAATGGAAATAAACACGGCACAGGCGGTTGACTGCGCCGGAGTCATCGCCCCGCTGGCCACCCCGCCGAAACCGACCAATCCTGCGGCCGCCAACATGATTGCAAAACGGGCACTCATGCCCTTGACCGACATTTTCTCTGCTGAAGCACTCTCACTCATAATAGATCAATCCCAGAAAAGTTTTGCTGAAAAATTCTTCAATGTCACCACGCCGGCAGGTTTTCCGGCCTCATCCACGATTATCAACTGCGACAAACTGCCGGTAAGAAAGATCTTGGCCAGCACCACCGCCGGATCATTGACCGATGCCCGGACGAATTCCTCGCGCATGATATCCGCCACCTTGGTCTCATCGGCGGTCTTCAACATATCGGAAAACGGCTGCAACTGATAGATCGGTGAAAGATCCTGCAACCAGAGCAGATGCTCCGGCAAACTGTATCTCAACAAATCGGTCAGCGACAGAATGCCCCGCAAGTCTCCGGTATTGTCGATCACCGGCAATTCCTCTGTGCGGGTGACGGCAAACTTTTTCACCGCATCCAAAATCGAATCGGTTTCCTGAAGCATTTCCGGAAATTCTTCCATCAAATCGACCGCTTTCAAATAATCCGGGATCGCCGCCAAACCGCAGGAAAAGTGATTGAGGATATCCTGCGGCACACTCATCTGCGACATCTTTTCAACCACTGCCGGATCTTCAAATTCAGACGCCAGCGCAGAAAGCAGCTGGATGTGCAAATTCGGATCATCCACCGGCGTAAGCAGCAAAATCATCACTTTCGCCTTGCTGGTGCCGCCGAAATCACAACCTTCCGGAATACAGGCGATCGCCGTCAACGCTTCCGGCAGATGAGGTATACGGGCGTGCGGGATCGCCAATCCCGGTGCGATCATCGTGGGGAACAACGCTTCCCGGCTCTCGATCTCACTTCTGGCATAATCGGCATCCAATTCCGGATAATGCCGCTTGAGCAATTCGATCATCTTGTTCAAAACTGTCTTGCCGTCTTCCTCATGCACCTGACAAATAATATTGTTTATATGAAGAAAATTGCAGAAACACCGTCGTTGATTTTTCATCGGATATCCCTCCTGCATTATTTGTAACCAAATGAAAATATTATATTTACTATACAACGGTTTATCTGTTTTGGCAAGTAACTCTACTGACCTGATCCCACTTTTTATCAAAAAAAAGGTAAAAATCCGCAATTTTTCATCTTTTTTTGCAAATCATGAACTTGCAAAAGCAACCCCTCCGGATTATATTAGTCAGCAATAGCAAAGTGAATCGTTTCACAAAAAACAAAAAACAGGAGATTCCCCATGCCGGAATTCAACGCCTACCGTCAGATATTGCGTCTGTTTCTGCCCTTGAATTGCGAAAAACGCCGGGTCGCCGAAGCAATAGACTACTGCCGCAAAACCAACTGCCATGAAGTGATGCTCTTTACCGGATTATTCGACAACCTCCCCTGCTTTTTCACCCCCGATGAGTTGCGTGAACGTACCGAAACCATCCTCAAGCCCGCAATCGACACTCTGCGATCCGCCGGTCTGAAAGTCACCCTCAATGTCATACAGACCCTCGGCCATCAATATTTTCCCGATACTCCGGAATACCGGGCAAAATTCCCCTTTCAGGAACGCATAACCATCCGCGGTACCGGCGGTGACGGCGCCTGCCCCATCGATGAGAATTTACAGCAATGGGTCCGAGAATCATACTCCATCTTTGCTTCACTCAAACCCGAATACCTTTTCGTCGATGACGATTTCCGCACCATGATGAAAGGCGGCATAAGTTGTTTCTGCCCCAAACATCTCAAACAAATCAGCCGACTCGCCGGAAAAACCGTCACCATCGACGAAGTTGCCGATGCCATATTCAATCAACCCGATTCACCGCTGAAACAATACTATTTCGACGTTACCACCGACGGTTTTGTTTCGCTGGCCAAACAGATCCATTCGGCAGTCAAAGCCGTTTCTCCGGAAACCCGCATCGGCTTGATGAGTGCCGTTCTGCCGCACGCCACCATGGGCGTCGATCTGGAAAAAGTCCTGCTGGCTCTGGCGGGCAGTGACCGCCCGCTGTTGCGCCCGCAAGTTTCACTCTACGGGGAAGTCATGATCCACGAATTCCCCGCGCTGGTATTCAACCCATCGCTCATGCGCGCCAGTTTGCCGGATAATGTCGAATACTTCGCCGAAGTCGAATCCACCCCCTACGGCACTGCCGCCAAATCCGCCGCCATGACCGCCGCTCACGCATTCGCATTGCTCATGCAAGGCTTCCCCAGTCAGGCTTTCACCTTTTTCGACACTCTCGGTCACAGCCTGAACGAATCGGATAAGTTGATCAAGGCATTCAGTTCTTACAATAAATTTTTCAATAAAGTTGCCGCATTGATCCCGGAAAATTCCCGCACTGCCGGGGTGAATACCACCGTCGGAAAAAATATTCTCCGCTACCGCCACGCCACTCAAGCAAACTTCTACACCGACCGGGAACTGGCTCTGGCTCTGCCCAACTGCGGTCTGCCGCTGGGGACCCGCACAGATTCTCCATTTCAAGTTCTCACCGGCGATGATCTGCGCTCCATGTCCCGCAACGAAATCGACCGCATACTGAAAAAAGGCGCATTGATGGATATCCCCGCACTCAACGCCCTGCATGACCTCGGTTTCGGGGAACGCATCGGCATCAAATGCGGCTCCAAACTTGCCACCGATGATATCGGTATGGAAAAATTCACCTTCGGCTTCGGCCCGGAATTCGATGCTTCCGGCAGTTGCCACCCGTTACAATTTTTCTACTATGAATCACGCAGTTCATTTCACCGTCTGGAAAGCGATTCGCGCGCTGAATCATGGTCGGATATCTACAACTATCTGCAACAGAAAATCGCCCCCGGTCTGCTCGTCAGGGAAAATGAAGCCGGGGAAAGATTTGCCGTCATCCCCTCGCTCGGTGATGTCTGCCGCCGGTTCCTCTGTTCTTTTGACCGCACCCGGCAATTCCGGAAACTTTTCAGTTACATTGCCCGCCGCCCGCTGCCGCTGGCGGTCACCGAAGCCGCACCCTATGTCTGGCTCTTGCTCAATTACGGTGCCGACGGGGAATTGTATGCCGGTATCATCAACTGCTCCACCGACTGCCTCGATGAATTGCCTCTGGCCGCCGGAAGTGAATTCGCCCGCGGACTTATCCAAGTTACTGCCGATGGCGAAAGCCCGGTCATTAACACCGCCCCCATCCCCGATCCGGATGGTTCCGGCGCACTGCTCTATTCCGCAAAAGTCAACCTTGCACCCATGCAATTCGCCCTTTTCAAAGCGGCAAAATAAAATTTCGATTTGATTTTTGATCCTTTGTGCGTTATGTTGTAAAGAAAACATATTCATAACTCACAAAGGATCTTTTTATGGAAAGTAAACGCCTCGAAGCCTACGCCGATCTGATCGTCAATACCGGGATCAATCCCGATCCCGGTCAGGATGTCGTCATCACCGCCGGATTTGACCAACTCGATTTCGTCCGGCTCGTCACCGAAAAATGTTATCAGCGCGGCGCCGGCAAAGTCTGGTTCAACTGGGTCGATATGCCCTTTGAAAAACTCCACGCTATCTATCAAACCGAAGAACGTATGAGCAATTTTGAAGCATGGGAAATCGAAAAATTGCGCTGGCAATCTGAAAAACTCCCCGCCAGATTGTGGCTCGATTCCGATGACCCCGACGGGATGGATGGTACCGATCCGGCCAAACGCGCCAGAGCGCAAATGGCAAAATTCCCCGTCATCAAACCTTTCCGTGATGCCATGGAAAACCGCCACCAATGGTGCATCGCCGGCGTGCCGGGCAAAGCATGGGCGCAAAAAGTTTTCCCCGGTATCCCCGCCGCTGAAGCCGTCGAAAAACTCTGGGATGCCATCCTCACCGCCTCCCGTGCCAACGGCGACGCTATCGCCAACTGGAATGCCCACAACGCCGCAATCGCCCGCCGCAGTGCCGCCCTCAATAACTACCACTTCACCGCCTTGGAATACCGCGCTGACAACGGCACAAATTTCAAAGTCGGACTCATGCCGCAAGCCATTTTCGCCGGTGCGCAGGAAACTGACCTCTCCGGCAGAAAATTCAACCCCAACATCCCCAGCGAAGAAATTTTCACCTCGCCCATGCGCGGTGCCGCCGAAGGTACGCTCGTGGCAACCAAACCGCTCTCCTATCAAGGTTCGCTGATCGAAAACTTTTCCATGCGATTTGAAAACGGCAAAGTCGTCGAAGTACACGCTGAAAAAAATCAAGCCGTCCTCGAAAAAATGATCGCTATGGATGAAGGTGCCGCCTACCTCGGCGAATGCGCCCTCATCGCCACCGATTCCCCCATCAATCAATCCGGAATCCTTTTCTGGAACACCCTCTACGATGAAAACGCTTCATGTCACTTCGCCGTCGGCCGGGGTTTCGACTGCTGTATCAAAGATTTCGCCAACTACACCAAAGATGAACTTACCGCCATGGGACTCAACGACAGCATGATCCATGTGGATTTCATGGTCGGTTGTGACTCCCTCGACATCGACGGCATCACCGCTTCCGGCGAAAAAATCCCCGTATTCCGCAATGGTTCATGGTGTTTTTAACAAAAAATCAAGGAACTGCAACTGATCTTTTTCAAGGTCTGTTGCAGTTCCTCAACTTGCGTCAGAGAAAAATTACTTTATCAAATCTTCCAATTCCGGCAAATGCTCACGGATATAGGCTTTTTCCTCTTCATTGGGAACAAAGCCGTTTTGCAGGATCACCCCCAGGCAGCGTTTGACATTTTCCGCCATCGGACCGCGTCCGGAAGCTCTTTCCAACAACATCATAAAAAAGGTCATTGTCCGCTGACTGTCGCCCCGGCCGACCCGGACCGTCTTATGTAAATCAGCTCCGGATCTCATCAAATTGGCAACTTCGACGGTCAAGCCCTGATGACACGCCCGTACCACGCGGCTTTCCAAAGGTACATTGCCGCTTGGCGGAGCCTGACGACGGGGGCGGTTGCCGGCATTATCTCTGGCATTCCGGATCATTCCCTGCAAAGCACGCACCCGCTCATCATCCGGATCGATCGCCTGCAACTCGGCCAGAATGCTTTCCGCACCTGCCAGATTACCCCGGCTCAATTCCCGCTGGGCATTCTGAAACAACCTTCCCGTCTGTATGCGGCTCATATTCCGCAATTCATTTTCAGCACGGGTTTTGATTCTCGGAAAAGTACACTCTTCAGCGAAACTGCGCAATCCGGCAATATCCCGGCGGTTCAACAAATTGTGAAATCTTTCTGCGGCAGCCGCTTCTGCGATCAGCGGGTCATTCGGCAGAGCCTTTTCCATCAACGGACGCAACGCCCGGATATCTTCGATCACCAGCGACTGCACCGCGTTATCCAGATCAGAACGGAGATTGTCGGTATAACGCTGCCAGCGTTCATTCAATTTTCCCCATTCCAAAGCACCTGCCGCTTCAAATATCTGATATTTGGCAGTCAAATCAGTTGTTCTATTCAACGCATCATCAAAAACACGCAAAAAAGCACTTTCATACACCATCGGATCTGCCGTTTGGGCAATCAAATCAGCAAGTTCTTTGATATCCGGATTTTCCGAACGGAACAACTCGCGTACCCGGACATCAGGCGAAATATCTTCTTTCGCCGGTTCACTGCTTTCAATAGCAGCGACCGGGCTGCCTGCCTCTGCCGGAGCATCAGCAGATCCGGAAGCAAGCAGAATCGCAACGGCCGCTCCGCCGGCCAATACCACTGCACCGATCACAGCCGGAATAAGCCACTTTTTCTTCTGCGTACCTGCCGTGGAAACAGACGGTGCTTCCGGAACGACCAGATCAGCATCGCAATTCGGGCAATTAACTTCCATCCCCCGCCATGAATCCTCAGCTTCCAAAGTCATACCGCACTTCGGACAATTAAATTCAAACATAATTTTCTCCTTTTTCCGGCACTTTTTTTTGAGATTTCCTGAAGTTTTTTATTACAATACAACATCTTCTTGCAATTTTCAAGTTGAGTGAGAAATATTTTTAAATTCCTTGATCCCCCCTCCTGTCATAAATATAAACGTTGTATTTTTCACGGGAAAACGCGCAGACCGCAGTCGAATGCACTTTTACTTTGCATTGTGAGGCAAGGTCGAAGCCAAGTCAAGGCGGCAACGAGGGAGTGTACGACCGTACTCGACCGAGTTGACGACCGCTGACTTGGCAGGAGATTGCCAACAAGGTAAAGTAAAAGCCGCCGCAACAATTGTTGCAAGGATGAGCAAGCGGGCGAGCAATAGCCGTTTCCCCGCAACTTATGTAATAATGAAATACTTTAACTGACACCGTGTTTGCAAACGGGATTTTTGCCAAGCTTTTTTGAAAAAAGCGTCGATCAAATATGCCTGACAAGGCATATGCGACACTTCGCACCCGGCCGTGCCGGGGGGAGGGAAAGGCGAAGCGTGTCCCTCCCCACTACGCACAAGAGCCGGTAATCATTGTGCCGGTTGGTAAACGGCAACAATACGCACAAAAGCCAATAACCGCTCCACCGGTTTGTTAACGGCAACAATACCGGTGCAGGCTCGCACCTCGCTTACGCTCGACATTCGCCCGGTACGGAGGGGTACGGAGTTGTACGGATAAGTACGGAGCAACGCCAGCCGGGAGAATGCCCCGCCATACCGTTTGTTACTGTTTGTTACTGTTTGTTACTGTTTGTTACCGTTGAGCCGAAACAAACAAAATCCCCGGCAGACTGCTATCCGATGGGGTACGGGGGCGCAGCCCCTGTAAAGGGCGACAGCCCGCAAGAGTCAAAACACACAGCGGCCTTTTTGCAAAGCAGTGCGAGGCAAGGAAAGAAGTCAAACAGAGGCAACGGCAAGGGAGCATACTATGTATGTGACCGAGCCGGTGTCCGATAGTTTGACAAGAGATTGCCCGCAATGCAAAGCAAAAACGCTTTGCACCCGGCCGTGCCGGGGTCACCGGCGAATGATTTCGCATCCCGCCGGTACTGCTCTTTCATTGATTCTGCAACCTCTGGGAATGCTCAATTTTCTTAATTTGGTACACCCGTCAAACGGTTCACCCAAAATATCAGTCACACTGTCCGGCACAAACACTTCCGTCAATTCGGTACATCCGCTGAACGCCATTGTCATAATAATATTGACTCCATCCGGAATAACCACTTTGGTCATCTTCCTGAATTCACTCTTTACACTCGCAAGTCTCAAAGCCGGACTCATATCTCTCCACACCACCACATTAAGACCGAGAGCGGCGGCCTCCTGAATGACCTCATGGGAACTTCTGCGTCTGCTTCTTTCTCCCTGCGCCGGAGCGGGTTCCGAACCGTATACGGAAATGCTGCCCACAATAAAAACTGCCGCCATCAAACCCATCATAAAACGTTTACTCAATACTGATTTCATCACAATACTTTCCTTTCTTTTCCAATTACATTAACCCATTTGCTCTTTTCCGGATAGTCAGTTGAATTGTTGGATTTTTATATCTCCTGCTTCCCCCTTTCCTGACAATCAACTGTATCTCTATACGAATATCCGCATTGCCACTCCAATTCTATCACCTGCCACCCCCCATCAGAATAACAAATTTCATCAAATACCATATTGTAAAATTCACCCCGCCGCTCAAACCCATGCGTTTTAATACGATTTCGCACTATTGATTTTCGCCTTAAAATATTTTTACTCCGCAATCGTATCAAAAATGGCATTATAGACATTTGCTATACTATTTTCAGTATAGTTATGGTTCAATATCGCATTATTATTTATTGGCTTTTTGCATTTTTTTGATTTTTTTTCTTTTCCGATCGTTTCAAGAGTTGCTTTTGCGAATCTTTTATGGTATACTATTCCATGGAGATCATCCGGCACACCGGTATCACCAACAAAAAAAGCAACCTAAACCACAGGAGGTTCACTATGGCTATCGACAAAAAACATTACACCGGCGGAGATACCGAGGGCGGTATCACCAGCAGTTACGCCACCGACGACGGCGTGAAACTCAAAGTACCCTACTCATTCATGGGCAGTATCTACGACGAAGCGGAAGAACAGGCCGCTCTGGCCGCCATGAAACAGGATTCTCTGACCATGGGCCCCAAAACCCAGGAGTTCCAGACCAAATTCGCCGCCAAACACGGCACCAAACACGCTCTGGCCTGCAGTAACTGCACTACCGGTATGATGGTCGCCACCCAGATTTTCGATATCGGCAAAGGCGATGAAGTCATCGTTACCCCCAATACTTTCGTCGCCACCTGCCTGCCCATCCTCAAAGAGGGTGCAACCCCCGTTTTCGCCGATATCGACGAAAGAACGTTCAACATCGACCCCGAAGAAGTCGCCAAAAAAATCACCAATAAAACCAAAGCCATCTACGTCGTCCACTACGCCGGTCAGATGGTCGATATGGACCCCATCATGGAACTGGCCGAGAAACACGGCCTCTATGTCCTCGAAGATTGCGCCCATGCCACCGGTTCCGCCTACAAAGGCAAAATGGCCGGCTCCATCGGCGATATCGGCTGCTTCTCTTTCCACTCACTCAAAAATATCACCACCTGCGGCGAAGGCGGTATGATCACCACCAATAACGACGAATTCGCCAAAGGCATCATGGGTCTGCGCTGCATGAGCAACCAGCCGTGGAGCTGGAACGATGTTCTCGAAGATCCCAACAAACCCGAATGGAAATTCGGCAGCCGTATCACCTGTACCAAAAGCCCCGATCTGCTCGAATACTGGCTCCCCGCCCACTTCGACGTCCGCCCGTGGCTCGGCAAACACTGGGGCAACAACTACCGTATGAATGAAATTCAGGCCGCCGTCGGCTGCTGTCAGCTCGATAAACTCGATATGCTCATCAACAAACGCCGCGAATTGGCCCATCAGATCACCGCTGGTATCTGCGATGTCAAAGGTATCGAAGCCGTCTACGAAGATCCCAACTGCTACCACAGTTATCACCTCTATACCGTCTGCGTCAACGAAAAAGAACTCGGCGGCAGCCGTGACGAATTCATGCGCGTCCTCTATGAGGAAGAAGGTGTTCAGGGCATTCTGCACTACCAGCCGACTTTCCACTTCACCGGACTCAAAAACCTCGGTTACGACCCGGATCAGTGTCCCAAAGCCAGCGACTTCTTCTACAAACGTGAACTCAATATCCCCATGCATCCGCGTTTGACCGAACAGAATATCGCCGATACCATCGAAGGTATCAAGAATGCGGCCGCCAAAGTCCGCAAACGCCACAACAAAGCATAAGTTACTTTTCTTTTTACGAAAAAAGAAAAGTAACCAAAAGAAAAACGGGGTGTCGCGGCACTCCGTTGTCGTGCCTTGATCGGGCGGGCTGTCGCCCTTAACAGGGGCTGCGCCCCCGTACCCCCGGCAGATTTTTGCAGTCTGCCGGGGTTTTGTTTGTTTCGGCTCGGCGGTAACTAACGGTAACTAACGGTAATTAACGGATAGCCGGCAGAAGCATTATCCCGGCTGGCGTTGCTCCGTACTCATCCGTACCCCTCCGTACCTATCCGTACCGAGCGCATATCGAGCGCAAGTAAGCCGCACAAGGTCGTATTTTTCACGGGAAACCGCGCAGACCGCAGTCGAATGCACTTTTACTTTGCATTGTGAGGCAAGGTCGAAGCCAAGTCAAGGCGGCAACGAGGGAGTGTACGACCGTACTCGACCGAGTTGACGACCGCTGATTTGGCAAGAGATTGCCCACAAGGTAAAGTAAAAGCCGAGCAACAATAGTTGCGAGGATGAGCGGAGGGCGAGCAATAAGCCGCGAGTGAATTTTGCAAAGCATTATGCGGTAAGGTCGCCGTCAAGTCAAAGCACAGACGAGGGAGCATACTATGTATGTGACCGAGGATGTGTCCGCCGACTTGACAAGAGATTACCCATAATGCAAAGCAAAATGAACGCAGGCGCAATAATTTTAGAGGAATTCACGCCCGGAGCCACTCTTTATCACGGGAAATCTCCCGCAAAAGGTGGGGTGTGGGGAGGGAAAGGCGAAGCGTGTCCCTCCCCGCTACGCACAAAAGCCAATAAACGCTCTACCGGCTAATCACCGGCAACAATACCGGTGCAGGCTCGCGGCTCGCTTGCGCTCGATATGCGCCCGGTACGGATGGGTACGGAATTATACGGATAAGTACGGAGCAACGCAAGCCGGAAAATGCTCCTGCCAGCTATCCGTTTGTTACCGTTTGTTACCGTTTGTTACCGTTTGTTACCGTTTGTTACCGTTTGTTACCGTTTGTTACCGTTTGTTACCGTTTGTTACCGTTTGTTACCGTTTGTTACCGTTTAAGCGGCCCCCCGGCAACCTTTTTCCATCTGATCAGACAGTCACGGTTTTCAAGCCGTGAGCGGGCAATGTGATCTTGCCGAATTCCGGCAGGTCAACCGTGATTTCCGAACCGTTATTCATCAGGGTAAGTTCCTTTTTTCCATCCTCATTATAACGGAATTCCTGAATCACCACCTGTTTTTCCTCCAGTTGCAAATGCAGAAATTCATCTGCATTTTTCATCCCCGGCTCATGAGTGGTAATTTCTCTGACTTCACCGTTTTCCAAACGGCATTTGGCATAATGCGGCACTTCTGCCAGCGGCAAACCGTCATACATTCCGATCCACAAAACCCGTTCTGAATTGTCCAAATCCATCCAGCCGCTATCCGGATTGGGAGCAAACGGAGCGTGATCGGAATACATTACCGGACGATTCAACGTCAGGCGCATCCGGTTATCCCGGTGGTCGCAGGAGTGCAGATCCGGAGCAAAAAATGCCACTGTCGCTTTTTCATCCTGTGCCGCACACCAGTCGATCATGGAATATTCCTTACAGGAAGGATGTTTCTCAAACAATTCTCCGTTGCGCCACTCCACCGCCGGCCAGTCATAATTATCAGCGGTCAACCGGGCGACGGTGTCGGCGGCAGAACCGGTGAAAAATTGCGGATGGATCAATCCATGATCCCATGACAATTTCAATGCACAACGGACGTCATGCCAATCCAGCCGGATCTTCACTCCGATTTCCGGAATTCCGGCATAATCGTAAAGATCAAGCGTGATCGTGGAATTATTATACCGGTATTCCGCCCGCAACACACTGCATACCGGGCCGTCAGCGTACTCTTTCACCCCGGTCAACTGCGCTTCACCCAGTTTGGAATCCATCACATCCAGAGTAAAGCCCCAGGTATGGGTATCATCGTAACAAATGTCGAAACTCAACTTATCCAGCAACGCTCTCTGCCGGGCAAAACCGACTTTCCCGAAATCTTTTTCCGAAACCGTATAGGCGAAATTGCGTTCCCCCATCGCCGGCAGATCGACCACGGCAGTAAGTTTGCCCCACAGCACGCCGCAGGGGCCGAAACCGGTCGCCGGAGGCAGTATCTGCAACGGATATTCATTACCTTGCGCATCCTGCAACGCATTAAAGTAAACGCCGTTACGGTTGGGATCGGTAAAACCGTCAAATGCCATGATCGTTTTGTGTTCAAACGGGTGCGGATTCCAGCAGAAAACTCCCCCCTCGCTCATATAGCGGGTATCCAGAGCGGCGGCATGACGGAATATCTGCCGGTCGATCAATTTATCCGCAGTATATTCAACCATGCCGATCCCCGGAAATACATCTTTTTCATAGGCTTCCCGCACGGATGTACCCGGCAGGATATCGTGGAAATGGTTGAAACACAATTCGTTCCATGCTTCGCGCAACTCCCCGGCTTTGACGCCGAGTTTTTCAGCGGCGATCATCCGCCGGGTGGCACGGGCGATCTTGCGTTTGACTTCATGGCAGTTGGAATAACACCCTTTGAAAACCGGGCCGAGTTCACCGGTGACCGTTTCCAGCGGCATATCTTTGATCACTTCAAAATATTCGGTCAACGTGGAAAAGACCACATCATACTGCTTTTGCATTTCCCGGATAAATGCCAATTCCTTGCGGGAAATGCCGCCGCCGTGGTCACCGACACCGAAAAACATCGTCTGATGCTCCAGCGGAGATGCCAGATGTTTATCAAAAGCACGTTTCAGGAAATCCATGCCCGCCCCGGTGCCGTAAGAGTTGAGAATATGCAATGCCGTCACCGATGAACCATCATCGGATCGCCAGTTGAAAACTCCCGGAGTTTCCTGACTGCGGCTGTAAACGTAATGCGTAAATCCTGAAGCATTAAGAATTTTCGGCAGACCGGAAGTATGACCGAATGAATCGACACAATAACCGGTTTTTACCTCCACACCGAAACGGTTACAAAAATACTCTCTGGCACTCAACGCCTGATGGATGAGCGTTTCCGGACGGCTCAAAATCACATCCGACTGCACTTCCCAGCCGCCGGTGATCTCCCAGCGGCCGCATTTCACCCAGGCGGCGATTTTATTGAACAACGCCGGATCGCACTCCTCGATGTAGCGATAAAGGGCGGCAGATGAACAGGTGAATTTCAAATCCGCTTCCTCTTCCATGATCCTTGCCACGCTGTGCATGGTATTGAGCCACGCACTGCGCCCGGAACTGCGGTTCCACAGCCACACCGGGTCAAGATGTGAATTGCAAATAACATAAATCTTTTTTTTCATTTTCATATTTCCTGTCTTGGTTGATATCCTGAATTTTCCGTTTCTCCTGCCCCCGGATCAAAACAACTCCTGAATTTCCGGCGCGATAAGAATTTTCCGGCTCGGTACCGCTCCGGAACGCATCACCGTTTTCATCAAGTTGATCGCATTGCTCCCCAATGCCGGAATATGCTGTAAAGCCAAAACCGTTTTACAACACTCTTTTTCCGTTTCCGTGGCGATATCAAAGCGGGCAAGATAAAGATTTTTTCCGGGAAAAGGATTGTTGATAAGATGTTTACTGGTATCTAAAAGGGCATCATATCGGCCATTACGCAAAAACTCCGGAAAATTTTCCATATTCAGCTCCATCCATTCATCTTCCGGATGGTGTTCGATCCCTAAATCTTCCAACGCCTGCAAAAAGCCGTTTTTACGCAACTTGACCGAAGATATTTTCCTTGAATCGGTCAGCAGACAGAAACGGCGGCACCCTTTGTTGTAAAGTGCTTCCGTCAGTGCATACGCCCCCTGATAATGGTCAGTGGCCACTGAATTGCAATCCCAACCGGAAAAATTCAAATCAAAAAGCACCAGCGGATAGCCGCCGGATTGCAGCAGCATCCACTCATTTTTCGCGCATTTATAACTCGGATAAAGTATTATGCCGCCGGAGAATTTCCGCGCCTGTTCGATCTTCGCCAGCGCATCAAGCCGGTCATCCCAGACATAAGTGTAAAGACGGAAATCATATCCCAGATCACGGCAGCCTTTGCGGATGGCGGCAATGGCACTATTCCACGGGGAACTATCCGGAAATACCACACCGATCGTGCGGCGGATGCTCTGGGGATCGAATTCATTGATCGAAGTGGTCAGAAAAGTGCCGCGATGCTTGATGCGGCAAATCAACTGCTCCTCCTCAAGCATGGATAACGCCTGCGAAACCGTATTCCGGGAAACACCGAACATCCGGCAAAGTTCCATTTCCGTCGGCAAACGTCCGGCTTTGCGCCCGATTTCACTGTCGATAAATTGCCGCAAATGTTCATAAAGACGGATATAAAGCGGTTGCGCAGATCGCATTTTTTTGATATCTTTTTTCAGCACCATTATACCACCTGTACTGCCCTTTTTTGAGTAATATAGATGATATCAAGCAGAAAAGCAAGCCGCACTTTCACTTTTTACAGTACATTTATGGTACATATATCCATTGCAGAGACAAAAAAAAGGGCGTTGCCGACCTTATTTCAAGGTATTGCAACACCCTTTTTCAAACGGTGAAATCAAAACTTACTTCATCGCCGCCATACCGGCATTGTAAGCATTGATATTGGCTTCGACCGCACCGGGTTTCTTGCCGAATTTTTCTTCCACGGCTTCAGCGAATGCACGGGAGAAATCCGCCTGATCGGCTTCATTCATGCCGTTTTTCGCCAGCACTGCCGCCAAAGCACCGATGAGAACCGAGTTGGCAAATTTGGAGTTGCCCAACTGATTTCCGGCGATATCCAGCGCATCGATACCGTAAGTTTTCATCGAGGCGGGCAATTCCGGCAGTTTGACGGCGGTATGATCGTAGATGAGAATACCGTCTTCACGCAATTCGCCGATATATTTGTCGAATGCCGCCTGGGTCATGGCGATCAGCAGATTGCCGCCGCGGTCAATGATCGGTGACGGGATCGCCTTGCGGCTGACGGTAACGGCACAACAGGCGGCACCGCCGCGCTGTTCCGGGCCGTAGGAGGGCATCCAACTGACGTTGAAGTTACGCAAACGTGCCATATTGGCGAGCATCACGCCCAGACTCAACACGCCCTGACCGCCGAATCCGCCGATTTTCACGCGCAATTCCTGATCGAAAATTTCCGAACTGTTGCGGAAATCTGCCGCCACCGCATTTTCGTTGCGTTTCGGGAAAAGGATCTCCCGCACGCTCTCTTCATCCCGGATGACTGCCGGGGGCAGTTTGCCTTCCGGAAGTTCCGCAGTTTTGTCCCGCAGGCAACCGAGCGGGAAGTAGTTGAGCATCTGTTTTTCGATGAATTCATTGACTTGATCCGCACTCATTTTGAGGTTGATCGGACACGGCGCAACCACCTCGATCAAGGAGAAACCTTTGCGCTCTTTCAAGTTCTGAATACCTTTATAAACCGCTTTTTTGGCGGCGGCAACTCTGCCCGGAGTGGTCAGAGCCACCCGTTCAATGTAAACCGGGGCAGTCAGAGAATTGACGATTTCGCAGACCGGAGTGGGATAACCCTCGGTTTCCGGATTGCGTCCGTAAGGACTGGTGGTCGTTTTCTGACCGGGCAAAGTGGTCGGAGCCATCTGGCCGCCGGTCATACCGTAGTTGGAGTTGTTGACGAAAAACACCGTCATTTTCTCGCCGCGGTTGGCCGCCTGCAGAAATTCGTTGAATCCGATCGCCGCCAGGTCGCCGTCACCCTGATAACTGATGACGTAAGATTCCGGATTGGCTCTGCCGGCACCGGTACCGACGGCGGGCGCACGGCCGTGAGGCACGGAAATACTGCCGACATTGAAGTAATAGTAGGCAAAAACCGCACAACCGACCGGAGCGATCAAGGTGGTGTTTTCCTGAATTCCGAAGTGTTCAATGGCTTCCGCAATCAGTTTATGCAGAATACCGTGACCGCAGCCGGGGCAGTAGTGCATATTCTTTTTGATCGGCCCGGGACGGCGGTGGAAAGTATCAAAAAAGACTTTTGAACGGCCGAATTTAACTTTTTCGCTCATTATTTGACCTCCTTCAGCATCTTGCGGGCGGCATCGCAGACATCGGCGACGGTAAGCAGGTTTCCGCCCATACGGTTGCAGAGTTTGACCGGACGTTTACATTCAATGGTGAGCCGGATATCTTCGATCATCTGACCGGCACTGTGTTCACAGCAGAGGAAACCTTTGACGTGTTCAGCGGCACGTTTGAGGCTGTCCTGCGGGAAAGGGAAGACCATTTTCGGCCGGATCAGACCGACTTTCAGCCCCTCGCCCCGGAGAACTTCCACGGCACCTTGCGCCACTCTGGAACTGATACCGTAAGCGACCAGCACCAATTCGGCATCGTCAACAGCGATCTCCTCGACCTGCTGTTCAGTTTTCTGAATGAGCGCATATTTTTCCTGAAGCCGGGTATTGAGGGCTTCAAGGTCATTATATTCCATATAGATACTGGAAATGATATTTGCTTCTCCATTGACCCGGCGGCCCATTTTCCATTCCGGATCGTAATCATATTTGACCGGTTCGGGCAGTTCCAGACTTTCCATCATCTGACCGATGACCCCGTCGGTCAGCACATAAGCGGGCATCCGGTACTTTTCCGCCATCGGAAATGCCTGATAGACCATGTCGCACATTTCCTGCACACTGTTGGGCGTAAAGACCAGACAGCGGTAACTGCCGTGACCGCCGCCTTTGACGACCTGGAAATAGTCGGATTGTTCCGGGCCGATATTGCCCAGACCGGGACCGCCGCGCATCACGTCAACGATCACCGCCGGCATCTCATAAGCGGCCAGATAACTCATGCCTTCCTGTTTCAGACTGATTCCCAGACCGCTGCTGGCAGTCATGGTGCGGCGTCCGGCGGCGGCACAACCGATGACCATATTGATCGCACCGATTTCGGATTCAGCCTGAACGAATGTACGATTCAACTTCGGGAACAGCAGAGCCGCCGCCTGGGCGATCTCGCTGGCCGGAGTGATGGGATAACCGAAGTAGCAGTCGCAACCGGCGAGCAATGCACCGTAAACGGCCGCTTCATTGCCTTTGAGCAAAAGACGTTTGTTGTAAGCCATAAGTTACTCCTCCTCGTAGATGGTGATCGCACCGGGTTCGGGGCACTGGTAGAAGCATGAACCGCAACCGATGCAGTTGCCGGGATTCTCGACCGTGACGGCGAAATAACCTTGAATATTCAATTCTTTACCGCGGGCGATCAGTTTTTTGGGACAGACCGCCAGACAACGGTAACAACCTTTGCACTCGTCGGCGGCGATCTCGATCCGGAATTTTTTTGCCATAATACATTCTCCCTTGATTGAAGCGGAAACAGACCTTCTGCTAAACTATTTAATATAATATATGGTAATGCATTTTTCAAGAGAAATATAAAAAAAACGTTTTTTTTGCAAAAAGGGGTTGACAAATCTGCCAAACGGAGTTATTTTATATGACATAACGAGGCGTGGTAGCCAAGCGGTTAGGCAGCGGTCTGCAAAATCGCGTAGATCGGTTCGACTCCGATCCACGCCTCCAATTTTGACTGGTTCGCAGATGGATTTATTTTCATCTGCGTTTTTTGTTGTTATTGTCCTGCTTTTTTGTAAAAATTCAAACCTTGTTTGACGGTTGACAAATCCAACCTTTCATGATATATCCCGTATGTGCCGGAGATTGCCGCATACAACTTGATATACCATTTTCACAACGTCCGGAATATTTCCTTTTTATAGTCTTTCCCCCGGCTTTTTTCATCTCAACGATCCATTTATGACCCCATTCATAAAAAAATGATACTTTTTTTGTAAAATCGCTTTATTTTTGACAAAACAGTATTATATTTATAATCAGCAGCAATTTTTTGCTTTTTATATATATTTTTTTGGTGGCAGGCGGATAGTGAATGAAATTTCATCCGCTTGCGTGGTAAAATGGTTCGCCTTACCGGCGTTGAAATACCGGAGCAGTTATGGCAACCGAAACAGTTGATGCAGTTAAACAAACTTTACGACGGGAATTTTCCGCCCGGCGCAAAGCGATAACCGCGCAAATGCGACAGGAATATAATGCCGCGATTTGCGAAAATATCCGGGCATTGCCAGTATTCCAAAAGGCCCGGAATATAGCAGCTTACATCAGTTTCGGTGCTGAAGTTGACCTCTCCGCCCTATTCCCCGGCAAGCGACTTTTCCTACCCCGTTTCGAGGCGCATTCCGGCGTCTACGAAATGGTCGCCATCGAAGATCTTAAGCACGATTTGCTGCCGGGTAAATACGGAATTCCTGAACCGTCACCGTCCCTGCCGGCGGCGGAACCGGGATTTCTGGCTTCCCAAGTGTTGTTTCTGATTCCGGCAGTTGCCTGTGACCGTTGCGGTTGCAGATTGGGGCGCGGCGGCGGATATTATGACCGTCTGCTCGCTCAAATCGATACTCCGCCGCTGGCGGCGATCTACTCCTGTCAACTATCAGACACTCCACTGCCCGGCACGGAACACGACCGGCCTGTCCGCTGGGTCGTGACCGAAAGGGAAGTCATAGACACAACAGGAAATCAGTGAATCAGGAGAAGAAAAAATGATGTGGGAAGTGCCAATCACCGCCGCGGCTTCCGTGTTTTTGACACTGGGAGTGGTGCTGGGGATCCAGCGCATCCGGCGCGATGCCGCCGGACGCAGTGCGGAAAAAATCCGTTCCGATGCGGAACGTGAAGCGGAGCATTTGCTCCGGGATGCCAGAGTTTCCGCCAAAGGCGAAACGATCAAAATGCGTGAAGAATGCGAAGCTGAACTCAAAGAACGCCGCAAAGAACAATCCAATGTGGAAAAACGCCTCGCTCAACGTGAGGAGTTGCTCGACCGCCGGGCAGATTCCATGGATGCCAAACTCAAAAATATCGAAAAACAGGAAGCCGAAATCGCCCAGTTGAAAGAAAGAGTCGCCAACCGCGAACAGGAACTCAACAAAAGCATTTCCCGCCAGATCGATGAGTTGGAGCGCATCAGCGGCTATTCCCGTGAAGAAGCACGCGAAGTTTTGCTGGAAAAACTCAAAAATGAAGTCCGCAACGAATCCGGTCTGGTCGTGCGCAATGTTCTGGAAGAAGCCAAAGAACGCAGTGAGAAAGAGGCAAGAAGGATTCTGACCTACGCCATGCAGCGTTACGCTTCAGATTGCACCTATGAGCGCACCACCGCCACCATCCCGCTGCCCAGCGATGAGATGAAAGGCCGCATCATCGGCCGGGAAGGACGCAACATCCGCGCGATCGAAAGTGCCACCGGGGTAAGCATCCTCATCGACGATACGCCGGAAGCGGTGGTCATCAGCTGCTTTGACCCGGTTCGCAAAGAGATCGCCAGAAAGTTGATGGAAAAACTCATCGGCGACGGCCGCATCCACCCGACCAGAGTCGAAGAACTGGTCAAAAAGATCACCAAAGAGCAGGAAGAAGAACTCTTCCAGGTCGGCGAAGCCGCCGTGCTGGAAACCGGTATTCCCGGTGTCTCGCCGCAGATAATGAAAATGCTCGGCCGTCTGAAATACCGTTACAGTTTCTCCCAGAATGTGTTGCAGCACTCGCTGGAAACCGCCTATTTCATGGGCATCATCGCCGCTGAACTGGGGCTGGATGAGAAAAAAGCCAAACGTATCGGTCTTTTCCACGACCTCGGCAAAGCCATCGACCACGAAGTTGAGGGCCCCCACGCCCAGATCGGTGCCGATGTGTTGCGCAAATACAATGAAGCCAAAGATGTTGTCCACGCTGTCGCCGCCCACCACGGAGAAATCGAGCCGGAATCACTCTACGATATCCTCATCAATATCTGTGATACTCTCAGTGCCTCCCGCCCCGGCGCACGCAGTGAAACTACAGAACTTTATCTGAAACGTCTGGAACAACTGGAGAGTATCGCCCATGACTTCCCCGGCGTGGAAAGCTGCTTTGCTCTGCAGGCCGGCCGGGAGATCCGCGTGGTCGTCGTGCCGGAAAAAGTCGGCGAAGGCGAAGCGCAGATGCTGGCCAAAGATATCTGTTCCCGGATCGAAAAAGAGATGACCTATCCCGGTCAGATCAAAGTTACGATCATCCGTGAAACCCGTTCAGTAGAATACGCAAAATAAGTTACCGGTGAACAAAATGGCTGATTCAAGAGTCGTTTACCGGATCGATCTCGCACAACTCAAAGAGAACTTCCGGTTCATCATGAGTTGTGCGCATGATTGTAAACTTATGCCGGTTCTCAAATATGATGCTTACGGAATGGGCGCGCAGGAGATCGGTGCCGCCCTCAAAAGTGCCGGAGCGTACCGCTTTGCCGCCGCCACAGTTGATGAGGCTCTGGATTTGAAAAAATTGCAGTTGGATGTCCAGATCCTCGGCTTGCTTCCCCCGTGGGAAGTCGCCCCGGCGGTCGCCGCTGATATCATCTGCCCGGCGGATAATCTTGAAACGGCAAAAATGATCTCTGCCGAAGCGGTCAAACAGCAGAAAAGCGTGCGTGTCGCCATCAAACTGGATACCGGCATGGGCCGTTTGGGAATTCAGGAAAATGCGGCACTGGAAACCATCAGCGAAATCGTCAAACTGCCCGGTCTGGTTCCCGATTCACTCTTTTCGCACTTCTGCACTGCGGCGCAACCGGATATCTTTTTCGCCGATCTGCAGTTGGAGCGGTTCCTGCGGATCAAAACGGCACTGGATAAGGCCGGTATCAAATTTGCCCATTACCACCACGCCGCCGGAGATGCGATCGTCAAGATCCCCCGTGCGACGATGGCTCCATTCAACCTTGCCCGCCCCGGCGGCATGATGTACGGTGACAACTTTACCGATCCGTGCCGTCAGATCGTGGAATTGACCACTTATGTCGGAGAAGTCCGCAATCTGCCGGCCGGAGCATCCGTGGGCTATTACCGCACCTGTATTCTGCCGCAGCCGCGCAAAGTTGCGGTGCTTGCCGCCGGTTACGCTGACGGGATTCCTCTGGCATTGAGCAACCGGGGAAAAGTGATCATCCACGGCGAATATTGTCCGATCCTCGGCCGGATATCCATGGATTATACGATCGTGGATGTTTCCCATCTGCCGCAAGTCCGAACCGGTGACGAAGCGGTGTTGCTGGGCAAGCGCGGCGAAGCGGAAATCACCGTCGGGCAATGGGGCAAAATGAAAGGAACCCACGGCCACGAGATCTGGTGTGCCATGGGACACCGCAAAAAAACAGAATATATCAGGGATTGATATGAATAAAGAACTGCTGCTCAAAACTTTGCATTCATTCCGCACCACGACTGCCCTGACGATCCAGCCATTGAAAGTGCGCCGGGCGAAGTTGCGGGATTTCCGCAAGCATCTGGTCAGAGCCAAAGCAGAAATATATGCGACTTTAGTGGCAGAATTCAACCGGGATCAGACCGACACCTTGCTGGCGGAATTGATCCCGCTGATCCAGATCATCCGTTTTCTGGAAAGAAAATTGTATTCGCTGGCCTCCCCGGTAACTCTGCCGGGGTCGTTGAGTACTTTCCCCGCCAAAACCAGACTTCACCGGGAACCATTCGGCAGAGTGCTGGTCATTTCCACCTGGAATTACCCGCTGCTGCTCACTCTCGAACCGGCACTGGGGGCTTACGCCGCCGGGAATCAGGTGATTTTGAAACTTTCCCCCCGTTCACCGCACACCAACGAAGTGGTCGGTAAATTGATCAAAGCGTGTTTCAGTTCCGATGAAATTATGGTGATCGGTGATGAATTGAGTCTTGATGAAACGCTCGATGCAAAATATGATTACATCTTTCTGACCGGCAACAGTGCCACCGGTAAAAAAGTGATGGCCAAAGCCGCTGAAAATCTTACGCCGTGTACGATGGAACTCGGCGGCAAAAATCCCTGTATCGTGGCGGCCAATGCCAATTTGCGGCAGGCGGCCAAACGGATCGTCTGGGGCAAATTTTTTAATGCCGGTCAATCCTGCGCCGCACCGGATCATATTTTGGTGCAGCGAGAGGTAAAGGATAAATTCGCCAATATGCTCGCCGCGGAAATCCGCAAGATGTACGGCAAAAATCCGCTGGAAGGTGATACGGTAACGGGAATGCCCGATGCCGCAGCCTATCAGCGCATGGTGGATCTGATTTCGGAAGGAAGATTGATCTGCGGCGGAGACCGTGATCCGCAACGGCTGACCATCGAACCGACGGTGATCGACCGGTTGCCGGAAAATTCGCCGTTGCTGACCACAGAGATATTCGGCCCCATTCTGCCGTTGCGTGAATTTGCCACGGAAGCGGAGTTGCTCGCCATGCTCAAAAATCAGGAGCGTCCGCTGGCGGCATATTGTTTCGGCGGTTCGGAAAAGTTGAAAAAACAACTCAAATATGCATTCTCCTGCGGGGCATTGATTTTCAATGATGTTTTGATCCACTTTACCAATATGAATATTCCTTTCGGCGGAGTCGGCAACAGCGGTTTCGGTGCGTACCACGGAGTGAAGACCTTTACCACCTTTACCCATGAAAAGCCGGTGATGGAACAGACGACATGGCTTGATCTGCCTTTCCGTTATCCGCCGCACAGCCGCTTAATGCGCAGATTGATGGAATTTTTCAACCATTTGGGCTGAATGATGAAAGATGAATTGCTGGTAATTTCCGGGGCGACCGCATCGGGTAAAAGTGCGCTGGCACTGGAAGCGGCAAAACGGCTGGATGGTGAAATCGTTTCGATAGATTCCATGCAGCTTTATGCCGATCTGCCGATCGGAACCGCCCAGCCCGATGAAGAAGAAAAAGCGCAGATACCCCACCATCTGACCGGGATCTATGAGCTGGATGAGCGTTCCGAAGTTTTCCGCTTCTGTGCCGAAGCGGATGGGGCGATTGCCGACATCCGCAAACGGGGAAAATTACCGATCCTCTGCGGCGGCACGGGACTTTACCTCAAAGCGTTGCTCTACGGTCTGGATGATTTGCCCGGCGACCGGGAGTTGAGAAAAGAACTGGATGAACAATATGATTCCGAGGCCGGAGAAAAATTATTGCTGGCAAGGATGAAAGTAGTTGACCCGCAGGCATTTGAAAAGTGGCAATCTTGCCGCAGACGCCTGATCCGGGCATTGGAAGTGTTTATGCTGACCGGCAAATCGATCATTGAATTACAGCAGGGCCGCCGGGCGGAATTGCGCTATAAAGTCAAAAGTTTTGTGCTGGAAAGAGAGAGTTTTGAACTCAAAATGCGTATTGCCCGACGGGCGGAAAAAATGCTTGATTCCGGGTGGATAGCCGAAGCCGAAGCGGCGATCGCCAAAGGGTTATTCACCACGCCAACGGCGCATCAGGCCTTGGGTTACAAACAGATCGCCGCATATATAAACGGCGAATTTGACCGGAAAACTCTGCTGGAAAAACTCTGCACCGCCACCTGGCAATATGCCAGACGGCAACGGACATGGTTCCGCCACCAGCACCCGGAAGCGACCATTTTCAACGGCGGGATCGAAGAATTACTGACTGCCATACGCAACCGGCAGTAATCGGCAACGGACGATACGGACGATACAGACGATACAGACGATACGGACAATACGGACGATACGGACGACAACAGACCGATCTGCTATCCGTCAGTTACCGCCGAGCCGAACCACCCAGCGGCCTTTTTGCGAAGCAGTGCAAGACAAAAGATTAGCCGCAATATAAAGCAATAACGGGGGTACGGGGGCGATAGCCCCTGTTAAGGGCGGTTCATCCGCCCGTGAGCCATTCCACACTGCGGTCTTTTTGCGAAGCAGTGCGAGGCAAGGTCGAAGTCAAACAGAGGCAACGGCGAGGGAGCATACTATGTATGTGACCGAGCCGGTGTCCGATAGTTTGACAAGAGATTGCCCGCAATGCAAAGCAAAAACGGGGTATGGGGCGATAGCCCCATCAAGGGCGACAGCCAGTAAGAGCCGAAACACACTGCGGCATTTTTGGCTTTGCAGTATGAGGCAAGGTCGAAGTCAAACAGAGGCAACGGCGAGGGAGTGTACTATGTACTCGACCGAGCCGGTGTCCGATAGTTTGACAAGAGATTGCCCATAATGCAAAGCCAAAAAAAAGAGAGCCGGAGATACTCCGACTCTGACTTTGAAACTACTGGCTGCGCAGAAATTATTTCGCAGCGAGCAGTTTATCCGCCTGGGATTTTTTGTTGGCGGCACGGTTGGCATGGATGGTACCGGCCTTGACCGCTTTATCCAGACGGCTGGCAAAAGTTTTTGCCAATTCAGTTGCAGCGGCATCGCCGGCGGCGACCGCAGCGCGCAGTTTTTTCTCAATGGTTTTCAATTCGCTGATTCTGGCACGGTTGCGGAGATTCGCTTTTTTGCTGGTGGCCAGACGTTTGACGGCAGACTTGGTATGCGCCATATTCACTTTTCCTTCATTTTATATAAATACAAAAAACTGTCACAAACTACAACAGATTATTAATGTATCACCATTTTTCAAAAAAGCAAGTCCGGTTACTGATTTTTTACGGAATAAAAGCGGTAATTACAGCTTTTCAATCCATTTCCGGAGTTTTGATAAGGAATTTGCCTGCCGGTTCATCCTGACGCAAAACGGCGAAACGGCAATCTTCACGCTTCATCTGGCGGAGTTTTCCGGCGCAGATACCGGCGAGTTTATCGTAATCGTTACACTCCCGGCTGACGTGAGCGAGGAGCAGTAAATTGGATTCATTGCCGAGCAATTCATCGAGCAATGCGGCAGTTTCCAGATTATCCAGATGGCCGCGGATGCCGAGGATGCGCCGTTTGAGTTCCAGACGGCGGTCGGAATTCATCAGCATTTCCCGGTCGTAATTACTTTCGATGACCAGAGCGTGACAGTTGCGCAAATGGCGTTTGACACTTTCGCTGATGCATCCGGAATCGGTAGCGATACCGAGGTGCAGATTCTGCCACCCGACCTTGAATCCGACCGTATCGACATCGTGAGAAAGAGCGAAACTGGTGATTTCAAAACTGCCGGCGGTGAATTTTGCGCCCGGTTCAAAAGTGCGGACAAGTTTGGGCAGATTTTTGGTCCGCGCCAATCTGGCGGCAGTTTCCGGAGTGGTATAAAGCGGCAGATTGAATGTATCGCAGAAAACCCTTGCTCCGGCGGCGTGGTCAGTATGTTCATGAGTGAGCAGTGCGCCGCAGAGTTTTTCGGGGCGGCAGTTGCATTTATTCATCCGGTTGAGCAATTCCTTGCGGGAAAAGCCCTGATCGATCAACAATGCTTCATCGGGCGACTCGACAAAATAGGCATTGCCGCTGCTGCCGCTGCCCAGAGAGGTGAAAAAAAATCCGGATTCATTCATATTGGCAAAAAAATCGTTACTTTTTTCAGAATTCATATTGAAAAATCATGTTTTATAATTTAAATTTTATTTGAGTGATTGTCAAACAGTTTACGGAAATTTTCCGGACTTTTTTCAGTGGAATCCAAATCATGTCAGGGAATCAGAGCCAAAAACTTACCACCGGGCTGACCGGACAACTTGAGCAACGCCAACTGCTGTCGCAAAATATGCGCCGCAGTCTGGAATTGCTCGCCCTGCCGGTCACCGCGCTGGAGAGCAGATTATCCGCTGAATTGGCCTCCAATCCGCTGTTGGAATTGCCGGATTATACCGCTCAAAACGACTTTACCGCCGAATTGCCGCGTGAAAACGACACTTCATCATACGATGAAAATGATTATGAAAACAACGCCGAATTGCCGGAAGAATGGGCCAATGACCTGCCGTTGCCGACCGCCGTTTCCCCGGATGATGCCAAACGGGATTTTATCGGGTCACTGCCGGCACCGCCGCCGCAGTTGCGTACGCAGTTGTATACAGAATTATCGGCGATGGAGCTGCCGGAAAATATTTTACGTTGTGCGCAGGAAATCGTTTCCGCCCTCAACGACAACGGCTATCTGGATACGCCGTTGCCGGATCTGGCCATGCGGTGTGATGCCGATATGCCGGAAATTTCCACAGCTCTTGATCTGGTTCAGAAAATCGCTCCGCCGGGAGTGGCGGCACGCGATCTGGCGGAATGTTTGAAATTGCAGTTGGTCAGAAGCGGCAAAATGACGGAAAAACTGGCTCTTTTGCTCGATACAGGTTTGGAAGATCTGCAAAAAAACCGCCTCGACCGCCTTGCCGCCAAACTTGAGACCGACATGACGGAATTGCACAATATGTTGAAAACGCTCCGTTCACTCAATCCGGCCCCCGGCAAACAAAATTCGCCGGTAACGTCGGTCATCATTCCGGATCTGATCATTACCAGACGGGAAAACGGCGACTATTTCTGCACCGTCAACCGCCCGGAATCATCCCGGCTCACCATTTCCCAAACCTATGAAAAACTGCTCGACAATCGGGAACTATCGGCAGATGACCGGGCATTTCTCACGGAAAAACGCAACAGTGCCAAAGAGTTGATTCATTCGCTGACCATGCGGGAAAGCACGCTCAAGCAACTGGGCGATCTGCTTATCGCGCGGCAGAAAGATTTTCTCGACCACGGCAAATCCGCGCTCAAACCTCTGACCATGAAAGATGCCGCCGAAAAACTCAATGTCAATGAAAGCACCATCAGCCGCTGTGTGGCGGATAAATTTGCCGACACACCGCAAGGGATATTGCCGCTCAAAAACTTCTTCACCGGCGGCTACGATTTTGACGGCACTTCGGAAATTTCCAATCAGGCGGTCATGGATAAGATCCGCCATCTTATCGACCGGGAAGATCCATTCTCGCCGCTGTCGGATGAGGCGATCGCCCAACTGCTGAAAAAAGAAAATATCCCGGTCGCCAGACGGACGGTGGCAAAATACCGGGATATGATGGATATTCCATCATCTTCTTTGCGGAAAAAATTTATCTGAAAACCGTATCACTTCCTGAAGTTGCGTTCAGCCTGACGCTGATACTCTTCCAGAAATTCACGCTGCAACTTCTGTATTTCCCGCAGCAGCAACATATCACTGCGCGGCACCCGCTCCGGAAACTGCACCTTGCCGGAACGTATTTCGGCGATCAACACCTGCGGATTGCTCAAATATGTCAGATACGGGAAATCACGCACTTCACTCAACGACCGCTGCAAATACGCGCTTTCATTATCCAGCAGCATCCGCATCAGGCGTGTGCGGCCGTCATCTCTGACCGTGCCCTGTTCCAGAAAAAATATCTGCGCCTCGTGGATTATCTGCAAAGCGATATCTTCCCGGCGGTGCCGCCAGACCATCTCATCTTTTGATCCGGGCTTTACCCGGCTCAAACGGCGTTCCGCATCTTCGGCATCTTCCAGCATCCGGTCAACTTTGCCGGAAACATCTCCCCGTGACGAACTGTGTCTGCCGGCCGGTGGTGCCGGACGATTCAGCGGACACTCTCCGGCACAAAGTAAATTTCCAACCATCGCCGCCAACAGTGCGATCAACTGTAATTTTTTCATCTTTCACCCCGCATTGTTTCTCTCATAAGATAATGCTGTCAACGACTTTTGTCAAATAAAAAAGTAATGCTCCAAATGTTGTGAAACTGGTATACCAAGTTATATGCGGCAATTTCCGCCACCAACAAAATATACCATGGCAGGTCAGATTTGTCAACCGGGCCGACACGGCTTTGATCCAATCGGCTTGTCTGGGCGTAGCAGCAATAAAAAATCCTTCCGGCATCTGTTTTCCGGAAGGATACTTTTTTCAACGACAGTTTTTTCAACTTCTGACCGGAGTTTTCAAATCCGAATTCAAATCAATCGCCTTATTGATCGTATTGAAAAGCGAAATCGATCCGGCCACTTCGATCGCTCCGGAAATTTCCTCATCCGTCACTCCCATCAGCAACGCCGCTGACCGGTGTGCATCCAGACAATACTGACAACCATTGGCCGCACTCACTGCAATAATGATCAATTCTTTCGTTTTAGGATCAAGATTGCTCCCGGCGGCCTCCGCCACTTTCAGCACGGCTTCCAGGAAATCTCCGCTCCGCCCCATCGCCTGAAACACTTCCGGCAGCTTGCCGAATTTCTTTTCGATCCCCTGTTGGATCTCCTGCGCTTTGGTATCACCACTCTTGTTATACATCTTTACTGAAGCCATGATATTCCTCCTTATCTTTTCCGGCAATCTGCCCGTATTTGATATTATAACACCTTTTACAACTTTTTCAATTGAAAAATCTCCATTTTTATGGTATTTTATGTAAAAAAAACTTCAGGAAAGAAAAATATTATGCCCGATGTTCTATTCTCTGCCGAAGAATTATCTCTCTCTGTCGGCCGTCAAATTCTCTATAATCAAACCGAATTTGCCATCTCCACCGGTGAAAAAGTCGCCCTCGTCGGCCGCAACGGTTGCGGCAAATCCACCCTGTTGAGAATCATTACCGGTGCCGAATCTCCCGCCGAAGGTTCCCGACTCACCCGGATGCGCAACCTCCGCTGTGCCGATCTGCCCCAGGATTTTGAACTCGATCCCCAACTTACTATCGCCGAAAACGTCCGGGCCGGTCTGCAATTTATCTACTCCCAGCTTGAACGTTACGAAAACAGTGATATCAACTCCGCCGCTCACGCCGATATCGAACACTTCCTCAATCTGCACGATGCCTGGGTCCCCGAAGTCCGGCTCAATACCATCCTCGATAAACTTCACCTTGCCGATGTGGCCGATAAAAGCTGCGCCAATCTTTCCGGTGGCGAAAAACGGCGGGTCGCCCTCGCCAAAGCCATCATTTCCGCCCCCGATCTCCTCTTGCTCGATGAACCGACCAACCACCTCGACGTCAATACTATCGAATGGATCGAAGAATTTCTCAATTCCACTTCCACCGCCTGTCTTTTCGTCACCCATGACCGCTGTTTCCTCGACCGGGTCGCCACGAGGATCGTCGAACTTGACCACGGCAAATTCTATTCATACTCCGGCAGTTACGCCGACTTCCTCGCCGCCAAGGCCGACCGGGAACTCAAAGAAGACATCTTTGAAGCCAAACGCCAGCACTTTCTCCGTTCCGAAATCGACTGGGTGCGGCGCTCCCCCAAAGCCCGCCTCAAACGCAATATGGGCCGCATGAAACGCTTTGAAGAAATTTCCAACATCGCCAAACCTCTGCGCGATGCCGATATGGAACTGCTCATCCCTGCCCCGCCACGCCTCGGCAACAAAACCGTCGAACTCAAAAACATTTCCAAATCTTTCGGCGACCGTAAAATCATCGACGATTTCTCATTTGAATTCTCCCCCGGTGCCAGAATCGGTCTCGTCGGCCCCAACGGTATCGGCAAATCCACCCTCGTCAAAATCATCACCGGGGAAATCCAACCCGATTCCGGATCATGCGAAACCGCTTCCACCGTGCAATTCAACCTCATCGATCAGAATCGCACCGTCCTCGATCAGGAAAAATCCGTCGCCGAAGAAATCAGCGAAGGACTCGAATACGTCTACCTCGGTTCTGAAAAAGTTACCGTCTGGACTTACCTCAAACGCTTTCTCTTTGAGGATGAAAGAATCAAAACCCGCATAAAATTCCTCTCCGGCGGTGAAAAAGCACGCATCGCTCTGGCTAAAATCCTTAAAAACGGCGGCAATTTCCTCATCCTCGATGAACCGACCAACGATCTCGACCTTTCCAGTCTGCGACTCCTCGAAGAAGCCCTCGCCTCTTTCCTCGGATGTCTCCTGCTCGTCAGTCATGACCGCTACTTCCTCAACCGTATCTGCACCGGGATCCTCTCATTCGATGCCAACGGCAAAATCATCTATACCCCGGGCGATTACGACTACGCCCTCGAAAAACGGCGCGAAAGAGAAATCGCAAACACCTCCTCAACTCCCGTCAGAAAATCACCGCCGCCAACCCCCGCGGCTCAAATTCAACCCGAAAAACCTAAAAAACTCTCCTACAAAGAACAAAAAGAACTCGACGGTATCGAAGATGCCATCATCGCCGCCGAAGAAAAAGTTGCTGAATTGGAAGCCATATTCTCATCCCCCGACTTCTTCGCCAAATACGGCCACCAAACCACCGAACTTCAAACCCAACTCGACTCCGCCCGCTCCACCGTCGAATATCTCTACTCCCGCTGGCAGTTACTTTCTTTTCACGAGAAAAGAAAGTAACCAAAGAAAAGCGGGATTCCCTACTTTCTTTTTGAAAAAGAAAGTAGGCAAAGAAAATTTTGGGGAGACTGCCCCCGAAAGTAACCAAAGAAAAGCGGGGTGTCGCGCCGCTCCGTTGTCGCGGCTTGGTCGGGCGGGCGGCAGAGCCGCCCTTAACAGGGGGCGTTGCCCCCCGTACCCCCGATACGGAGATCACCTGCCAGCCGCACGAGGTCGTATTTTTCACGGGAAACCGCGCAGACCGCAGTCGAATGCACTTTTACTTTGCATTGTGAGGCAAGGTCGAAGCCAAGTCAAGGCGGCAACGAGGGAGTGTACGACCGTACTCGACCGAGTT
>SUWG01000028.1 GCA_015061625.1 Lentisphaerota bacterium | reverse complement strand
ATACGCCGCATCATACTTGCAAAGCAAGTGCTTCATGTTTGCCGCAGGCAAACGCTTCATGCAGCAACGCTGCGCTTCACACGGCGGAGCCGTGCTTCACTCGATCAGCGTTCACGCTGATCGAACTGTTGGTGGTTATTGCCATTATCGCCATTCTGGCAGCAATTCTTTTACCGGCATTGAATAGTGCCAGAGAACGCGGCCGCAGTGCCAGTTGCATCAGCAATCTCAAACAACTCGGTATGGCATTTTTGCAATACACCGACGATCATGACGGTATGACCATGAGTGTCAATAAAAACAACGGGGCCAACGGTTTGACCTGGGCGTGGATGCTTTACGACCGGCAGATCCATGATCGTGAAGTTTTTGTCTGCCCCAGTGAAGATACCAAGACCCAGTGGCAAACGGCCGATTCATACGGTGAAAAATTTACCAGTTATGCCATGAGTGAAAAGTACAATCTCCGCAATGTCAAAGAGGGTGATTCCATCGCCCACGCTTCATCGATCATGCTTTTTGTTGATGCCAGTGAGAAGTTTTATCTGCCCAACCCCAATGCCAAGGCGACGACCTATACCAACAGTGTGGTCAATTACTTCGGCTGGCGGCACTCCGGCATGAGCCGGGTCAATGTGGCGTTGCTTGACGGTCATGTCATGGATACTCCGATCGTTTATCATAAAGGAGCGGATAACGGTTACAAAGCCCCATTCATCTATCCCTGATATAAAGGACATCGTTTATGAAAAGAATCGTAACACTTGTATTTTGTCTGATTTGCACAGTTTTGTCGGCCGGATTTCAACTGACTGTGGATGGCAAAGCCAATGCCAATATCGTTATTCCGGAAAATGCTCCGTCAATAATCAGATATGCGGCCGATGAATTGAATGATTTTATCTCCCGGATGAGCGGTGCAACTTTACCGGTAACGACCAATATCCATGCGGCCAATCCGGTTTTTATCGGCTTTGAAACGGATAAATTTGAGGTCGATCAGATCCGGATATTCTGCGACGGCAAATCGCTGACCCTTACCGGCGGCGGTGAATTCGGAACCTTGATGGCAGTTTACGCATTTTTGCGTGGACAGGGCATTTTCTGGCCCTATATGGATGAAATGTGGCTGGAAATACCGGAAAGAAAGACGGTCGCAGTTGAAGATATCGATCTGGTGAAAAAACCGTATTTCAATGTGCGTAATCTGCACAATTTTCCCAGAGATTACAACCGTCTTTTCCGCTGGATGGCCTTTTCCGGTTGGCGTTCACGCTCGCAAAATCCGCCGGGAACGTTGCAACTTTCAGCGATGCTGGCCCATGGGATCAGACCCTCATTCGGTTCACATTGCTGGGCGTTTTGGGCGGGAAGAGCCGCTTTGAACGAACACCCGGAGTGGAATCCGCTGCTTGACGGCAAACGTACTCCGCCGGCTCCGACCGGGCCGCCGTGGTGGAGCCAGAGCCAGTTGTGCATCGGCAATGCCGCACTGCGTCAGCATTTTATCAGTAATATGCTGGCTTATATGAAACGTTATCCGTCAACCGTACTTTTGCCGCTGGAAGCCAATGACGGCGGCGGTTATTGCGAATGTGAATTGTGTCAGGCTTACGGAGCGACCGGAAGCGATCAGGTTTTCCGTTTTGTCAATGAAGTGGCTGAAGTGTTCCGCAGGGAATATCCGGATGTGAAACTGAAAATCAATGCCTACGGCAATCACGAGGATATGCCGTCATTCCGGGTGGCGGAAAATGTCTATATCTGGGTGTGTTACAATGACCGCAATTATGCCCGGCCGATCACCGACCCGAGCAATGCAGTTTATTATCAGCGACTTAAAGGTTGGGCAGAGGCCTATCCCGGTCAGATTGTTTCCAGAGATATGGGGGTGAAAGTATTCTTCAGCGGGTGGATCCATCCTTACGATGATATTCTGGCACAGGATGTCAGAGAATACAGCCGGTTGAAACTGGCGGGATTTTTCAATGAGGGGCTTTATCCGAGTCCTCTGACCGAATATCTCCGCATTACTCTGGCGTGGGATCCGGATCAGGATGTCAAAGAATTGACCATGCGGTTCTGCCGTGGACTTTACGGCCCTGCCGCTGAACCGATGTATCGTTACTACCGCTTGCTCAATGACCGGATCGCTGTGACCGGAAAAAATCTGGATAACATGAGCAATATCGTGGAATATATCTCCCCCATAGCGGCAACGGCCAAAGCATTGCTCGCTCAAGCCGAAGCCGCCGTTGCCGCCGAACCCCGGTATCTGGCCCGGGTGCGTTTTGAAAAGGATAAACTCTATCAGATGGCCGCTGTGATGGATATGTGGTTCCCATGCGGTAACGATGTGATCACCGATGCTCAAAGAGCCGCCAATCTGCTGCCCAACGGCAGTTTTGAAAATGGTTTTGCCGGAGTGACCCGTAATACTCCGCAATTTTCCGGTCGCGGTGAATTCAGGTATGAAGTGGTTGATTCCGGAGCGTATCATGGCAGCCGTGCCGGAGCGATCACCGTGGTCAGACGCGGTTGGGGCCGGATGATCATGCGGGCGGAAAATCTTGATCCCAACAAAAAATATGCCATTTGTGCCGCAGTCAGAACTACCGGCAAAGCGGATATGGTTCACATCTGGTACAAAGCCGGTACAGCTCCGGCAGTCCGTTACCGTCTGGGCGATACGCAGGGGCAGTGGTTCCGCTTTTCGGCGGAAAATATTTCATCGGATAATGGTACTTTGACCGTTTATCTGACCTTGCATGACGGACCGGATGCCGGTACGGTGCTTTTCGATGATATTATTATCGTGGAGCAGGATGCCATGCCCCGGCGGTAAGGGCAGGAGGATATTCTGAATGATCATTGCTGTAAATACCGATTGTGTCAAACTCGATCCGGTTCCGGCACTGGAAAGGATCGCCGCCGCCGGATTCCGGCATCTGATCTGGTGCTGGCATTGGAACGACAACTATCTCTATACCCCGGAAGCATTTGAAAGATGTTCTGCTTTTGCGGCAAACTATTTCCCGGCTGAATGACCGGCGGCAATTGAAAGAACGCATTGAAAAATCCTCCGACCGGTGGTATATTTACCGCCGGTCGTTTTTAATATAACCGAGGTCGGGAAAATGAAATTACAATTTATCGGCACCGGGGCGGCAGATTTTGATTGGAGCCGTTACGGTGAAGCGGGGATTTTGGGCAGTTGTGCGACATTGATCGACGATCACATTCTGATCGATTGCGGCACGACGGCAGATCAGGCGTTGGCAAGATTCAAGGTGGATAGCAACCGAATCAGCGATGTGGTTATAACCCACAACCATTATGACCACTTCGATCCGGAAGTTTTCCACCGGATTTTTGCCGGACGCAAAGTAAATTTGTATGCTTCCAAAGAGGTTTGCCGCACCGTTGCGGATATTGCGGCAGTTTTTCCCCACCGGCACGGGGATAAATTTCAGGTTTCCGGATATGATTTTACGGCATTGCCCGCCAATCATGCGGTGAATGATCCGTCCGAAGAAACCTTTTTATATATTATCAGCGGCAACGGCAAAAAATTGCTTTACGCTCTGGATACCGCCAATATCACCGCCCATGCTTTGAATCTGATCGGCAAAACCTGTTTTGATGCGGTCATCTGGGATTCAACGTGTGCGAATGATGCAAATTTGTGGATGAATTTTTACCACTCCAACTGCGAAGCATTCCGGCAGATACGCAAAGCATTTACGGTGCTGGGCAATCTGCACGAAAACAGCAAAATCATATTCAGCCACCGGGCAAGGCAGTTCTGGCCGCATGAACCGGAAAAACTTGCCGCCATTGCCGCCAAAGAGGCGGCATTCATTCCAGTTGACGGCGAAATCATGGAATTTTGACAAAAATTTATCAAATCAATCTTTTTGTCATTATGGATGAACTTTTTGTCCATCCGTTTTTTATACATCGGTGGTATAATAATGATATAGCACAGATTATTATACCATACAACACCGGGAGGTTAAAATGAAAAAATTATGGATGTTTTTGGCCGGATTGTCTCTGGCCGCCGGAGCCGTTGAGCCGGAATTGAGTTTTTCTTTCAATGATTCGCTCAACCACGACAAACCTTTCGTCATGCTCAACAGCACCCGTCAGGTGACGATCCGGCCGGTAGTGCCCAATGATGCGGTCAACCGGGAGGCCATGCTGGTTCCCGGCAGATTCGGCAATGCTCTGCATATCGGTTCAGTCGCCGGGAAAACCGGTTTTGACCGGGTGGTATATTTCTGGTCAAGCGGCATTGTTTCCGGTACGCAAGGCTCGATCAGTTTCTGGGTCAATCCGGTCGATGCGGAACCGGGCAACCGGAAAAACCGGGTGCTTCTGCGTCTGCATACGCTGGTTCAGGGCAAAGAAAAAGATTCCATCGTGCTTTTACTGCGCAACCAGAATGGTCAGACCGGAGTCCGCTTCTATTACGGTACCCTTGAGGGCGGCAACAACTTTGTCAACCTGACCGCCGGCAAACCGGTGTGGCAGAAGAACCAGTGGCATCACATCGTTGCCACCTGGGGGGATGGAAAGATCACGCTTTATATCGACGGCGAATATGCCGCATCCAAAGATATCACCGCTTATACCGGAGTGTATAATATGTTGTCACTCGGTCAGCAGTGGGATGCCAACCCCGGCAGTACATTGCTCGACGAAGTACGCATATTCCGGCGGGTGCTGACCGAAGATGAGGTCAGGAGCGAATATCAGCGGTCTGTGACCGCCCAAGGCGCAGGAGAAACCCAACGCCCTTTTGATTTTGCCCTGACTGAAAGAACGGTGCAAAGCGACGGCCGGATTCAGTCAGGGGAATATGCCGCCGGATTGGCTTTGATGAGCGAGGGCGGCAAACGGGGAAAGAACGGCACTTACGCTGAATATCAGCCGCAAGCCTATTTCTCTTACGATCAGAACAACCTCTATATCGCCATGAAATCCCGTGGCGACGATCTGCGCTGCACTATTTCCGCGCCCGACGGCAACGTCTGGGAAGATGATTGTATCGACTTCTACTTTTCTGCCGACGGCAAGCCGGATAATATGTATCATTTCATTATCAACTCTGCCGGAGTGCTTTATGATTCACAACTGCGAAACGGCGTGGAAAGAACCGCCTGGAGCGTTTCCGGTATGGTCATTCGCAACCGGGTCATAGACGGTGTATGGCACTTTGAAGCGGCGATCCCGTGGAGCAATTTCGGCGTGACTCCCCAAGCTGGTGAAGCGGTATATTTCAATATCTGCCGCTCCTACCGGGGCGTGGTACAGTTGTTGAAAACCGACGATCTCGGTTCGCAAAAGGCAGACAGCAAAAACACTCCGGCATTGCGCAGTTGCACGGTCACTCTTGCCCCCGGAGCGATGGGCGATGTCAGGCAATATCCGCAAGTCCGTTTGGCGGCAAATACTCCGGCATTTGAAATATTGCCATTTGGCGAATTATCCTGTCAGGGGCAGTTTGCTTCCACCGTTTACATTTATGCTTCACAGGATGACCGGGCGACGGTATCGGCTGTTGCCGGAGCGTTGGAAAACAATCAGAGCCGGGGAGAAACGGCATTATCCGGCGGTCAGAGTGCCGCTGTGCAGCTGGCCGGGAACTGGGCGGCGGAAGGCATTTTGAGTGTTACGATCGCCACGGCAAAAGACGGTGAATTATTCCGCGGTCAGGTGAACTACAAAGAGCCGAATATGGTCAGATTCAAAGCGTTCCGGGCAGACCCGGAAAAAATGGAACTGGTCGTAGTCGCCACCGGCGGGGATAATTCCGGGCGCAAATGCACGCTCAAGATCCGGATGAAAGATTGGAAAGACGGCAAATTCGTTTACGAAAAAACTTTGGAATTCACCATCCGCCGGGGCGATATCGAGTTGCGTTTCGATATCCGTGATCTGCCGCCGGGGTTGTATGATATGCACTATGAATTTGCGGATCAGACCGGCAAGGTCATTGCACAGGATTATGAATATTTTGCCAAACCGGATGGTAAAGCCCCGTGGGAGGGAACGACTGCCGGTCTGGGCGATATCGTGCCGGTGCCGTGGATGCCGGTGATCGCCAACGACCGGGTTTTTGCCTGCTGGGGCAGGGCGTATATGTTCGGCAGGGAGGGGCTGATCGCCTCGATCACCAGTCAGAACCGGGAAATTCTCCGCCGTCCGGTAAGATTGATCCTCAACGGCAAACCGGTTCGTTTTGAATGCAAACTGCTGCAATGCGGTCAATCATTTGCCGACTACCGGCTTACCGCATTGGATAATGTGCCGCTGACAGTGGATATCCACGCTGAATTTGACGGCTTTATGTGGTTTACCCTGAATGTCGGTCAGGCGGGATTCAAAGTGGAATCTTTGTCGCTGGAGATCCCGATGGATCGGGCGTATGCCGATGCTTTTGATGATTGTTCATCGATCTATGAAAAAATCGACTTTTCTTCGTGGCAGAACCGGGAAATTTTCATCGACCCGACGAAAAAGCCCTATTTCTGGTGCGGCAATGCTGACGTGGGCCTTATGGGCGGCGTGGATAGTTGCCGGGGATGGTATTTCCGGGATAAAGCCAAAGGTTACCGTTTCAACGTGACGGAAAATGAAGCGGTGCTTACCATGCAGTTGGTCGATACTCCGGTCACGCTTACGGCCGCCAGAAAGATCGAATTTTATCTGCACGCCACACCGACCAAACCCAAATCGGTGGAAGCGGCTTCGCTTTTTGCCCATGAATATCACTTTAACTGGTATGCCACCAGATTCTATGAGTGGAAAGCCGAAGGAGTGGTTCAGGAGAATACAATGGCCCGTTTCCTGCCCAAACGTGAGGGGTTGGAAAGGTGCCACGCATTCTACTATTACGGCACGAAAGGCTGTTCACCGCATTTCCCGTGGTGGGCGTGGTTCGGCAGTCAGTGGAATATGGTCGGTGATCCGACAGTGGCCCATCAGGATTCTGTGATCGATTCCCGGCGTCAGCGTGATTACGCCATCTGGACGATGACTTGTATGAACAGCCGCAGTTTTCTGGAACATAAAATCGACATGGTGCAGTGGCATTTGAGCGTTGACCGTTATCAGGTTTACGATCTTTATTTCGATCTGGCATGGCCGATGCCGTGTTACAATGCGCTTCACGGCTGCCGCTGGGTGGATGAATTCGGTTACATCCATTACAACCGGGATATGCGGGCGTTGCGTGAGTTCCACAAACGGGCGTATATTCTCATGAAGCAGAAAAATCCGGCCTCGCTGATGAAAGGTCACATCCGTTATACCCGGTTGCCGTCGGATGTATTTTTCGATATGATCCTGGTCGGTGAGGGGTATGAAGGACAGGTTTCGGAAAAACACAACTATTACGGGGTGCTGGATCCGGCGGTGTTGCGTATCCTTTACGGCTACCGGAGCAATGAATACACGATCGAATTGGGACCGATCCAGATATTCCGGACGATTTTCATGTTCAGCCCGAATCTGTTGAAAGTTTTTGATCCGGCCAATCCGGAAACCGACCGGGCGCACCGCCACTTTTACGCTTACGCCAAGTGCTTCAATTTTGTGGCCAAGAGTTCCCGGCCGGAAAAAGAACCGCAATTGGATGTCGGCAATGCCGCCTTTGCTCTGCTGGGCAGAAATCCCCGATTCTATGCGCCGTGGGATTTGAATTGCGGCATCCATCCGGTGGATAGATCGGCGGATTTCCTTTATGCGGCATACTCCGGCAACAACCGGGTGATGATCGTGGCACTCAATGACAGTGATCAGAGTGTGACCAGAGTGCTGGAGATCGATCCGGAGAAATTGCGTTTGCCGCAGAATAACGGCAAGGATATATTCAATCAGCAGGAATACAAAGTTGAGGGCAACCGTCTGATTCTGGAATTGCCGCCGAGAGAATCCCGCTTTATCATGTTTTGATACCCGGCGGAAAATCGGGCTGATTTTTTCTTCCACCGTTGGAAAAAGATAATTCCGGCGGTATAGTATATACCGGACAAACGGTTCATTTTCACCTCCGGGGGAAGAATGTACTCTTTATCCGCCTTTTTCCGGTGTTTTAATTAAAAAGTTTTGAGATCAATGCGAGGAATATCATGCGAATCAATCCTTTCAAAGAGTTTGTTTTCGGGGGATGGGATCTTTCCGGCGGAGTAAGCAAAGTTACCGCCGACGGCAATGAATCAGAACTGCTCTGGCAGGCGGGCGGAACGCCGGATAGTTTCATTTGCTCCAACGATCTGGGACAATGGTCTTTGCAGGTGGAAAAATGCGGCAGTAAAGCGGTCATCCATTCATCGGTGTCGCTTTCTGCTCCGGTCAAACATCTGCTTTTTTCGGTGCTGGAGTGTCAGGATATCCCTTTCGATCATCTGCTGACCAGTGCGATGAAAATGGGTGGCTGCAAAGTTTTCATGCCGCCGGTTGAAGAAGAAAAGAGTTTTGACAGTTTTTACACTTTTGCCCTTTCATCCGGAAATACGACACTGCTTATCACGCATCCGCTCGATCTTGGGTGCTGGGCAAAAGTTTCCGGCAGGGTGAAAGATCACTGTGTTTCGCTGGATATCTGCGCTGAAGCAGACCATTTTTCCGGCGTGGAGATCACCTTCCCTGATGTCACTTTTGAATTGGGCAACGGAATAACCATGCTGCAGGATTATGCCGGAAACAACATTGAGATTGACCGGCAGTTCCCCGTTCCTCAACCCGGCTGGAACACCTGGGATTACTACCGCTGGACGATCACTGAAAATGAAGTGTTGAAAAATGCGGAATTCATTGCCAGAGATCCCGTGTTATCCAAACACATCAAACGTATCATCATCGATGACGGCTGGCAATACTGTTACGGTGAATGGCACGCCAACAGTTATTTTCCTTCCGGGATGAAAAAACTTGCCGCCGAGATCCGCAAACTCAACTTCACCCCCGGCTTGTGGGTCGCCCCGGTCTGCGTGGAACCGCACGCCCGGATCGCCCAGCTGGATTACGATATGCTCGCTTTAAGTGAGGGCGGTCAACCGACTCTCGCCTTTGAATGTATGCGGCGCAACGCCTTTGTCCTCGACCCGACCGTGGAAAAAAGCCGGAAATTTCTGCGGGAACTTTTTGACCGCCTGATCGGGGATGGATTCGGTTACTTCAAACTTGACTTTCTTGCCGCGCTGTTGAATGCCCGCCGTTATCACGATCAGAGCATCCAACGCAGTCAGATCATGCGCCATTTGATGCAGAGTATCACCGATGGGGTGAATGGCCGGGCGGAGATCATGGGATGCAACTATCCGTATATGGCGGGCAACCGCTTCGTTTCCATTTCCAGAGTCGGCGGCGATATCCACTCTGACTGGGACAATATCAAAGGTAATACGCTCCATGTGGCGTACCGCTTCTGGATGAATAAGAAATTGTGGATCAATGACCCCGATTTCGCCCTCTGCCGCGGCGTGGAAACCAGCGACTATCCGGATACATTGCAGCCGATACTCGTGCTTTGCAAGCCGGAAATGGAGTATATCAAGGTGATCAACAACACCTATTCCAACGCCACGGAAAGAGAGTTGGAAGTGTTGTTATCCATCGTGCTGATGGCCGCCGGAGCGGTGAATCTTTCCGATGATCTGACCAAACTCAATGAAGCCGGGCTGTCACTTGCCCGCAAAGTCGTTGCCGCTGAATCCGGCGAAACGGCAGTGCCGCTGGATCTGTTTTCCGCTGAACTTCCGGCAAAATGGATGCAGAAACTTTCTCACGGCGGCAGATTTCTGCTGGTCAACTGGTTCGATGAACCGCAGGAATTCAAACTTGATGTGCCAAATCTGCCGGATAAAGCGACCGATTTCTGGAAAGGAAAAACCATCACCGTGCCGGACGAAATCGTGCTTGCGCCCCACAGTTGTCTGCTGTTGGAATATTGACCGGAAATTAAGGATCAGTTGTTAAATCCGCCATACACCCGGTCGAATAATTCCGAAATTTGCGCCGCTTCTTCCGGCGGGATCGTCCGGTAGGCTTCGATATTCTCTTCGTTTGCCAGAAATTTGATCACATCTGCCGCCGCATTGACGTAAAGGGCGCACGTTTCAAAATCCAGTTTGTCCGGCAAATTGTCAAAGCGGTGGTGAAAGAATAATCCGGCTTCACAGTTGGGGCGGTAAATCCACATCCCCGGCACTTTGCAGGCGGCAAATGGAAATTGGTCATTGTAGGGATCGGGGTGGTGGCGTTCCAGAAAATAAACGCCCCGGCTGTTGAATTTCTGCCGGATCAATGACGCCAGTTTTTCATTGCCGTTGATGGTGAAATCCGCCCAGCCCAGTTGACTGCCGAATGAGTCGAAGTTGCACATGAAAATACCCTTTTTCTCCACCTCGTTACGGTGCAAACGGATATATTCAGCACTGCCCAGCGAAAGTTGTTCCTCGGCACCGAAACAGATCAGCCGGATGGTGTGGCGGAAGCGGGAACCGGCAAATATCCGGGCCAGTTCCACCATGGCCGCACAGCCGTCGGCATTATCATCTGCTCCGGGAGTACCGGCTTGAGTGTCGTGATGTCCACCGGCAAAGATGATGCCTGCATCTTTATCAGTGCCGGGAAATTCGGCAGTAACCACGGTGGTGTAAGAGGGCACGGTGTCGCTGTCCACATTGATCCGGATTTTGGCTGCACCATTGCTTTTCCATGACCATGCATCCAGATAGGCGACATTGATGCTTGGTACTGCACCGTATTTTTTTACATAGGCCGGAAAGAGACCGTCCGCCAGCGGGATTGCGGCCGGATAGCGTGAATCGGCAAAAAGAATAAATGCCGGTTTGGCTTCCATCAGCCGGCGGTAGTGATCTTCACACTCGATGTGGCAGCCCAGGTGGACAACGGCTTTGCCGGTAAGATGGGACAGATCCGGAGCCATGTAACCGGTATGGGCATTGAAGTATACCACTTGGGCTTCAATATCTTTTCCGGCGGAGCCGGGGGAGGAGTTGAATAACGAACCGGAAAATTGCTGCCACCGTCCATTGATCTGCACCTGATAAAATTCACGTTTTACCAGACGTTGACCGACCGGAAATTTTTCAATGGCAACCAGCGGAGTATATTTGGCAAATTCTCCGGCCAGATATCCGGCGGCTTGCATTTCCTCTTGAGAACCGGCGAGCCTGATCCCGATATTATCCGTCAGATAAGTTACACAACGGCGCAAATTTTCAGCATTTGCTTCTTTCATGATATATTTTTCCGGAGTAAAAAATGACCGCAGAAACAATTTCTGCGGCCGGATTTGCGATATTTCAGAGATTCCAGCTGGCAATGTCGTCACATCCGCTGTGGTCGGATTTGGAACAGATCGGGTGATCTTCGTGGCAGCCGCCATCGTCATCACCATCCGGACCTTTGGAGTAGACGGCGAAATTGCCGACGATGGTTTTGGTGGCTCCGGGGATCTGCAACTCATCGTTTTTAGTTACTTTGATCAGAATAACGTAAGGATTGCCCCACGGGTCACGGTAGAGCGCATCGCGTTGGGCGGTGTAGGCTTTGGCGGGATCGAAATCACCGGTCGGGTCGAGGTAGACCTTTCTGCGGCGGTTGACACTGGGAGCAAATCCGCTGTTTTTCGGCGCGGAAAGTTCCACGATCATTGCATCGTAGGCCTCCCCGGTAAGCGTGGCGATCTCGCTGGTGATGGAAACCGTCTGACCGCCGGTCTTGTAATCTGAACCATCCTTATCCAGCAGATTGCCGTTGTAATCGGCGGCCAGATTTTTCATGGCGGTCATGATCGACGAAATATCGCTCTCGGCTCTGGCCTGCTGACCTCTGGCTTTGGAAATGGCAACCACCGGAATAATGATACCGGCGAGAATGATGATGATGCCGATGACGGTCAGCATTTCGACTAAAGTGAATCTGTGGATGGATTTTTTCATAATTTTTTCCTCCGGGGTAAAGTATCTTACTTGTCCGCAAGATACGATACCGCAAAAAGCGGCTTTTTTCAACCTTGATTACAGGATTTTTTACAAAAAAACATAAAAAAACCTTGATAAACGGCACTTTTGCGGTTATCTTACAGCAAGGACACTGATTTTTATCACGTTATGAGGTACTTTATGAATATGAAACGCAAGTTGTTTACATTGACTGAAATGCTGATCGTTATTGCGGTGATCGCCATTCTGGCGGGGATATTGATCCCGACCCTGATCTATGCCCGCAACCGGGCGAAACTGGCGGATTGTGCCAGCAATCAGGGGCAGATCGGCAAACTTTTCATCTCGGCATTGGATAAGAACAATAATAAGATCGTCAGCGGCACATCCGGAAATAAATTGTGGAGCAAGGCTTTGCTGGATGCCGGTCTTTTACCGTCGCTGGAAGTTGCCCGCTGTACGGCGATGGAATATACCGGAGATGATAAATACAGTGAGGCATTCGGAGTGGTCGTCGCCGGAAATGCGGATAATACATTTGACTTCAAAAGCAACAAACTTTTCCGGACGGATGCCAGAGTGGAAGTGCCGCGCGCCTCACTGCTGATGGGCGGCTGTACCACTGATGATGACAGCAAACCGCAGGCAACTCTGGATTTTTCGGATAACAAACTTGCTTTGGTCCACTCCGGCGAGGTCAATATTTTCTTTATTGACGGCAGTGTGCAGACCCAGACGGCAGACGGCTTCAAAGCCGGAAGTTTCTATTATCCGGCAACCGGCAACGCGGCGGCAGTCAGTAACAACGCTTTGCGTGACGAATAAGCAATGAAATAAAACTGCGGACAACTTGGTGAATGACATCAGGTTGTCCGTTATTGTTTTTATTATCCCCGTTTCGGGGGTGAAAAAATCCGGGATGCGCCGCACCAAATCTGAAAAGAGTTCATTATTGTTTCTCCCGGAATCAGGGCAAAAAAATGGTAGCCCGGGGGGGAATCGAACCCACGACCCACTGCTTAGAAGGCAGTTGCTCTATCCACTGAGCTACCGGACCACAAATGTTGCATATATAATATTACTCCGCAAAGTGTATTTTTCAAGTCACTTAACAGAGGATTTTGCATATTTAACGCCCTGAAGTTCCTGCTTTGGGCTGTTCCGGGACTTCGATGGTCGGCGTTTCCAGCAATTCGATGAGTTTGGTATTCTCAAACGACGTCTGCGGCAGATCCTTGCCGCTGAAGTAAGAGACGATCAGAACCGTGACCAGAGTGATGAGCCCGATCACGATCAATGCGGCAGATGCCAACAGGATTATTTCAATGCGGGCAAGCACACTCCGGTTGGGATTTTCATCATCCTGCTGCACGGCGGCATTGAGATTTTCCGGCAATTCACAGGGAATATTGCGCCACGGCCGGATGAGGTTCTCCTCCTCTTCGGCGGTGATATTGTAAATATTGCAAAGTTTTCTCAAGTACGCCAGCACATAGACCGGCTGGGGCAGATTGTCATAGTCGGCATCTTCCAGAGATTTGATGTAATGGGCGCGGATCTGGGTGGATTTTTCCACGCTTTCAAGAGACAAACCGGAATTTTTCCGTGCCTCCTTGAGGATTCGGGAAACCTCTTTCTTATCTTCGGTGGAAAAATCTTCCGCTTTGCGCCGCCGGTGGAGAAAATGCGGATTGTTGCGCAACGCCGGCTGGATAACTTCGCTCTTGCTCTGCTGGGCCGCCGGTTGTTTGTATTTGGGCAATGTCGGCGGCTTGAGCATCGGGCGTTTGGGCTTGTTCCCGGCCGGTGTTTCACTTGCCGCCGCCGGAATATCCGCTGTACGTTTCCGCGACGGCTTTTCTGCCTTGCTTTCCGGAATATCGGCCGGGGCGGTCACGGCAGAAACTTCATCATTTTCGGAAAAACCGGAAAAAAGATCGTCACTTGCTTCCTGTTCTCTCTGCGGAGTCATGTTTGTGCCAAAATCCAGCATAATCTTTCCCTTTACCCTATGTCAAGTCCATCAAAAATCAAAATATCCCGCTTGTTGCCGCTGCCGGAAGGCGGGCCCACGATGCCGCGCTCTTCCATCTGGTCGATCAATTCTGCGGCGCGGTTGTAACCGATCTTGAGTCTGCGCTGCAAATAACTGGTGCTGGCTTTGCGGTCAAGCACCACCACTTCCAACGCCCGGCGCATGATATCATCATCTCCCGGCCGCATATATTTCTGAACCACCGGTGCAATATCGGCACGATCTTCCGGATCGATTTTTTCCAGATCTTCGTCGATCTCCTCGTCGTTGTCTTCCGTATCTGCCAGCACCGTATCATTGAATTTCTGCGGAGCCTGATCGGAAACGAATTTTACCACATTCTTGATATCTTCATCCTTGACCCATGCTCCCTGCACACGTTCAATTTCCATACTGGAACTGGTCATGACCAGCATATCGCCCATGCCGAGCAGTTTTTCCGCGCCCGGCGTATCCAGCACCACCCGGCTGTCAACCAGACTGCGCACCTGGAAACAGAGGCGGGTCGGCAGATTGGCTTTGATCACACCGGTAATGATGTTGGTACTCGGCCGCTGGGTGGCGACGATGATATGGATACCGGCGGCACGTCCTTTCTGGGCGATACGGGTGATATTGGTTTCCACATCTTTCTTGGCTTCCGTCATCATCAGATCCGCCAACTCATCGAGAATGATCACCAGCAGCGGCATTTTGTCGGGAATCAGATTGCCGTCGGCATCATATTGCGGCTCATCAGTTTTCGGGCGGTTGTTGAATTCCGAAAGTTTCTTCACTCCCGCACTGGCCAGAATATGGTAACGCCGATCCATTTCATTGGCCGCCCAGCGCAGGGCGATGGGAACTTTTGCAGAATCATTGATGATCGGCGTGAGCAAATGCGGCAACTTTTTGTACGCATCGAATTCCACGATCTTGGGATCGACCATGATCAACCGCAACTCATCCGGGCGGAAACGGAAAAGCAAACTGATTATCAAAGAGTTGGAGCATACACTTTTACCGGTACCCGTCGCACCGGCAACCAGCATATGCGGAGCTTTGGCCAGATCGAGTATCACCGGTTTGCCGGAAACATTTTTGCCCAGAGCGATGGGGATTTCCGCTTTGGTGTGTTTCCACTCGTCACTCTCCATGACTGAACGCATGAATACTGCTTCCGGGTTGCTGTTGGAAACCTCGATACCGACTACCGGTCGGCCGGGGATCGGGGCCAGCACACGGATACTGGTCGCCGAAAGTGCCATGCGGATATTATCCTGGATCTGTTCAACTTTTTTGACATTGATCCCCGGATCGAGGGTGATCTCATAGCGGGTGACCCGCGGGCCGGAAACCTGTCCGGTAACTCTGCCGGCGATGGAGAAATCTTCCAACGTCTGCTGGATCTTGCTTTTGGCCAGTTCGATCGCATCGGAACTTTCCCCGATAACATTTTTGCCCTGTGCCAGCATTGAAACCAGCGGCAGAACAAAATCACCTTGAGTGCCGCGGAGTTTTTCACCATCCTGCACCACTTTTTTGCTGACTTCCGGAGTTTCCATGATCGCCGGAGTTTTGGCGGCAACTGCCGAAGCCGCCGAGAACTTTGTTGTTATTTTCGTTGCTTCGATCTCCTCTTCATCGTCATTTCTCACGGCGGCAACTGTTAAAGCAGAGTGATTTTTGCTGTTCAACGGCAACTCATTTTCGCCGAATTCCACTCCGGAATCGAGCAACTGTGAGAGTCTGGATTTCGGTTTTGCCGGTTTCTTTTCGGGAATAACTTCCTCCTCCTCAACTTCAACATCGGCATTTTCTTCGTCTTCCTCCGCCTCATCTTCGGCGGCGAGCATTTCCCGCATGGCGGCCTTTTCCGCCTGACGCTCGGCTATTCTTTGCAACAGTGAGCGTGACGCTTCTCCTGCCGCCGCCGCACCGGGGGAAAGGATTTTGCGCCGGATAAGATCATGCCAGTCGGAAATATAAAGGATCACGCCACCGGCAGTTACCATGATCCAGCCGATGACCATCGTGCCGATGGCTCCGATCAAAGTGCGTAAACATCCGCCGGGGAGCGGCGGCACATCATCGGGGCAGGGGGGCGCGGCAAAAAATTGACCGATCAACCCGCCGGAAAGGGCCTTGTGCGGCACTCCGCTGCGACCCAGACCCAGATTCTGTGTGATCTGGGCAAACGGTTCGGGGGAAAGGGCCAGCAGCAGCATCGTGCCTGCCAGCAGCAGCAATGTGCCGGAAATGAAATTCCGGAAACTTCCGGCATTGGGCAGCAGCAACCGGAATGAACGCAACAGCAATGCGATCACCAGCACATATCCGGCAATCCCGCACGCCATCAGCGTAATATAACTGAAATACGCTCCCAGTGCGCCGATCCAATTCATCGTCGGCGAATTGATACCGCCCTGCAACGCATTCCAATCCTGCGGCGAATGGGATATCAACGCCAGCAGCGCAAGGATCATCGCTGAACACAAAAATATATGCCGTACTTTTACCCGGTGACCACTCTTTTTTTCCGTTTTTTTGTTTTTATCGTCAAGAATCAAAATATCTTCTCCATTCCACATTACAACTATTATTCATAGAATATAGCCCGTAATGTGGATGATTGCAAGAAATTTTTACAATATTTTTACTTATCACGGAACTTTTTTCCGGTTTGCGGAAAATACTCTTGAAACCGCCCGCTTTACATGGTATATTAAACCATCAACCAACCGGAAAAACAGGAGTATTTATCTATGAAACACTACCGGATGCAGGATCTCACCGTCCGTGAGTTGCAGGAATATCTCAAAACCAATCAGACCGTCATTCTGCCTTATGCCCTTTGCGAACAGCACGGCTTCCATCTGCCGCTGGATACCGATATCCGCAACGCCGAATTCTGTTCCAAAGCCCTCGCTGAAAAACTCGGCTGTATCGTCGCTCCCACGCTCAGTTACACATTCAGCGGCGGTATGCTTCAGGGCACCATCAACGTCAAACCCAATACCTTTTCCAACCTCGTCGGAGAAATCATCGAATCTCTCGTGTTGCAAGGCTTCCGCAATATCATCATTCTCCCCGGTCACGGCGGCAGTGAGAGTCTGCTCCACCTCAAAGAATCCCTGCGTATTCTCAAGTGGCTCAATCCCGCCCTGCGCGAAACTCTTATCCTCGTCACCCAGATTTGGGACTTCTCCCCGACCTTTACCCGGATGTTCGATGAACAGGATTACCACGCTTCCGATGCGGAAACTTCCCTTATGCTCCACTGGTGTCCGGAAGTCGTCCGCCCGGAAATCTTTACCGATGTTCCCGAAGTCGCCGAAAGACTCCGCAAAGACCCCGACAGTTATCAGCTCCGGGAATCTTTCACCGACCTTAAACAGGAAGTTATCCAAACCAGTCAGCGCAGCGATGTCAAAGTCGGCGTGATGGGTTATCCGGAACGTGCCTGCGCTGAAACCGGACGCATCATCGAAGCCGAATTTGTCGAAAACGCTTCGGCAACCATCATCAAGGCGATCGCCGATGCTGAAGAAGCCAGAAAAACCGGCAAACGCATCATCCACGAAGACAACGACCACCTTAAAATCCGCTCTGTCTGATTTTGCTTTGCATTGCGGGCAATCTCTTGTCAAACTGTCGGACACCGGCTCGGTCGAGTACGGTTGTACACTCCCTCGCCGTTGCCTCCGTTTGACATCGACCTTGCCTCGCACTGCTTCGCAAAATGGCCGCAGTGTGGAATGGCTCACGGGCGGTTGGCACCGCCCTTAACAGGGGCTTCGCCCCCGTACCCCCCGTTGGACAGCAGTCTGCCGGGGGTTTGTTTGTTTCGGCTCTTGCGGGCGGTTGGCACCGCCCTTGACAGGGGGCGTTGCCCCCCGTACCCCCGAAAGTGGTAATGATTTACAAACTTTCTGATTGAGCCGCGACATCGGAGCGGCGAGACACCTCGCAACCCGCCGAGCGGGCGCCCTTGACAGGGGGCGTTGCCCCCCGTACCCCCCGTTGGACAGCAGTCTGCCGGGGGTTTTGTTTGTTTCGGCTCAACGGTAACTAACGGTAACTAACGGTAATTAACGGATAGCCGGCAGGGGCATTATCCCGGCTGGCGTTGCTCCGTACTCATCCGTACCCCTCCGTACCCCTCCGTACCGGGCGCATATCGAGCGCAAGCGAGCCGCAGTGTGGTTCGGCTCTTGCGGGCGGTTGCCCCGTGCCACGGCGGATAGCGGTTATCCGTTCATTACCGTTTTTTACTGTTCGTTACCGTTCTCCGGTTGGTTCTCCGGTTGGTTCTCCGGTTGGTTCTCCGGTTGGTTCTCCGGTTGGTTCTCCGGTTGGTTCTCCGGTTGGGGTGTATCTGCCGGGCGGCGGATTATCCGGCACCCCCGCGGAAAACAATTGTATTCGATGGTGCAATCTGCCGGTATCGTCACTTCGGTCAAATCGGTACCGTAAAATGCCCCTTTGGCAATCGTTATTCCACTGCCGTAAATTTGTAAATTTTGCAATCTTTCGCATCCGTAAAATGTCACATATCCGATAGTAATATTATTCCCGAAAATTGTAACATCAGTCAAACTTTTGCATCCGTAAAAAGCCCTTTCTCCGATGGATGTGACACTGTCAGGAATTGTGATACTTGTTAAATTCTCGCATTCGTAAAAAGCATAATCCCCAATGGTTGTGACACCGTCAGGAATTGTGATACTTGTTAAATTGTTGCATCCGGAAAAAGCTCTTTCTTCGATGGATGTGACACCGTCAGGAATTGTGATACTTGTTAAATTGCTGCATCCGGCAAAAGCACCTTTACCGATGGTTGTGACACTCTCCGGAATGGTGATATCGGTCAAATTCTCGCATTCGTAAAAAGCGTAATCCCCAATGGTTGTAACTCCGTCTGGAAGATAAACGGATTCCAATCTTTTCGATCCTGTGAAGCCTACGTGAAGCGGTTGTCCAGTAAAAAATCCGCCGACAGGAATATTATAAGAAAATGCATGGTTTCCTATGGAGGTGATTCCTTCCGGAACTTTTGCTTCTTTAATGAATGGAGAAACTCTGACTAATGTGGTGCCGTCTGTTTCATAAACGTTGAATACAATGCAAATATTATTAATGGATGCTTTTATCTGCACATAGAAATGGTTACAGAAAGGTAACGATATCAAGGCTATCGGCGACAAAATAATAAAAGTGAGCAATGCGTTTATAAAATTGGATGGTTTTGATACGATAGTCAATTCAATAGGCACCAATATCAGAGAAAGCCCAATGATAAAAGTAAATGGAGGAATTATGCCTTCTCCTGCACAAAAATTAATTATTGTTGCGCCGATAACAGCGATGATCGGCCAGATTAATTTTTTTAACTTGAATGGAGTTAGAAATGCTTTGTAAAATAAAAATAATCTCAACGCTGTGAGCAAAAACAGAATAATCACAATCTCCATAAATCCACCTGTATCTGAAAAAATGATAATCTTTAATTAAAATATCACAAAAAACAGATAAGTCAAATTTATTTCATAAATATTTTGACGGATAAATATCCGTAAATGGATATGCACGGATGCTTTCTGATTTACCGGTTCTTTTTGATCCGCAGATTGTTCCAGTATTCCAGACGGCGGCGGATCTCTCTTTCAAAACCTCTTTCCACCGGGCGGTAGAAGTTCTTTCTTCCCATTGCTTCGGGGAAGTAGTCCTGACCGGAAAAGCCTTCCGGTGTGTCGTGGTCGTAGATGTAACCTTTGCCGTAGCCGAGTTCTTTCATCATGCTTGTCGGCGCATTGAGGATGTGGGCAGGCGGAGTAAGTGACGAATACTCTTTGGCGCATTTTTTGGCGGCGATCCACGCCGTTTCCAGCGAGTTGGATTTGGGGGCAGTTCCCAGATAGACGATCAATTCGGCAATGGCCAGTTCGCCTTCCGGAGAGCCGAGCCTCTCGTAACTTTCCCATGCCGCCAGAGCCAGCGGCAGAGCCTGCGGATCGGCAAGACCGACATCTTCCGAAGCGAATCTGGTCAACCGGCGCAAAAGATATTTGGGATCTTCGCCGCCCTCGATCATCCTCGCCGCCCAGTAGAGAGCCGCATCGGTATCTGAACCGCGCAGAGATTTATGCAATGCGCTGATAAGATTGTAGTGACCTTCACGGTCTTTGTCATAGATCGGCGCCCGTTTCTGGACGACTTTGAGCAGAGTTTCGCAGTCAAGTATCTCATTCATGCCGGTCAGGTCATAGACGGTTTCCAGCAGATTGATGAAGTATCTGCCGTCGCCGTCGGCCAATTCGATCAGCAGTTTCCGGGCATCGGCATCGACCGGCAGTGTCCGGTGCTGGAGTTCTTCGGCTTTGGTGATGAGTTTTTCCAGTGCATCGGAGGAAAGCGGCTTGAGAACAAAGACTTTACAGCGGCTCAACAACGCGCTGTTCAACTCAAATGACGGGTTTTCGGTTGTGGCACCGACCAGCGTGACCGTGCCGTTTTCCACATAGGGCAGGAAACCATCCTGTTGGGCGCGGTTGAAACGGTGGATCTCGTCGATGAAAAGCAATGTCCCTTCACCGTAGGCCCGGTATTTTTCCGCTTCTTCAAAGGCCTTACGCAAATCTGCCACACCGGAAAAAACTGCCGATAACGCCACGAAACGCATACTGGTCGCATTGGCAAGTATTCGGGCCAGAGTGGTTTTGCCGCATCCCGGCGGCCCCCAGAGAATGAAACTGGATAATTTCCCGGAATCGATCATCCGCCGCAAAGGTGCGCCGTCGCCGAGCAACTCTTCCTGACCGACGATACCGCTGATTTGGGTCGGGCGCATCCGGTCGGCAAGCGGGCGGGAAAGAACTTCTCCGAAAAGAGATGATTGCTGATTCATTTGCTTTCCACGCTCCAGAGCGAATAAGGTTTGCGGCTCAATGCCCGGTTGGTATAGCGGCTGTCGCCGGAAATCTCATCGCCCAGCCAGTCGGGAGCAGTGAAAGGGGTATTTTCATCGGGCAATTCGATTTCCGCAGTGAAAAGCGGCGCATTGGCACCGGCATATTCATCGATTTCCCAGACCAGATCATCTCCGGCCGGTACGATATAGCGGATTTTTTCCACCGGAGGATCGAGGGCGAGGGTATTGAGCATTTCGACGGCATCGGCGGTGGGAATGGGGTATTCAAATTCACAGCGGGTAATGCCGGAAGCCTTGCCTTTGATGGTGAAAAATGCCTCATGGTCACGCAGACGTATGCGTAAAGTCGTGCCGGAAGCCGTCAGATAACCCTGAATGATTTTGGCGGATGAAATGACCTCTTGACGCCATGAATCGTTTTTGAGCAGAAATTTTCTTTCGATTTCCAGAGCCATGATCACTTGCCGTCAGATTCGAGCAGCAGAGCGGTTTCGTCGCAACAACTGCGTTTGGCACATTTGGAGCAGTCGCTCCAGATTTTTTCCGGAAAGAGCGACTTCGGCACTTCCCGGAATCCCAGAGAACGGAAAAATTCCGGTCGTAACGTCAAGGTGAAAAGCCGCCAGCAGGAGCGTTGGGCTTTGAGAGTGGAAATCATCGCATTGAGCATCGCTTTGCCGATGCCTTTGCCCTGCAAACCGGGGGCGACCACCAGGGAACGGACTTCCAGAAGATCGTTGCCGAAATCACGCACCGCCGCACAGCCGCATACTTTGTTTTCGTAAATGGCTACGGTAAAATTGGATATGAAAAAGTTGATATCCTCTTTGGAACGGGATAACACGATACCTGCCGGAGCATACAACTCCAGAAGATGATGGATACTTTCCACATCCTGCACCGCGGCTTTGCGGATCGTCAGCAATTCTTTCACGATTCAACTCCGGCAACAGCAGTTTCTTCAAAACATCCGAAAGCGCGGAATTTGTCATAGCGGCCGGACTTGAGTTCTTCGCCGCTTTGCCGGCAAAGGTCATCAAGTTGTTTTTCCAACGCTTCGCCGAGCAGTTTGGCCGCTTCGTCGTGATTGCGGTGCGCTCCGCCGGCCGGTTCGGGGATGATGGCATCGGCGATGCCCAATTCTTTAAGTTTGGCGGCGGTCAACTGCAATGCATCGGCGGCTTGCGGAGCATATTTGCGGTCTTTCCACAGAATCGCGGCGCATCCTTCCGGGGTGATGACCGAATAATAGGCGTTTTCCATGATGAGGATCCGGTTGCCCACGCCCAGACCGATGGCACCGCCGGAACCGCCTTCACCGACGATCACGCAGATCACCGGCACGGTCAGGTTGAACATTTCCCGCAGATTCACTGCGATCGCTTCGGCGATGTGACGCTCCTCACTGCCGACGCCCGGATATGCTCCCGGAGTGTCGATGAATGTGATGATGGGGATTTGGGCCTGATTGGCCAAACGCATCAGGCGCAACGCTTTGCGGTATCCTTCCGGCTGGGGCCAGCCGAAGTTGCGGTAGACATTTTCTTTCATATCCCGGCCCTTCTGGGTGCCGATGATCATGACTTTGCGGCCGCGGAAAGTGGCGGGACCGCCGACGATGGCTTTATCATCGCTGAAGCGGCGGTCACCGGAAAGTTCCATAAAATCCGGACAGAGCCGGGAAACGTAATCCAGCGTGTAGGGCCGTGCCGGGTGGCGGGAGAGTTGAACTTTCTGCCACGGGGTCAGATTGGCATAAATTTCGGCGGCGGTCTGCTCCAGTTTGTTTTTGAGTGCATTGATTTCGGTGGAAACATCAATGCCGCTGGTCGCAGAAAACTTCTGTAATTCCTCGATTTTCTTCCGGAGTTCCGTCATCGGAGCTTCGAAGTCAAGTGTCGTTTCAAACATTTGAAAACCTTTGGTTGGGGGTTTACTCGATGATCTTTACCGGAGTACCGGCGGGGATCAGCAAGTATAATAATTCGATATCGTCTGCGGAAAGGATCATTGAACCATCACGCAGAACTGCGGCCAGTGCATCTTTGTCACCGGCATCGTGAATAGACAAATGTAAAATGGGCGATTGCGGAGCGTTGGCGGCGGCAAGGATGAGACGGTAGTCGCCGTAAGGATTTCCGGCATTGCCGTGGGTAAATACCCGCCCCTGATTATCCCGGTAGTCGGATTTGACTCTGCGCTGGCAGATGACCAGATCACTGCGCAATGGCAGCCGGGTGGAGGTCTGACAGCGGAATATGGCAAACGGCACCGGTTGACCGTCGATCATCCGGTCGATCTGCAAAGTCTGCTGTTTTTTGGAAACGGTGACCTGCCAACCGCCGGGGGCATTGATGAAAAAGAGTTCCTGCCCGGTGACGATAAAATCGTTGTCGTTGAGGGAATTATATTTGCGGATGAATTGGGGCGTAGTGCGGTATTGCCGGGCGAGCAGAGCCACCCGGTCACCATTTATGACGGTGTGACGCACGGCGAATGAAGCACTTTTCCAACTGCCATCGGCCAGTTGCCGCCGCAAACGCCGGGTATGGTCGGCTAATTCATCATTTGAAGGGTTGTATTTGGCACTGCTTTCGCCCCGGCTCTGACCGGCTGGTGCGGCACTGCTCTGACCGGATGATCCGGCGGCAGTTGATCCGCCGGAAGCGGCGGAGGAATCTGCGGCAGTTGATCCGCCGGAAGTGTCACCGGTTGCCGGTGCGGCAGGAGTATCGGGGGTTGAAGCGGGGTCGGCAGTCGCCGGAGTTTCAGCAGAATCAGCGGGATCGGCGGCACTTTCTGCTGCCGGGGTGTCGGCGGAAGCATCGTCAGAATCGTCAGATCCGGGGATGATAGCGTAGATGACCAGTGCGGTGATGGCCGCGATCACACAGAAAAGAATAATCAACCGGAAAGCTTTGCTTCGGTCAAAGTTGTTGCGTTTTTTTTCACGCATGACATCGAAATCGAAACCGGGCATATTTTTTCTCTTTACAGTATGGTTAAGAAATTCTTACACTATTCTGACACTGTTATAATATATTGCCGGAAGACAACTTTTTCAAGTCGCTATTGGTATTCTGCGGCATTTGATGTTATATTATATATGATACCAGATGCGTATGGAGCATTTTCATTCAGGAGAAAAGAGCCATGAGCCTTATTTTAAGTATAGAGAGCAGTTGTGATGAAACTGCCGCCGCCGTAGTGGAATCCGGGTCAAAAGTTTTATCCAGTGTGGTGGCCTCCCAGATCGCCAAACACGCCGTCCACGGCGGGGTCGTGCCGGAATTGGCCGCCAGAGAACACCTCAAAGCGGTCATGCCGGTTACTCAAAGTGCCTTGCGTGAAGCCGGTGTTACGCTCGATGATATCAGTGCCGTGGCGGTCACCCAGGGGCCCGGTCTGATCCCGGCCTTGCTGGTGGGGATGAATTTCGCCAAAGGCATTGCCCAGGCGCATGATTTGCCGCTGATCGGGGTGAACCACTTTCTGGCTCACATTTACGGGGCATTTCTGGATAGCGATTTGAGTGTTTTGCATCAGAAAGAAACTTATCCGTTGCTGGCGTTGGTGGTTTCCGGCGGACACACGTCGCTTTTGCTCATTGATGAGGATGGTTCGGCAAGACAGTTGGGATGCACCATTGACGATGCCGCCGGTGAAGCGCTGGATAAGGGGGCGAAACTGCTGGGTTTGGGCTATCCCGGCGGGCCGATCATGCAGAAAACAGCGGAAACCGGCGACCCGGAACGTTTCGATTTTCCCCGTCCGCTGACCGGTGGAGCGGGCAGGGCGTTATCTCCGGAAAATCTTTATAATTTCAGTTTCAGCGGTATCAAGACCGCCTTGCTTTATCATGTGCGCAAAGCGGAAGAAGCGGGAGAAAATGATGAGCAGTGGTTGCATGACACTGCGGCCAGTTTTCAGCGGGCGGTGGTCGATGTGCTGGTGCGCAAGACGTTGACGGTGCTGAAAAATTATCCGGTGAAAACCGTGGTGGTCGCCGGAGGAGTGGCGTGCAATGCTGAATTGCGGCGCATGATGGCGGAAAGATTGCCGAAAAAGGTGAGTTTGCGGATCGCTCCGCCCAAATATTGCACTGACAATGCGGCGATGGTCGGCGGCATTGCATGGCATTACTTCAAAAAAGGCGAATTTTCCGGGCTGGATATCGATTCATTTGCCCGGTTGCCGCAGATCGTGAAAGTGCCGTTTATCTGAAATTTTCAAGATGGGGAAACTGCGTTCGTCAGTTTTTGGTGGCAGAAACTGTTGATGCAGGAGTTGACAGTTGAAAAAATTCGGCAGTGATCATTTTTTTATTCTCCGCCACGCTCCCGGTGAGGTTTGGTAATTTGCTTTGAAAACTCTGATGAAGTATGACACGGAATCAAAGCCGGAATAAAATGCCGCCTCATTGACTGTCATATCGGTCTGATCGAGCAATTCGACCGCCTTGTTCAATTTTTCCCGCAGCAGATATCCTTTGAATGTGGTTCCGGAAAATTTTGAAAACAATAACGAAATATATGTTTCCGTCACATTGAAGTGCTGTGCCAGCATCTTTCTTGAAATCATTTCCGACGGATGCAGATGGATGAAATCCCTGATTTGGAACCAGAGGTTGTGGGCTTTGCCCAATTCATTGATGCTGGATGATTTCAAATCCTGCAAAATCAATTTCCAGATCAACTGCATAAGCATGGAAGCGTAGTCGGATGTCAGCATGTTTTCATCCAGTGAACACAATGTTTTTATCGCATGATCGGTACATTGGCGGCGACTGTCTGAAAGATGATAAAAGAAGCGTTCAGCATTTTCAAAAGAGTCGTTTTTCAGTGAATCGGTATAGAATATCCGCATGAATCCGGAGTGACACACCACTCCGGCTATCGCCCCGCGATGGGTATCCGGCAATGTGTCGGTAACGCAATACGGATGCATCAGAAGAGTACTTCCTTTGGATATCCGGCAGAAATCATATTTGGTTCCGGAGCCCAGCATCAAGTCGATACTGCCGTCGATAACGTGGGTTATCCGGTGGCAGGAAAAGATGGTGTGTTCACTGCGCCGCAAATTGTGCAATGAATAATTTACCGCCTTAATAAAATGACTAAAATTTTCATTTACAAGGGTCTTTTCTATAAGCTCAATTACTTTATCTTTAGAATTTTCGTCCATTTTTTCATTCCCGGTGAATATTTGTTAACATTTGTGCAATTAATATAACTCTTGGATGATTGCTTTTCAAGAAATCAAATGATATTTTAGTGAGTAATGCCGAGTATTTTGAAATGAATCGACCTGATTTGCCTGAAAACGTTTTATCATTGTGAAAGGAGCCTGTGCGGAAAAGTTGTTATGAAAGTTATCAAAAATGTCATAATTTGCAATCGTCCGGATGATGAATTCGGTTTTTTCGGTTGGCCGAGCATTGCCAGACAGGCCGACGGTACATTGATTGCAGCCTCATCCGGATTGCGCAGTGAACACGTTTGTCCGTGGGGTAAAACCGTTATTTTCAAAAGTTTTGACAATGGAAACTCCTGGAGCGGCCCGATGGTGGTCAACAACACTCCGTTGGATGACCGGGATGCCGGGATCATTTCTCTGGGCGGTCAGCGGCTGGCACTGACCTGGTTCACTTCCAATACATTCGACTACAAAAAGCAATATAAAGATCCGCAAACCGGTTTGTGGCTGGAAAATTTCCGGAAGACCGGGGCGGTGCTGGATATGTGGGATGATGAATTGGTCAATAAGTATTTCGGCTCATGGGTCAGGGTTTCTCCGGATGGCGAATATTGGGGTGAGCCGCGCCGGGTACCGGTGAATTCACCGCATGGTTTTACCGTTTTGAAAGACGGTTCATGGCTGTATTTCGGAAAACTGTGGCCGCAGGCCAACGGTTTGGCGACCCATCTTACTCACGATCTGCCGGTGACGGCGGCCCTTTCGACCGACGAGGGACGCAACTGGGAAATTCTCGGCAGTGTGCCGGATACCTCTGTGGAAGAGGACATGGCTTGCGAGGCACACGTTACCGAATTGGCCGACGGTACATTGCTCGGAGCCATCCGCATCGATAAACCTTACCGGGTGGTATTTTCCCGTTCAGTTGACGGCGGCAGAAGCTGGTCCGCCATGGAAGAAACTCCGATCAAATCTGCTCCGCCGCATTTGATGTGTCACTCATCCGGGGCGGTGATCTGTTCTTACGGATACCGGTTTGAGCCTTACGGTCAGCGGGTGTCGGTCTCTTTTGACGGCGGAAAAAATTTTGATAATGAACTTATTTTACGCAGCGATGCTCAAGATGGTGATCTGGGTTATGCGGCAACTGCGGAAATGGCTGACGGCAAACTTTTTACAGTGTATTATCAACCGGTGAAAATGGGAAATCCTGCGGCATTGCAGGGAACCATCTGGGAACTTTAACAATATAACATGGAGAAGGCGGAAATGAAAAAAAGTATTCAGAAATCTGACCGTAACGGAGTGAAGTGCCTGTGTTTTACCTTGATCGAACTTTTAGTAAGCAGTGCTGTCTCATTATTGCATTTTTTTACCCGCAAATCTGCATTGAAACATAATTCAAGTACCCCGCTTTTCTTTGAAAGCGAAAGGGGGTGCGGGGGAAAGGGAAAACTCTCTTTTCCCGTGAAAAGAAAGTTTTCCTTGTCCACCGCATACACATTCACTTTGATAGAATTACTCGTTGTTATCGCAATCATCGCTATTCTGGCGGCGATTTTGCTGCCGGCACTCAACAGTGCCAGAGAAAGAGGTCACTCGGCCAGTTGTGCCAGTAACTTGAAGTCATGCGGCAGTGCGTACAATTTTTATGCCAGTGCGCACAACGATATGGTGATCTATTCTGCGGCCAACGGCGGCTTGTGGGTCGGTGCTTTGAATTACAATGGCGGTACCGGCAACTATCTGTCAGAGGGATTTCAGGAGGTTTCCTGTCCCGGCCGTTTTCCTTTCAATGACTACAAGGGCATCGGTGCCGGCTGGGCCGGATGTTACGGCTCAAGGCAGGATCAGGTGCCTTCTGAAATCAAACTGACGGTCGGTGCGGATAAATTTTATCTTCTGGGCAGATTGAGAAATCCCTCATCATTCATTCTGCTTGGTGACAGTGTGTGCGGAGTCTGGGGACGCAGTGATAACGCCGACGGCGAACAGATCGCTTTTGTCGATTGGACGACTCCGGGCGAAGATGCTTCATCCTGGAACAGCAACGCCCACTTCTATATCGGAGCCCACGCCAATTCCGGAAACTTCCTCTTTACCGACGGCCATGTGGAAAGTTTCAGTGAGGTCGGGGCCCTCGGAGCCAAACTGGTCGAGGAATACAACGCCCGCGGTGAAGGCTGGCAGAGCAGCGGCTGGCGTCGGGCCTGTGCCATGAAACGCGGATATATTTATACCTACGAAAATTTTTAAGGAAGAGTGTTATCCATGTCTAAAACAGTTTTATCTTTGCTTTTGCTCACTGTCCTTTGCATCCCCGGTTTTGCCGGGGATGTGGCGACGGTTTACAGCGGTTTTCCCAGTGGGCAGAAAGCATTTATGAATGAACACGATGAGACGGTCAGACGTCTCGGATTCACCGCAGATAAATATGAAAACACCCGTCTGCCGGAATTGAGCGGAAAACTTGCTCAATACAAAATAGTTTTTCTTTCCACGACCAGCAATTATGAAAATACCGTGGATATGGCCCCTTATGCGGCCTCATGGCGGCGGTGGATCGAAAACGGTGGTATTCTGTTGGTGGAAGATGCCAATTATGACTCGATCCAGCATAAATTTCTTCATCATCTCGGTCCGGAATTCAGAATAATCACCAGCCAGTGTTCATCCAATACCCGTCCGTCGGCGGCCACGGCCAAGGTGACTTTTGATGTCCGCAATCCTCTGGTGTCATTTCCGGCTCCGACTGAACCGGATGGCAAAAGCATCAACCACTGGTCGCACATTCACAGTGCGCCAAGAGGCTGGATCGTATTGGAGCGTTGCTATGATAAAGCCCCGGTGACAATGGTGCGTTTTGTGGGTAAAGGTGCAGTGATGATCACGGTCAGAGGTACTTACACTCATGAAAACGAGATCCGTTATTTCACCAACCTCATCCGCAATATTCAGGCGGCATTGAATTTACGGGCAAAAGGCATCCGGATTTCCGACATCAATCACCCGGAAACTTCGTCATCTTCATCCATGTCATTCATTCTCAATGGTCCGGCGGAAGTTTTGAGAAGCATCCGTTTTGAATTGGAGTACACTGGTGCCGGCGGTGTCCGCAAAGAATCGGTCACTCCGGAGATCGTCGGACAATTCACCCGCTGTACCGTGCCGGTAACTTTCGACACCTGCGGCGAGGTCAATTTCACCGCCGGGATGTATTGTGCAGATGAGTTGATCGCCTCCGGTAAATGGGTGGTCAATGTGCCGGATCTCTTTGAGATCAAAGCGAAAAGAACTCATTTTTACCCCGGATATGACAATCTGGATATCGTTTATACGGTTTCCGGCGGGGATTCCGCACAGACTTCTGCCAAACTTAAAGTCACTTCCCAAAGGGAGGTGAAAATATTTGATCTGCAAACCGGCAGCGGCGAAGTATCTGTGGATATTTCCGGTTATCCGGTGGGGCGGCATGAGTTGAAACTTGAGTTGATACAGGATGGTAAGACCATTGCCAGTCAGGATGTTACATTTTTCCGCCATCCTTTCCCCAAAGCCTACATCCGGCCCGATGGTACACTGCTGATCAATGGCGAACCGTTTTTCCCCATGGGCTTTTACCATGTTTCATGGCGGGCGACATCAGAACACCGTATGGCTTTTATGAAAGATATTGCCAGATACGGTTACAATCTGGTCGCAGTAAGTTTCTATAACTTTGAAAAAGAAAACGGCGGAAAAGATTTTATCGAATTTCTCGACGAATGTCACAAACGCGGAGTTTATGTCTTTGTGGAATTCGGTTTCGATCTGCGTATGAGAGGCATTGCCGAATTCAAACACCATCCGGCGATTCTGGGTTGGAGTCCGGGGGATGAACCGGCGGCACACGGCTGGTCGCCGCAAGTTATGTTCGGCCGGTATACTGCCATGAAACAACTTGACCCGGATCATCTGGTCTTTACCATCGTCTGTATGCCCCGGCACTACAAAGATTATGCGGCCGGCACTGATATTTTTGCTCCCGATCCCTATCCGGTACCGGATTCTCCGCTCGATATGGCTTACGGCAGATACAAAGAAGCCGGTATCGAAACCCGGAAATACGGCAATGCTTTCTGGACCGTACCCCAGTGTTTCGGCGGCGGTAATACCGGTTGGAAGCGTTATCCCAACCCGCAGGAGTACCGGGTGCTGATCTATATGTCACTGATTTCCGGGGCCAAAGGTTTGATCAATTATGCTTATTATGACGACAGTTTCATGCTGCCGGATGATGCCAAAGATCTCTATGAAGCGAGTATGGCGATGCCGGCGGAGCTGGCTTCATTGACTCCATTTATTCTCAATGGCAAACTCTCACTGCTCAAAGAGGATAATCAGGGAATCTATGCCGCCGTATGGGAACTTGACGGCAAACGGGCGTATGTGATCCTCAATGCTTCTGCTGAAAGCACTCTGCCGTTTGCCCTTGACGGAGATTTCACCTCGCACCGTGTGGCAGCCGGTGAAGTTGGTGAATTGTCGGCATCCGCAGAACGTCTGACCGGAAGGCTTGCTCCTCTGGAAAGAGTGGTCATTTATTGCGATTGAAGTGCAACTGGTCAGGGCGGTGAATTATGCATGATTTTCAAAGTTTGATCCACGATCTTGAAAATTCCGGGGTCGCCCCGGATTCGGTGGTGATCATTCACTCCTCCATGAAACGCATCGGCCGGGTTGACGGCGGAGCGGATACGGTGATCGATGCTCTGATGGAGTATTTCAAGAATGGGTTGCTGGTCATGCCTGCTTTGACATATACGTTGTTCCACGATTACGCCCCGGATGCTCCGGGGTGTATCAAATGCCTTGCCGATTATCCGGCCGGCCATTGTCTGGCGAAGGATTTTTACGGAAAAACGCCGGAGTTTCATGTCAACAGCACGCCGGTATGTATCGGGTTGCTGCCGGAAATTTTCCGCAAGCGTCCGCAGGTGGTGCGTTCATTGAATCCATCCCATTCAGTTGCGGCATACGGAAAAAGAAGTGAAGAATTCATCGCCGGACACGAAAAAAGCATCACTCCCTGCGGTAAATTATCGCCGTGGTACAAACTTTATGAGTATGGCGGCAAAATCATTCATCTGGGTTCTCCGCTGACTTCGACGACTTTCATGCACGGGGTGTGCGAATGGCTCAATCCGGATGATTTAACTCCTCTGATCCCCAATCCGGTAAAAGTATTTGACCGCTTTGAGAATCCGGTCGTTACTCCGGCGTTGCGGATCACTGCCGGATCGGCCAATGTTTTTGACCGGCTTGCCGGTGCACCGGAAAACGCCGCAGAAATGAGAAATTTCAAATTCGCTGATACCGTTGCGGCCGTGCTTGACTGCCGGAAACTTCTGCAATATTTTGAAAAAAACAAAAATCTGTTAAATTGAAAATTTCAGTTATGGACGACCAATTTTTCAAATCGGCAATTCCGGTGTACCCTGCCGGACGCAGTAACCTGATGAATGACTGCATTCTTTTTGCCGCCGTTATAAATGCGGAGAAAACAACCGATGCAGTCCTGAAAATAACCGGTTCCACGCTTTACCGGGTAAAAATAAACGGAAAATTTTTATCTTACGGTCCCGCGCGGGCGGCAGTCGGATTTTTCCGGGTGGATGAGGTGCCGCTGCGGCTTGCTGCCGGAAAAAATCGGTTGACGGTGGAACTTTCCAGTTGTTGCGTCAACAGTTATTATTATCCGGATCAACCCGGATTTTTACAGGCGGAAGTCGTTGCCGGAGAAAAGGTATTGGCGGCAACCGGTGAAAATTTCCGGGCTTTTGATCTGAATGAAAAACGGATCCGCAAAGTTCCCAGAAGTTGTTTTCAAAGAATGTTCGTCGAAGCATACAATGTTTCAGCCGGGCCGGAAAAATTCACGGAATTGACACTTGTTGAGCAAGATGCGGTAAAATTGCTTCCCCGGGTCGTACCGTTTCCGGAATACAGGATCGATCACTCTTATACTCCGCAAAGGAGTTTGCGCCGCACTCTTTCCGGCGAAAAAGTGGTACGCCGCCGCTGGGATAATTATCTTGAACCGGATGGCGAACCCGGATTCAAATGTTTCAAGTTTGATGAATTGGAGTTTGATGCCTACACTCTTTTGCACCGGTTGCAAAAAAGTGATACCGGCAATATTTGCAGTACCTTTTATAAAGGACGGATCAATAATACCGGTTTTATCCGGTTGAAAGTCGATTGCCGCCGTCCGGGGCTGCTGGCCGTTATTTTTTCGGAAACTGCCCAGGCGGATAACACGATCGATCCGGTGATGCACTTTGTGCTGAATGGTGTATTCTGGAATTTGCAGACCCCCGGCGTGTATGATCTGGAGGCTATGGAAGTCAACACTTTCAAATATGCGGAAGTTTTTATGGTTGACGGAGAAGCTGAAGTGCAGGATTTCTCGTTGCGTGAATATAAAAGTCCGCTGGGGCGGGATTATAAATTACCGGGTTCCGACCCGGTGCTTAATGCGATTTTTGAAGCCGGATGGGAAACTTTTGCCGCCAATGCGGTGGATTGTTTTACCGATTGTCCCAGCCGGGAAAGGGCAGCATGGCTCTGTGACAGTTTTTTTACCGCCAGAACCGCTTATCTTTTGACCGGAAATACGCTTTTGGAAAAATTCTTTCTGGAAAATTTCGCCATTGCTCCGTCTTTCAAGGATATTCCGGTTGGAGCATTGCCCATGGTTTATCCGGGGGATCATCCCAATGGTATGTTTATTCCCAATTGGGGAATGTGGCTGATAATCCAAACCGGCGATTATCTGAAACGCAGCGGAGACCGGGAACTGGTGGAAATGTTCAGGGAAAAATTCACCGGATTTATCGGGTATATGAATAGTTTCCTCAATGCCGACGGCTTATTGGAAAATCTGCCGAGTTGGGTGTTTGTCGAGTGGAGCAAGGCCAATGAATTTTTACAGGATGTGAGTTTCCCCAGCAATATGCTCTATACTCTGGCATTGGATACCATGGCCGAATTATACCATGATGAGCGGTATGTATTGCAGGCGAAGCAAATGCGGCAGACGATCCGCAGGCAGTCTTTTGACGGAACATGGTTCCGGGATCACGGAGTGCGTCAGAAAGACGGCAGTTTGCTCATCCCGGAAAGTGACATTACTGAAACCTGTCAGTATTATGCCTTTTTCACCGGTTGTGCCATGGCAGAACTCCACGATAATTTGTGGAATAAATTGATAACGGATTTCGGTCCGGAAAGAAAAAGTAATGGGGCGTATCCGGAGATTTATCCATCCAATGCTTTTATTGGCAACTATCTGCGTTTGGAAATCCTTTCGGTTGCCGGACTGCATGAACAACTTTTGCGTGAGAGCGTGGGATATTTCAAAAAGATGGCAGATGTCACCGGGACACTGTGGGAATATGATGATCCCCACGCCAGTTGCTGTCACGGATTTGCTTCATATATCAACGTGTTGCTGGCAAAGGCATTGGCGGCTCAATCAGAAAGTTTGTAAATCATTACCACTTTCGGGGGTACGGGGGCGCCCGCTCGGCGGGTTGCGAGGTGTCTCGCCGCTCCGATGTCGCGGCTCAATCAGAAAGTTTGTAAATCATTACCACTTTCGGGGGTACGGGGGCGCCCGCTCGGCGGGTTGCGAGGTGTCTCGCCGCTCCGATGTCGCGGCTCAATCAGAAAGTTTGTAAATCATTAC
>SUWG01000027.1 GCA_015061625.1 Lentisphaerota bacterium | reverse complement strand
ATCCCGCTGAATTTGATCATCCGGAAATCGGCCGGGTGCGGAAATTGGTGGTTGAGACGGCTCATAAATACGGCAAATTTGCCGGTACAGTCAGTTTGCCGTCACTGAAAGAGTGTTTTCTGGAAGGTTTTGACTTTGTTAATGGCGGAGCAGATGTTACTGCCATCGGTAATTGCTGCAGCGGGATATTGGAAAATTACCGGCAGATAACCGGAAACACATTCGGGAATAAATGATATTATCAATAGATTTCAAGGAGAGTAAGAATGGATAAGAAGTATCGTATTGCCATCGCCGGATTGGGTATCGGTCAATTCTGGGCGAAAGGGGTTTTCAAACGTAAAGATTGCGACTTGGTTGCTGTTTTCGATCCGGCATATAAAACCAGAGATTACATTGACAAGAGTTTGTTTGACCGTCCGGGATTGCTTATTGCCCAAAGTTATGATGAGTTGTTTTCGGCGGCTCCGGATGTAATGATCATCGCTTCGCCCGATCATCTGCATTGTGAACAGACATTGATCGCATTGGAGCGAAATTGCCATGTCATTTGTGAAAAACCATTGGCCCCCACGGTGGAAGAGTGTAAGAAAATAATCTCTGCCGCCAAGGCCGCCGGAAAATTTTTTATGACCGGTCAGGTTTGCCGTTACGCCCCCGGATTCCAGTTGGCAAAACGATTGGTCGATGAGGGAAGAATTGGTGAAATCGCCTGTATTTCCAGTCAGTATGCTCACAATTACCACAATGCCGCCGGTCATGATCAATGGCGCAAAGATCCGCAGATCGGCCGGGAAACCTTTTTGGGCGGCGGCTGTCATGCGATGGATTTGATGCGTTGGATCGTTGGTGAACCGGAAAGCATCTTTTGCGTGGAAAATCACCTGTTGATGCCGGATTGGCCCAAGCCGGACAGTGCTTTTGCGGTAATAAAATTCCATTCCGGAGCGATCGGCAAACTTTTTGTTTCCAGCGGAGTAAATGCTCCATACAGTATGCGCACAGAGATATACGGCACCAAAGGAACGATCATCTGTGACAATACCAGCGATCACTTGCAAATAAGGGAGTGTACTTTGGAAGACTCCGGAGCCAAAGGGGATTTCGCCAAAATTCCGGTAAAAATCGCCAATCATAATTTTGAATCGGAATTCAATGAATTTATCGACAATTTGAAAAATAATACTCCTCCGGCAACGGATGCGGTAGAAGGGATGAAAACAGTCGCTTTTGCTCAAGCCGGGATCGCTTCTGCCCGAAGCGGAATGCCGGTGAAAATTTCAGAATATCTTTAATTCGGAAGGAGTCGTAAGATGGAACAATGGGTAAATATTTCGATAATCGCAGTCTATATGGTTGCGGTGATCGGAGTGGGATTTTTCTTTGCCAAAAAAGATGAAACTACGGAAAATTATCTGCTCGGCGGTCGCAATATGCCCTATATTGCTGTGGGATTGTCGATGATGATGACTTTATTGTCAAGCATTTCGATAGTGATGATCCCCGGAGAAATATTCAATTATGGAATGACTGTTTTCTCGTTGAATATTCTTACTTGTGCCATGGGTATTCCGTATTATCTGCTTTTTGTCCGGTTTTATTTCAAACTGGGCAGTTTTACTCCTTACGAATATCTTGAACGCCGTTATGATCATACGGTAAGAGCCGTAGTTGCCGTAAGTGCTTTTTATTCCCGCATCATGTATTTGGGAATGGTGCTTTATGCCAGCAGTAAAATTTTTCAGGCGGCTTACGGCTGGCCGTGCTGGTTCACGATATTGCTGGTGGGAGCGATCGGCATGGTTTATACCGTAATGGGCGGCATGAAAGCGGTCATCTGGACTGATGTTATTCAATTTTTTGTATTGGCAGGCGGAACCATTTTTATTCTTCTGGTACTGAACAGCAATTTGGATGGCGGTCTGATCGGCGGCATGATCTATGCATTTGAAAACGGTCACGGTGCCCCGCAGTATGCCACCAGAGAGTTTTATACGATCACCCCTTATATCAGATTGTGTTTCTGGCTGCTGTTGTGGAATTCTCTTTTCAGCAGTATGGGGGCGGTCAGCAGTGATCAGTTGAATATCCAGCGTATTCTGACCACCAAAGATTGGAAAACCGGTTTCAAATCCCAGTGTATTTCTTCCGGTTTGGGGCTCGTCAATACGATTGTGCTGTTTATGGTCGGTTTTGCAATTTATGCTTATTATGCTCAAAATCCGGATCCGGCGCTCTCCGGCGATGGAGATATGGCATTTTTCCACTTTATCGCAACCAAAACGCCGACGCCGATTCCCGGAATTTTTATGGCGGCGATGCTGGCGGCGATCATGAGTACGTTGGATAGCGGCATGAATTCCATGTCCACCGTATGGCTTAAAGAGATCCATGCCAAATTCATCAATAAAAAAATGACTCCGGCAAAAGAGGTGTCGGTTTCCCGCTGGGCCACATTTCTGGTGGGGGCATTTGCCATTTTGCTTGGTCTCGGTTTGGATTTATCCGGCAGATGGCTCAGCCAGAGCATCACTGAAGTTGGAACCATTTTCAATATGCTTGGTGCCGCCACTGCTCCGGCATTTCTTTTTGCGGTGCTTTCCAAAAGAGCCAATTCGCTGTTGATCTGGGCGTATACATTTTTTGCCGCCGGTGAAGCCATCGGTAAAAATATCTGGTATGCGTTATCCCGTACCGCCGTTCAAAACTGGGAGAAAAATCCGGAAATCGGTTTCGGTTGGGGTGGAAAATTGGATGCCGTTTATATGCTGGTTCCTGTAATTGCCGGGATATTGCTTTGTCTGCCGTATCTTGGTAAAAAGTTGCGGACACATTTGAGTGTAAAAATTACCGCCATGATCGGGATGCTGATCCTTGGAATCGGGTTTACCAATTTTCTCTGGTGGGCATACAGCAACGCCTGTGTGACTACTGAACCGCTGGCTTGCAGTTTTGCATTCGGTTTGCCCTGTTCTTTGATAGTTGCGTTTGTGATCCTCTGGTTCTGCCCGGTGCAGCCGGAGAAAAAATGGCGGGGTTTGACGATCGCAACGGTCGGTCAGGAAATGATTTCAGAGAATTGATCCAATCCGGTAAAAAGAGATGTGAGTGGGCTATGAAACGATTGAATAACGCCAAATGGATATGGTGCAATGCTGAAGAAAAATTGAATCAGTATGCGGCATTGAGGCGTGTTTTTGATGCCGGAAGTGATGCGGAAGCGGAGTTGCTGATCTCGGCGGATTGGGATTTTGTGGTTTCGGTAAACGGCATGGAGATCGGCCGGGGACAATTCCCGGATTATCCGGATAGAAAAACTGTATCACAATTTACCGTGAACAATTTGAAACCGGGCAAAAATGTTATTTCCATTGAAGCGTATGCGCCGGGAGAGGATTTTCTGTCGATGATGAAAGGTACTCCCGGAGTCATTGCCGTATTGACGCAAGACGGTAAACAGCTCTGTGCAACTGATGAAAATTGGAAAGCGGTGGAGCATCCGGAGTTTTTCAGCGGAAATATTGAAAAAGTCACTATCCAACTGGGATTTGCCGCCTTGCGTGATTTGCGCAAATATGAAAATTTTTCCGGTGTCGATTTTGATGATTCTCATTGGCAATTTGCTGTGGAAGTGCCGAGAGAAAATTGTCAGTTGACCATGCGTCCTTTGCCGCCGCTGAATATCGGCAGGCGTTTGAGTACTCTGACGGTCAGTCAAGGCAAAATTTTCCGGGAGAGCGAAAAAGAGACCTTTGCATTGAGTGTGGCTGCCGATCATTACGATTCAGAAAATCAGGCCAATGGCATTTATGCTGTTTTTGATCTCGGTTGTGAATGTGCCGGTTATGCCGAAGTTGAGTTGGATAATGCCGGAAACGGCATGACAGTTGATCTTACATGGGGCGAGTATTTGACTGACGGCCACCCCAGGAGCCGGATCGCGGAACGCAATTTCACTGTCCGTTTCATTTGCCGTGACGGTCATAATCTGCTGCAATTACCGTTTTTGCGTATGGGATGCCGTTATATTCAATTGAATATAACCGGCAATGGTGCGAAAAATAGTGTGATCAACTATGCCGGGATGCGGGATTTTTCCCTGCCGTTGCCTCCGGCGGCAAAATTTGAATCTTCATTTTCCGGAGCGGCCAGATTGCGGGAGATCGGATTACGGACTATGCAATGCTGTATGCATTTTCATTACGAAGACTGTCCGTGGCGGGAACAGGGGTTGTATGCGTATGATTCCCGCAATCAGATACTTTTCGGCTATTATGCGTGGGGAAACTATGCATTTGCCAGAGCCTCTCTTGAATTGCTGGGCAATGGTTATAATGCTCAAAACGGTGAAATAAATATGTGCGCTCCCAACAATTACCCGCATCGGGGTTCTGCGATCCCGTGGGGGGCGATCACCACCTTTTCCCGGATCTGGATATTGGAAGTAATGGAGTATTGCCTGTATAGCGGAGATACTTCACTGGCGTTGCAGTTTTCCGGTCAGATAGAAGATATGTTGGATAAATTCATGGAAAGATTCGATGCAGAAACTGGACTTTTCCGCTTGAGCAACGCCTTTGCCGTGTGGAACTTTTTTGAATGGGTTCCGGAACTTGACCGGCTGGATGCGGAAAAGTGTGATTATCATATCCTGCATAATCTTTACACTTATGAGGCGATAAGAGCCGCCGCCGGTTGCTGGCGTTTTATCGGGAAAAATGATGCTGCTGATAAATGGGAAAGTTTTGCCGCTGAATTGGGAGAGTGTATTGAAAAAAGTTTCTTTGACCCGGCAGAGAATAACTATTCCTCTCAAATCAAAGATGGCAAATTTATTGGAAAGCGTCACGCGCACAGCCAGTTTATGATGCTGGCCATGCAACTGGTTCCGGAAGAGCGCCGTGCCGGTCTTGCCGGACAGATCAACGGCAATGAGAAGTTGGTGCGTTTCACATTCAGCCCGTTGCTGTATTATATCAATGGTATGTTCAGTGCCGGAGATTTTGCCCGCAAGATCGCACAAAAACGGATCGATTCAGAATATCTTGTCATGGCTGACCGTGGGGCAACGACATTCTGGGAAACCGGTCTGGGGGCGGAAGATTTCAACGGGGCCGGCAGTTTGTGTCATGCCTGGAGCAGTATCCACGTCGGTTTTTACGGCAAATGGGTTCTGGGAGTTACGCCATTGGAACCCGGCTTCAAAACCTTTGAAGTCAAGCCTTATCCGGGCAATAACAGTTTTGCTTCCGGAGAAGTGCCGACACCATCGGGCAATATTGAAGTATCATGGGAAATGAATGACTCCGGTAAAATCGATCTGACGGTCATTCATCCGGCAGGTTTGACTCCGGTAATTGCATCGTATGAAGAAGCACCGGTCGGAAGCGTGAAAATTATAGAAAGATAAAAGGAACAAAGTTACTATGAGCAGAGTTTGTTTTTCAGCGTTTTCTGATTTGCACCATCACCCCGGAGTTTTTTATTCCCAAGCGGAAAAGCGTTTGGCGGCGATCCGGGCAAGGGCGGAAAAAAATCAGGTGGATTTTGTGATTTCCTGCGGGGATTTTTGTCATAATGTTGAGGTTTCTGCGGAACTTTTGAAAGAGTATGACAACTTTCCGATGCCGGTTTATCATGTGATCGGGAATCATGATTCCGACCGGGCTCCGTATGTTGAAACGTTGAAACGTTTCCACTTGGATTGCGGTTATTACTTTTTTGATCAGAATGGTTTCCGTTTTGTGGTGATGGATACCAATTATGTTCTGATCGATGGAGTTTATGAGCATTACGATATGGGTAATTATTATTCCCATCCGGATAGTTGCGAATATATTCCGCCGGAAGAGGTGGCGTGGTTGAAAAGCACTTTGGAATCATCGCCGTATCCGTGTGTACTTTTCAGTCACGGCAGTATTGAAAGGAGCGATGATGTGCCTAATGCTCCGGAAATAGTAGCATTGATCAATGAAGAGAACCGGAAAACTCCGGGCAAAGTCAGATTGGTGATCAATGGACATCATCACCGGGATTTTCTGCGGATCATGGATGATGTGGTGTATATGGAGTTGAATTCGACCACCTATGACTATCTGCCTGAAAGTCATGATTTTTATCCGGTCGAATTGGTCAACGAAAACAAAGTGGCCAACCATACCATAATTTATACCGAACCGGTTCATGCGATTATCACCATGGACTATGATGGATCGATCGATATACAGGGCATGAAAGGCGATTATTTTATGGGAGTTACCCGTGAAATGACCACCAATCCCCCGGGGGATAATTGCGGCAGAGTTTGTACGCCGGATGTTTTGTCGGCATCATTCCGGATGTTTTACGGTAAAGGGCAGTGATGGCCGCTATATCCGGATCAATTTTCTGATTCAGGAAATGAACAGCCGTTTTTTGCTGTAAAACAGCATGGCAAATGTCTGCACAATTAAAACATTTGCCAGACTGTTTTTCCTGCTTGCGGTCAACGAGAATTTTGCCCGCCGCCTCAACGTTAAACATATTGCCCTTATCCATAATGGTAAAGCCGAGATTATCAGTTCCCCCGGGAACGGAGCTGAATTCCGCATCATATTGCCTCTTTAACCGAGAATCTTTTCACCGGCGGCATCGGAAAAACGGTGTCGCCTTTTTTATTTTCAGGTGGGGGCGTGGTGATTTGCGGTCTGGGTAGGAAAACTGCCGGAAATTTCAAGCGAGAAATCAATATGAGTTTCTGTCATAAACCGTCGAAGAGGCAAATAAAAAGCAACGGCTGGCAAATCAAAGATTTGTCAAGGCCGTTGCTTGCTTTTTGCAGAGATAGTTCCGGATTTCAAGGCAAAAAAAATGGTCGGGGTGAGAGGATTCCCGCTTTATCTTTTGCAAATTCTTTATTCCAATAGATTTACCCGCTGAAATATGCCTTTTATTTGTGGTCCACTCTGTGGTCCTGTTGTTGTTATTGCGACTTGCCAAATATAGCGCACTTTCAGCAAAAGTCAAATGGTAATTGGTCTCTCACTGCGTGACGATTGAAAAAGCTTAATTTGTGACGCAGTGAGTCACAAATTTGGCGAGCCATATCATAAAAATCCAATTTTTTCTGAAAAAGTTGAAATAAACGACTTGTATATTTTACGATATTGTATTATCTTAAAACAAAACGATGTGCTATTTTAATTTGGAGAGGATTATGAAACGGGGGCTGCAAGGACGTTATGAAACAGTCAGTACGGTCGGGGAAACGGTAAAAGCCTTTATCCCCAATCCGTTGCCGCCGTTTCCGGCATTGGAGATTACGGGAGAACTGCAGAAAAAGCTGGATGAAGCAGCTTTTTTGCTTGGCAAACTTGATGGTTCAGCGAATCTGCTCCCGGATGTTGGAATATTCCTCTATATGTTTATCCGAAAAGAAGCGGTACTGTCTTCGCAAATTGAAGGTACGCAGTCTTCGCTTTCTGACTTGCTTTTGTTTGAACTCAAGGAAAAACCGGGAGTTCCCATTGATGATGTTCAGGAAGTCAGCAATTATGTTGCGGCAATGACTTACGGCTTGAAGCGTTTAGAAGAGGGATTTCCGCTTTCATTGCGTTTGCTCCGGGAAATCCATGCTGAATTGCTTGCCAAAGGTCGGGGCAGCGGTAAAAATCCGGGAGAATTCCGTCACAGTCAGAACTGGATAGGGGGAACCCATCCGGGTAATGCGTTTTTTGTGCCGCCTCCGCCGGAAGACGCAGTACGCTGCATGGGAGAACTGGAAAAGTTTCTGCACGATGAAAACACTCCGCTTCTTGTAAAAGCAGCATTGAGTCACGTTCAGTTTGAAACGATACATCCGTTCCTCGACGGAAATGGCAGAGTCGGGCGTTTCCTGATTACTTTACTGTTGTGCAACGGAGGAATGTTGAAACAGCCGCTTTTGTACTTGAGCTACTATTTCAAAAGCCACCGTCAATACTACTACGATTTGCTGAATGGCATCCGTGAAAACGGAGACTGGGAACGCTGGCTGGATTTCTTTTTGGAAGCAGTTATCGAAACGGCAAAAGAGAGCAATGAAATCATTTTGAATCTGCACCAGCAAATTGAAAGTGACAGAGCAAAGATTGCCACGCTTGGCAGAGCCGCAACTTCAGCCTTGGCGGTGCATCAGGCAATGCTTCGTCACCCGATAGCCGACATCGCCAAACTGAAAGAACTGACCGGACTCACCAATGCCACCATCGGTAAAATGCTGAATTATCTTCTGGAAATCAACATCATCGAAGAAACCACCGGCAATAAACGCAATCGGCTGTTCTGCTATAATCGGTATATGGATTCATTAAAATTTTAGATAACTCTGGCAACACGTAATTTGCCTATTCCATATCGCTTTTGCCTAAATTGCACTTGGAACATAATGTTTGCAAGTTTTCAAAAACGGTTTCGCCGCCTTTTGACCACGGCAGAATATGGTCAACGTGCAATTCTACCGAAACATCTTTTGCCGGAGATGCTCCACAGGCACAACATTTAAAATTATCTCGCTGCAACACTTTAAACCTTAATCTCAAATTTATGTCTCTGGATGTTTTGTGCATCGCATTTTTTTTATAATGGTCACATGCATCTTGGTGGATATTTTGCTCATCACTATTATCTTCAGTAAGAACATCTGAATTAATGAAGCCAACAAATGCTTCTAAGGCTTTTCGCCAACCACCAAAGCGCCTGACATAACTAGCAAGTGAATATTTAGAAATCCCACTCTTTATATCGGTCGCAGTAGGTTGCTTTCCTAGGATAATCCATATCCGTTCTATTTCTTCAAACATCTCCTCATCTGAAATATTGTGCCTGAGATTTAATTCCATTCCTGCAAACGAAAGGACTTTATTCCAAGAACCATATTTTCTACACAACGTCACACTATGGTACATTCCGTGTCGGTTATAGTGTTCTTGTGTGGGTGAATCTACATTTACGATATTCGCAACTCTTTTTAAATCAGCTATCATTTCTTCATTTGAAAAGTTACATCTAAAATTATGTCCTTTGAGTTGCAGATTGCATAATTGTAACACTTTTTTCCAAGAACCAAATCTTCGTTGAAGTGTCGCATGATTATATTTTCCATGTAGTGAATATTCTGAACCGGCTAGAGTGTCTTTCCCTAAGCTTTTTGCAACATCTTGTACATCTTGAATCAGTTCCTGGTCTGAAACATTTCTATGGTAATCTTTGAGTTCAAATTTTATATCAATATTCCTCTATACTACCGGAGCTTGCCGCAAATGCTGAAAACGGTCTATGTAATATTTCAAATTCTTTTTCATAGTCACCCAAATAAGTTACACTCAACACCGTAATATATCACGGCATTGAGTGCTTTTCAATTGTAACTTGTCAGAATGTCTTAATATTCTGCTGTTCGGCGATGTTTCGCATCCATTGGTTGGCGAAGGTGGTTAAGTCGTGTTGCAGGGGCTGATTTATGCCGTCGTCTTCAAAAATGCTGTTGTGTTTGCACAGATAGTCGTTGCGGAAGCTGAAGGGGTAATAGTCACCTCCGATGATGGTGAATTCCATTTCCGGGTCAGCCATTTGGTATTGATGTATTGAGTTATTCTGTTTCGGATTTCGGTGACAATATTCATGTCGTTTGCACCTCCTTTGTTGTAAGTTTCAAGTGATTCTGCGATTACTCTCCGTGAGTAATCTGACACTTCCACTATAACATCAAGGCGGTCAGAAGTCAAATTGCCGGTTTTAAGGGAGATTTTCACCTCACGGGCACGACCGTTAGTGAGAATTGAAGGAATACGACACCGGAAGTAATAGATGCCATTACGCTTGACGAGATTCGGGATTTCTGCTGCCATGAAACACATTTTCCTTTGGGTGTGGTCCAGTGTGTGGTCCACTTCAAGGCAGAATTCAAGACAGGTGAAGATGTGAAGAACAAACTCCGTTTTTTAAGAGAAGAGCGGCTGTCGCCGCACGAAGCGAAGCCTGACGGCTTCGTTGACCATTTTTTTGCAAAAAAAATGGTCGGGGTGAGAGGATTTGAACCTCCGGCCTCTGCGTCCCGAACGCAGCGCTCTAGCCAGACTGAGCCACACCCCGACTTGTGTCGGAAACTTGAGTTGTCTTTCAAGTTTGTTTACATAATATATCATGGATTTTTGCGTTTACAAGCGTTTTTTCGGAAAAAAGATAAAATTTTTTAATTCGGCTTGATTTTTATCGTAAGTTGTATTATCTTAAAACCGAATTTGAAATGGTATAATAAGGTGATGTATGAGCAATCGGATAATCGTGACCGGCGGGGCCGGATTTATCGGTTCAGCGGTGGTGCGGCATATTATTGGCGGCACTGATGATGAAGTGTGTGTGATCGATAAACTTACTTATGCCGGTAATCTGGAGTCTCTCGCTCCGGTATCGGCATCTCCCCGTTTTCATTTTGAAAAGGCGGATATTTGCGACCGCGGGGAATTGGATCGCATCTTTGCCGGATTCCGGCCGACCCATATCATGCATCTGGCTGCTGAAAGTCACGTTGACCGTTCGATCGATGCTCCCGGTGAATTCATTCAGACCAATATCGTCGGCACTTATACTCTATTGGAAGCGGCACGGAAATATTTTCAGACCTTGAGTGAAAAGGATAAAGCATCATTCCGTTTTCACCACATTTCCACGGACGAAGTTTACGGCGATCTTGAGGGACCGGAAGATCTTTTCCGGGAAACAACTCCTTACGCGCCATCGTCACCTTATTCGGCATCCAAGGCGGCAAGTGATCATCTGGTGCGGGCGTGGAAGCGTACATTCGGTCTGCCGGCGGTTGTGACTAATTGTTCCAATAATTACGGGCCGTATCACTTCCCGGAAAAGCTGATCCCGCTGATCATCCTCCATGCTCTTGACGACAAGGAACTGCCGGTTTACGGTAAGGGATTGCAGATCCGTGACTGGCTCTATGTCGAAGATCATGCCAGGGCGTTATATACTGTGGCAACGGCCGGGAGCCCCGGCGAAACTTACAACATCGGCGGCAACAACGAAAAACGTAATATCGATGTGGTGCGTACTATCTGTTCACTGCTGGATGAGTTGCGTCCCCGAAAAGACGGCAAAAGTTACGAAGAACAGATCGTTTTTGTTCAAGACCGTCCCGGTCACGATATGCGTTATGCCATTGATGCTTCCAAAATAACCGGAGAACTCGGTTGGAAACCGCAGGAAACTTTTGACAGCGGCATCCGTAAAACTGTATTGTGGTATCTGGAAAACAAAGACTCATGGTGTGCCAGAGTTTTGAGCGGTGAATACAAAATGGAACGTCTTGGAACTGGAGAAAAGTGTTTATGAAAGGTATTGTTCTTGCCGGTGGAGCCGGTACCAGATTGCATCCTATTACCTGCGGGGTATCAAAACAACTTCTGGCAGTTTATGACAAACCGATGATCTATTATCCGATCTCGGTTCTGATGCTGGCCGGGATCCGGGAAATCCTGATCATCACAACTCCGGAAGATCAGGCCTCGTTTCAAAGATTGCTCGGAGACGGGAGCCGTTACGGGGTGGAATTCACCTATGCGGTACAGCCGAAACCGGAAGGTCTGGCGCAGGCTTTTATTATCGGCAAGGAATTTATCGGCAGTGATCGTGTGGCAATGGTGCTGGGCGATAATATTTTTTACGGTGCGCATCTGTCGAAATTGGTGAAAGAGGCCGCCGGAAGAAAAGATATGGCGACTGTTTTCGGTTATTATGTGTGCGATCCGGAGCGTTTCGGTGTGGTGGAATTCGATTGCAGTGGCAACGCGGTTTCCATCGAAGAAAAACCGGTTGCGCCCAAATCCAATTATGCAGTGACCGGACTTTATTTTTACGATAACGAGGTGATCTCCATTGCCGAAAGCATCAAACCGTCGGCGCGAGGTGAATTGGAGATCACCGCTGTCAATAATGAATATTTGCGCCGGGGAAAACTTTATGTGGAAACTTTGGGGCGCGGCTATGCGTGGCTGGATACCGGAACGCATGAAAGTATGCTGGAGGCTGCCAATTTTATCCACACGATCGAAACCCGGCAGGGGCTTCAAGTTGCCTGTCTGGAAGAGATCGCATTTGAAAACGGCTGGTTGAGTGCCGATGAAGTACGTCAAAATATTCAGCATATGTTAAAAACTGATTACGGTCAATATTTATTGCGGATAATCGGAGAAAAAAAGTTATGCAGATAATCAGCAGTGATATTCCGGATGTAAAAATCGTTGTTCCCGAAGTTTTCGGCGACAACCGCGGCTATTTTTTTGAATCATGGAATCGTGACCGTTATTCCGGCAATATGATTGACTGCCAGTGGATCCAGGATAATGAATCCAAATCGGTCAAAGGGGTGTTGCGCGGATTGCATTACCAGTTGCCGCCTTACACTCAAGCCAAACTGGTGCGGGTGATATACGGCAGAGTGGTGGATGTGGCGGTGGATATCCGCAAAGATTCTCCGACTTTCGGTAAGTATGTGGCCGTGGAATTATCCGGCGAGAATAAATATCAGTTATTTATCCCGCGCGGATTTGCTCACGGGTTTGCGGTGCTTTCCGATGAGGCGGTTTTTGCTTACAAATGCGACAATACTTATATGCCGTCACACGAGCGTGGAATTGCTTTTAATGATCCGGCTCTGAATATAAATTGGCCGCTTGACCTTAAGAAATGTATCATGTCTGCCAGGGATTTGGCTAATCCGCCTCTGGCAGAGGCGGAATTGCTTTAACAACGTTACGGATGCCGGTTATGATTGCTGATTCATGGGAAAAGATGTTGAAGTCTGCTGAATTTTTCCATCTGGATAAAGAGAAATTCAGCAAGTTGAAAAAATTTTTTGAATCGTTGGATTTGACATTTTTCCGCCGGATAGCATCATATAAATTCGGTGAATTTCCGGAAAATGAGGTAAAATCTCTCTTTCCGGCAGATGATCAGCACTGGTTGTTGCTGCTGGTCGTGGTGGCGAATGGTGAAAATCTTAAAGAGTTGTACCGTAGAAACAATTTCCCGGCATGGATGCTTGAATTGATTTCATTCGATTTGAGTATCTGGATGCGGGCGATGGAAGCCGATTTGGGGTTTTACGGTTTGACCTGGGAAATTTTTGCATGGCAGAGTCATTGTCTTTTCGGCAAAATCAAGCAATTCGGCCGTTTGCAGTGTAATGAAGTTCATTTATTCAATGTCAAGCGCAGTTTTTACCGGGATGCTGACGGGGTGTTGCAAAGTGTTGCCGGTCAGTCGATGCTTCCGGCAGATGCCGCAGTTGCGCTCAATTATCAGGAACCATGTATAAATTTGCATATTCCGGCATCCGGGCCGTTGTTGCGGAAAGATTGCATTGCCGCCATAAAAAACATGGTGGAATTTTACCGGGAATTTTATCCGGAATACCGTTACCGGGCAGTGGTCTGTTATTCATGGCTGCTCTCAAGGCAATTCCGGGAATTACTGCCGCCGGAATCGAATATCATTCAATTTCAGGATTTGGGACACAACTTTGACATTCCGGAAATCGATCAGGATAACTCTATCCGCTGGCGTTTATGGGATGCGGCGGCTAAAGAAAAAAATGCTGATGAGTTGATCTGCCGCACTTCACTGCAACGTAAAGTGGTGGAGTTCTGGAAAGGCGGCGGGCATTTCATCGAGGGCGGATTGATCATCTTTCCGGATGAGTTGCCCGCACTTTTCCGGGAACTGGATTAAAGAAATTCCGGGGGAGGGGATATTATCCCGGAACCGGCGACCGTGGTGATATTCATATCCGGCTTCCAATTATCCCCCGTTTTCGGTATAATCTTAACAAAATACAAGTTTATTAAACTTGTATTTCGTCGTGTCGGTGTTATATTATGCTGGTGATATACCAAAAGATGAGATTCAGGGGGCTTTTATATAATGTCTTTGACGACGAGCGTGACGTTGTTGGAAAAGATCATCGACGGAGATGAAATTTCATGGGATAATTTTCACCGGATGTATGCACCGTTGATCCGCAACTGCGGGGAGCATTGGCATTTGACGGCGGATGAGTGTGATGAATTGATCCAGGAAGTGATGATAACTTTTTTCAAGGATGCCAAAAGTTTCAAATATGACCGTAACAGCGGCTCATTCCGGGCGCATTTGCGTTCCGTGGCAAGAGATTGTGTTTTTGCGGTGTTGGAAAAGCGGAAAGATGGCGGAGTGCCATTGATGGAAAATCCGGCACTGCTGGACTATGCGTTTGACGAGAAATGGGATGCCGAGTGGTACGATCATATCTGTGCCGAGGCGTTGGATGTATTGGCCAATGAGATGGAAAAAACCTCCTACCGTTCATTTTATATGTATGTCATCGAGAATCGTCCACCCGCCGAGGTTGCCGCAGAATTGGGCATTTCGCTCAATGCGGTGTATGTGAATAAGTTCCGGGCGTTGGAACATCTGCGGCGCACGATCCGCAATTTGAATAAGTTGTGACAGGGTGAACTCCAATGAGACATTTTGAGGAATTTGAGTTGGAACACCTTTTCAATAAAACCGGCAGTTTTTTATTGCGCTGGCGTTGCCGCCGTCATTTGAAAAATTGTGAAATATGCCGCCGGAGAATGGCAGGTGTGATGGCAGACCGCCAATTCGCAGAAAGATTGAAATCCGGGGTGGAAAGAATGCGTCAGAGCCGGGAAGTCATTATGGGAAGGAAAGAGGCATAATGGCTGAAAAGGAGTTGCCGCAGACGGATAATCCGCCGGAATTGTTGAAGCCGGATGATTTTTTTGACAAGTACCGTATCGTTTCCTTTATCGGGCGCGGTGGAATGTCGGAAGTCTATCTGGCTGAACACCTGCTGCTGAAGCAATTTTGTGCCTTGAAGATCATGACTGATCCCACCGGAGGCCGGGACCCGGAAATATTCCAGCGTTTTCTTCGCGAGGCACGCTGTTTTTACTCTCTGGAACACCCCGGCATCGTCCGGGTATTTGATGTCGGCTGTGACAGCAAGACCGGGTGGCTCTTTATCGTAATGGAGTATCTGGAAGGGCAGACCCTCGCCGAATATTGTGTTGAACCGCTCCCCGCCGGTGAATTACTGCGTATCGTCTCGGATATGGCCGATGCTTTGGAGGAATTGGAGAAAAAGCAGATCGTTCACCGGGATATCAAGCCGTCAAATATCATGCGGTGTAAAGACGGCAGATACAAATTGATGGATTTGGGTATCGCCAAGGCCGCCGGGGAGTTATTCGGCGATCACACCTTGACTTTGGGGAATGCAGTTTTCGGCACTCCGGCGTATGCCAGTCCGGAGCAGTGTCATGACCCCCACCGGGCGGATATCCGTTCTGACATATATTCTCTGGGGTGTACCTTGTATCATCTGTCCTGCGGCAAACTGCCATACGATGGCAAAACTCCGGTGGAAACGATCATCAATGTCATTTCCGGCAAACCGGTTCCATTGGAAAAGATCAGGAAAAATCTGCCCCGTCCGGTGGTGGAGTTGATCAAATGCATGATGGATAAAGTACCGGAAAAGCGGCCGCAGAATGTGGCTGAATTGAAAGAATTGATCCGCAAAGCCGGACAAGTGCCTGCCGATGAAAATTTGATCATCCGGGGCAGATGGCGGCTGGCGGTGTATGCGATACTGATATCGGTTATTGCCGGAGTGACGTCGTACACATATCTGGCGGTAAAAAAAGTAAGCGGCAACCGGAGCAGTGTGGCAGAAAAAATTCCGGCGGCAGTTTGTCACGATGAAGAAGATGACACTGACCGGCAGGAACCGGAAAAAATAGAAGTTCCCGCTCCGTCAGATGATGAGGAGAATGAAGCAGATACCGAACCGGCACCGGCAAGCAATAAAACTCAGCCACCGGCAAGGAAGTGTGCGTTTGTACCGATCGCCGCAGAAAGGATAAACTATATGATCCGGCACTGGGTCGATGCCCATCCGGGGCAGGATAACTGGCGGGCAGCACCGTGGCCGTCGTGGCAAACCCATCTGGGATTTGCCGGGGTGCAGGCACAGGAAGAGAATAAAATGCTGCTGATATTTTTCTGCGATTCCAGAGTGTTGCCGGAAAGTTTTGAGGATGAGAAACTTTCCGCATTTCTGCGTGAGAATTTCATCCTGCTTTTCATCGATTTCAATTTTGCCGGTATGGAGCAATCCCAGCGCAAGCATATTGCCACGGTCAGAAATCTTTTCAATAACAACCGCTGGCCGATCTCGATCGTCGTGACTGCCGCCGGGGAACATATCGCCACGATTCCGGGATTTCCCAACCATCTTGAACCGCTTTACAGCGAAATTCTTAATGAATTACTGCAGGGCAGACGGGTTCACTTTGACAGCCGCAACCGTTATATCCGTCCGGAACTTTCCGTGCCGTCAGATGCCGATCAGGGCGATGGTCAGGATTTGTAAGGGGAGCAGGGCGATATCTATGGCCAAGGGAACCGGGCAGAGGCATATTTGCCACCACAGATATCCGTTGGAGCGTTCCGGTAAGAATAATTCGTTATTCTCCGGAAAAAGGTCGGTTATTCCGTCACCGGTCGCCCCGTAGTAACCTTTGACCTTTACCGATTCACCGTCTTGAGTTACGGTAAGCGGAATGGCCAGTTGCCGCATCGCCAGATGGTTGCAGCTTATGTGCGGTTCTGCGGTAAGCGGAATGTCATCCGGATGGATCTGCCATTGCCCCAATTGGGTGGAATACAGCGAGTATGGCGAAAGGTAAAAACGGGGAACCTGATCAAAAGTCTCAATGCGGTACTCTTCGGTGAAATATACGGCATTTTCCGGTTCATGATCCAGAGGAAAAGATAAGGTCAGGATAGTTGATTCTGTATCGTCACTGGCGATTCCGGGGAAATATTCGGTGCGGATATTTCCGGTGTAAGTCAGGGTGATCTCCTTTTCGGATCTTTCGACTTGGATCTCTTTGATTTGCAATGAGACCCGGCCGCTGCGGTCAAGGATGTATGATGTGCAGCACCCGGACAGCAAAAAGGCACTCATGAAAAGTGTCGTTAGCCATGTGAACCGGTATGACATTATTGTTCCTTCAACCATTTTATATTGATGGCATGAGTGATGTTTTTATCCACCCAGCTGTAAAGTTCGGGCATGAATTCTTTGACGATAGCCATGCGTTTTCTGACTTTGATGCTGTCGGTCGGGCACTCGGAGTTGCGCCAGGTGTGTCCTTCGGTAAGCATATTGTGAAAGAGCGGCTGTAAACGGTCGAGGCAGTTGGCATATTTGGCATCATTACTTTGACAGGCATCAAATTCCTGCCATAAATTGCGGATGTAACTGGCCTGATCCGGCGGGAGTATGGCAAACAGGCGGTCGGCGGCTTCGTTTTCTCTTTCGCTTTTGGTGGCATATCCGGCGGTGTCGTAGGCAAAGGTATCTCCGGCATAGATCTCCACCAGATCGTGAATGAGCATCATTTCGGCGGCGTGCAGTACATTGACTTTTTCGATCGCATATTCGGCAAAGAGCAGTGCCATTACGGAAATGTGCCATGAGTGTTCGGCATCATTTTCCCGCCGGGAGCGGTCAATGAGCAGTGTCCGGCGCAGAACCGATGTCATTTTGTCGATTTCAGCGGTGAATTTCAACTGGGCATCCAGACGCAGATTGCCGCTGGAAATAAAATTTTTCAAAGCATCCATATTTTACCTCGTGTCTTTGCCATACTATAACGCCGGAACGGCGTAATTGCAAGATTTTTGAATCCGGTTTTTCTTGAATAAGCGCAAGCCTGTGGTATATTAAATCCATAGCGTATTTCAGATACAGGAGCAGGGAATATCAATGAAGATCACGATTTTCGGCAGCAGTCACGGCAATCCGGAAAAAGGCCGGTTTCAAACGTCGGTATTATTGCAAAGCGGCGGGAAAAATTATTTGATCGATGCCGCTGAACCGGTGGGGGCATTGCTGGTTGATCGTGGTTTGCGTGCCGCACAGATATCTGCCGCATTTATTACCCATATGCATATCGATCACACCGGCGGTTTACCGGCATTGCTGGAACAGGCCGGCAAACACCGGCATCTTTTCCCGGAGATCAGAATGTCTCTGTTTCTGCCGGAACCGCAGGCGGCACCGGCATTGGCGGCATGGTGCGATATCAACCGGGCAAACTGGCGCAACGGAGTGAAATTTTGTGATCTGAATGAAAAAGCGTGCTTCGATGACGGTACAATAAAAGTGGAATTCATCCCGACCGGCCATTTGCCCGGCGGGGCAGATGGTTCTGCGCGCAGTTATGCGGTATTGATTTTTTGTGAGGGAAAAAAGGTGCTGTTTTCCGGAGACTTGCAAGCAGATTTTGGCGATTTCCCGGTGGAAAAGGCGAAAGAATGTGATTTGATCTTTTGCGAATTGACCCATTTCCCATTGGAAAAAGCGTTGCCGGTATTAAAGGTGCTTGCTCCGGAAAAACTGGTATTCTACCATTTGCATACTCCACATCAGTCGGCGCAAGGGGAGGCGGAAGTGCTGAAAAAGTGTGCCGGATTGGGTTATCCGGTGATTCTGGCTCACGACGGTGAAGTTATTGAATTTTAAGATGATTTTACCGCACTGTTTGGTGTTTTGATGGAGTAATTGCGGATTCCGGAAAAAATTTTCAAAAAAATTTTGCTTATACTCTTGACTTTTGAACAAAAGTTTAGTATACTTAATAGCGTGGTAATACGATTTAGCAATTCGCGGGGAATTTTATTTTGATCACGATGAAAGAGATCGGGCGACTGGCCGGGGTGAGTCAATCGGCGGTGTCCATGATCATCAACGGCAAGGCCAAACAATTCAATATCAGCGATGAAACGGCACAACGGGTGTTGCGCATTGCCGGTGAAAACGGTTTCCGGCCCAATCATATTGCCCGCAGTATGCGTACCGGGCGCACCGGTATTGTGGGAATCATCACTTCGGCTGAACTTATGCAGCAGACATCGGAAAATCACGGTGACAACAATCTTGCCATGCAGTTGCAATCCAAATTTCTGCTTGACGGCAGCCGGGTGATGCTTGAGGCGGTTTCCATGGAAGATTGCCGCAATATGAAAATGCCGGAGATCGCCAGCAGCGGTCTGGCTGAATTCATCATAGTTTCCCAGAATTTTTCAGATGAAAAAGCCGGTGGTGAATACATCAGCAAACTTCAGGAACTTTTCGGCAAAGTCGTGCTGGTCGATGATGTTGTGGATAATGAAAATGTCATTTCCGTATCGGTGGATAATCGGGCGGCAGGTGAAAGATGCGCTGAATATCTCTGGGAAAAAGGGTGCCGTTCTTTTGGTGTGATCACCTGCGGTGAAAAACGTTTGGCGCATATGCTCCGGATCAATGCTTTTCAAAAGCGGATAGCGGAGTTATCCGGCGGCGGAGCGCAAGTGCATTGTGCCTGTGCCGGGAACCGGTGGAAAATTGATTGCGGCGGTGCAGCGGTGAGTGAATTGTTGAAAATCAGCGGCGGCAAACTGCCCGATGCGATATTGGGGAGCAATGACTTTTTCGCTTACGGTGCGGAAGTGGAATTGCTCAAACGCGGTTTCTGTATACCGCAGGATACCATGTTGATCGGTATCGGAGAGTGGAGTATGTCGGCAGTTGCTCCGGTGCCGTTGACGACTTTGTCGATCGACCCCGGTGTGATCAGTGATAAGTTGCTCTCGTTGTGGAAAACTTACCGGGAAGGCAAAATGTTCCCTCATGGCCCGGTGTTTTTTGATGGGCAGTTTATTGAAAGAGAAAGTACTTTGAAAAAATAATTGCAAGAGTTTGCAAATTCTTTATAAACATTGGCTAATACGATACAGTAAAATAGCCTTAAACGAAAGGAAACAGTATGAAAAAAGAAAATTCACTCTCCGGCCGGAGAGTGAAGCGGTCACGCTTCACTCTTATTGAATTACTCGTGGTGATTGCCATTATCGCTATTCTGGCGGCGATTCTGCTTCCGGCGTTGAATTCTGCCCGTCAGCGGGGCAAGGCGGCCAGTTGTGCTTCTTCGCAAAAGCAGATCGGAACTTATATGGCGATGTACGCCGATGCCTATAATGGCGAATTGCCGCTTTTGATTTGGGATGAATATTACAGTACATCAAAGGTGATTTTGCCTTTTTTGCTGTATAAGGCCGGGTATTGGAGTGTACAGGAAGGTGCGGCGAATACGAACCGTTGTCCGAGTGATCCGCATTACGGGGTATATGATACCAATAAAAATGAGGTGTATAGTATTCGCCGTCAATTTGGGGTCGGGTATACATATAATAACAGTTTTTCTTATAATTACATGAAAAACGGCGAAACTCCGTTGCCGGATAGTAACGGACATTCCGGAGAAACCGGCTGGGGGGTGTCGGTTTGGAATAAGAAAATATCATTGTTTCCTGCCAAAATGCGTAATCCATCCAATTTCCTGATTATTTCAGAGGGATATGCCAACTATGCAGTGTGGTGGACGCAGAATGCTACTGTAACCGGAGCCGGTCGCTGGGATGCCATTGGTCAGAATTCTTCCAAAACCGGAACCGGTCTGGCCAATCTGGCATTTCACTGGCATAATGCCCAGATCAATTCCACGATGGCTGACGGTCATGTGGAAGGTTTGACCAAAGCGGATTATATGAGCAGATGGAATTTTACTGAAAATTGACGGAAGGATATTAAAAAAGATGAAAATCAAAAGTGTATTGGCACTGTTGGCTGCTTGCGCCGCTGTTTTGGCGGTAAAAGCCGGAGATAATATTCCGGAACCGAGAAGGCTGCAGATACCGGAAGAAAAGGTGGTATTTTACCGTTTGAGCAAGCCGCCGGTGTTGGATGGTGATATTTCCGATGATGTATGGGCGGGAGTGCCGGTGTTTACCGACTTCAAATTAACTCAGTTGGTTGGCAGAAAAAGGAATGGTGACCGTACGCCGCCGATGCGTACCGAAGCCAGATTGGGTTTTGACCGTCACAAAATGTATTTTGCTTTCCGTTGTTATGATCCGGATGCCAGAGCGTTGCCGCCGGGAACCAGGCCGGAAGGGTGGGAAAGAGATCACATGACTATGTTCTTTGCTCCCCGCCGTCCGGACAGCAATATGCAGCAGGCCACTTATTATGCCACCGGAGTAAAGCATCTTTCCTACCGCGGGCAGACCCCGGAAACACCCTTCCGTGCCACCTGGGGGCATATGCGTTGTGCGGTGCGTTTCTATGACGGTTACTGGCAGATGGAAGCGGAAGTGCCGTTTGCCAACTTGAAGTTCAACCCGGAACGAGACCGCGGTATGCGTGGGCAGATCGCCCGGGAAATGTCCAGAGTTCAACCTGAAGCCGTGTGTGCCATGGCCGGTGATGCATTTTACAATATGTTTGAAAACAATGCGTTCCGGGATTTTGAATATACGAGTTACCCGTTGCACGTCCGGCTGGAAAATCCGTCACAGCCTTTGCATCCGGGGCGTAATCAGGTCAAAGTTATTCTGCGCAACAACTCATCAGTTACCCGTCCGGGCCGGGTGGAGATCGTCAATGAAGGGCCGAAAAAACGTTATAACCGTTCCGGATTGTTCAATATCGCTCCGGGGCAGGAGATCGTGGTGACGATGAATATCAATGTGCAGGATCAGGATACCGGTATTTCACTTTTTGCCCGTTCCAAAGAGGGATATATCCATTATAATTCCGGGGTGATACCTTTTGAAAATCCGTCGGTAAGTGTCCGTACCGGCAGATTGTTGCAGATGTTTCAGCAGATCGACAGCGGCAATTCGCCTGTGATTGCGGCGTGGCGGCGTGAATTGGCTGCCATTCCTGAAACCCAGAGTGCCGAAGCATGGGCAAGACTCAATGAAAGATTTACCGAATTGGAAGATGCCGCGACCAACTGGCTTATCGGCAAACAGCGTGAGTCTGTTTTTCAGGCAGATAACAATTTTTTTGTAACGATTTTTTCTTCACTGGAAAAAGTTCGTGAATTGCGGCGGCTTTCAGCCCGTCGGCCCAGCGTCAATATGATCGTGCTTAATGGTGCTGCCGGAGAAACGGTTAATTTTCAAGCAGCAGCGGTTGCCATCGGAGATCAGGAAGTTGCGATCCAGACGGTGACTGCATCCGGTGGATTTACGGCCAGGATTTTCCGGGTGGATGAGGTGGAGAGCAACCAACTGGGAATCTGGCCGGATAAATTGAGTCGCCGGATTCCCCGCACACTCTCTCCGCAGCGGCGGATCGGAGTGTGGTGGGTATCCATATCCATTCCGCGCAATGCTCAAGCCGGCAGTTATACCGGTAAAGTCAAGGTCACAACTGCCGATGGCAGTGAAATTGAAGTGCCATATACGATCAATGTTCGCAATTTTACTTTGCCGCAACGCTCTGCCAGATTGGAAAATCTGGCACAGATCGCTCCGGTGATGGCCACGGAAGCCACCGGAGCATCTTTTGAGGAATGTTACCGGATGCTTTCTGCTCTGGCCATGGAGTATGGATTGACTCCGATCATCAGTCCGGAAGGTTCCCGGAGAATGGGTAAACGGGATTGGAAACTTTATGAGAATTTCCGGGAGATCGTCGCAAGGACCGGCGTACTGGTCCTGCCGTCATTGCCGTGGTTTCATGAGGTGGACCGCTATTTGAAAGATTTTGCCGAAGTTCAGGATAAAGGTAAAACCCGGGCAGATTTTCTCAACGAAATTATTGCCGACTATGATGAAGCACTGGCCCAGATCCGGGCTGCCGGTTTGGTTGATAACACCTATATCTATTACGACGAGGTGGATCGGGAACAAAAAGATGTTTTGGAATATCTTATCGGTCTCAAAGAGCGCACCGGATTTAAATTGATCACCTGTTTTGACAAATCATTTTCCGGTTACGATTATGTGAAATACTATGCTGAACCGGTAGATATGCTCTTTTTCAACAGCAGTTTTTTCATTGATCCCCGGTGGTTGGAGCAGTTGCAGGATTTGCAGAGAAGCGGTAAAAAGATCGGTTGGTATTTGAATATACAAAACGGCTTTCCCACTTTCAACCGGATCCCGGTCGAAGCGATCGTCCATCGTATGCACTATTTCAAAGCGTACCGTTACAAAATTGATGCGACTTTGCTTTGGAGTTTGAATTGGTACAGCGAGCAGCAGTTGGATCGTCAGCCCATGCCTCTGGTACCGGGCAGCGGCAATGGTTGTCTTACCTATCCGGAAGATGGCGTTATTGTGCCGAGCATCCGTCTGGAATTGCTCCGGGAAAGTTTGCAGGATTACCTTTATCTGGAAATGCTTGAAGCCCTTGTTGCTGAATTTCCCGATGCTCCGGAAGCGGCACAGGGCAGGGAGTTGCTGCAGTTGAAGTGGATCGGAGAAAATCTGACCGATCTGCCGACCGACAGCCGGATTTTGCTGCAGCAGCGTGAGTTGATCGCCGGTTGTATTGAAAAGTTGCTGGCGTATAAAAAAAGATAACCAAAATATTCAATATCAGATAGAAAGTCTCCTTTTTTAAGGGGACTTTCTATTTTTATTTATTGCGGATGCTGCTGGGTAATTTGCCGAGTTTTTCCAAGCAGACTTTGGAGAAGTACCCGGCATCGTTGAATCCGCTGATATCGGCGATTTGTTGAATGGTATCGGTGGTTGAACGCAGTAATTTTACGGCGTATTCCAAGCGGCAGTTGGTGAGATATTCTTTGGGTGATAAGTGTTTTGACTGCCGAATGATCCGGAAAAGAGTTGTCCGGTGAACGCCGCAAAAATCAGCAATTTTTTCAATATTCAAATTCGGATCGATAAAATTTTCAGCAACAAAATATTCAAATTTGGCGACAGTATTATTGATTTTTTCCAACTCTTTGGGATTTTGTGAATGCAGGATTATGTCATAGGCCGTGGCAGAACAGAGCAATTCAGATTCAATGGTCTCACTCTGGATATTGTTGCAGATTTTCATAAAGTTTTCCACCGGACAAATTCCGGCATAGTGCGCGGAACGCTCCAGGTCGAACAACTTTATCAGAGACGGTGAAGATTCTTCGTCTATGGTCAGCCAGAAAAAATCCGCCATTTCTCCGGTAACAGCAACATCGTGATAATCTCCGGGGAAATAATAGCAGACATCATCGGCGTACAATGTGAAATCTCCTGCCGGATGATGAAAGAGTAACTCCCCTTTTACGCACCAATATAACTGGATAAAATCTTTGACTTCATGCATATCGCTCCAACCGTGTTCTTTTACATAGTGGCCGCATGAACGGACTTTCAGCAAAGAATTTATCCTGCCTTGGTCAAATGGGCGGTAGAAATATTCTGTCAACATAATATGCCTCGCAACAAAATTACTATTTAAAATACATTTGTTCTATTGCTTTGTCAAGCAAAATCAGATATATTTTTATTCAGAACGGAGAGTTGCTGACCGTTTGTAATTGGTAAAAAAGAAAGGTGAAAATTATGAAAAACATCCGCCGGGTCGGAGTAAACCACTGCTGCTTTACTCTTATAGAACTTCTTGTTGTGATTGCCATTATTGCCATTTTGGCGGCGATCCTGCTGCCGGCATTGAATTCCGCCCGTGAAAGGGGGCGTGCTGCCAGTTGTATCAACAATCAGAAACAGATCGGTACTAAAACCGCAATGTACATGGATGCTTATGATGGTTACCTGCCTTCACACAGTACTAGTGATACCTGGGCTAAAATTTCGAAGGCAAACTATGCATTCTTGTTGGAAAAATTGGATGGAGCTACCGGCTCTACAAAAGTTCCGGAAATTTATTTTTGCCCGACCGACTATGTGAAACGGGCGGAGATCGGCATCAACACATTTGGAGATGCTTATTGTGCCCACTCTACTTACATTTGGAATATCAACAACGGTTGGATGAATTCCGGCGGTACTCATGTTCCAAGAAAAATCAACGAGTTTCTTTATCCCTCATCATATATCATGCTTGGTGAGCCGGATATGGAAAATCCCAATGGCGCAGTCTATTTTCAATGGGGACGCGAAGGGACAAACAAGTGGATGAAGTTGCAGAAACATGGCAACGCTGCCAATTATTTGCATCTTGATGGCGGCAGCCGTTCCATCCAGATCAGTGAAAGTGAGCGTGGAAGTACTTCCGGCAGTTTCCTTCAGATGTTCTATCCCAACGGGCAGAGCGGTTGGGATTGGGCAGTGCGCTGACGGGTATTTCTGATATGGGGTTAAAGGGATGAAAAAAGTTATCATATTTTTTCTGTCAGTTGCATCGTTGTGCCGGTTGATTGCTGCTGAAGATGTGAAATTTATTGAATTGGGGTGGGATTTCCTGACATCCGACAGTATTGCAACCAACATCGCGACTGTGACCGCTTCTCCGATGGATGGCGCCGGAGTGCAGATGATTGGATTCAATGAGAATAATGAGAGTTATTATCTTACCTGGGTCCATTTGGATACTCTCAAACCTTTTGAGCATTTTTCAAGAGCGATTGCCCGGTTGCGGGCCTTGAATTCACCCAAGGTTGCCAACAGTTTCGTGCAGGTCGGTATCAATCCCGGCCGGATCGATATCTTTGACGATGTGGCATGGGAAAAGGTGGTTCAGAACTACCGTACTGCCGCACGGGTGGCCAAGGCCGCCGGGATGCGGGGGATCATGCTTGATCCGGAAGCGTACGTTGCAGGAGCCAATCAATTTGGCTATTCCAATCAGCCGCAGAGGGCCCAGCACACTTACGCCGAGTATCTGGTAAAGACCCGCCAGCGGGGCAGAGCGGTGATGGAAGCCATCGCCGCTGAATTCCCTGATATGGATCTGCTGATCCTCTATATGTATTGTTTCAACTACCGTGACCACCGTCCCGGTGCGGAAAGCCGCAATACGCTCAACAGTTTCACCGCCGCTTTCTTTGACGGTATGATCGAAGCCGCTCCGGATACGATGAATATCTTTGACGGTCAGGAAACCAGTTATGATTTCAATTCGCCATTGGATTTCGCTTACGGTAAAGTTCTTTCCACCCGTGGAGTTTTGCCGTATGTTGCCCCGGATGTGCGTGATAAGTATCGGGCAATGGTCAAATATGCTCCGGCAATTTATCTTGACCGTTATCTGCCGCAGGAGTTATTCCGCACTCCCCATGACTTTAAGGGCATGGCTCCGGCAGTGCGTTTGCTGGTCAATCTGATGGCGGCCCGCCGGGTTTCCGATGGATATATCTGGGTGTATAATGAGCGTTACCGTTGGTGGCCAACTCATGTCAAAAGTGTGCAGAGACAATATTGGCACGAGGTCATTCCCGGTTGTGATACGGCTTTTAATATTGCCCGTAATCCGGAAACTTTTGCCCATGAATTGATTCGCAGCGGCCGGATGCAGTCGGTGGAAAATCTGATTGCCGACTGGAAACAGTTTACCAGGTTCCATGCTCCCTCGTGGCAGGATGCCGGTGCTGTTTCTGTGGAAAACAATACTCTGGTGATTCGCAAAGCGTGGGGCAAGGCCGGAGCAAAATATACATTCAATGCCGCACCCGGTGAAATATTTTTTGTGTCGGCTTCTGTTTCCAAACGGGGCTTGGGCTATCCGGCTATCCGGGTGATATTCAAGAGAAATCAGCAACCTTGGATTGCTTTTAACGGTGCTGATGAATTGATTACCCGGGTGGTTAATGGCAAGCTTGCTTCCATGGTGGTTGTGCCGGATGATGCGGATGAGGTGGAGATCATCTTTTGCGGCGAAGCACAGGATATCAATTCATCTGCGGGACAGATTTTTTTCAATAATATGGAAGTAAAACGCTTCACGCTTTGAAATGAATAAATTATGAATAAATTATATGCTATTTTATTATGCGGTATTTTTGCCGTTTCGGTCATGAGGGCGGATGAGATGATAACATACAGTAATGTCGGCAATCTCAATTATCTTGAGTTGGAGCAACACCGTTTGCATCACGGTATCAAGCCGCGGTCTGTGCATTTTCCTTTGAATTTGCCTTATCAGCAAGGTTTGATTTTCAGTGATTGTGCATTCAATGTTTATTATCTGCCGGTTCCGCCTGACCTCAATGCCAAGGAGATTAAAACCTGGCAGCAGGTCGGAAACATCAATTTGCAGATGGTAAGTTTCTTTTTTGACGAAGCACCTTTTATCGCTGATTTCCGGCAGACCTCATGGAGTCGGATCGGCGGCAGATATCCCATGAGTAAAGGTGAATTGCTCACTTGGCAATTGAAATATACTCTGGAATATTGTGTAGATTCGTCAAGCGGCATCACTTATGTACGGGTGACGGTACTCAATACCAGTGATACTGCGTTGGATGCCGTGGTCCGGATGCTGGCTTCAAAACCGAAAGAAGTCACGGTTTTTGATTATCACTACTGCCCTTACCGTTGGGATAATTCCCGTTTTGCTCAACTTATTCCGGCAGAGAATATTCCTGAAGTGGTAAGCAATGACGGCTTTATAGTCAAACTCAATGACGAGTTTTCTTATAAGCCGGAAGATTTCAATACCCGGTTCGGTTGTTCACGTCCTTATGTTGCCGGGCCGGAAATGCAGATCAGAGAGGGAACGAATTTTGTAAAATTTTCCCGCAAACTTGATCCGGGGGCCAGTGCATCATTTACCATCGCCATCCGTTTTGAGGGCAGTAATGCCCAAGCTGCTGCCGCCGGCGATTTCGATGCTGTATGTGCCGGAGTTGCCGCTTATTGGGATCGGATATCCGGGGGGACGGTTGCCCGTTTCGGCAGTGATTCTTTGACTGATACTTTTTATGCGGTTCAATGGAATAATCTGCAACTGCTTTTGGAATTGGAAAGTGCCAGATTGGGCGGCAGAGTATGTCAACCATGTCAGGGCGGCAGTTCAGAGCGGTTCTTTGTCTGGACCTGGGAGGCGGTGGAAGCCATGCGTCCCATGATCCGGCTCGGTTATTTCGATGCAGTAAAGAAAGTGCTGGATTTTATTTTCCGCTTGCAGGATGGCGGTTATCCTCCGGAAGGTGAATTTACTTCATTGCATGGTTCCATCGGTACCACCGGTCCGCGCTGGGCGAGGACTACCGGAGCGGCATTGCAGTTGGCAGTGGAATACGCCATGTGCAGCAACGATCAGGAATTTATCCGGGAATACACCCCGAAAATTCTTCTTGCCGCCCGCTGGATTTTAGGTGAGGTCAAAGCCACGCAGAAATATAACCCGGATGGTTCAAAGGCAGTCGGTTTCGGTGTCATGCCGGTCGCGGTTGCCAGTGACGGTGACCGGGGGCGGATTCTGACCATGACTGATGTCGTCAGTTTGCAGGGCGTTTTGGCTGCCGCAAAATTTCTGGAAAGCATCAACGCTCCGGAATATGCGGAAATTGCTTCCGGTGCAGAGGAGTACCGGCAAAATCTGTTGGCCGCAATCGCTTCTCTGGCCCGTGGTGATGGCTACATCAGCCGCCGTATCCCCTCTGATGGAGAGAATATCGCTTTATCTTTTGAAAGGGCATTCGGCGGCGGTCTGGCCTATCTTGAGGTTTTTGATCCGCGTGATCCGGTATTCGCTTCGGTAATCCCGTATACGGAAAGGACCCGTTTTTCCGGTCGTTTCTGTTCACCGCTTTTTGATCGTATCCATTATATCGGCAATACCGAATTGCAGATGTTCAAACATTATTTGAAGTTGGGTGAGTGGAAAAAAGCGTTGCTTGCCGCCGGAACATTCCGCAGTTGTGCCATGACTCCGGATCTTTATCTGCTGCAGGAGCGTTACAGCGAAATAAGTGACGTATTTACCCCGTGGCAGCCTAATGCCAGTAATAATGGCCGTTATCTGGATTTGCTGATCAGTGGATTATATTTTGAGGATCGCAACAATCAGTTTATTCTGGCCGGCGGCATTGCCCCGGCAGAGTTTGCTTCCGGCGGGGAATTTTCTCTGAATCCGCTGCATACTGTCGGTGGTAAAGTGCAGTTCTCCATTAAAAACGGCGTGTTGTCGTTAAAGCGAGATAATGCATTTGTCAAAGGAACCAGATTCCGTTTGCCGGAGTATTTCAGGTTTGAGCCGGATGGGAATTTTATAAAAGCACTGCCAGATAATACGTTTGAATTGTTGCAAGATGCCAATGAATTTTCCGGTAGAATAACTTTACATAATCTTTTTTGAATAACAGAAATATGCCCCGGAATGAAATTTAGCATTTCCGGGACATATTTACCGGCTGTCACCAGTTTTCGGCGAGGATCTCAAAGTATCCGCGGGCGTGGTCGCAGGAAGGACAACGTTCCGGGGCTTTGGTTCCGCTGTGGAGATAGCCGCAATTCAGGCATCGCCACACCACCGGAGCCGGGCGTTTGAAAACCAGATCGTTTTCAATATTCCACAGCAGGTCGCGGTAGCGTTTTTCGTGCTGTTTTTCTGCCACGCAAACGAAGTCGAAAATCGCACCGATCTTGGCGAAACCCTCCTCTCTGGCAATTTCGGCAAATTCCGGGTAGAGATCATGCCATTCGTCATATTCTCCGGCGGCGGCTGCCGCCAGATTGTGTGCCGTATCGCAGATCACTCCGGCTGGATATTCAGCGGTGATGCTGACCAGACCGCCCTCAAGGAATTTGAAAAATCTTTCGGCGTGTTCCTTTTCCTGATCGGCAGTTTCAGCGAAAATTGCTGCTATTTGCATGAAATTTTCTTTTCTTGCCTGTGCTGCGAAATAGGTGTAACGGTTACGCGCCTGGGATTCTCCGGCAAATGCCTTGAGCAGATTTTGTTCAGTTCTGGTGTTGCGGATGGATAATTCCATACATTGCCTCTGAATACATATCAGTTGCCGGATGCCGGAGCATTGGCCGCCGGAGCCGGGTGGGTGTGGGTTGCCGGAGCGTTGGCAGCGGGGGCATTGCCCTGTGCCGGGGCATCGGCGGGAACCAGTTCAACGGCTTCGATGGTTACGGTTTCCACATCGCCGTCATCACCATCCTGCTGATCACAGGTCGGGCAGTTGTCTGCGCTGGCGTGATGATGGGTGCAGTGGGTGGTGTTGTAGTAGCAACACCCGACGAAACAGAGCGCGACGACGACGAGCGCTCCCCAGATCAGAAGACTTTTTTTCATACTTTCTTCTCCTCTTTTTTACCATCGGACCATCCGGTGGCTCTCCTCTGTTTTTCAATTATAAATCAGTGCGGCGAAAAATCAAGAGTTGTCCGGTATAAGAGACTTGTTTTTTTGCGGTTTTGCGGTTATATTTTCTTTTGCAACAATAGTAATCGCGGGAGAATATATTTTTATGGCAGTTGGCAAAAAAGGTAGAAGTGCAGTAAAAGAGGCGGGTAAAAAGGTTGCTTCCTGGGCGTGGGGCAAAATATTCAGAAAATCTTTGCTGGTCATTTTTCTGTTACTGCTCGGCGGATTGCTTTTCAACCTTGACCGTCTGGGCAGAACCGGTATAAATTTATTGAAATACAAGGATTATCTGCCCGGTTTTGTGGTCAGGATGCTTCCCGGCGGCGGTGTGCCGGAGGGCAGGGCGGTGCCGCAACAGATTTTGAATGGTCAGGTGATCGAAATTTATGACGGAGATACTTTGACTTTGCTGGTTTCCGATGGCGGCACGGAAAAACGTTATAAAGTGCGTTTTTACGGTATCGATGCTCCGGAAGCCGATCAGGAATACGGTATTGCTTCCCGTGATGCATTGAGGGGAAAAATTCTCGGAGAAAATGTCCGGGTGGAAGTTATTTCGGTAGATCGTTACGGCCGCAGTGTGGGGAAGGTGATGCTGGGCGGCAGATATATAAATCTGGAGATGGTTTTCGAGGGAAATGCGTGGTATTATGCCGATTATGCCTCCGGTGAGCGTGATTTGGAAAATGCGCAGAATTCGGCGCGCCGGCTCCGTCAGGGGTTGTGGCAGAAACATAATCCTTTGCCGCCATGGGAGTATCGCCGGGAAAAGCGTGATTAGAGTGTGAAATCTGCTTGAAAAAAGTTGAGTGTGGTATTATCTTATAAAGATGAACTTTAATCCTTATATGGAGATGATTGGATTATGACTGCTAATGAATTGAGAAGAAAGTACATTGAGTTTTTCAAAGCCAACGGCCATGCGGAAATCAAGAGTGCTTCGCTGATTCCGGATAATGACCCGACCTGTTTATTCACCACGGCGGGAATGCATCCTCTGGTTCCCTATTTACAGGGCGCGAAACATCCGGCGGGCCGCAGATTGACCGACTGCCAGAAGTGTATCCGTACCGGAGATATCGATGAAGTCGGTGACGCAGTGCATCTGACCTTCTTTGAAATGCTGGGCAACTGGTCGCTGGGCGATTATTTCAAGGAAGAGGCGATCAACTTCAGTTTCAACTTTCTGACCAAAGAACTGGGTATTCCGCTTTCTCAACTGGCGGTGACGGTGTTTGCCGGTGACGAGGATTGTCCTTTTGATGAAGAAGCGTGGAATATCTGGCACAATCTGGGTATCCCGGCTGAACGTATTGCCAAACTGGGCAAGAAAGACAATTGGTGGGGCCCGGCGGGAACTACCGGTCCCTGCGGGCCGGATACTGAAATGTTTTATTGGACTGGTGAAGCACCGGCTCCGGAAGTTTTCGATCCGTCAAATAAGTTGTGGGTGGAGATATGGAACGACGTTTTCATGCAGTACAACAAAAATGCCGAGGGCAAATTTGAGCCTCTGGCACAGCGCAACGTGGATACCGGTATGGGCCTTGAGCGTATCACGGCGGTATTGCAAGGCAAACCCAGCTGCTATGAAACGGAAGTTTTCGCTTCATTGTTTGCTGAATTGGATGCCATCCGCGGTGTGCCGGGCATTCCGGCCAATGAACGCACTTCCAGTGAGCGTATCATCGTCGATCACCTGCGGGCGGCGACATTCATCATCGGTGACGGTATTACTCCGGGCCGGGTGGATCAGCCCTATGTGTTGCGCCGCTTGATCCGCCGTGCCATCCGGGAAGGCCGCAAAATCGGTATCACTACCGAGTTTGCCTCCCGCATCGCTGAAAAAGTTATTGAGCAGTGGGGTGAATTCTATCCGGAATTGCAGAATAATGCTGAAATCATTACCAGTGAACTTGAGCGTGAAGAAAAGCAGTTTGCCGCCGCCTTGGAGCATGGAACCAAAGAATTCCAGAAACTTATCGACCGGGTTCCGGCTCATATCACCAAAAAAGTTATCAGCGGCAAGAATGCCTTTAACTTGTATGAAACTTACGGATTTCCGCTTGAGTTGACCGTGGAAATGGCTAAAGAGCAGGGCTTTGAAGTGGATGTCGATGGTTTCCAGGCGGCGTATGCCAAACATCAGGAATTGTCCAGAGCCGGTGCGGAGCAGAAGTTCAAAGGCGGTCTGGCCGATCACTCCGAGGAGACGGCGAAGTTGCATAGTGCCACGCACTTGCTTCATGCGGCGTTGCGTAAAGTTCTGGGAACTCATGTTGAGCAGCGCGGTTCCAATATTACTGCGGAACGTTTGCGTTTTGACTTTTCCCATCCGGATAAGATGACTCCGGAGCAGATACAGGAAGTTGCCGCATTGGTCAATGATGCCATTGCCCGCAAACTGCCGGTTATCTGTGAAGAAATGAGTGTGGATGAAGCCAGAGCCGCCGGAGCGATGGGACTTTTCGGCAATAAATACGGCGAAGTGGTCAAAGTTTACACTATGGGAGACGTCAGCAAAGAGATTTGCGGCGGGCCTCATGCAGAAAACACCGGAGATTTGGTGGCGTTCAAAATTCTGAAAGAGGAAAGTTCCAGCCGTGGAGTCCGCCGGATCAAGGCGGTCATCGGCGAAGCGGCGACCAAATAACTTGAGGGGCGATTATGAAAAGTGAGGATTTGCAAATCACAGCTCTTGACGGCGGTTATATGGTAACGGTCAGCGGCCGGGCAAATTTTGATTATGCGGTTCCGTTGCGGGAGTTGGCCGGCAAGTTGACCAAAGATAACTGGTTGCAGATAGATTTGGAAAACTGTGAAGCGATGGATAGTACCTTTATGGGGGTACTGACGATGCTGGCGTTGAAATTGCGCAAATTCGGTTCGCAGGTCATGCTGATCGGAGCAAGTGAAGTTCTTTTGAAGCTGCTGCGTGATCTTGGTGTGGCAAAACTTTTCAAACTGGCAGAAGAAAAGGGCAATACATCCGGTAATGGTGTGTCGTTGCCGACCGGTGGCCGCAGTGATATGCTGACGACGGCTCAAACGGTGGCGGAAGCGCACCGGGCGTTGGTTGGGGCGGATAGTGCCAATGCGGAAAAATTCAAACAGGTCATTGAATTTGCCGATCAGGATGTGGAACGCCTGAAAAAACAGTCTGAATAAAAAAATCATAGTACCGGACTTGCGAAAGCGGCAATCCGGTGCTATATTATCAAATCATCCGGAGAGATGGCTGAGTGGTCTAAGGCGGCGGTCTCGAAAATCGCTGTGGGGGCAACCTCACCGAGGGTTCAAATCCCTCTCTCTCCGCCATTTTTTTTGCAAAAAAATGGCGGAATGAAGCCGTCAGGCTTTGCTTCATGGCACGCAGTGCCGCTTCATGCATCGCAAGATGCGCTTCATATTTTGCGGCATCGCCGCAAAATGCTTCATAAAAAACGCCTGACGATGAAGCAGCTCCATTTCATTCTGCTATGAAGCATTTTCCGTTTCACTCCAAATATGAAGCATTCGCTTCGCTCATATGATGTAAAAATGAAAAATGAGAGTTCCGGATTGCAATACTTCATTACGAATGATGAGAAGTGCCAAAAAGAACCTTTTTTATCAGGTTTCAAAAACGCATATATTTTCGAAAAATACGGGAATGGACTTCTGATAATCAAGGACTTTGAGCGTAAAACAAGCTAAATGGCAACATTTGGGAGAGTGACTCTCTCTCCGCCATTTTTTTTATCCCCCTTTTAATCTACCTGAAAAAATCATCCTTGCTGTTATTTTGTAACACTCTTTTGTTCAAAGGCTTTTACAATATTTCTGCCAGTGTGTAATAAATACACGAGAGATGCTGAAATCAGACCGTTTTGCCCCGGATTTTGTCTGAAATCACTCTCTATTCTGACTTTTTCTGAAAAGTGTAAAAATCAAGATTCTTTTTGCAAGTGTTTGATTATTAACAAAAATTCAATTTTGCATCGAACCTGCGCATGAGGGAAGATAAAAAACGCTGACCATTTTTTCAAGTCTGACAAAAATTCTGTGAAGTTTTTTCACAAAACCACTTCACGAGGGCTTTTTCGTTGCTTTTTGCCACTTCCCCGAACCTTGCCGTAACTGCCGCGACACGCCCCTTAAAATGCAAAAAAGGCGGCAAGGTTTCTCCTGTTGCCATCAACTGAAAATATTGCTTTTTCTAAAAAAGCGGCTTGAAAAATTAGAACATTATGTTATATTACTAAATAACGAGGTGTTTTATGCTTATCTATGAAAAAGACTGTTGCAAAAAAGAAGCAGAGGTATTCAAAGCTCTGGGACATCCTATCCGGCTGTGGATCGTTAAGCAGCTTGCTGATGGGATGGAACATTGTGTCTGTGAATTTGTCAACGCTGTCGGAGTGAAGTTTGCAACTGTCAGCCAGCATTTGACCATCTTGAAAAACGCCGGAATTATCATTGATGACAAACGTGGCAAACAGGTTTATTATCGCCTGAGTTGTCCATGCATACTCAATACCATTGAGTGTATCAACAAGAAACAGGCAGAGTAATATTTTTTTAGAATTATATTTAGCCTTTTTGCTAAATAACAAAGAAAGGTATGTAGATATGAGCATTTGGAACTTTATCCAAAATCAACTCCTGGGCATGGCTTGGCTTAATGATTTGATC
>SUWG01000005.1 GCA_015061625.1 Lentisphaerota bacterium | reverse complement strand
GGTATCCGGTGGATGAGTCGTGAGCCGGGGTCGAAGTTAAACCGAGGTAACGGTGAGGGAGCGTACTATGTACCCGACCGAACCGGTATCCGATGGTTTGACCAGAGACCGGCCACGAATCGCCTCCGGATTATATGAGAAAGGATAATATCTCATCCATGTAAGCCAGCGGAGCATCATGTTCGCCCGGCACACTCTTGAAAACCGCCTTTGCCCCTTGCGGCATAAGTTTCTGCAATTCCGTCATTTCCGACACCGGCATCACCGGATCGGATTCGCCGTGATAAAAACAGATCGGCATGGTCAGTTTTTCAGCCATATTGCAGACATTGTGGCGGATGTAATCACTTTCAGAATAATTTTCCGTGATCGCCTGATAAAGTTGCTCATGCACCGGATGAGTTCCGGTACGGCAAAACTCCCGGTAGCGGCCGATATCCGTTGCCGCCCCCATGATCCCCAGCCGGTCGACCAATTCCGGGTGGTAAGCGGCAAAGATCAAAGCCCCGGTACCGCCCATACTGCCGCAAAGAAAAATGTAACGCTCAAAACCGTACTCTTTTTTCGCTCCGGTCAGAATACCGGCCAGATCCGCAACAGCCGCAGTGGACATCCACGCATTATCCCGTAAATTTGGGGAAATGACACTCAAATCATATTTTTCCAGAAGCGGGTGCAGAAATCCCACCACATCCTGACGGGTAAAGGGTTGTTCGCCGTGTGAACCATGCCCGTGAAGCCAGACCAGACAATCTTTTCCAGCCCGGTGAAGCATGAAATAATCTTCCTTGCCGTCAACGGAACTGTTGAAAACGATCTTTTCCGGTTCGATATTCATTTTCACCTAATCAATCAACGATACAACGCAAGCCGATGCCGGAGGGCAACTTACGGCCGGTGCTTTCGGGGATATACATCTCATCCGCCTCGATTTCAGCGTGATTTCCAACGACTTCACGCACCATGCGTTCCAAAACCAGCAGGGAAAATCCCGGTGAATGACAACTTAAAACCAGCGTAAAGGGTTTATCATCCTTACGCAAAGCCAGACAGTTTTTCAACAGTTGCGGCAGATCGCTCTCGATTTTCCAGAGTTGTCCGGAAGATCCCCGGCCGAAAGTCGGCGGATCAAGGGCGATAAGGTCATATTTGCTGTTGCGGCGCAATTCCCGGTTGACAAATTTATTCACATCATCAGCGATCCAGCGGATCGCATTGGGGATCGACGGATTCAGAGCCAGATTCTCTTTGCCCCACTCGATCATGCCTCTGGCGGCATCCAGATGGCACACTTTCGCTCCTCCGGCGGCCATAGAGAGTGACCCCAGGCCGGAATAGGCGAACAAATTGAGCACATCCATATTCCGGCAATGTTCCCGGAAATAGTGCCAGTTGCGGAATTGTTCGGCAAAAAAGCCCAAATGCCCGAAACTGGTCGGCTTGATCTGCATCGTGACCCCGCCCCAGTCGGCGCTCCACACATCCGGGATACGTTCCCGGCGCAACCAACTGCCGTGGCCGGAACTGTCCCGGATGAATTCCGCATCGGCGGCTTTCCACTCCGACGGAGCGAGGGAAGGTTTCCAAAAGGCATTCAACGCCGGACGGATCAACCGGTAAGGGCCGACCTGTTCAAGTTTTTTCAAATTTCCGCTATCCAGCAGAATATAATCTTTTCCCATAACAACTCCCGCCTACTCCTGCGCTTTAGAAATTATTTCCCCCCGGCGCACCGTCAGCAGCGCCCGGTTGGTATTGCGTTCAAAAACCGCCAGATCCGCCCGCAAACCGGGCAGTAACTGACCACGGTCAAAAAGTGCAAAATGTTCCGCCGGATTGCGGGTGACCGCCTGCGCCGCTTTGGTTTCCGACAGGTGACCGCAACTCATCAAACTGTGCCATCCGGCATCCAGCATGGTGATCGTGCCGGCAAGTTTGCCCGAAGAATTCTGCGAAAAACCATTTTTTACGAAAATTTCCGACGGTCCGATATGGTATGAACCATCGGGCATACCGCTGGCCATCGTGCCGTCACTGATACCGATGATCTGCCGCAAAGTTTTACAGCGGCAGGCCAGATCGACCATCCGGGAGTGGACATGGCGGCCGTCAATGATCAATTCCACCGTCACCCGGTCGTCGGTCAATACGATACCCGGCAGACCGACGTTGCGCTGATGCAACGGATTCATGCCGTTGAAAAGGTGCGTACAATGGGTCGCTCCGGCATCGATCGCCCGCAAGGTTTCCTTTTCCCCCGCCAGACTGTGCCCCATGGAAGCGATCACGTTGCGGGAAATGAGCAATTCAATAAGTTTGTCGGCATTCTCCAATTCCGGAGCAAAAGTCATGATTTTGATCAAACCTTCACCGGCATCGATCAAATCGGCGGCAAATTTCAGATCGATCTTGCCGAGCAGATGCTTGGGCTGGGCTCCGGCTTTTTCCGGATTGAGAAAGGGACCCTCGATATTGATCCCGATAACATCGGCTCCGGGCAGCGGATTTTTCATCGCCGCCGTCAGAGTTTGCAGATTGGCGATCATACTTGCCGGTTCATCCGCCACCACGGTCGGGAAAAAGCCGGTCACCCCCCTTTCACCCAGAATGGAACTCATCGCCGCCAGATCGTTGCGCGATGCCCCGACTCTGGAACAGTCAAAACCTCCGGCTCCGTGAATGTGCGTGTCGATGAATCCGGGGGTGATATAGGCATTTTCAAAACGGAAAAGTTCCAGTTCCTCATTCATGGCAAAACCGGAAACACCACCGACGGCAATGATTTTGTCATTTTCACACAACACTCCGCCATTGGGTATGATGTGATCCGGAGTGATCAGATAGTCTGCCAGATAAAGTCTGCGGATTCGGCTTTTTTTCATCATTTTCGTATCCAAATTGCTTATCAGGAAAGTAATATAATTTATGTTCTCTTTTTTGTACGGGATCTTACCCGCTACTGCCGCACTCTGGTCACATAGGCAAATCCGGTGATCCCCTCGACGATACCCAGGGCGATTTTGTCGATATATTCCTGATCGTTGAGTTTCCGTTCTTCGGCACGGTTGCTGATGAAGCCGATCTCCACCAGCACTCCGGGCGCATTGATATTTTTCAACACCGCAAATCTCGCCCGCTTGATCCCCCGGTCTACCGCCCCGGTGCGCCGCAGCAAAGCATTCTGAATATGCCACGCCAGCAGAAAATTCGCCGGATCATTGCGGTTGCCCGGATGCTCCGTCTGCGAAACCGCTCCGCCATTGCTGGAAGCCGCCCCCGCCGGTGTCAGGCAGTAAGTTTCAATACCGGTAACGCTTCTGTCCGCCGCCGAATTGACGTGGATGGAAACGAAAAGATCCCCGTTGGTGCGCTGCTGCATCGGCCCGATACGGTCAAGCGGGATATACACATCACTGGTGCGGGTCATATCGACCTGATAGCCCCGTGTACGCAAAATCTGCGCCACGCGCATACCGACCCGGAGCGTGATCGCCTTTTCCTGCGATATCGCCCCGCGCGCACCGGAATCATTGCCGCCGTGGCCCATGTCGATCATGATCCGCCTGACCGGGTGTTTGGGAACAGTTCCGGGATAGAGCAGCGGCCGCAGAGTTTTGAACCAATCCAGTGTGGCTATCCACGGCATATTGCCCTCAAAACTCATCGAATTGAGCAACTCCACTCTCACGCCGTTGCAAGTCAACCGCCGGGCGTTGCGGTTGAAAACACAAGTATACCCCCGGCCGACCGCCGTCATGGCACTGCTTTGCAGTGTCACCCGGAAACCGTTGCCGGTCATCAGATCGTAGAGACTGCAATATTTCAAACGGTTGACCGTTTTCTGCCGCACCGCCCCGGCATAGAGCGGCAGTTGCAGAAAAACAAGTAACAACAATACCGGCCAACGGAACATCATCACAACTCCGTTTCGTCAAGTTTGATCAACTGTATGGAGTCTTCCGTCGGCGGATACATCGCCGTCACTCCCGGCCCGATCTCCACACACTGACTCAATGAGCCGTAGACGAAAGCCTTGCTTTCGCAAACCGCCTGTTTCCACGGCAGTTCCAGCGCGCACATCGCAGTCAGAGCCGCCGACAGGGTGCAGCCGGTTCCGTGGGATGCCAGATGCGGCACCTCGATCACCGGAGCAGTCAGGGTATAAAGTTTGCCCTCTCTGGCAATGACATCGGTGGCGGCATTGCCCGGCAGATGGCCGCCTTTCAAAAATACAGAGGTTTCAAAAGTTTCATGCAGTCCGGCGGCACAGACAAGCATATCTTTGATGCTTTTGATCTGACACCCGCCCAGCAATTCAGCTTCCGGGATATTGGGTGTGATCCACGATGCCGCCCCTTTCAAACGGGTCTTGAATACCTCTATTGCATCATCTTCCAGCAATTTTTTGCCGCTGGTGGAAACCATCACCGGGTCGCAGACCAGTTTCAACTGATGTTTTTTCACGGCGGCAAAGAGCGCATCGACGATCTCCGCATTGAAAAGCATTCCGCTTTTGCAATTTTTCACCGGGATCTTTTCCAGCACCGCCTCGATCTGGGCAGTTACCGCTTCCGCCGGAAGCGGGTCGATGCGCCGCACCGCCGCCGGATTCTGACTGGTCACCGCCGTAATGGCACAACTTCCGAAAACACCGAAAGCATTGAAGGTACGCAAATCGGCGGCGATCCCCGCTCCGCCGCCGGAATCACTGCCGGCGACCGTCAGAGCCGAGGGATAAAATTTCATTTTGCTTTTCTTTGTCATTTGTTTTTATCCGTTTGTGAAGCTATCTTATATAATACACATTGCAAAATTTACACTCTCAAAGGAAAAAAAACAACTGTGAAGCGGACTTTTACTAAAATTATTTCAATATTTTTTCTGATTTGCGCTCCGCTTATGCCCTTTGAAGCGACTGCCGACGTGGTGATCGTGCCGGGAATATCCCTGCGCACCGACATTTCCGGCAGTGATTGCAATTATTTGCGGGATGTGATCCGCCAGCTCGACCGCTACGCCAACGCCGCCGGTATCAGACCTTCCACCGCTCGGATCACCATTGTGGGGGGCAGCAACCGCACCGGGTTTCACCGGCAGATATTTTATCTGCCCGGCGACTCGCACAGCTGGCGGGAAAATCCGGAAGTGCGCGCCAAACTTTTCGCTTTACTGATCTCGTTGCGCTTCAATCTGCCCCGTCCGGACAGCGAAGTAAAACTTTTCGACTGGATCGTCTGCGGCATCGATGCGGAACTGGAAGCCGCAGATACCTCCGGTCAGCATCTGGTGAGCAACCGGGAGTATTTTCTGCTTTCCGGTTTCGCCGCCAACGCCGGGAAACTGCCGGATTTTGCCGTGATGAGCCGCATCGGCCATTCACCGGACCCGGTATTGCAGGAATTCATCGGGGCGCAAGCGAGGATATTATTGCAGATACTGGCGGCAAACGGCAAGTTGCAGGAACTTTTCCGCCGGAATTTTCAGGGTGCGGCTCCGGATTGCTTTATGGAGTTCTACACTTCACACGAGGTCGCCGTGGATGAACTCAATGCCGCCGCCGAGCGTTTCATCTGGAACCGTCAGCGGCCGATTCCCGCCGCCGCCGCCCTGGCCAGAATCAGCGCAATGGAAAAAATAATGATCCAGAAAGTCGATGAAAATGGCGAACTTACCGGAGATTTTGAGGAAGTTTCATGGCAGGAATTATCCGCCCGGCTCGCCGTTGAAAGAAGGGATAAAGCGATCATCCGCAACCGCTTCGCCAAACAATTCACCGACTTTGCCCGGCTCTGCGGCGATGCGGAGCGTGACCTCTGTGCGCTGGCCGCCGCCGCCGCCAGAGAATTGGATGGCACTCCGGAAAAAAATGCGGCATTCCTCAACGCCCTCAATAATTTGAGATCCGCCATCACCCGGCGGCAGGCGATCGAAAGATTTTTCTGCGATGCCATGCTCCTCAATTCCCCTTTGCCCGACCACTTCCACCGCCATTTTCAGGCGGCAAAGGTGGAAAACACCGGCTGCAGTGAAGAACAGATGCGCTTTTTGCAACGCATTCTCAATGAATACTTATCCCGGTAAATGACCATGGATTTATACGACACCATCATCATCGGTTCCGGCCCGGCAGGGCTGGCGGCCGCCTGTGCCGCCGGAATGCAGGGCAAAAAGGTGCTTATCCTGGAAAAACAGCCTTTCCCCGCCATGAAACTGCTGGCTTCCGGCGGCGGCAGATGCAATGTTTCCAACACTCTGCCGCTGGAAGATTTCGCCGGAAAATTCGGCCGCCAGTGGCGGTTTCTGCTTCCGGCATTATCCCGGTTTCACGGTGAAACTCTGCTGGATTTCTTTCAGAAACGCCATGTGCCGCTGATTCTGCCCGACGGTTTTCACTACTTTCCGGCTTCCGGCAAGGCAACCGATGTGCGTGATGCCCTGTTGAATGAGATCCGTCAGCATGGCGGGCAACTGCTCTGTAATGAAAAAGTTATAAATATCACTCCCGGCAGATTATGGGCCGTGCAGACGCAAAACCATCTCCGGCATTGCCGTCAACTGGTCTGCGCCTGCGGCGGCAGGGGATATCCGGCATTGGGCGGCAGTATGGCGGGCTTCGATCTGGTGTCTGAACTCGGCCATAAAGTTACCGGACTGTTTCCGGCGATGACCGGAGTGATCGCCGCCGATCCGCGGGTCGGGGAATGTGCCGGTATCGCGCTGGAAAAGTGCGCGGTAACGATCGACCTCAAAGGCCGGGAACGCCTCGGTGCCGAAGGTGAACTGCTTTTCACCCACCGGGGATTTTCCGCCTTTGCCATTCTCGATCTGGCCGGTGCCGTGGCCAAACTGCTCACCAAATATGAGCGTGTGCCGCTGAAAATCGACTTTCTGCCTCAATATACGGCGGAAGATATCGACCGGCTTTTCGCTTCATGGCGTAAAAGCGGCGGCACCAGGCACATTTCCACGTTGCTTGCCGCTCTGTTGCCCAAACGGGTCGCCGGATTGCTGCTCGATGGTGATGATCCGGAAATTTCCAACTGGCGCGCCGGATCATCCGCCCGCCTTGCCGCCCGGCTCAAAGGGGCAAAATTTGACCTTTGCGGCGTGGAAAACTGGGATAAGGCGATGGTAACTGACGGTGGAATACCGCTGAAAGAGGTCGATCCGCAGACTTTGCAGAGCAAACTCTTTCCCGGTCTCTTTTTCGCCGGTGAGATGCTCGATGTCACCGGCCCCTGCGGCGGATTCAACATCTCCTGGGCGTTGGCCAGCGGAATGCTCGCCGGTTCATTTCCGCTACCGGAACTTGACTTTTGATGTTTGACCGTTTATATTTTTATCAACGTAAGCAACTGGAGGTCGCATTTATGAAAAAAAACCTTTTCGCCCCCGTAATTTTACTGCTGTTGTGCGGATGTATGATCAGGACTTCCGACCCGGCGGCCGAAAGAGCATTTGAAGTTTATCATGATCTGCATATCCAGTTGCCCGCCGCCCCGGTCACTCTGGAACAGGCCCTCGGCAAGACCGCTCCGGAAAATCATTCCGCAGTGAGGATCGCCTTTGCCCAAATACACATTCTGCAGAATCTCCATACTCCGCAAGCCATTCTGACCCGTGAAAAGGCCCGCATCAAATTGAATACCATGCTCGGCTATCTGCCATCGGATAACATCATTTATGCCGAAGGCACTTCGACCGTCTGTCCGGCGGAGATACCCCATATTTCCGCCGTGGAAAAGACCGCATTGATCCTGGATGACGGCCAGACTCCTCCGTTGGAATTACTGTGCAAAGTGCGCCTCGCCCACGCCGATGCGGCGGCGGCAATGAATGAAGCGGCACTGGATGACTCTCCGGAAAAACGTTTGAATTATGTCATCAGCTGCATCCGTCTGGCCGCTGCCATCGGCGTTTATCCGGAACAGCTCAATGACCTCGGCGAATTTGAAAAACGTTTTGATTCCGCCAATGCCAGATGGCGAAAAAGCCATTAAATGTCACAAAAAACAGGTTTTTTGGCTAAAAAAGAGCGTTTTTTGCCGGAAGTTATTTGCTTTTTCGCAAATAGGTGGTATTTTAATACAATGCTATGCGGCAAAATCTATCTAAATGAGGTTTGAGAATGGGTAACTTGAAAAAGAAACGGCGGAAAAAAATCGCCAAACACAAACGCAAAAAGCAGCTTAAACTGCTTCGGCACAAAAACAAGTAATCATCCCGTATTCCGCCCGGAAATACTCCGGCGCGGCGGGGATGCCGTTGCTTGATTTTGATGACTTCAGCATTTTGCGGCGGTATACTGTTGCGACGTCCGTTTCCGGCATTTTATGCAGGAACGGGCGTTTGTGTTATCTGTAAGTGTTTAACTGATTGTTTAAGTTGAAGAAAACATGACCTTTCAAAAACGTAATCTCCCCAATATTCTGACCGTGAGCCGGATCTTTGCGGTGCTGATCTTTGTCGCCATCGCTTCGGTGGCGCATATTGATGTTATCAGCGACAAAAGTTGGATTTTCGGTTTGCGCATCAGTGCGGTTATTCTGGCTCTTCTGGCCGGATTGACCGATCTGCTCGACGGTTATCTTGCCCGCCGTTACCACTGGGTAAGTGACTTCGGAGCATTGATGGATCCGCTGGCCGACAAAATTTTCGTCACCGGCACGATGCTTATGGCAGTGGAATACAGGATCATTCCGGCGTGGATCGCCATTGCGGTTCTTTTCCGGGAATTCATGGTCACCGGCCTGCGCACTCTGGCGGCGAAAAAACAGGTGGTCATTTCCGCTGACCGCTGGGGCAAACTCAAAACCGCATTGCAGATGACCATGCTGGGTCTGGCGGGTATCGCCTGGGCGATCGACGGCGGAACAAAATATCTGCGTTATGAATCGTGGCTGGGCATCCGGCTCTGGTATGTGTGGCTGGCATTCATGATCGGCATCGTATTCATCACGCTCTTTTCCGGGCTGGGGTACTTCATCCGCTACCGGAAACTTTTCCTCAACGCCGACTGACCGTATCGAACTTATCTGCGGCATCCGGGTAAAATCCGGATGCCGTTTTTATTTACCGCTTGAAAAACATTACTTCCGGTGTTATATTACCTCGAATATATTATATATATAATAAAACGCCCGCAAGCGGGCAGAAAAAGCAAGGAGTTGTTTATGAATCCGGAATATAACTTTTCCGAAATCGAGAAAAAATGGCAGCGTTTCTGGGAAGACAACCGCACTTTCCGGGCGGAAGATCTGGCCGATAAACCCAAATACTACTGTCTGGATATGTTCCCCTATCCGTCGGGAGCCGGTCTGCACGTCGGCCACCCGGAAGGCTACACCGCCACGGATATCATCTGCCGTTACAAACGTATGAAAGGTTTCAACGTGCTGCATCCGATGGGGTGGGATGCATTCGGTCTGCCCGCCGAGCAGTACGCCATGGATACCGGTACTCATCCGGCGATCACCACGGAAAAGAATATCAACCACTTCCGTGAACAGATCAAATCCCTCGGTTTCAGTTACGACTGGGATCGGGAGATCAACACCACCGAGATCGATTATTACAAGTGGACGCAGTGGATCTTCATGCAGTTGCATAAAAAAGGTCTGGCTTATCTGGATGAGGTCGCCGTCAACTGGTGTCCGGCACTGGGAACAGTGCTGGCCAATGAAGAGGTCATCAACGGCCGCAGTGAACGCGGCGACCACCCGGTCGAACGCCGTCCGATGAAACAGTGGATGCTCAAAATCACCGAATACGCCGAAAGATTGCTCAACGATCTCGATGATCTGGATTGGCCCGAAGGCATCAAAGAGATGCAGCGCAACTGGATCGGCAAATCCACCGGTGCGGAAGTGATCTTCCAGACCACCTGCGGTGAGAGTGTCACGGTTTACACCACCCGGCCGGATACGCTTTTCGGTGCTACTTATATGGTTCTCGCTCCGGAACACCCGCTGGTGGATAAACTGACCACCCCGGAATGCCGTGAAGCCGTCAAAGCCTATCAGGATGCCGCCGCCAAAAAGAGCGATCTGGCGCGCACGGAATCAACCGAAAAGACCGGCGCATTCACCGGTGCGTATGCCACCAATCCGGTCAATGGCGACCAGATCCCGATCTGGATCTCCGACTATGTATTGATCTCCTACGGCACGGGAGCGATCATGGCAGTACCGGCGCACGACACCCGTGACTTTGAATTTGCGCAGGTTTTCAGCCTGCCGGTCAAATGCATCATCGCCCCGGATGCCGAAGCGGCCAAAGCCGAGGGCGTGGATGTTGAAGCGGTGCTGGCAGGCAAAGCCTGTTGGACCGGCGAAGGAAAGTTGATCAACTCCGCCAACGATAAAGGGTTGGATGTCAACGGATTGTCGGTGAAAGAATCCAAACCGGCGGCCACCAGATGGCTGGCGGAGCGCAATATGGGCAAAGAAGCGGTCAAATACAAATTGCGCGACTGGCTTTTCAGCCGCCAGCGTTACTGGGGCGAACCATTCCCGATCATCCACTATGAAGATGGTTCCGTAGAACTGGTCGATGAGAAAGAACTGCCGGTCGCCCTGCCCGAAATGAGCGACTTCAAACCCAGCGGCACCGGCGAACCGCCTCTGGCCAAGGCCGGCGAATGGCTCAACTACACCGATCCGGTCACCGGACGCAAAGGCCGCCGGGAAACCAACACCATGCCGCAGTGGGCCGGTTCCTGCTGGTATTATCTGCGTTACATCGACCCCAAAAATCAGGAAGCCGCATGGGATAAGAAGTTGGAAAAATACTGGCTGCCGGTCGATCTTTATGTGGGCGGTGCCGAACACGCCGTGCTGCATTTGCTCTATGCCCGTTTCTGGCACAAAGTGTTGTACGATCTGGGCTATGTCCACTGCAAAGAACCATTCACCAAACTGGTCAATCAGGGCATGATCCTGGGCATTTCCTACAAAGATTCCCGCGGTGCGCTGGTGCCGACCGATCAGGTGGAATTCACCGCCAACGGCCCGGTGCGCAAGAGCGACGGTGAAGCGTTGGTGGAATTCCCCGCCAAGATGTCCAAAAGTTTGCGCAACGTGGTCAATCCCGATGATGTGATCGCCAAATACGGCGCAGACAGTATGCGCCTCTATGAGATGTTCATGGGCCCGCTGGAAGCGGTCAAACCGTGGAACACCGCCGGGGTGGAAGGTGTCCACCGGTTCCTGAAAAAAGCCTACCGGGTGATCGGTTTGACACCGGTGAGCGATGAACCGATGAGCAAAGAGATCGAAAGAACCATCCATGCGGCGATCAAGAAAGTCGGCTCGGATCTGGAAACTTTCGGCTTCAATACAGCCATCAGCGCGATGATGGTCTGCCTCAACGAACTGGCCAAACTGGAAACTCTGCCCAGAGCGGCGGCGGAAAAATTCACGCTGCTGCTGGCTCCGTTTGCGCCGCACCTCGCCGAAGAACTCTGGGAAAATCTCGGCCACAGCAATACGCTGGCATACGAGAAATTCCCGGAATATGATGAAAAAGTGCTGGAAGTAAGCGAAGTGGAGATCCTCATTCAGGTTCTCGGCCGTCCCAAAGCCCGGTTGATGATGCCGGTAGGTTGTGATGCCGATACCGCCAAAGCGATCGCGCTGGCCGATGACACGGTCAAAGCGGCATTGGGCGGCAAAGAGCCGAAAAAGGTGATCTATGTGCAGAACCGGCTGGTCAACATCGTTATTTGAAAGAGCCGACGGAATATGAAACACACAATACAACTGTTTCTGCTGTTGACGGTTTTCCTGCTCTGCGGGTGTGAAGTCATCCGGTTGCACAACGGAAAATATGAGATTTCCCAAGCGGGCCGCGGCGACTTCGCCGCAGTATACAATGATATGATCATCATCCGGTTGCGTAATCCGGAAGAACCCGGCACCGGCAACGGTTACTGGGAATGGGGCGGCACATATTCGATCCGGGATAACGGCATCATCGAATTGGATATGGATCGCCAAACCGCCAGAGATTGGAATTTTTATTACGATTTGCGGATGCAGGACGGCGGAATAAGAGTGATCGACCACCGGGCGGAAAATTCATTCCGCCTGGAACATATCCCGGCAGTGCCGCCGCAACAGCGGAGCAATACCCCGGCAACTCCGGCAAGTTATCCCACATTCCAATAAAAATATACGCTGTTCCTGATAAAGGAACGTGATATGGGGGAGAGGGGAAAAATTCTTTTCACGGGAAAAGAGTTTTTCCCCTTTCCCCCATACCCCCTATCCCCTTTCAAGAAAAGCGGTATACTTTTATTTCTGCCGCCGCCGGAAACCGGCGGATGGATCGTGAGGCAATGTCGACGTCAAGTCAAGGCAACGGCGAGGGAGTGTACTATGTACTCGACCGAGCCGGTGTCCGATGACTTGACAAGAAATTGCCCGCGAGCCGCCGCCGGAGTAACGGAGAGCAAGGAAACGGCGGACAAGGTGTACTATGTACTCGACCGAGCCGGGGTCCGATGACTTGACAAGAAAAAAGCCCGCGAGCCGCCGCCGGAAACCGGCGGATGGATCGTGAGGCAATGTCGACGTCAAGTCAAGGCAACGGCGAGGGATCCGCCTTTGCCAAGGCTCCGGCGGACAAGGTGTACTATGTACCCGACCGGGCCGGTGTCCGATGACTTGACAAGAAATTGCCCGCGAGCCGCCGCCGTCAGCGGTAGCGGTCTCTGGCAGATTTACGTTGAAGCAGATACACGCTTATACTGCCGGAATTTTTCGGCAGTTCTCTGACTCCCACATATTCGCAGGTAAGTTCATCTGACCCCTGTGCGGAGAGCAAAGCGGCGAAAGCCTGACTGACGAATACCTGCCCTTCAAAGGTGATCGGTTCGATACGGGCGGCTTTGGAAGTATTGCGCCCGATGTAGTTGAATTTTCCGGTAATGGGGTCGGCGACGTGGGAAACGACTCCGGCGTGCAGGCCGATGCGTATTTCCGGAGTGGAAGATATTCCGGCATTCTGCCAGTTGAATCCGGCCATCCAATCCCGCAGATCGAGGGCGAGTTTTCCGGCGGTAACGACATCATCCATCACGACGTGCAGGGCATCGCCCCAGGTATTTTTCAGCACGATGCGGTCATCGTAAGCGGCAAGGACATCACTCTGAATACCGGAATGAAAAATACGGCAGAAATTGATACACTCTTTTTCCGAAAGTTTACTGAAACTTTTGACATCGGAAAAGAGCAGAGCTTTAATTGATCGTCTGGTCATTTTTTTATCTCCGGGGTAACGATATCCAGTGGAATATTCTTTTGCTGCCAATGGGCGATAGCGGAATCGGTGCCGCCGGTAAGCCCGGATTTTTCGCCATTCCACACGGTCACGCCGAAAAGCGGGAAGTGCAGAGTCTGCGACCGGAAAACGGCGATACCGAGGATATAACGGTTGGTGAAATCGTAAACGATGGCATCATCATCGACACCGATCTCGTCACATTCCGGTTCAAAGACAAAGACGTTGTCATTTTTGAAAATATTGAAAAGGCGTTCTTTCCAGTTGGCTCCGGGGATGATATCGACACTGCCGGAAATGGTGGCCTCCATGGGCAGCGGCGGCACGATGAAACATTCGCCGCCGGCTTTGAGGACTTCTTCGAGAAAGAGGATATCCCCGCCGCAGGCGCAGGAGCAGAATGCGATGCGGATGTTGCGTTTACGGATGATCTCCGCCAGTTCACTTCTGACCTGTTCTTCGGCGTAAGCGGGGAAGCGGGGAATTTTGCGCCCCGGCCGGTCGATCATGTGACCGGAAAAGATACCGATGCCCGGCAGGTGCATTTTTTCGATGACGAGTTGAATGGAGTTTTCCGGGAAGTTGGCGGCGAGCATATAAAATTGCTTCAAAGTGGAAGCGAAATTGCCGAGTTGTCCGGATTGCAGAGCGATATTGGCGGCGGTACCGTAATGAGTGGCGGCGACTTCGTAATCGTTGAGGAGCAGAAAGCACTCACCGAGCGTGGCCTCTTCCCACAAGCCGGGGTTTTCGACGGCCTGGCAAAGCGGCAGGACTTCTTCCCTGATAAGTTTTTCCGCGGCGTTTTTTTCTCCGGCCATAAAGAGACAACTGGCGGCATTGATCCCGTTGTAGTATTGATTTTTCTGCTTGAATATGGATAAACTCAATTCGGCGGATCGCTTGAAAAGTTCCCGTTTTTTCTCTTCATCGACCGTATTTACCGCCATATCTTTAAGGATGCGTGATTTGAGGCCGACGATCTCGGTGCTGTCGGAATCGGGGAGTTTTTTCAGCAATTCCGAAGCGCGTTCCAGCGAACCGGAACGGGCGAGAGCGAGAGCCATGATATGCAGTTTCTGCACAACGCTTTGCGGGTCATTTTCGGGAATATTTTCGGCGATATCATAAGCGTAGAAATTTTCGCCCATTTCCAGAGCCCGGCGGGCGAGCAGAGCGGAGAGATCTTCGGGCCACTTATCCCGGTTGCGGATCAACTCGCGCACCTCCCGCACGGAAAGTTTCCGCCTGCTTTTCAATTTTTCAACAAGTTTTTCCATAAACGCCCCATATATTAATTTTGTTCACTGTTTTCCAAAGTCTGCAATTTATTTTTATATTGCAACGTCGTCTGATGCTCTGCACCGAGAGTCTTTTCAGCAATATACACTGCCCGGCGCAAAAATTCAAGTGCTTTGGCCCGGTCACCCAGGGCCGAATATGCGGTTGCCGCATTGTAACAACTACTTGCAGTATCACGATGCTCGCCAAGTTTTTCTTCACGGATAACCAAGGCCTTAAGGTGATACTCCAAAGCCTTGCCATTATCGCCGAGTTTTTCATAAACTTTGGCAATATTGTAATAATTGGAGGCAAGAGCCACTTCATACCCCGAAAGTTTTTCGTTGATTGTTACGGCACGGGTATAATATTCCAAGGCTTTATCATATTGCCCCAGACGATAATAGGTCACGCCTATAGCGTTGTAGATAACAGCAGTATCGGCAACCTGTCCTTGAATTTTTTCCTCAATCGCGGCACATTTGAGAAGATAGGTCAAAGCATCTGCGTATTTTTTCTGTACAAAATATATATTCGCAATTCTCCAACAACTGGTTGCAGTATCACGATGATCACCGAGTATTTCTTCACGGATAGCCAAGTCTTTAAGGTGATACTCCAATGCCTTGTCGTTATCGCCAAGTTTTTCATAAACTTTGGCAATATTGGCATAAGTAACAGCAGTATCGGCAACCTGTCCTTGAATTTTTTCATCAATCGCGGCACATTTGAGAAGATAGGTCAAAGCATCTGCGTATTTTTTCTGTACAAAATATATATTCGCAATTCTCCAACAACTGGTTGCAGTATCACGATGATCACCGAGTATTTCTTCACGGATAGCCAAGGCTTTAAGATGATACTCCAATGCCTTGTCGTTATCGCCAAGTTTTTCATAAACTTTGGCAATATTGGCATAAGTAACAGCAGTATCGGCAACCTGTCCTTGAATTTTTTCCTCAATCGCGGCACATTTAAGATAATAGGGCAAAGCCTCTTCATATTTTTCCTGATTGAAATATATATTCGCAATTTCCCAACAACTGTTTGCGGTATCACGATGTTCGCCAAGTTTTTCTTCTCGGATTTCCAAGGCTTTAAGGTGATACTCCAAGGATTTGTTGTTATCGCCAAGTCTTTCATAAGTTTTGCCGATACTGTAATAAGTAGTTGCAGTATCGGCCACCTGTCCTTGAATTTTTTCCTCAATTGCGGCACATTTGAGAAGATAGGTCAAAGCATCTGCGTATTTTTCCTGATTGAAATATATATTCGCAATTTCCCAACAACAGTTTGCGGTATCACGATGCTCGCCAAGTTTTTCTTCTCGGATTTCCAAGGCTTTAAGGTGAAATTCCAAGGCTTTGTTGTTATCGCCAAGTTTTTCATAAACTTCGGCAATATTGTTATAATTGGTGGCAACAGCCACTTCACGCCCCGAAAGTTTTTCGTTGATTGTTACGGCACGGGTATAATATTCCAAGGCTTTATCATATTGTTCAAGGGAATAATAAACATAGCCGATTTGATTACAAGACCATGCGGTATCTTGATGCTCGCCGAGCTTTTCTTCACGGATTTCCAAGGCTTTAAGGTAAAATTCCAAGGCTTTGTTGTTATCGCCAAGTTTTTCATAAACTCCGGCAATATTGTTATAATTAGTTGCAAGATCCACTTCATGTCCGGAAAGTTTTTCATAGATTGTTACGGCACGGGTAAAATATTCCAAGGCTTTATCATATTCTTTAAGACTATAATAAACAATGCCGATTTGATTACAAGACCATGCGGTATATTGATGTTCGCCGAGTTTTGCTTCACGGATAGCCAAGGCTTTAAGATGATACTCTAAGGCTTTGTTGTTATCGCCAAGTTTTTTATAAACTCCGGCAATATTGGCATAAGTAACAGCAGTATCGGCGACCTGTCCTTGAATTTTTTCATCAATCGCGGCACATTTGAGATAATAGGTCAAAGCTTCTTCATATTTTTCCTGATTGAAATATATATTCGCAATTTCCCAACAACTGTTTGCGGTATCACGATGCTCGCCAAGTTTTTCTTCTCGGATTTCCAAGGCTTTAAGGTGAAATTCCAAGGCTTTGTTGTTATCGCCGAGTTTTTCATAAACTTTGGCAATATTGTTATAATTGGTGGCAACAGCCACTTCACGCCCCGAAAGTTTTTCGTTGATTGTTACGGCACGGGTATAATATTCCAAGGCCTTATCATATTGTTCCAGACGATAATAAGTCGCGCCTATAACGTTGTAGGTAGCAGCAGTATCGGCAACCTGACCTTGAATTTTTTCCTCAATCGCGGCACATTTGAGATAATAGGTCAGTGCTTCACTGTAGTTTTTCTGATTGTAAAATATGTAACCGATCAAATAACAAGACCATGCTGTATATTGATGCTCGCCAAGTTTTTCTTCTCGGATTTCCAAGGCTTTAAGGTGAAATTCCAAAGATTTGTTGTATTGCTCAAGAGATAAATAAACATTGCCTATATTGTTATAATTAGTTGCAAGATCCACTTCATGTCCGGAAAGTTTTTCATTGATTGTTACGGCACGGGTATAATATTCCAAGGCTTTATCATATTCTTTAAGATTATAATAAACATTGCCGATTTGATTGTATGACACAGCAGTATCTTGATGCTCGCCAAGTTTTTCTTCACGGATAACCAAAGCTTTAAGGTGAAATTCCAAGGCTTTGTTGTTATCGCCGAGTTTTTCATAAACTCCGGCAATATTGGCATAATTGGTTGCAACACCAACCTCACATCCCGGAAGTTTTTCATAGATTGTTACGGCACGGGTATAATATTCCAAGGCCTTATCATATTGCTCATTCGAGAAATGAGCATTGCCTATACTACTATAAGTTTCGGATACTTCCAGATTTTCAATGCCTTTTTCGTTAAAAATCTCCAATGCCATTAGATGATACTCTAATGATTTTACATAGTCTTTTTGAGTAAAGTATATTGTCCCGATATGATTGTATGTTCTGGCAAAAAATACCGGATCGACTTTTTCTTCCTCATAAATTGCCAGAATTTCCTGATGCAAAGCCAATGCCTGTTCAAAATCATTTTCATCACTCAATAAATAAGCAGCAAAAGTCAGCAATTCAGTTTTCAGTTTCCACTCTTCAAAATTACGGATTTCCGGAAGTTTTGCCAAAATTACTTCCTTCAGAGTTTTTTTCGTTTGAGGATCACCGGCAATCTTCACTCCGGATGTTCCGGATGCCTCAACTGCCGGGGCATTACCGCCATCAACATCACCGTCATCAACATCACCGCGACTCTCTCCTGAACTTCCCGGAGCATTGGTTCTGATTACTTCGTATGGAATAATTCTCGGATTAAGTTCAGCAAATATCGTATGGATAAACTCCTGATATCTTACCGCAATATCACGCTCTGCCTGTGCCTGCTGTCTTGCCGCTTCGGCATTCTGCCGGGCGGTATCAGCCTCACGCTGGGCCGCAGTTGCCTTTGCCTCGTTGGCTTTTGCCTCATGCTGTGCCGCAGTTGCCTTTGCCTCGTTGGCTCTTGCCCGTGCTTCATTTTTTTCGGCGTAATACTGGGCCGTTCTTGCCAAACGCTCGTTGGCTTCGGCCAGATTCTTATGATAAACCGCCAACACCGCAAAAAGGACTAATGCCACGGAAAATAATGAAAACAGTGTCACCTGACTTCTCAAATGACGCATTTTTTCGGCATCGACCGATGATTTGAGTTTTCCCCGGCTGACCTTGAGCATATAACTCAAAGATTGGATCAAGCCGTTTTCCCAGCCCGTTTTTTCCTTTTCCCCGGCATCCGGCTGCATATTGGGTAAGTTGCGTCTGGTGATCGCCTCACAGCGCAACACTTCCGGCAGACACTCATCTTCCCAATGACCGCCGCTGTTGCTGCCGCTGTTGTAGATGACCGGCACGACGGCAGAATAATCATTGGCATGAGATTCCAGAAAGTATTTGATCTCATTTTCCACATACTCCGAAGCTGCCGATTCCGGTGAACACAACACGATCAGATAACGGGAATTTTCCAATGCCTGTTTGAGATCTTCATCAAAATTCCGTTCCGAAGCCTCCAGATCCCGGCGGTCACGAAAAATGGGTCGCAGAAATTTGCTGTTTTCCGGGCGGTTTTCCTCGGCAACCAGTTTGACCGGAATACGGAAGTGTTCCAACTGCCGGTGCAAATAGTTGGCGGCTCTGGAATTCTTCCTTGAATAACTGATAAAAGCATAATACTGTTTCGGCATCATTTCCCCCGGAATATTAGTTATACGTCACTGCTTTGGTGGTTCATCACCGCCATTTTCTGACACGGTATGACTCTGATTTTTGTTATATTCTTCCCACAACTGCCGGAAAAGTGAATTTTCATTGCTCCACACCGTTTCCGTTGCCCCGAAATCGGTCACTTTGCCCTTATCCAACACCAGCACCATATCCGCCAGTGAACGGACAAAATTCATATTGTGATCGACCAGCAATACGGTGCGGTGCGCTTTTAACTTTTGCAGACACGGCAGAATGATCTGCTGAATGCTCTGCGCATCCACCCCCGTAGTCGGTTCATCCAACAGCAGAACCGCCGGATCTTTGAGCATGGCCCTGGCAATACTCAACAATCTTCTCTGCCCGCCGGAAAGATTTTCCGCCCCCAAAGTCAACTGGAAATCCCCGACCGTGCCGCCATTTTGTTCAAACAGATGGATTATTCCCGTTTCCCGGCATACTTTTTCGATCTCCTCATCGGTCACATCCGCCTTCTGCAGCCGGAAATTATCCCGCAAACTCCCCTGAATAAACAACGGAAACTGGGAAACTTTTACCAACTGCGAGCGCAAACACGCCGATTTTATCTGCTTTATATCAGTATCATCCAGCAAAATCCGTCCTGACAACGGAGTATGTATGCGCGAAACCAAATGAAACAATGTCGATTTACCTCCACCGGAATTGGCAGTTATCGCCGTCAATTTTCCGGCAGGAATATGCAAATTTACCCCATCCAGCACCGTTTTTTCCGGCGTATAACCGAAAGAAACCTCATCCAGCGTGATCGACGGCGCCGGAGTAAATTCGACCTCCCCGGCATCGGCAGCATCTTTCACATGAACTTTTGAATTCAACAGCGCATAAACCACATCGACATCAACTTCCGATTGCTTCTGCATCGTGTAAACCGAAACCAAATCGGATATCTGGGAAAATATCGCCGGAATCAGCAAAAAACATTCCACGATACCCGCAATCGCCGCACTGTTGCTCTCTGAATATTTTATCACCGCAATAAAAGCTACACAAACCTGAACGATCAAAATAAAGGAACCGGACAACTGGTTTTCCAATATTCCGATGCAATTTGCTTTGATCGATTTTCCGGTTTGTGACCGCAATGCTTGATCCAATACCGCACTGCGTTGCTTGAATGCATCCATCTGCTGAATTTCCAACGGCGCATGAAACGAGTTTATCAACTCATTACGGACAGCGATATTATCCTTGCGCAATTTGGCAAATGCCCGGTTCGTCAATTCGCCCAGATAATAACCGCATAACGGTTGCAAAATGATAAATGGTATCAGCAAAGCGATCAGCCACCAGGGAATATTGGCCTGCCGCAAAGAATCGATCAACATCACCAAACCGAATCCCGCTCCGGAAAGCATCACCAGCGGCAAGGAAAAAAAGTTGGCAAGTGTCATCGCCACCGCATTGCCGCTTTCCACATTCATCATACATTCGCCGGATTTATTTTCATCAAAAAACTGCGGACTCATAACCAATGTCTGATCATGCACCGCCTGCCGGATATCCCGGCTCACTCCACTTTCCAGAATCCTTTCTGCAACACCGCAAAGCAAACGGCAAAATAATGCCGCCACACCGCAAGACAGAAAAATAACCGCTGCTGACATCGGCGAAGAGTTTTCTCCGGCTCCGACACGCTGAAGCACCATCACCAGATAGCCGGTAACTTTGGGAAATAAAACATCAAAAATCTGTACAGCGCAAATAAATAAAATAAAAAGATAAAAAGATTTACGCCGGAAAAAGAACTTTTTGCCGAGATAAAAATATTTGGAAAGTAAACCGAGCATTATTTCCACCTGTTCAGATTTTTAAAGTAACGAAACGATCGGTTTGCCGTTTATACGGCAAACCGATCTTCCCAAATCGTACAGCAGACAGTATCCCGTCTGCGGTTTCCCCCTTTTCAATAATAGATACGGAAAACACCACCGCAGTTACTGCAACGACCATATTTGGGATAACCGCGGAAATACAGATAAGTTTTGCAATACGGGCAAACACATTCAGCACTCTGCGCCTGAACGTCAGCATCGCCGGCTTTTTCCAGATCGACAATTTCGGAAGCGTTGATTTCTGCGATTTCAGCATCGGTAAGTTTTTTGAATTCAGCCATTTTCTTTTCTCCTTTTTTTAATTGTTTTGGTTATGGCTACTTTCTATTTTTCTTATGGGGTATTTCCCCGACCAACCTTATTCAATCCCACCGGATATTGAATGTGTGTTCGCAAACACAGCATTGCGCATAATCCGGAGTGCCGCAGGTGTGCAATGCGGCATCACAAAATGGACAGATCACAAATCCCTGCACTTCGACTTCCCCGTTGCCGACCGGAGCTGTTTTACCAATTTCATCAACTGCGATCTGTGCGGCTTCCGCATCGGTAAGTTTTTTGTATTCAGCCATTTTCAATTCCTTTTTTGTTTTGTTCTTTCTGTTATATTCAGTGCTTCGCCGATCGTTTTTCTGACAGACTTTATTAATTTTTATTCAATTTTTCCGCCGTTGGATCACGTCTCCTTACGACGGAGAGCGAAATTTTTATTTACTTTTTAAAGCGGCCAGCAGTAATTCGATCGTCCGCAAAGTCTTTTTGCGCGCCTCCTTGCGCTCCTTTTCCAAAAACGGTTGAAAAAAGCGATGCCCCCGCAGAAATTCCGCTTCATTTTCCAGAAATTCCCGGTCATTGCGCACTATCCCGTAATTTTCCAATTCCTCTCTCAACAACCGGGATCGCTCATAATAATTCGCCAGACCGATATGACCCACATCCGCATCACAAATGATCTTTTCCAGCAAATCCTGCGGCTTGACCGGCATCGTTGTCGCCAATATCAACCGGCAGATCAATTCGATATCTTTGGCACTGTAACCGTATCCCGGCAATATCTTTTGCGCATACTCCACCGCCAGCGGTTCATTATCATCGTACTGAACCGTGTAACCGACATCATGAAGCAACGCCGCCGTCATCAGACAACGCATCTTTCTGCGGCTTATCGAATTATAACGGCTCGCAAATGCGTGGACATTGGCCACCACCTCTCTGGTGTGCCGCTTGTTATGATACAGACACTTCTCCGGCAAATTGAATTCCAGATGATCCAGCACCTCTTTGCATAACTTCTTATCCAGCGCAAAAATCAGCGGTGTCGTGTGTCCGCATTCCGGACAGCAGGCATAGGAAAATGCCTCATTCACCGCAAAAAATTCTCCGCATTTGCCGCAGACACAACCCAACGCCCTGGTGCGGTCACGTTCCACCCCGCCGATTTCCAGCGGATTGACCTCTTTGGTGCTTTTATAGGTGTTGCGGTCGGAGTGATACTTCAAAACCGACTTGATCTCAAACAACTCTAATTCCGGAAATCTGCCCAGCAGCAGTGCCGTCACTCCGGAAACCGTGGGCGTGGCAAAACTCGTTCCGGTCAACCGGTAGTAACCGCCGCCATGTTTGGCACTCAAAACATTCTCGCCGTGAGCGGCAAATTCGATCGGCTGTTCGCCGGTGTGCCGGATCAGAAACGGCGTATCAAAAGAATAATTATCCACGGCTATACAACTGGATAACTCCGCCGGAAATCCCAAATCTCCCGGCTTGGGAATGTTGCGTTTGGAAGCAATTATGATCTTGTGCCGCAAATAGGCCTTTTCCAGCAAGTCTTCCAATTCACTGCGATACTTGACCAGACACGCCAGACTCATATTGATAATTTTTGCCTCTGACTCAATCGCCGCTTCCAAACCTTTGAGCATCACCTTGCCCGAACCGGCAAAACCGGCACTCAAAACTTTGAAGTCCAATATTCTGGCATTCGGCGCGATCCGGGAAATGATACTTGCCACTGCCGTACCGTGACCGGCATCGTCATTATTGCTTTTTTCCGGCAGCTTCCGGCAGTTTACTCCGCCGTCATCACTCTCGGTGAATTCCCATGCTCCGACGACCTTTTTACGCAACGCCTCATGGGATGAATCCACCCCGCTGTCGATCACCGCCACCGTCACCGGATGCAACCGCTGTGAACGTAACTGCGGAATGGAAACTGCAAGAACGTCGGAAAGCAGATACATTTTATAATTCACCTAAAATTGAGAGCATTTTCAAAACTTTTTGTGCATTTTCCGGCTTTCTGCGGATCAGATTCACTGCCGCATCCGCCACCTGCAACTCGATGGAATCCGTTTCAGTCAGAGAATTTATCTGCTGTGAAGCATAATTGGCCAACTGCTGCTGCTGGGAAATTATCACCGCACCGATCTGGGAAAGCAGAGAGAAATTCTGACAATCCGCCGTGCTGAAACTCTTTTCCCGGTCAAACGATACCGCCGTGATCACACCGATAAGTTCATCATCAAGCATCATCGGTGCGGCAATAACGCTGTTGGGCGAACCGTCATCGGCAATATCAAAAAAGTTACTGCCCGCCGCCCGTGACGCACTCTGGATCTCACAGGTCATCGCCGCCATACCGGTAATTCCTTTGCCGATGGGGATCGTTTTACCCAGCAATGCTTCCGGATTATCCGCCCCTATAGTACAGGCAAACTGCAGATCCTTTTCCGCTTTGCGGTAGATCAGCAGTGAACCCTCATCAGCTTTGAGCAGTTGCAGACCGGTCTGGATAAGCAACTGAAACGCATTTTTGATATCTTCCGGATTTTTGATCCCGGATGCCAGCAGTATCTGGTCGATTTTAAGCATATTTCCTCATTCCGTTATATTTTCACAGCATCGGGAATCCGGCGACACGGGTATTATTGGCAAAAATGAATGCCACTTCCGGATTGGCGAATGAATTTTTCAAAGTTTCATAACCGATCGTTGCCCGGCCGTTGGTGACCGTCAACTCATTGCCGCAGAAGATCAATTTGCCGGAAACGGCCGGATCTTTGGCCGTGCGCACCCGGATATCCAGATCACCGCCGCAAGTTGCGGGGATATTCAAAACCATTTTCCAGTTGTATTCGGCCGGAGTTTCCGCTTCACAGGCGAAATTTACTGCCGCGGCACTTTCCCCGGCGGCGATAACTTCAGCGCATTCGACCTGTTTGAAAATTCCACTGACCCGGCTTGAGAATTCCTCCCATCTGGCCTTGAGGGTATTTTCTGCGAAAACTTCCCGTTTGATATTCTGCCGGATACCATTGCGGCGTCTGACGGCGACTTGCGGCATCCGTTTTCTGCCATTAGCCATCACGGCGAAAGTGCAAAGGTCACGGCACTCCGGACATCCGGCGATGTGTCGGACCAATTCCGCGTGTTTTTTCTCCAGCAGTTTTCCCTCAACGAATTCGGCGAGGGTGTTGGTATCCGGACATTTTTCATTCATCTTTTTCATCAGTTGTCAGCCTTTCTCAATTCACTCATACGGTGCTTTGCTCTTTTGTTCATCTGATCGACATTGCTCTCTTTAAGATCGAGAAAGGCGGCGGTCTCTTTTGCACTCATATTCAGAGAATTCCGCATCAGCAGCACCCATGCGTGGCGGGGGTTTTCCTGCCACAATTTACCCAGCAGAGTGTTGGTGTAGCGCATTTCATCGACCAAATCGGGAGCATCCGATCTGTCTTTGCACCTTATTCGTGAACAGAACTCGTTATCTTCTGACAACACAAATTGAATTTTTCCGGTTTTTTCTCTGATTTCGTACCGTTGAGCCTCACGGACGATGATAAAAAGGTAAGTTTCGAATGAAGCGGCGAAACGGAAATTGCGCAAACGGCGGCAATCATCTTTAGTCAGCATCATCCATACTCTGGTGACCAATGAATCTGATGAAATGGCATAACGGTTGCAAATTTCCACATATTTACGCATCCGGCTCAAAGGTGCAACCACATCCAAAAGCAGATAATCCCATGCGCCGGAATCATTTTGGATCAGCAGATCCACCAATTCTTTATCCGGCAACGAACTGTAATCTTTCAACCCCATAAATCCACCCGTCAAAGTTATAACGTTATGCAAATATAATACCGGTTTATGCAAAATACAAGGCAAAATATCAAATAAAATTCAAAAAAAAAAAAATAGCGCGGAAATCTCAAGTTTTACCCCAAAAAAAATGGTAACACCCGATTTTATCCGCATCAAAAAAATTGAAATGATAACCAAACATTGAAAAATTTTCGGTTTAACTTATATTCAGGTAATGTCCCGAATTTTGTGAAATCCAGGCAGAGGGGATAAATGAACATTCCTGTGATGTATAAAATATATCACAGAAGTTGTGATTTCAACCAGGTCTGCACGGGTCAGCTCCAACCGGCTTGTCCGGGCGCAGCTTTATGCGAAGACTGATGGATGGACTGCGGAGGAAGGTCGGTTTTTGCGCCGACTCGACTGTTGCGGCGCAGGAGCAAGGCGCGAGATTACCCGCAAGCCGCCACCGCCGGTTAGATTTTCCACAAAAAATAAGACAATAACTATATTTAACAGTGTAACAGGAGGGCGTTTATATGAAAATACTTATATTTTTACTTTTTTTGCTGGCATTATCAGGATGCAAAACACCCCAGGCAATTCCGGCTGTTTCCGGTTTTGAAACGGATAAATATCTGGGGCAATGGTATGAGATCGCCCGGTTGCCCAATTGGTTTGAAAACGGCATGAGCGATGTCAGTGCTGAATATTCCCGGCAGCCGGATAATTCCCTGCAAGTGATCAACCGGGGAATGAAAAACGGTAAAAAGAAGTCAGTCACCGGAAAGATCCGGCAACACGGAAAAAGCGATACCGGAGAATTGGAAGTTTCTTTCTTTTGGCCGTTTTATGCCTCATACCGGATCATCAAACTGGCCCCGGATTACCGTTACAGCGTGGTCATGGGCGACACTCCGGAATATTTATGGATATTATCCAGAACCCCGCACCTCGCTCCGGCAGATTTACAAGAGATCACCACATTTCTGGAAACACACGGTTTTCCGGTGGATAAACTGATTTTTTCTCAAACTGCTTCGTAAATCCAGTGATCGATCTGTCCGGCATCTTTATCGAAATTTACTCCGATAAGCATGATCTTTTTGCCGGAATCCATATAACGCCGGAAATAGTCGCGTTCCCTGATCTGCTGTAAGGCAATCTCATCAGTTTTATTCAACTTGAATTCAAAGACAAACACGAAATTTTCATTGGTCGCCACTGCGTCGATCCGCCCGTTGTTGGTACGGGATTCAGCGGTGATACTGATACCCAACAGCATAAAGATCGAATAAAAAAGCAGCTGGAAATTGCTTTCATTTTTCCAATGCACATCATACGGCACTTTGGCAAAAAAGATTTTCATGGTTTCCATGAAACCATCCACATCACCGGCAGTCACCTTATCCGCCAGACGGTAAACAGAATCTTTCACCTGTTCGACGTGCAAGCCGCTGCAATCCCCGGTCAGATAAGCCTCAAATGAACCTTTGACTTCCAGATTGGGAAAACGGAGCATATAAGCGGTATCGCCATACCTTTCCACCGCCCGGTCGATCGTCAGATAGCCGGTTTGCAAAAGCAGAGTCAGGGGGTTGAGTTTATCAACTTCATAAGCATCAAAGGCGAAAGAGGAAACCGGATTGGTCAGCACATCCTCAAAATTGAAGTGATTTTTGCGAATAAGTGCCAATAAAAACGAGGGCGTGCCGGTGGAAAACCAGTAGTTGTTGAATTTACCGCCGGATTCAAGAAATTTGGCAAAAGATACCGGATTGTAAACCGTTTTTGCCTTTTCTTCAAAGCGGTAGCCATTGTACCACTCTTTGATTTTGGCTTTGAATGATTCTATATCCTGTCCACCGGCAACGGCTTCGATACGGTCGCCGAAGTTCGCCTCCAACTCCTCCTGAGTATAGCCGAACATCGTGGCATAACGGGCATCCATGGTGATATCAGAGAGGTTATTCAAATCGGAAAACAAGGAAACATGGCTGAATTTACTCACACCCGTAACAAAGAGGAAACGCTCTTTGTCATTGCGGTCTTTCAAAACACTGTAAAAACCTTTCAGACACTTCTGGATATTGGTGATTTCCGGATTGGTAATATTATCCAGAATGGGTTTATCATATTCATCGACCAGAATGACCACTTTATTTTCTCCGGCAAGTTGATCGATCAAATCACCGAAACAAAGTGCGGGGGTGGAGCCGGAAACTTCAATACCGTATTCAGCAGCGATTTTTTTTACTTTTGCCGTCAGATAATCCGGCAATTCTTTCATCGCATCGAAAGTAACATTATAATCGCCGAAACTCAAGTGGATGACCGGATACGGCTTCCAATCGTAGGGTTTATCGTAAAGAGCCAAACCTTTGAAAAGTTCTTTTCTGCCCTCAAAGACCGCTTTTAACGTGGAAACAGTCAGAGATTTACCGAAACGGCGCGGACGGGAAAGGAAATAACCGGCACTGTTGGAAAAAATAAGTTGCCAGATGTATTCGGTCTTATCCACATACAGAAAATTTCCCTGTATGATTTCTTCAAAACTGTAAACGTAACTGGTAATATCTTTCATTGCAATAAACTCCTGTAACACATAATATATCACAACGATTGCAATTTGGCAAGTTTCTGGTCTGCCCAGCCGATGAGATTGCCTTTTTCAGAATCGAAATTCACGCCGACGATGTAAATATCCCGCTCGTCGAGCAGAAATTTCCGGAAATACTCTTTTGCTTTGATCTGCTCCAATGCAGTTGGATCATTATCCAGTTTGAATTCAAAGAGATAGATCGCTTTATCCGTCTGCACTACCGCATCGATCCGGCCGTCGCTGGTGGTCGATTCCGCTTCGATATACTGACCGAGCAACCGGAACATGGAAAAGAAGATCGCCTGAAAATAGGCCTCCTGTTTCTTATGCACCGGATATGGAATACCGGCGAAAAAAACTTCCATTATTTTCCGGAGTTTTTTCAAATCACCTTTTAAAAGCGACATCGCCATTTCAGCGGCGAACTGCACCGTACCGGTCTGGGTTTTTCCGGCGTAACTGTGAAGGATATAAGTGCTGAATGCCCCCGCGACTTCCCGGTTGGGAAAGTCCAGAAAATACCAGGTCTGCCCGAAACGCTCTTCAGTATCTTTGATCGTCACATAACCGGTTTGCAAGAGCAGGGTAAGCGGGTCAAGATTGTCGACCTCGAAGGCACTGAAAGCGACTTCCGGAACCGGTTCATTCAAAGCGGCTTGGAAATCGAAATCCTTCTGCTTGGTCAACTCCAGCAGAAACGAGGGCGTGCCGGTGGAAAACCAGTAGTTGTTGAATTCTCCGCCGGATTCAAGAAATTTGGCAAAAGATACCGGATTGTAAACCGTTTTTGCGTTTTTATGAAAGCGGTAGCCATTGTACCACTCTTTGATTTTGGCTTTGAATGATTCAATATCCTGTCCCCCGGCAACGGATTCGATACGGTCGCCGAAGTTCGCCTCCAATTCCTCTTGGGTATAGCCGAACATCGTGGCATAACGGGCATCCATGGTGATATCAGAGAGGTTATTCAAATCGGAAAACAAGGAAACATGGCTGAATTTACTCACACCCGTAACAAAGAGGAAACGCTCTTTGTCATTGCGGTCCTTGAGAACGCTGTAAAAACCTTTCAGACACTTCTGGATATTGGTGATTTCCGGATTGGTAATGTTGTCAAGAATGGGTTTGTCATACTCATCGACCAGAATGACCACATCCCCTTTATCCGCAGCATTGTCGATCAACTTGCCGAAAGCGGAAGAGGCATCTTGGGTTTCCGGCAAAGTGACGGCAAGTTCCCGGGCGACTGCCTTGACTTTTTCCATCAAATAGGCATCCAAACGCTCCACCGTATTATTGATCGGGTTGTAATCGCCGAAACTCAAGTGGATGACCGGATGCGGCTTCCAATCATAGGGTTTATCGTAAAGAGCCAGACCTTTGAAAAGTTCTTTTTTACCTTCAAAGATTGCTTTCAGCGTGGAAACAGTCAGAGATTTACCGAAACGGCGCGGACGGGAAAGGAAATACATTGCACTGGCAGGTCTGATCAACTGCCAGATGTATTCGGTTTTATCCACATACAGAAAATTGCCCTGTATCAGATTTTCAAAACTGTAAACGCTGCTGGTAATATCTTTCATTGCAATAAACTCCTGTAACAGTAATATACACTGTCAATCAGGGATTTTCAAGATGCAAATACCGGTAAAATGTATCATACGACAAAAAAAGACCGGGAACTTGATCCCGGTCTTTTTGGACTTTTGACTTACGTCAACTTACAACGATCAGTCGTTGTAGGTGTTGTTCGGCCAAACATGATAGTCGGTAGCACTGCCACGGACACCGATATTCTGTTTGGTGTACCATTTTTCAGCAGCATAGCCCTGGACGTGACCGTCGGCATAGAGCATGTTACCATAGTCTTCATGGTTGGATTTGGCCGCAGCAGCCAGACTGCTGTCGGAACCATTCATATCAGCGGAAACGGCAGAAGCACTGCTGTACTGGGCGCTGATGTAGACATAACCATAACTGGCCTGACCGCTGGTTTTCTTGTCGGTGGTGGCAGCATAGGTCAGAGTGGCGGTGCCTTCACCGGCAGTAGCGGTGCTGGAGGGGCAAACGTAGACTTTGTGGTCGGTCAGGTGGCCCTGCAGACGGAGAGCTTCCAGAGCGACAATAGCACCGGCGGCACCATTGGCATCAGAACCGGTGGCAAGTTTGCCATGGGGACGGAGCTGACCTTTGGAACCCTGGGAGTACATTTCCAGAGCGTTTCCGATCTGTTTGAGGTTGTTGGTGCAGCTGCCGCGACGGCCGCTTTCACGGGCTCTCTGCAGAGCAGGCAACAAGATGGCGGCCAGGATGGCGATGATCGCGATCACGACCAGCAGTTCGATAAGAGTGAATCCACGACTCTTTTTCATTTTTGGTTTTCCCTTTCTTTTTGTTTAGCGGAACTCCCGCTGCTTTTAATTTCGGTACACTACCGTAATTCGCTAAAACTTATTTTACACAAAAAACGCCTAAAAAGCAAACCGCAATGGCATTTCGGCTCATCCTTTTTACGCAAATTCCACAAAGTGATATTTGCACTGTAATATCAGAAGATTTACTGCCGGATAACCGCAAACGGTAACTAACGGTAAAAAACGGTAAAGAACGGATGGCCAATGGGTGATTATTGACTTTTGTGCGTATTGTTGACACTTACAAACCGATGTAGCAATGATTGGCTCTTGTGCGGCTCGCTTGCGCTCGATATGCGCCCGGTACGGATAGGTACGGAGGGGTACGGATGAGTACGGAGCAACGCCAGCCGGGATAATGCCACTGCCGGCTATCCGTTAATTACCGTTAGTTACCGTTGAGCCGGAACAAACAAAACCCCGGCAGACTGCTCTACCGGGGGTACGGGGGGCAACGCCCCCTGTCAAGGGCGGTGTCAACCGCCCGCCGAGCCACACCACCCAACGGCCAATTTGACCAAAACAAAACCCCGGCAGACTGCTCTACCGGGGGTACGGGGGCGAAGCCCCTGTCAAGGCCGTCAGGCCGCCGAGCCATACCACCCAACGGCCAATTTGACCAAAACAAAACCCCGGCAGACTGCAAAAATCTACCGGGGGTACGGGGGCGAAGCCCCTGTTAAGGGCGGTGTCAACCGCCCGCCGAGCCACACCACCCAACGGCCAATTTGACCAAAACAAAACCCCGGCAGACTGCTCTACCGGGGGGGTACGGGGGGCAACGCCCCCTGTAAAGGGCGGCTTTGCCGCCCGCCGAGCCGAAACAAACAAAACCCCGGCAGACTGCAAAAATCTACCGGGGGTACGGGGGCGAAGCCCCTGTCAAGGGCGGTGTCAACCGCCCGCCGAGCCACACCACCCAACGGCCAATTTGCGAAGCAGTGTGAGGCAAATTCGGGTTTTGCAAGGAGCGAGCGAGGGAGCATACCCCGGTATGTGACCGAGCGAGCGACGCCCGCAAGGCCCGAATTTGCCCACAATGCAAAGCAAATTTCAGCGACCGTCGATGTATTTGCGGATGGCGGAGATGCCGGCAAGTTTTTCAGCATTCGCACCGTTGGCCACCACCAGAGTCGGAGCCTGACGGATATCGTATTTGCGGGCGGCTTCCACATCCTGATCAGCCACGATCACTTCATATTCGATCCCGGCTTTATCGAGGAAGGTTTTGGCGATCCGGCAATTCGGGCAGGTGGTGGTGGTAAAAAGCGTAAGTTTGTCTGCGCTGATTACCGGAGTTTCCTGCGGCACGGCATTCACCATCGGGGCGGTACTGCAGCAGCAGGTATCGGAGTGGAACTCCCGTTTGACGGCGTTGTAAGCGTTGTAAACTTTGCGGTCTTTGTATTCCTGTGCCTTACCGTCATTCCAGTTTTGCACGGGGCGGTAATAGCCGGTGATACGGCTGTAGACCTCGGTTTTACTGCCGCAATCCGGACATTTGAATTCCTCACCGGCGATATAACCGTGGTTGTGACAGATGGAATAGGTCGGCGACATGGTGTAGTAGGGCAGTTTGTAATTCTCGGCGATTTTGCGCACCAGATTGGCGGCGGACTGCCAGTCGGGCAGTTTTTCGCCGAGGAAGGCATGGAAAACCGTACCGCTGGTGTAGAGGGTCTGCAATTCATCCTGCACATCCAGAGCGGAGAAGATATCATCGGTATAGCCGACCGGCAGATGGGAACTGTTGGTGTAATACGGAGTGCCATTCTCGGAAGCGGTCACGATATCGCCGAAGCGGTTTTTATCGTGTTTGGCCAGACGGAAACTGGTGGATTCCGCCGGAGTGGCTTCGAGGTTGTAGAGGTCGCCATACTGTTCCTGATAGTCGGAAAGCCGTTCACGCATATGGTTGAGAACATTTTTGGTAAATTCCTGTGCCTCGGCATTGGTGAGATCTTTTTTCAGCCATTTGGCATTGAGACACGCTTCATTCATACCGACCAGACCGATGGTGGAGAAGTGGTTGTCGAATTTGCCCAGATAGCGTTTGGTGTAGGGATAAAGGCCCTCGTCGAGCAGTTTGGAAATGACTTCACGTTTGATTTTAAGTGACCGGGCGGAAATATCCATCATGTGATCCAGACGCTCGTAGAACTCTTTTTCGTCCTGTGCCAGATAGGCGATACGGGGCATATTGATCGTCACCACGCCGATCGAACCGGTACTTTCACCGGAGCCGAAAAATCCGCCGGATTTCTTACGCAATTCACGCAAATCGAGGCGCAGACGGCAGCACATGGAGCGGATATCGCTGGGTTCCATATCGCTGTTGACGTAGTTGGAGAAGTACGGAGTACCGTATTTGCTGGTCATTTCAAAGAGCAGTTTGTTGTTTTCCGTCTCGCTCCAGTCAAAGTCGCGGGTAATGGAGTAGGTCGGGATCGGGTACTGGAAGCCGCGGCCCTGGGCGTCGCCCTCGATCATCGTTTCGATGAATGCCCGGTTGACCATATCCATCTCTTTTTTGCAGTCTTTGTATTTGAAGTCCATCTCTTTGCCGCCGACGATACAATTCTGCTCGGCAAGGTCAGCGGGAACTGTCCAATCCAGCGTGATATTGCTGAAAGGAGCCTGCGTACCCCAGCGGGAGGGGGTATTCACACCGAAAATAAAGGATTCGATGCATTTTTTGACCTGATTGTAGTCCAGATTATCCACCTTGACGAAGGGGGCAAGGTAGGTATCGAAACTGCTGAAAGCCTGGGCACCGGCCCACTCATTCTGCATGATGCCGAGGAAGTTGACCATCTGGTTGCAGAGCGTGGCGAGGTGTCCGGCGGGGGCGGAAGTAATTTTGCCCGGCACGCCGCCCAAACCTTCCTGGATCAACTGTTTGAGTGACCATCCGGCGCAGTAACCGGTCAGCATGGAAAGGTCATGCAAATGGATATCGGCGTTGCGGTGGGCGTTGCCGATCTCATCGTCATAGATTTCAGAAAGCCAGTAGTTGGCAGTGATCGCACCGCTGTTGGAAAGAATCAATCCGCCGACTGAATAGGTGACGGTGGAGTTTTCTTTCACGCGCCAGTCATTGATTTTGACATAGTCATCGACCGTCTTTTTGAAGTCGAGGATCGTGGATTGGGCGTTGCGCAGTTTTTCACGCTGGCGGCGGTAGAGGATGTAGGCTTTGGCCACATCGGCATAACCGGCCTGAACCAGCACGGATTCCACACTGTCCTGAATATCTTCAACTGCGATCAGACCTTCTTTGATTTTCGGCTCGAAATCCGCCGTTACTTTCAAAGCAATGAAGTCGATGATCGACTGATTGTACTGCTTTTCCTGGGCCTCAAAAGCCATTTTCACTGCATCGGCGATCTTTTTCAGATCGAAGTCGATGTTTTTACCGTTACGTTTCTGTACCTGATACATTTTTCCTTTTCGTCCTTTCTTACTTTTACTACATATAGTATATACGTCAAAACGTTTCCAACTTTTCCGCAACTATTTCCCGCCCAACGGCCACACTGACACGATGGCAGATTTTTATTTAATTTTTTATTTCCCGCAATGCGCCACCGCCCCCCGCTCCCGGTGGATGCAGTGCGAGGCAAGGTCGCCGTCAAATCAAGGTAACGGTAAAGGAGTGTACTATGTACTCGACTGAACCGTTATCCGCCGGTTTGGCAAGAGATTGACCACAATGCGCCACCGTTACTGCCTTGCCGCTCAAGTGTTGTGCTGTCGCACAACTTCGCTCACGGCAGGTGGTGTCGGCGTTTCCACGCCGACTTTTGCGCTATCGCTTATTTTCGCCGCTTATGGCGGCGACCAGCGTTCCGCCGCTGGATCACGTCTCCGTACGACGGAGAGCGAAATTTTTTATTTAATTTTTTATTTCACGCCCAACTGCCGCTTTCGGCGGCGACCAGCGTTCCGCCGCTGGACCACGTCCGGGTAAGCACCCGGTGGCAGATTTTTATTTAATTTTTTTTAACGGCCGCGGATTGCCGCCGCCGGAATAAATTCTCTTACGGCTTCCAGAAACTCTTTCAACTTTCCGTCACTCACTGCAAACTTTTCCGCATCCCCCGCCAATATGTCGCCGGAATCTTTGAACCCCTGCAAATAATAGCGTTTCGCCCCCGTCAGCCATTGACCGATCGAAACAAAATCACTCGCCTCATGCAAATTTCCCGTCACCGTCGTGCGGAACTCATAATCCACCCGACCTTCCAACAGAAATCCGGCACTTTCCAAAATATTTTCCCAGTTTTTCACCCCGCTGGTCACGGCATATTTTTCCGGCGAATTTTTGATGTCCATCGCCACATAATCCACCGCCTTTTCCGCAACCAACTCCTGCAAACGCTCCGGAAATGAACCGTTGGTATCCAGTTTCACCCGGAATCCCATCGCTTTCGCCGCCTGCGCCAGAAGTATACTATCCTCATGCAATAACGGTTCCCCGCCGGTAATACACACCGCTTCAAGTTGACCGGTGCGCTTTTCCAGAAATTCCAGAATTTCCGCAAAACTGCACTCCAAATCATCCTCTCTGCCGGTCACCAGACCAGGATTGTGACAAAACGGACACCGGAAATTACATCCGCAGGTGAATACCGTACACCCCACCTTGCCCGGATAATCCAGCAAAGTCAATTTACGCAACCCGAACCGCATTTATTATACTCTTTTTTTATCTATTTGCAGTTGCCCATTCCGGTCAACTTACCACAGTATATAGTTAAAGCGGTTTTCATGCCGCACAATATCTTGTGCTTTTCAATATATCACCACAACGGAATATTGCAAGGGGTGAAAGAGACTTTTTCCGGAAAATATTTTCATAAAAAAAGACCCTTGCCGACTTGACAAGGGTAAACGATTTGATTACTTAAAAAACAGGAAAATTCACACCGCGTTACTGTAACACACATACCCGGTGAAAACCGTTGCAATATACTTCAGTCAATCTGCCATTGAAACGTTTTTCAAAATCTGCCGGATCTTCCGCCATATTCAACACCACCACCGTTCCGCGCGCCAGATAACGGCATCGCCCCGGCGGCACATCCATATCCAGCGGCATATAATAAAGCAACGCAAACGGATCGGCTTCAAATGAGGCAAATACCCTTTGATTTTCCGGAAAATTTTGCCGGATGAAACCTGCCGTATCCGACGGTTCAAATCCGGAAATTGCAAAATACGGCGCATAAAAATCATCCTGCCCGGCCAGCGAAACTGCCGGACTCAACAACTTGCGGGAAAATTCCAGCGACACCAAACTTCCCCACAACAAAACCGCCGCCGCGGCGACCGGAAAAAATTTTTCCGGCATTTTCCGCAGATATCCGGCACTCAATAACGCAAAAAATGCAAATAATACCCACCACACTCTGGGAAATGGCGACACCGGCAGAAACATCCCGCCCAGCGGCAGAAACCAGATCAATGTCCGCGGCCAGTAACGCAGTTTCAACCGGTGAAAAAATATCCCGCAGACCAAAGGTACGGCCAAGGTGATCAATACCGCCAGAAACAGAGCCAAAAGCGCATACCAGCCATTGTGCCACCCCTCTTTCAAGGCAAACGCATTCTGCAAATCATGCCATACCGGCAGATAAAAGATGGCAAACGCTGCAAACGGCATTACCGCCAGATAATAAGTTTTGCGGTTCTTCCAGAATTTTTTGCCGCAATAAGGCAAAACATACAACCCGGCGGCGGCGATCCCCGCCAATGCCGAGGGCATCACCCCCACGGCCAGCAGAGAAAATATGAACCACCCGGCCAAAAAACGCTTGTTGCCGGTGAAAACAAACTTCCGGGCGGCACACAAGGCGCATACACAAAATAACGCCGCAAGCATATACCCCCTGACCGCACTGCCGTAAAGCATGAATGGCGGCGAAAGTATCAACGCCCCCAGCGTCAGCATCAGAGGCTTTTCCCCCGTTTCACCGGCAAAATTTCTCCACAGCAAATATATCATCACCGCCGCACAAAGCAAGGGAAATATCCGCAGCATTTCCGGAGCAAAACCGCCATTAAGGAGCAAATGGATGCAGATCGTATGGATGATCTGGTTGTTGGGGATCGTGTAACTGCGGTAAATATCCACCGCGCGCGGCAGATAAGCAAATTGCAAGGTCAGAACTTCATCAAACCACAATTCCCTGGTCAGAAAACCGGTATAAAACAAGGTAAATAAAGTCAGCAGAAAAATACAAAAAAGCCGACCGGATGTGATTCCAGTCGGCTTTTTCTTCTCCATGAAACCAATCAGAGGGAGATCGCTTCGGTCGGGCAGGCACCGACGCAGGCACCGCACTCAATGCATTCGCCTTCGGCGACGGTGGCTTTGTCGTTTTCGAGTTTGATCGCGCTGACCGGGCAGGTGTCAACGCAAGCGCCGCAACCGACGCAGGTATCCTGATTGATAGTAGCAGCCATTTTCATTTCTCCTTATTTTGGGCAACTTCAGCGGGATAAAGCTATCCCGTTTCCAGTTAATATAACACACATCCGGAAAATATCAAGTTTTCCGGATGTGTTTTTGTTACTTTTCGCAGTTCCGGCGAATTACGCCAGAGCTTTGATGATATCTGCCACCGCCGGATCGGCCGGGGTGTAGATGATTCTGCCGGCGGCTTCGGCGGCACCGATCGCCTTGCGGTAGAGATCGGGGATGCGCACGATGCGGTCAGCGAATTTGTTGCGGAAGATCGGCAGCAGGTGATCGAGGATCAACTGGTCGGCGAGCAATTCCGGTTTTTCCGTAAAGAGATCAAAGAGTTTGGCTTTGAGTTCATTGACCTTGTTGCCCAACTCGTTGCTCAAGTCGGTCATCGGCACATCTTTACGGGCGTTGAATTCATTGTAGAGCCACTCGGCTTCCTTGTTGGCACAAGCGGCCAGTTTATCCATCAGGTCAGCGACCAGAGCTTCTTTGTTGGCGATGAATTCATCTTTTTCCAACAGGATACCGCTCAAAATCTCGTAACTGGAAGTGATCACGCCGCATTTATTCGCCGAGGAGTCAAGCACGTTGACGATACCGGCAGCCTGAAGTTTCAGACGGGCACTCGGAGTGGTGAAGGAATTCGCACCTTCGACGATCGCCTTGATGATCGGCTGACCATTGGGGGCGAAGTTGCTCCAGTTGCCGTCATGGATGGTCTGCGGACGGCCGCCGCCGGGAACAAAGACCGTGGCTTCACGGAAAATGTTGTTGGCGAAAAGCTGCATGAAGTCGTTGTGGCTGATCGCTTTTTCTTCAACTTTGCCGTTGACCACAGTGGCCATGCGGTGGGTACCGTCAGCGGCGGCGGCACTCCAGATCATGTATGCGCCCTCGCCTTTGAGTTTGGCCGGATTGAAACCATCCAGAGCGGCCTTGTGGATCAAAGCACTGATCTCTTCACGATCCATACCCGCCGGATCGTAGACGGCCGCCGGACCGTCGGTGATGGCGATGATACGGATATTGGCCAGTTTGTAGGAGCCGTCGGCATTTTTGGCATTCAGCAGTTTCATCATGTTGCCCGCCACGTCACCGAAAGGTCCGCCGGAAAGGATCACAGAGTAATCATCAGTTTCCGGAGCGATGCCCAGATGTTTGAGCGTGCGGATGAAATACTGATAGACACCGAAACTGGTCACGCCGTAGTGTTTGTGGTTGATACCGGTATCCTCTTTACCGGAAATGATGCCGGATTTGAGAACGTAGTTTTCCGCTTCACCGCGTTCACCCATGTAGGTGATCATCTCGTCGAACATATTTTCGTCCGGCCCGATCTCGATGATGTCGTTGCGGTCCTGAAGCAGCAGAGCGAGGAAGGCCTCGTAGACAGCGCGCTGATAAGCCCACAAGGTGGTTTTGAAATCGGCACCGTCGAGGTTTTCCAGAATGGTCACCATCTTGGAACCGCCCTCGTAGATATCTTTGTTTTTCTTGTGCTGGGTGTTGGCAAGTACGAAGTTTTCACGGAAAAGTTCGCAGTGCGCCTGATTGAATGCATCATATTTATCCAGCGGACTGTTGCCGGCTTTCGGCACGACCGTACGCCAGCCGCCGCGGGCGATCGGGGCGAAACGGATCTGGAAACCGCTGATTTTGTTGCGGTAGAAGAAGAAGACTCCGAAAGGACGCTCCGGCGGGAAAGCCTGAATGTACTTGTCACTGACTTCACCGAAAAACGCCATGAAAGAGGGATCAAGTTTGAATGCCAGAGCCGTCTTGTTTTCCAGCGCATAGTTGCTGCGGATGACACAACGGAAAAATTCAGCGGCGGAATTGAGAACGGTTTTGACCTTCACATCCTTGTCGGCAATACCGCTGTTGACTTTGGCGATGGCGGCTTTGGCGGCGGCGACATCGTTGCTGCCGGCGAGGAATTTATCCATCAATTCGCGCAGGATTTCCGGATAAAGCCCCATAAAGCGGCGGATCTCGCAAAGGGTGTAGGCATTGCGGTCGATAAAGGACAACTGACTGTGGATGAATTCCGCAACGGCATTGAGCACGTTGGCTTCAGCGGTGGAAAAGCTGCCGTAGGTGACGAAGAAATCATCGCCGCCGGAAATGAGCAATTCAGCAACTTCACGCGCCGGATCAGCGGGCAGAGCGGCAGCGGATTCGATCGTCAGGGTACGGATGGCTTTATTATAGAAGTCATCAGCTTTGGCATCAGCGTTGCAAGTGGCAACGTCAACTTTATCACTGCCGGCCAGAGCCGCAATTTTATTGATCATGGCATCATCCATGAAAACGGCGGGAGCGGCGATCTGCCAGATGGCTTTGCCGTCGGCACAGGCAGTTTTAACGACAGGGTAATCGACTTTTGCCGCCAACTGGGCGGCATCCACAGGGAACACTTTTTCGTTCATCAAAGTATCACTTTCTTGTTGTTGGTTTTTGTGGATTGAACTGGCGTAAAATATAACACCTGAAAATAATTTTTTCAAGATTAATTATGCGTATTTAGAAAAAAAAATTAATTGTTTTTATTCCTAAAACAGGGAAATTAAGAAAGATAGCATGGTGGAATTAATAAAAAAATAGCATTTTCCGCTTTTCAGGGAATCGCGGCGGTTGGATCATTGCAAAAAAATGGTGCCCTCTATGCGAATCGAACGCATGACCTGCTCCTTAGGAGGGAGCCGCTCTATCCAACTGAGCTAAGAGAGCACTTTCCCGTCTGGGATATTATTTATATAAGATAGCGTGCAGATCACCAAAAGTCAAGCCGCACGGCGAATTTTATTCCTGCAGGAGAGCGGCAAAAACTTCAAATCCTTCGCTTTCCGGATAGGCTCCGGTAACTTCGCCTTTCTGAAAGATGATCAGTTGACCGTTGCGGCTGCCGGCGATACCGATATCCGCATTGCGCGCCTCGCCCGGCCCGTTGACCGGACATCCCATTACCGCCACTTTGCGCCAGCGGATAACTTTGCCGCTGTTTTGCAAAGTGGCGATCAGATTTTCCACCTTCTGCGCCAGAGAGATCAGATCGATCTCCGTTCTGCCGCAGGTCGGGCAGGAGATCACTTCCACCGCATTGCCGGAAAGTCCGCAGGCATCCAGAATTTTTTTGGCGGCGGCGATCTCCGCTTCCGGTTCCGCAGTCAGACTCACTCTGACAGTATCCCCGATGCCGTCGGTCAGCAGTGAACCGATCGCCACTGCGGAACGCAGAATCCCTTTTTCCGGAGTTCCCGCTTCGGTCAATCCCAGATGCAGCGGCAGATCGCTCATGCCCGCAAATCTGCGGTACGCCTTGAGCGTAACGGCAATATCCGAACTTTTCACCGCAACTTTGATCTTTTCCACTCCGAATTTTTCCAGAAGCCGACACTGTTCACTTACTGCATCACACAAAAGTTGTGCCAGTGCCTCACTCTTTTCCATGCCGGATGCCAGCAACTTTTCCAGTTGATGCAACTTCAAACTTCCGGCGTTGGCTCCGACCCGGATGACACAGCCGTTGAGTACCGCCGCACGGGCAATGCGCTCCAACAGACCGGGATCATGGATTATCCCCGGATTGACCCGGATGCCGGCACAGCCGCTTTCGATCGCGCCCAATGCGGATTCTCCGGAAAACTGGATGTCGGCGATCACCGGGATCGGCGAAGCGGCACAGATGGTTTTCAACGCCGCCGAATCTGCCGCCGAATCCGCCGACAGACGGATGATATCACAACCGCACTGCGCCAGACGGGATATCTGCGCCACCGTCCGGTCGATATCCGCCGTGCGGGTGTTGCACATTGATTGGATGGTCACCGGATGTGCCGAACCGATCCCCTTGCTTCCGAGGTGAAAATTCCGGGTCTGCCGCCGCATTATTTGCTCACACTTTCAGTTTTTTCACCGTCATCACTGATCTGGCGCACCAGACGGCGGCCGTCGAAATAGGTGATGATCACCGTCAGCAGGATCAGCAAAGTGACAAATATATAGGAAATGATCTGCATGACTTTGGATGGCACGCGCTTTTTGGTCACCCATTCCAGAACTCCGAAAAAGATGTGGCCGCCATCCAGCACCGGGAACGGCATCAGATTGAATATCGCCAGCGCAAATGAGATCACCGCCACCAGATAGATACCGTATGCCGGACTGTTGCGGAAAGAGTTGTAAAGCACCATACCGATCCCCAGTGTGCTGGACATATGGCTGGGTTTCAGCGAACTGTGATTTTCAGTCAGACCGAGTTTATTGCCGATGGTCGTGGCGATGCCGCGCAAACTTTTCCAACTCATTTCCAGCGTACTCCAGAGCAACTCAAAGGGATTGGGGTGATTGTAAGCGGCATAGGAAACACCCGCATCGTAAGCGGCATAGCGGCGGGCAGTAAGCACGAAACTCATTTCCGCGCCGTCACGCAAAACGGTCAACACTACCGGAGTATCTTTCTTCCCGGCGATATAATTCTGCATATCTTCCGGTTTTTCAATGGTCAAATCATCCACTTTGAGCAGGATATCTCCGGTTTTCACCCCCGCCTGACCGGCGGCACCGCCGGTCATTACGGAAGCCACCGTCACTTTGCCGTCAAGCATTTCCATCGTGATTCCGGTCAGATAACGCTCTTCGCTTTCCGCCCCTTCGACCGCTTCGGGGGTGAGTTTCACCGCCACTTTTTTTCCGTCACGCAGCAAAACCACATCCAGCGTACGCCCGTTGGAAAAGAATACCGCCGTCTGGAAATCGGTCAATCCGGAAATCGCTTCACCATCGATCTCAATGACGATATCCCCATCCCTGATACCCGCTTTTTCTGCCGGAGAACCCGCTTCAGGATAGAGTTTGACCGGCAGCAGCGGTTTGAAAAACGGATAAGCCAGTTTTTCATCCCCGGCATTGCCCGGAGCATCGGGATTTTCCGCCGGAGTATAGGTGATCGTAATAATTTTATTGCCGCGGCGCACTTCCAAGGTCACATCTCCGATGGTAAAGAGGATCTTTTCCACAAATTTTTCCCATGTGTCGTAAAACTCCTCACCATTGAGTTTGATTATCACATCGCCGGGGCGCAGACCGGCGGCATATTCCGGAGAATTTTCCGGCACACTCAATACTTCGATCTCCCGCATCCGGGGCGTTGCCTGCGGCACACCTACCGCCCAGACGATACAGCCGATGAGCAGACCGGAAATAATGTTGAATAACGGCCCGGCCGCCGCCGTGACGATCCTCGCTTTGGGCGATGCTTTGGGCAGTTCCGTGCCGTCGGCACTTTTGGGGATATCGTCGGAAGCATCGACCTGCGGCAACTCCACATAGCCGCCCAGCGGCACCCAGCCGATGCGGTATTCCACGCCTTTGTATTTTTTGCGCCACACCGGACGGAAGCCGATGGAAAAGGCGTCGATATGCAATCCCATCAGTTTGGCCGCCAGAAAGTGACCCAGTTCATGAGAGAATATGCAGAACCCCAACGCCAGAAAAACCAGCAGAATAACGCCGGCAATACTCAAATATTCCAGAAACAATTCCATGTAAAACACCTCATTTTTTTATGTCATTTATATAGAATAATACTTTGAACCGTTTTTTTCAAGGTTTTTGAGTTGTTTTCCGGACAAAATGGTGTTATATTTCTCCGATGACACATATTTTCAACTATTCAGGAGAAGTAACATGAGCGCAAAAATCATCGATGGCAAGAGCATTGCCCAAACGATCAATCAGGAAACCGCCCGCATCGCCGCAGAATTGGCCGCCAAAGCCGGACGCAAAGTCGGTCTGGCAGTGATCCTCGTCGGTGACGATCCGGCCAGCGCAGTCTATGTGCGCAACAAAGTCAAAGCGTGCGCCGATACCGGCATCGAATCCCGCATGATCGCCATGCCCGCCGACAGCACTACTGAAGATGTCCTCAATGTCATCGCCGAACTCAACGCCGATGACACCATCGACGGCATCCTCGTGCAATCCCCCCCGCCGCCGCAAGTCGATGAGGCCGCCGTCATCCTCGCCATCGATCCGGATAAGGATGTCGATTGTTTCGCCGAACGCAACGTCGGCAGATTGCTCATCGGTGAAAAACCCGGCTTCCACCCCTGCACTCCGTGGGGAGTTATGGAATTGCTCAAACGTTCCGGTATCGACCCCAAAGGCAAACACGCCGTGGTCATCGGCCGCAGTAATATCGTCGGCAAACCCATGGCGGCTCTGCTCATGCAGAAGGCCGCCGGAGCCAATGCCACCGTGACCGTCGTCCACTCCGGCACCCCGGATATCCGCCGCTACACGCTGGATGCCGACATCCTCATCGCCGCCATCGGCAAACCGGAATTCGTCAAAGGCGACATGATCAAAGACGGTGCCGTGGTCATCGACGTCGGCATCAACCGCATCTACGATGAAACTCTCGGCAAAAACCGGCTGGTCGGTGACGTGAAATACAGCGAAGCGGTGGAAAAAGCCTCGTTCATCACCCCCGTACCCGGCGGCGTCGGCCCCATGACCATCGCCGGATTGCTCCGCAATGCCTGTATCGCCCTGCAACTCAAACTGGAGAAGTGAAATATGACAAGATTTGCTGAAATTTCCCGAAAAACCGCCGAAACCGACATCACCGCTTCCATAAATCTTGACGGCGAAGGCAGATCCGCCGTTTCCACCGGCATTCCCTTTATGGATCATATGCTCACGCTCTTTGCCAGACACGGATTTTTCGATCTGAATGTTTCCGCCAAAGGCGATCTGGAAGTCGATTGCCATCACACCATGGAAGATCTGGGCATCGTGCTGGGCGACCTGCTCGCCAAAGCCGCCGGTGACAAAGCCGGAATCCGCCGCTACGGCAACTTTCTGCTGCCGATGGATGAAACACTGGTGATGATCGCGCTCGACCTTTCCGGCAGAGGCGGACTTTACTACGATGTCACTCCGCCGGCCCAGTACCTCAACAACATCGACACCCGGCTTTTCCATGAATTCTTTCAGGCGTTTGCGGTCAGAAGCGGCTTGAATCTGCATATCCGCATGATCGCCTCCTGCGAAACGCACCACCTGTTTGAAGCGATATTCAAAGGTCTGGCCAAGGCTCTGGATCAGGCACTTTCATTCGATGAAAGAGTAAAAGGCGTACTTTCCACCAAAGGAACGCTCTGAAACACTTGACTAAAGCAAAAAAGAGGTGTATATTACATCCCGGTCTTTTGCGGCGGCTCTTTGAAAGAGCGCAATTTGAAAATATTACGGGAAAAGAGGTTTTTTATGGCACAGAGGACAGATATCAAAAAAGTTCTCATCATCGGTTCCGGCCCGATCATCATCGGACAGGCGTGTGAATTTGACTACTCCGGTACGCAGGCTTGCAAAGCCTTGCGTGAACGCGGCTACGAGGTGGTGCTTACCAACTCCAACCCGGCAACCATCATGACCGACCCCGGTATGGCCGATCATACCTACATCGAACCACTGACCGTCGATTCTCTGGAACGCATCATCGCTAAAGAAAAACCCGATGCCCTGCTCCCCAACCTCGGCGGTCAGACTGCTTTGAATCTGGCGATCTCCCTCAATGATGCCGGCATTTTGAGCAAGTACAACGTTGAAGTCATCGGTGTCGATCTCGAAGCGATCAAACGCGGCGAAGACCGTATCGAATTCAAAAACACCATGAACCGCCTCGGTATCCCGATGGCCAAATCCGAACCGTCTTACTCCGTGGAAGAAGCCGAAAAGATCGCTTCCGACCTCGGCTATCCGGTGGTTTTGCGCCCCGCCTACACCATGGGCGGCACCGGCGGCGGTATCGTCTACAACGTCGAAGAACTGCGTGAAGTCGTCTCCCGCGGTCTGGCCGCCAGTCTGATCGGTCAGGTGCTGGTCGAGGAGTGCGTGCTGGGCTGGGAAGAACTCGAACTCGAAGTCGTCCGCGATGCCAAAGGTCAGAAAATCACCGTCTGTTTCATCGAAAACGTCGATCCGGTCGGCATCCACACCGGCGACAGTTTCTGCGTGGCTCCGATGCTGACCATTTCCAAAGAAGTCCAGGCGGAATTGCAGGATTACAGTTACCGCATCATCGATGCCATCGGCGTTACCGGCGGCTGCAATGTCCAGTTTGCCCGCAACCGCAAAGACGGCCGGGTGATCGTCATTGAGATCAACCCCCGCACGAGCCGTTCCAGTGCGCTGGCTTCCAAAGCGACCGGTTTCCCCATCGCCAAAGTTTCCACCGTGCTTGCCACCGGCGTAACGCTGGATGAATTGCCCTACTACCGTGACGGTTCTCTGGAAAAATACACGCCCTCCGGCGACTATGTAGTGGCGAAATTCGCCCGCTGGGCATTTGAGAAATTCCCGCAGGCCAAAGATGCGCTGGGAACCCAGATGAAAGCGGTCGGCGAAGTCATGAGCATCGGTAAGGACTTCAAAGAAGCCTTCCAGAAAGCGATCCGTTCACTGGAGATCGGCCGCAGCGGTCCGGGATGCATCCGCAAGATCGAAGCATTGTCACTGGATGAGCTGCGTCCGCTGGTCGCCAGCCCCTCAAGCGAAAGATTCTTCCACCTTTACGAAGCATTCAAAAAGGGTTTGACGGTCGATGAAGCATTCAAGATGACCAGCATCGCCAAATTCTTCCTCTCCGAAATTCAGGAACTTGCCCTCTTTGAACTCGAATTGAACAAGTATACCTGGATGGCTCTGCCCGATGAGCTGCTCATCAAGGCGAAAAAATTTGCCTTCTCCGATAAATATCTCGCCAAATTTTTCAACATCGCCGAAAAAGAGGTGCGCAAACGCCGCATCGCTCTGGGTTGTGTGGCGACCTACTGCCGGGTGCCGGTTTCCGGCGCCGAAGGCAACGAGGATTACTACTACTCCACCTACTCCGGCGCACCGGATGAAGTCCCCGTTTCCGACCGCAAAAAGATCATGATCCTCGGCGGCGGCCCCAACCGTATCGGTCAGGGTATCGAATTTGACTACACCTGTGTCCACGCCGCTTTTGCCCTGCGGGATGCCGGTTATGAATCGGTGCTGGTCAACTGCAACCCCGAAACCGTTTCCACCGACTACGACACCAGCGACAAACTCTACTTTGAGCCGCTGACCACGGAAGATGTGTTGAGCATCTACAATAAGGAAAAACCTTTCGGCGTGATCGTCCAATTCGGCGGTCAGACCCCGCTGAATATCGCCCAGGAACTCAAAGATGCCGGAGTCAATATCATCGGCACCCAGCCCGAAGGCATCCGCCTCGCTGAAGACCGCGAATACTTCCGGGAAAGAATGATCGCCCTCAAAGTCAATCAGCCGGAATCCGGCATCGCCCGTTCGCTGGATGAAGCGATCGCTCTGGGCCGCAAGATCGGCTATCCGGTGATGGTGCGCCCCTCATTCGTCCTCGGCGGCCGCGGTATGGCGGTCATCTACGATGAAAAAACTCTGGAACGCTACGCCGTTGAAGCCATTCAGGTAAGCCCCGAATACCCGATGCTGATCGACCGTTTCCTCGATCCGGCGATCGAATGTGAAGTCGATGCCATCTGCGACGGCGAAGAGGTCTACATCCCCGCCGTTATGGAACACGTCGAATTGGCCGGTATCCACTCCGGTGACTCCGCCTGTTCCATCCCGCCGGTTACACTGGCGAAAAAACATCTGGATGTCATTGCGGAAAAGGCCACTGCCATCGCCCGTGACTTCCGGGTCATCGGTATTCTCAATGTGCAGTTCGCCGTTTGCGAAGACAAGGTGTGGATCATCGAAGCCAATCCCCGTGCCTCGCGTACAGTGCCGATCGTTTCCAAAGTCACCGGCGCGCCGATCGCCCGTATCGCCACCAACTTGATGCTGGGAGCGAAATTGAGCGAATTCAAATCTCTGCTCCGCAATCCGCCGACCAAATATTTCGGTGTGAAAGAGGCGGTGTTCCCCTTCAATATGTTCCCGGAAGTTGACCCGGTTCTCGGCCCGGAAATGCGTGCCACCGGCGAAGTTATGGGGCTGGCTCCCACTTTCGGCATGGCATACTACAAAGCCCAGCAGGCCGCCGGCAGTCAGTTGCCCTTGAGCGGCAAAGTGCTGGTCACCGTGCGCCGCCGCGACCGGGCGGAGATCCTGCCCATCGTTAAAGGTCTGGCAGAAATGGGTTTTGAATTGATCACCACCGAAGGTACCGGGGAATTCCTCGATGAACACGGTATCAAACACGGTGATGTCTGCAAACTCAATGAGGGCCGTCCCAATGTTGCCGATCTGATCCGCAACCGGGAAGTCGCACTTATCATCAATACTCCGATGGATAAACTCAGCAAGATCGATGACAGTTGTATAAGGATGCTGGCGATCCAGTACAAGATCCCGTATATGACCACCATCGCTGCCGCCCGTGCCACTGAAACCGGCATCCGGGAAGCACGGCAGGGCAATCCGGTGCTGAAGTCTCTGCAGGAATATCTGGCAGACTGAACCCACAGGATAATACGGTATGACTCAAGCTCTGGTAATGATATCGATATTGTTGGTGATTGCCATAATCACCGCAATATCATTCTACCGTAAAGCCTATGAGTTGCGTACCGATCTGACCGGTGCGGTGATGAGCCGCACGGAAATTTCCAACTTCCTTTCCCGCTTTTCAGCGGGCATAAACTGCGACGACGGGCTGGATGGTGCATTGCACTCATCGGCCTGTTACGTTTGTGAACAGATCGAAGCCGGTTCTGTGGCGATCTACGGATTGAACAACCGCAAACTTACCGCACTGGGGGTCTGCGGCGATTATCCGCTGACCGCCGACGGCAATGTGAATATGAACAACCGGAAACTGCTGGAAACTTTACGCAGTGAAGTCATCCCCTGCGGTGAAGGATTCATCGGTTCGATCGCCGACTCCCGCCACGGTGAATTGGTGCCGCTGGCCAGTATCGATGAGAGATTCAGCCGCTATCCGGCACAAAATTCTCTGGGCAGTGTCATGGCGGTTCCCATGGTCAAAGAGGGTATCGTCTACGGCGTGATCTGTGCGGTGGATAACAAGATGCTCTCCGACCGGCCATTTTCCTTTGCCCAGTTTGCCCGGTTGAAATCGCTCGCTTCCCAAGTGCTGATGGTTCAGCAACTGGTTCATGTCTACGGCGAAATCAGCCGCCGGGAAAGGATCGATCAGGAGTTGGCATTTGTCCGGCAGTTCCAGACTTCACTGCTGCCGCCGGATTCCGTAACGCTGGGCGATTTCTCGGTTTGCGCCCGCACCACCAGTGCCAAAGAGGTCAATGGCGACTTCTATGACATGGTCAAAATCGATGATAACCGGATGCTGGTCATGGTCGGTGATGCCTGCGGCAAAGGTATGCCGGCGTGTATTCTGGCTTCAATGACCCGCAGTTTTGCCCGTGCCATGGCGGCACAATTCACCACGCTGACCAAATTTCTGCGTGACGTCAATGCCAATTTGAACCGGGATTCCGATGCCGACCGTTTTATCACCATGGGGTGTTGTCTGATCGACAAACGCGGCGGTTTGATCGAATTCGGCCGGGCCGGGCATACCGATATGATCATGCATATCCACGGCCATTTGCGCCGCCTTTCCCCCCGCGGCACAGCTCTGGGAATGCTGCCGGATGAAGATGCGGAATTCGACACCATCTGTCTGGCGGTGGATAGTGACACCAGCATCATGCTCTTTTCCGACGGCTTGAGCGAAGCCCTCAACCATGACCGGGAGGAATTCGGCACTGACCGGCTGGCCAATGCCTTCCATGTGGCCTGCGACCACCGGGATACCACGACCGGGATCATCGACGATGTAATGGCGGCGGTTCACGAGTTTGAATATGAACAGAATGACGATCAAACCATGATCCTCATCCACCGTAATTGAATTTCAACTGTCAACGGAGCAAATATTATGAAAAGACCCTTTATTTTTATTTTCGGATTGGTTTTGTTTCTGCAAAGTGCTGTTGCCGGTAATCTGCTGCCCGCTCTGGATGCCGACGGCAAATGGAACAGCACCGGCAAAGTGACCATAACTACCGGCACTGCCGACGGCAAAGCTGCAATCAAAGCCGAAGTTTCCGGCGGCGAAGGCGGCTTCTGGTGCCGGAATATACCTTTGCAGCAGGGAACTTACCGGTTGAAATTCTCCTATCGCACCATCCGGGCAGGATTGCGGGTCATCGTCAAACACGGCGACAACACTTACAGCGCACTGGATAAATCTTTCACCGCTTCCCGGCAGTGGCAGGAAGCGGAAGTGACATTCACCGAAAACAAGCCCGGTCCCCGCAGTTCAGTCTGGTTTCTCACCGCCGGAGCCATTGAAATCGCCAATGTGTCCTTGGAATTCATCCCCCCGCCGCCGCCGGAAGCCCCGGCCGCCGAAGCCGGTTACAGCGATAATCTGCTGCCGGATTTCACCAACCGCCGCTGGATATCCCTTAAAGGAGCGGTGACATTTGCCGGCCGGGTAACCAAATTCACCGCCAGCGGCAATGACGGCAGTTTCAGTTGCCGGGAGATCCCTTTGGGCAATAACAACACTTACCGTCTGCGTTTCAATTACCGCAATGTCAGAGGTTCACTCCGGATCATTGTCAAGCACGGCAACAACACTTACAGTCTGGTCAATCAGAGTATGCCGTTTTCCGGAGAGTGGCAACAGGCCGATATCGTATTTACCGAAAATCTGGGCGGTCAGAGAGGTTCTGTATGGTTCGTCACTTCCGGAGAAGTGGAGATCGCCAATCTTACCCTTACCCAAAAATCATCCGATGCCGGAGCGGCAGAATAAAGATTCTGAAACCGGGAGGAGTACAACTCATGAAATTTACGATGATCCACAATAATCTCAACGTTTTTGATCTGGAAAAAAGTTTGAAATTCTATGCCGATGCTCTGGATATGCATGAAGTCCGGCGCATCGCTCCGGCAGACGGCAGTTTCATCATCGTTTATCTTTCAGAAGGGAACTCGGCTCACCAGTTGGAATTGACCTGGGTCAAAGAGATGGATCGCCCCTACGATCTGGGTGATAATGAATTCCATCTGGCTTTCCGGGTGGATGACTTCGCCGCCGCCCATGACCGCCACGAAAAAATGGGGTGCATCTGTTACGAAAATAAAGAAATGGGCATCTACTTCATCAATGATCCGGATGGCTACTGGCTGGAAATACTCCCTGCAAGCCGCTATTGATGAACGGATTTTTACGGATGAGTACGGATAAGTACGGAAATTTATTACTCCCGTCAGGCGGATACCGCCGATTGAAATCTTTTCAACTGGCACAGTTGATCTATGATATTACCGTGCGTTTTGTTGAATTGTATATTCCGGCGGAAAACCGTTTTCTTATATAAATTCCCGCCGGATGGTCAGGGGGATCAATGCCGACCAGCCGCAAAAATCCGGTGCCGCCGCCACCGATGGGGTGTCACTCTGCACGGGGGAATAATTTTCCCAGATCGTTCCGGTTTTTTCCCAGATATTATATGCGGCGGTATAAAATTTGCCGGCGATCCGGGATGCCAGTTCCTTCTGCCCGAAGCGGCGCAGACCGCACAGAATCATATACACCACCGGTGCCCATACCGGCCCGCGCCAGTAATGTTCTTTGCTCAAACCGAATTCCCGGTCATCTGCGGAAATTCCCGGTATTCCGCAGGGCAGACCGAAAGTTTCCGGATTTTCCAGATGCTGAAAAAGTTTTTCCGCCCGGCTTTCCGGTGCGACTCCGGAAATCAAACTCCAGAATGCGCCGATATGTTTATGCCGTATCCAGCCGCCATCCAGATGATCCCGGTAAATGCCGGAATCCTCATCCCAGCAAAGTTCATTGACCGTTTCCGCCAGTTTCCGGTGTTCGGCTAAGTAAGCTGCGGCATCATCCTTTTTGCCGAGTTTTCCGGCAATTTCCGCCAGATTCAGCGCATCAAAAGCGACCTGACAGGTGGTATCCACCCAGCCGAGTTGTTTATTCCAATCAAAATATCCCGGAATACGGGTGTGCATAAACTGAAACAATGTATCGCCGTCGGCCCCCTCATCAAGAATGGAATTCCGGGTCAATTTTATTCCGCCGCCACGCAAATAATCTGCCGGATCATTCACCCTCGGAATATCATCCATACCGCACCCCCACGGATCGGAAAAATAAAGTCCGTCGCTGCGCTGCCAGCGGTAATTGAATTTATGCAGTTTCACCAGAAAATCATAAACTTCTGCCAATCTGCCGGGCATGATCTTCAGGCGTTCGAGTTCCAATTCGATCCAACTGAATAACGGCGGAGCGAAACTTACCGGATGATCCGGCGACCATTTGCTGATTCCGTTACTGTGTATCTGCCGGGAAATAAATCCGTCATCCTGCTGACAGCGGTAAAAGTTATCCAGCGAACCGGTCAGTGGAAATTTATCGGCATGGTATTTCGCCCAATGACAGCAAAACACGGTATCCCAGAGAAAAATATCTTCAAAACTGCCGCCGGTCCCCAGCCGCGGGGAACAATGCTTTCCGGGAGTTTCATCCCGGAACATCTTACGTTCAGCGATTTCCAATGCGGCTTGAGCAAATGCTTTACTGCGCATAGTCATTCTCCGGTGAACTCCACCTCGTGTGCCAGAATATACCGGCCGCTTTTATCCCACGGAAATTTATCAAAATAGCCGAAAAAATGGTGCTTGTTTCCCCCGGTTATCCGGGTGACCGGCAAATGGTGTTTTCTGACCACGATCCAACCTCACAATAAAAAAACTTCATGGCATAACCTAATATACCATGAAGTATCGTACATAGCAAGAAAAAATATCAACGTTTGCTGACTATTTCCACCCCGTTGCGGGTGATTTGCAATGTGCCTTTGAAATCGATCGACTCATCCGGCTTGACTTCGTATTTGCGCCATCCCGGTTCAGTGGCACGGATGCCGAAAACATATTTGGCAATGAAATGCGCCGGATAACTGCCCCACGGATGCGCCAGACTCATCATCGGCACATCGCCGACCCAGTATTCGGTGGTGACCGTACAACCGCTGTCGAGCATCTCCTGCCATTTGGAACCGTTTTTGGCGATATATTCAAACGCCTCTTTGCCGTAACCGTAACGGAAAAGCACATCCAGATAGTAAAATCCGGAATACAAACTGCATTCCATGCCGCATTGAGCGACGAAATCTGCCACCTTTTTCTGCCGTTCTTCCGGCACGATGTCAGCATACAACGCCCACATATTCGCATAGAGTGAATGGTTTTGCGAACCGGGCCGGTCAACGTACAAACCGCTTTCCCCGTCGAAACAGCGGGCGTTGAGCGCCCTTTTCATTTCCTCATGCTCCATGCGCAACTCCGCCGCCAGAGATGCCCTGCCGATCACGCCTGCCAGAAATGCCAGCACGCCCATACTTTTACAAGCCAGCATATTCGGTACGCTCATGAACCGCTTGTCTCCGGTATCGTAACGGTCACGGTACTTCCGCGGCCAGTCGATCAGGACTTCCAGATCGAATTTTTCGATCATACCATCTTTGATCCGGTCACGGTAACCGCTGTAAGCGAGCAGCTTATCAAAATTCTCCGCCACGACCGTCTCATCTCCGGTCTCCCAGTAATACTCATAAAAGAGCAACGGGATGATCTGTGACCATTCGCAGGGCCAGGTCGGGTGGTTGAGTTGATATGGCAAATGCCGCCGGGCGATAAAACTATTCTGATTGAATGTGAAAAATGTGCCGATCGTCAACAATGCATCCGCCTCATACGCGACCCTTTCACGGGTGAAACAATCGACAAAGGTATCGCAGGTGATATTGCGGATGGTATTTTCGCACAACTGCCACACTTTCAAGATATTTTCGTGATCACATTCCAGTTTTGCCGCCGCCCGGTACGGGGCGCGGACAACTTGCATGGCGATATTTTCCGCCCGCAATTCTCCGCTGTAATGGACGATTTCCGCATAGCGGAACGCCCGCAGACCGAAGTTACTCAAAACCTGTCCGCCGGGTTTGAATTTCCATATCTCCTGATAACAGACATGACTGCGCATCTGATAAAGGACTCTTTCACTGTCCTTGAGTTCTTCACCGAGGCGGATCTCCACATTGCCGCCCTTTTCCGGGCCGGTAAGTTGCAGAGAAGCGATCCTTTCCACCCCGAAATCGGCAATATATCTGCCGTCAGCGCAACGGTGGATGCTCACCGGATGCACCGTTTCATATTCAAAGTCGAATGGGGCAGTTTCCACGCCGCAATCAACTTCCCGCACTTCCGGAGTCTGCCACGATGAATCATCAAAACCGGGGAACTGCCACTTATCCGGATAGAGATCACCGCGCAAGTGTTCAAAATATTCCCCCGGCCCGATATCTCCTTTGAAGTAACCGTAAACCGCCGGGAATTCCCAGCAGACCGGCGCATAGACACCGTTGCTGTCAAAGGCTTTCCATCTGCCGCACTGCGCTCCGGAAACTTCCACACTCAACCCCTGATGGTCGCATCTTGAAGCGATCGCCAGCGTGTGTTCGCCCGGAGTAAGATCATGCAGAGTAAAGGTGTGTTCCATGCGGTTGCCGTTGACCAGAGTGCGGAATGGGCCGCAGGCGACAAATCTACCATCCAGATAAATGCGGAACTTCACATAACTGTTGCCCAGCAGCCAGTCACCATCGTAACCGCCGAAGCGCAATTTCATGCAGAACGTTTTCTGGTAATCGTGGGGATCGGCGGAAATTTTCACCGCCGCCTCCCCGTTTTCCCCGACAGTAAGCGTATTGCGCAAAAACCAGTTGCCGGGCAGAAAGAAACAATTTAATTTCATCTTACTGTCAACTCATAGATACGGCTTTCCAAAGCCTGAAACACATCATTGAATCTGCCGTTTTCCAATTTGACGATACGATCTTCAAACAGCACCCGGACTTCCGGAGCAAAATTGCCGGTAATTTGAAGTGCCGCCGGGAACGCCTGCAGTGAGGAATTCTGCACGATCAGATAGTAGCGGTCTCTGAACCGCAACACCCGGCTGGTCAAAGGCGACGGAGCCGTGAGGATCGTTTCTCTTACCGTCGGCTCGACCAGCACAAAACTCAAGGTATTGGCCTGACGGTAGATCTCGATGACGTATTGCCACAAACCGGGAAAACTCCAGTATTTGGTCGAGCCGCACATATACAATCCCAATCCCTGCAAACCGTGACGGAATGCCGCCCAGTGAGCATATTTGAGCATCGGTTTATTGGGGATCATCAGATCTTCATCCCGGTTGCCCCAGTCATAGTCGAAACCCTGATTGAGCTGCCAGACCGGTTTACCGGCGGCATCACGCATCGCTTTGGCAAAGTAACGGTCCACCGACAGCACTTTCGCCCGCGGATAGATATCGATCATCAGGTAATCGCCGAGTTTCGCCATATCGGCATACCGCTGACGGCCGGTGGTGCAGATACCGGCCACGCCGCGATTCGGCACGGAAAAGGCATCGACGATAGTTTTGGCGAAAGCATCCGGCACATGGGCATCGGATTCATCCATCCACGCACCGATACGGGCGGGATGGGCTCCGCCGGGGCCGCTCATGAAATTCTGCACATCCTGAAGCGGAGTGGAACCGGCTTCGGTATAAAATCCGCGGTAGACACAGCCGCCATCCAGACTTTTCATATTGTTTCTCAAGTAGACATCCAGCTGCGCCAGCGTAGTCAGGGCATTGGGCAGCGTAGTATTGAATCCGTAATCGCCCCGGTTCAAAGGCGGATAGCAGATCAGCGGCAGGAATTTACGGCCGTTGAAAATCAGAATGCCATCCTCATTGAAACTGATGGTTTTGGGGATATCCGCATTATACATGAAGCACCATTCATAGTGTGAATAGTTGCCGTAATGGTCGTAGATGTCGGCGGCGATGTCGATTTTACCGGCTTCCAACTGAATCCCGGATGCCGGAATGCCGATCCGGTTGCCCGGCAGCACTTTCACGGCATACGCTTTGCCGTTGATTGTAAAGGTGGTTTTGGTCAGGTCGATATCCACCGCCGGACGGAGAACCTGCACGGAGATCTGGTCGAATTCCGTAACCTTGCCGTCGATCACCGGCTTGTAACCGAAAATGTAGACCGGAGAGGTCGGGCGGGGCTGTTTGATGGCAAAGCAGCTTGCCCGGCCGCTGTTGCCGCCTTTGGGAGTACAGGAAACCAGCCAGACTCCGGCGCGCAGACGCCCGGCGGGAACGGAGGTTTGTGCTTCAGAACTTTCCACGGTAAAGGTTGCGCCGCTTTCATGGTTGAAAGTAAAAGTGTATGATTCAGCATCTTTGACGCTCAATGCCCGGCACTGGATTTTGCCGTTGACCGGAGTGATAACTGCACCATCGGCGGGCAATTCGATATCCGGGCGGTCGGAAACCATGCGGGAGAAGGTGAATGAACCGTCAGCCGTGCCGGTGATCTTCATTTCCGGAAAGGCGAAATTGGCCGGCACATCGACGATGAATCCGGCGGCTCCGGGTTTGAAAGTATAACTTTTGCCGAGCAATTCCACGGTAAATTCATAACTTTCATTCGTCGCCGGTTTGAATGTGACCATGTAACTTTCCCCCGCACCCAAAGCGAAAGGTTTGACCGCATTTTCAGCGGATATCTCAAAGGAATTGGGGTGGATGTTACTCTTGAAAAAGTACGGTTTGAATGCGATCGCCGCTTCTCTGGTCAGAAAGAAAGTCAGCGTCGGATAAAGCCGCGGAGCGAAACTGATCACATCAAATTTACTGGCGGTCAATTCGTAGATCGCTTCCGGATCACTGCGGCGGATCAGGAAGTTGTGAGTGAAAATCTGCCGTTTATCCGGCGCGGGGTCGGCGGTGAATCCCTCGTAAAAGACCGTTTTGCCGTCGGTGATGGTCATATCACTTATCTGGCTGTAATGCATATAGTTGCTGGAAATGTGGGTGATACCCGCCTCACCGACTTTATCCACCGGCAGATAGAAAAACAAATGTGCCGGAGTTTCCGTGGCGGTACGGAAGTTGCCGTTGGTAAAACCGACATGAAGGTTCTCTATACGGGTATTGTCGAAGTACAAATAAGCATCGCACTCCATTTTGAATTCAAGCGTATAGACGCCCGCTTCGGTGGGGGTGAAACGCACTTCCACCGGCTGACGGGGGCCGAAACGCCAGCCGTTTTCCGCATTGCCGTCATCGGGAATGGTGTATTCAAAGACCGTTTCACCGCCGGGGGAAACCACGGAAAGAGCCAGGGCATCACTGCCGGCACGACCGTTGTTATCCCTTTTCTCAAAAGTGAAAAGCACTTCCTTATTAAGTTCTTTGGGCAGGAAGAAAAACTTGATACCCAAGACGTTACTCAATGCCGGCAGGTCGATCGCCGACAGATTCAATGCGGAAAACAGCGCAAAAAAGGCACAAAAAACTCTCAATAACTTTTTCATAACAGTCACGATTCTCCTGTAAATCAATTCTCTTTAAGCGGATTGATGTAGACGTGATCCCAGCTGGTGGGCAATCCGGCAACATCACTGGCACTCAAAGAAGAAACATTGCCGCCGACAAAGAGAATATTGGAACCGTTGTTATGACGGCGGGCGATATCCCCAGTACCGTAAATCTTGTCGGAAGCCTTCAAAGCGTTACCCTCTGCAAAGTGTTCGGAATCAACGATCATAAATTTCCGGCTCGGCACTTTGATTTCATTAAGTTTCTGCCCGAAAGCAACTCCGCCGAAAGTTCCGGGGCGACCGACACGATAATTGTAACCGTAAGACGGATTGTCACGGCAGTTGCCCGGAGTGCTGGTTTGCAGTAAATTGTAGTTGAAATAAGTATCTGACGGACACATTGCAAGCGCACCGCACGCTGATTTCGGATGCGTAGCATGGCCGGTGTCGATCAATGCAACATAAGGAGTAACCAAATGCATCCAACTGGTCCAATGAGTGCCTGATGTCAAAGTCTGACCGTAAAATACGATCGAAGCAGGAGTATCTGACGGCATATAATCCTCGTTATCGTTCTGATACATAGTAAATGCATTGCCGATCTGTTTGAGGTTGTTGATACAACTGGCAGTGCGGCCGCGCTCTCTGGCACTATTCAAAGCCGGAAGCAGAATGGCCGCCAGAATGGCGATGATAGCAATTACCACGAGCAGTTCAATAAGAGTAAAGCATGAGTGCTTTACTCTCCGTGCGGAGAGATTGAATTTTTCTGACATGATGTTTTTCCTTTCCTTTTTTATAAGGGGGTTAAGGTTGTTGTTATTTGGAAACCATAGAAACACTTGCTCTTTCGATCAAATTGGGCATGGTCGGCGGCAGCACCGGCAATTCCCGCCCGGCAACAGCACTGCGGATCATACAGCAGACCGATTCGGCAAAACTTTCCGCATCCTCCTCGATAGTGGTCAATGCGGGGGAGAGCAGACCGGAAAAATCTTTGTTGTCATAACCGATTATGCTGATATCTTCCGGAACTTTCAAACCGGATTGCTGAATAAAATGCATACTCTGCATCGCCATAAAATCAGTGAAAGCAAAAATCGCCGTCATCTGCGGCAGTTCTTCCCGCAATACCGTAATGGCATCAGCCACATCGAAATCCTCCGCCCGCCTGCCGGAACCGGTCACATTGAGTGGATAAAGTTGGCAATCCGGGTGGTCGGCGGCAAATTTTTCCGCCCCGCGCAAACGGTAATGGAAAATATTTACCGGCAGTTCCTGCGCACAACTTAAAATACCGATATGGCGGTGACCGTGTTTGTAAAGATATTCCATGGCCATATAACCGCCGGAAAAGTTGTCATTGTGACAACCGGGAAAATCACTGTCACCATCGAGGCGGTATTCGATATTTATGCCGCAAACTTTGCCCCGGTCAAGCCGGGCGGTCAGACGGTGCATTTCTTCCGGATTGCCGCCCTTGACGATAAAACAGAGCAGATAATCGATCTTTTCCGCCTGCCGGATGTCGGTGATCAGGTCGATGACAAACGAACCGTCAGCGGCCGCTTTCTGGCGCAGAATATTCAACACCCGCAGATAAAAGGTGTTATGCAAACTGCCGAGGTCGCAGTAAATCAATACTTTCTTACCGCTGCTCTTTTGTTTGGCATAGTTGCGGACGAATACACCGCGCCCCTGCTGGCCGTAGACCAACTGCTGCATTTTGAGCATATCCAGAACTTTTTTGACCGTATTATGGCTGATGTGATAGGTGCGGACAAATCCGGCGATCGACGGCAGTTTACCGGTAAGTTCACCTCTCCGGATCTTGTCTTTCAATTCCTGAAAAAGTTCCTGCGCTTTCATTTTCCCCTCGAACATAGCCAGCCAAGTTGGTTTATAAGTCTTTGAAACTTAATACAATATAGAATACACTCATGCGGGTTGATTGTCAAGAGTCGTAATGAAAAAATAATGATTTTTTATAAATTCTTTATTATTGTCCTGATTTTTGGGAAAAGATAACTTGCAATGGCACATTGCGGGCAGTCTCCTGCCCAATATCCGGACTGCATCAGGAGCGGGGATGGTAACAAATCCAATCTTTCACGGCATATTCTGTATGTGACAGAAACAGCCGTATATAACTCAAATTTCCGGATGGAAAATTCATGTGAATTTTTTGCGGAATTCCATTGGAGTACACTTCATCTTGCGGCGGAATGCCCGGCTGAAATATCCGGAATCCTGAAAACCGCACAACGCCGCGATATCGGCAATTTTCAATCCGGCAGAACTGGTCAATAGTTTTTTTGCCGCAGCGATCCGCAAATCAAAAAGATAATCATTCATCGTTATTCCGAAATTACGGTGAAATATTTGTGAAGCATAAGAACGGTTTATCCCCAATTCATCGCAAATCAGTGAACAATTTATATTTTCCGAAAAATTACATTCCAGATGATACTTTATCTTGCGTGCCAATTTGGAAGTTTCATCCATTGCAGAATCAAATGAATGGAGCAGTTCGCTGTAAAGTTGATTGACCAGAGCTGCTGCCAAAGGACGGCAGATATCATCCCGGTTGCTTTCAACATTATGAATGGCAATATCCAATGCCTGACACATCATCTGCAATGCGCCGTCACACGGTTTGTCGGTGTAGCAATAAATATTTTCAGCAATTTCACCTTTCACAAAACGGACATAATGCAACCGGATATGATGGGTGTGGAATACTATGGAAAAACCGCCGTAGGTCGCTTCCGGATCAACCGTTTCAGTTGCAGCATTGTAACCGCCGCAAAGAATATCTCCGTCATTGATATTTCCAATGCCGACCATGCCGTCGAAAGCCCCCCGCATTTTCAGCGTTTCTCCGGCGGGAACTTCAAAACTGCATATCCGCAAGGTATAAAGCAATTCAGAGCAGCGTCTTTCACCGGGATAAGTGAATGCATAATGGAAGTTTTCAGCCAACGATTTATTTATAAAAGAACGTTTGAAATGTTCAAGCAGAACTTCTTTGTCGGTGCTTTCTCCCAACCACCTTGCCAGGTCATTTTTGAAATTATGTTTTCTTTGCATCGGATATTCTTTATTGGTTTGGTTCATACCTCTGCGATAATTTAATATATTTTTATGTATTTTTCAAGTACATATCAGAAAAATGTAACTTTTGTCCGTTGGGAACTCCATATTTTCAGGACTTTTGTTGTTTGTATGGGACTTCTGTTTGTTAAATCTTTTATCCGGTTGAACAAAGGAATTTCCTATGGTAAATTATGCTGCCAAACAAAAAAATATAACCAGGGAAAAACTTATGCTCCGTTATCGATCGACCGGCGAATTGCACAAAGATTTCCATATCCTCTTTTGCAATACTCTGCACTATTTACAGGAAAACTTCGGCGAAAATGCCGTCCGGGAAGTGTTGAAAAACACCGCTCAAAATGTTTACCGGACGATGTATGAAAAACTTTGCTCCGGTGACGCTTCTGAACTCCTTGAGTACTGGGATTACTACATGAAACGGGAAGATGCTGATTATCTCATTGAAAAATGTGAGGATGAATTGCGTCTGACCGTCAATTCCTGCCCGCTTCTGCGGCATTTTCAGAAATCCGGGTTGAAGCCGGATCCGGTTGCCTGTAAAGCAACGGCGATTTTCAACGATGCTCTGTGTGAAAATTCTCCATTTTCGGCAGAGTTTGAAAAGACCGGGGAGTTTTCCTGCTGTCAGATTTTGAGAAAGAAGGTGACACCATGATACCGAGCGATCACTTTGTTAAGTTTTACAATGAGGTTTTCAAATTTCTCGATTCCCGCAACTCCGGAGAATTGGAAAAATACTATTCGCTGGTTTCCCGCAATCAGGAGTTCCACTGTCTGGAACTTTTCCGCACCAAAGGATTGCAGGGAATGTATGAGTATTGGGAACATATCCGCATTGAAGAAAATTGCGATATGGAACTCTTTCTTGAACCGGGATGTTTCCATTGCAAAATGGCAGTTTGTCCGAGTTTGAGCAAAATCACCGACAATGACGGCGGTGCGTGTCTCAAATATTGTGACCACTGCCCGGGATGGATTCTGCCCCTGATGACCAAAGCCGGATTTTTTGCAGTCTACAATATTATCGACCGTAAAAAGCCGGTGTGTGAATTTTTTGTTTACGAAAAACAAACTGAAGCACAGAAAAAACTGGCAGAATTACTGGCAGTTTACAGTAAAGATGTTATCAAATGGTAATGTCCCGAATTTTGTGAAATCCAGGCAGAGGGGGGATAAATGAACATTTCTGTGATGTATAAAATATATCACAGAAGTTGTGATTTTTCAACCAGATCTGCATGGGTCAGTTCCAACCGGTGGATGGATTGCGGAGGAAGGTCGGGTTTTGCGACGAGTACGCAACAGGAGTGTACTGTGTACTCGACTGTTGCGGCGCAGGAGCAAGGCGCGAGATTACCCGCAAGCCGCCACCGCAGGTTATATTTTTCACAAAAATCAAGACAATAACTATCAAATACAACTTTTAACCGAAGGGAAAATTATCATGAAAAAACTTGTTATCAGTGCCACAATCACTCCGCTGTTTGAAGACGGTTCTCTGGATAAAGCGGGATTGAAAAAAATCTTTGACCGCAACATCGCCCATGGCGTCGATGGTATTTTCATTCTCGGCAGTATGGGAGAATGGGGCAGTTTCAGCGATGACTTCAAAGAGGATTTTGTCGCCGAATGCTCTCAAATCATCGGCAAGCGGGCCAAACTGCTGGTCGGTATCAATGCCACCAGTTTGCCGCTGGCTCTGGAAAATATGAAGCGTTACAGCAAATACGAGTTTGACAGTTATGTATTTATGCTGCCTGCCAGAACTTCAGCACTCGATCCGGTAAAATCCATTTTGACGGTGCTTGATGCCGCTGACCGCCCGGTTTACTACTATCACTGCCCGCCGAATAACGGCATTGATCTTTCGCTGGATCAATTTGCCCGAATCATGGCTCACCCCAATCTTGCCGGTATCAAAAATTCATCCAGCAATATGTGGCTGCGCCGGGAATTGCTCAAAATGCGTGCTGAACGCGGCTTCAAAACTCTGCTCCTTGAAGGTCAGGAGTGGGCAGTTGATGAGGCTCTCATCGTCGGCAATGACGGCATGGTTTGCGGCATGGGGGCATTGGCATCCAAAGTGATGGTGAATCTGGCCAAAGCGGTCGATGCCGGAAATATCGCCGAAGCAGTCAGATTGCAAAATGTTTTCATCGATGTTTTCCACGGCGTTTACGGCATCGGCCTTGGCAATGTCTGGAATGGTCAGAAATATGCATTGATGAAACTTGGTCTGTGTTCATCAGCTTACACGATCGCCCAGGAGATGGATTCACTGACCGATGCCGCCAAAGCACGCATCGAAAAGGCTCTGGTTGATCTCAAAGCGGAGCTTGACTGACCATGAATGTAATGGAGATGTTCTCCCTCAAAGGGAAAGTCGCTCTGGTGACCGGTGCGGGCAACCGTATCGGTTACGGGGCCCAGTGTGCCGAAGCACTCTATGAAGCCGGAGCAGAGGTCTATATCGCCAGCAGAAATCTGGATAAACTCAACTCCTTTGCCGCCAACTATCCCGGAATGAAAGTGCTTCAACTTGATCTGGAAGATGAAGCACAGGTAAGAAATATCATTCCCCAAATCATTGCCAAATCCGGCAAACTGGATATTCTGGTCAACAATGCCGTTGCCCGCACCGCATTAGCCCGATGGGATCTGCCGATGGCGGATTTTGACAGAAGTTTCCACGCCAATGCCTCCGCCCTTTTTCTGTTGACCAGAATCGCCGCTGAAACGATGAAAAATCACGGCGGAAACATCATCAATATCGGTTCATATATGGGTATTTGCGGTCTGGATCATGCCAATTATGACGGTACAGGTATGCAGACCGACGGGGAAGTATGGCCCAGTCCGGCATATCATTATGAAAAGGGCGGTATGCTCAATTTCACCCGCTGGGCGGCAAGTGTGCTGGGCAAATACAATATCCGGGTAAATTGCGTTACTCTGATTGGGCTGGAACCTCTGGACGGCAACCGCAATCAATTTCACCATCAGCACGCCGGGCGTACCTTGCTCAACCGCTGCTGCGGCAATGAGGATCTGAAAGGCGGCATCGTCTATCTGGCCAGTGATGCTTCAGCGTTTGTCACCGGCAGCAATCTGGTTATTGACGGAGGATATTCTGCAATATGAAATACTCATTACTGATGCTGGGTACAGTGCAATTCGGCATGGATTACGGAGTCGCCAATACGCATGGCAAACCATCGTTTGAAACGGTGAAAAATATTCTGCGTGAAGCCTTTGACGGCGGCGTGAATGCTCTGGATACTGCACCAGAGTATGGAGACAGTGAAGAAGTCATCGGTAATGCCCTGAAAGAATTGGGACTGCCGGGAAAATTCAAAACTGTCACCAAAATTCCCCGTATTCCGGGAAATTGTGATCCGGAAAAATTCATTGAAGCATCGTTGAAAAATTCTCTTATCCGCTTACAGCAGGAGGTTATTTCCGCCGCCCTCATCCATGTTGAGCAGGATTGTGTCTATCTGGATATTCTCAAAAGCATGAAAGTTAAAGGCCTGATCGAAGAAGCGGGAATATCACTCAACACCCTTGCCTATAAAGATGCCGGGGCCAATGCCGATTGCCTGCAAGTACCGTGCAGTATTCTCGATCACCGCTTTGATCACTGCTTTGATCACGGTGAACGTCACTGCTTTATCCGCGGAGCGTATATGCAGGGAATGCTGCTGATGCCGGAAAAAGGGGTCTTTGTCAGAGAAATTCTTGAAAAACGGCGGGCATTGGAAACACTCGGTATCCCGATGGCAGAACTTGCCCTGCGTTATTTATTTGCCAAACCGGGCAGTAAAAGTGTGCTTACCGGCGTGGAAACGCTCGAACAGTTGCGGGAAAATCTGCGTATCGCCCAACTGCCGCCATTATCTGCCAATGAGTTGGCGGAAGTAGAAAAAATCGCTTTTCCTCCATTGGACGAAATTTGCGTTTCGCCTTTCCTGTGGAAAAAATACAAAGAACTGCACAATATAACTGATTGATTCCTTGTAAGTTTCCGCAATTTGCCTGAAAATCCATCAAAAAGTGAGCAATCCCGCATTTTTTGCAAAGGCAAAAAATGATCAAAGTAAAAAGAAAAAGCAATGGCGGGGAAAATTTATTTTCCAAAGCCATTGCTTGCTTTTTACGGGATTGCGAACGGAAACTGCGATTAAAAAAAGAAATGGCATCTCCAATGGGATTCGACGAGGAGCGAAGCGACGAAGTGTGCGAGCAAAGCGAGCGCAACCTACAAAAAGTGAGCAATCCCACTTTCTTTGCAGCGCATTATGGCTTTTCTCACGCCTTGCCAGCGTCACTCATTCGGTCACATACATACTTTGCAGCGCATTATGGCTTTTCTCACGCCTTGCCGGCGTCACTCATTCGGTCACATACATAGTATGCTCCCTCATTCGCTCCTTGCAAAACCTGACAAAAGCACATACTGCTTGCAAAGAGCAAAGGGCGGCAAACGTGCCGCTCCGATACTACTGCCTCCTCCGTTGTCGTCGGCAGGGATATCAAACATATCAAATCTTAAAATAAAAACATCTCCAATGGGATTCGACGAGGAGCGAAGCGACGAAGTGTGCGAGCAAAGCGAGCGCAACCCTCAAAAAGTGAGCAATCCCATTTTTTGCAGAGCAAAAAATGCATCAAAGTAAAAAGTAAAAGCGACAGCGGGCAAATTCATTTGCCAAGCTGTCGCTTGCTTTTTGCGGGCGGCAAACGTGCCGCTCCGATACTACTGCCTCCTCCGTTGTCGTCGGCAGGGATATCAAACATATCAAATCTTAAGATAAAAACATCTCCAATGGGATTCGACGAGGAGCGAAGCGACGAAGAGCCGGAGCGGAGCGACGGCAACCCTCAAAAAGTGAGCAATCCCATTTTTTGACAACGGCAAAAAATGATCAAAGTAAAAAGAAAAAGCAATGGCGGGGAAAATTTATTTTCCAAAGCCATTGCTTGCTTTTTACGGGATTGCGAACGGAAACTGCAGTTTAAAAGAGAAATGGCATCTCCAATGGGATTCGAACCCATGTTGCCGGGATGAGAACCCGGTGTCCTAGGCCTCTAGACGATGGAGACACGCTGATCTGATACAAACAAAATATAGCCCAAAGTTCAATGATTGTCAAGTCAAAAGGGGAATAAAAGTTGAAAATATTAAGAATAAAGGTTATATTATGCATAAATACAGTTGTGTACTACTATATATAATGTCTGGAGAATAAAAAATGTCTGAAGTCAGAACCCGTTTTGCACCGAGTCCGACGGGATTTATGCACGTTGGCAATTTGCGGACTGCGCTTTATGCCTGGCTGTTGGCCCGTTCCGAAGGTGGCAAATTCATTTTGCGTATTGAAGATACCGATCAGGCACGTTATGTGGAAAATGCGGTCGATGTGATCTATGCGACATTGAAAAGTGCCGGTTTGGAACATGATGAGGGTCCGGATAAAGATGGCGGTTACGGCCCGTATATTCAGAGTGAACGCAAAGGGTTGTACCGTGAATACGCCGAAAAACTGGTAAAAAACGGTCATGCATATTACTGTTTCTGTGAAAAATGTGACGATGAAAGCGACACCGGTGAGATTCATGAAGCATCGGCGTTGTGTCCGTGTGCCGCGATGGATGCCGCTGAAGCGGCGGCGAAAGTTGCTTCCGGAGTGCCGCACGTCATCCGTCAGCGCATTGACCGGAGCAAGATAAGTACATTCACCGATGCGGTTTTCGGCGAGATTCAGATCGAAAACAAGGTGTTGGATGACCAGATATTGCTGAAACAGGACAATATGCCCACTTACAATTTCGCCAACGTGGTCGATGATCATCTGATGAATATTACTCATGTGGTGCGCGGTTCGGAATATCTTTCCAGCACGCCGAAATACAATCTGCTTTACGAGGCATTCGGCTGGGAGATCCCGACTTATGTGCATTTGCCGTTGATCATGGGGCGGGATGCCGAAGGGAACGTTTCCAAATTGAGCAAACGCCACGGTTCGGTAAGTTTTGAAAATCTGGTGGCCGAGGGTTATCTGCCCGAAGCGATCGTCAACTACATCGCCCTGCTGGGGTGGTCGCCCAAGAGTGACCGGGAAATCTTCACGCTGGCGGAACTGGGCGAAGTATTCAAAATCAGCGGTTTGAATAAATCTCCGGCGGTCTTTGACTATGACAAACTGCGCTGGATGAATTCCGAATACATCAAAGTTCTTGCACCGGAAAAATTTGCTGAAATCGCCAAACCATTTGCCAAAATCACCGGCACGGCTCTGGAAAGCAAATGGGAAATGATCGCCGCCTTGCTCCATGGCCGCACGGAGATCCTTACTGAAATTCCGGAAAAGATCGCATTCCTGATCGAACAGCCGGAGTATGATGTGGAACTTTTCAACCACAAAAAGAGCAAAAGTGATCCGGAAAACACCGGAACCGACCTGCCGCAGCTGCGGGATAAACTGGCGGCACTGGAAGTTTGGAATGCGGAAAATATTTCCGGCGTATTGAGCGGATTTGCCGCTGAAAAAGAGATCAAAGCCGGTCGGCCCATGTGGCAGGTGCGTATTGCGGTTTCCGGTTGTGCGGTAACACCCGGCGGTCCCGGTGAAATCATGGAGATCCTCGGCAAAGAGGAGTCGCTGGCCCGCATTGACAAAGCGTTGAAAAAACTTCAGGCATAAAATCATAAAACTAAAGGTGATAAAAAATGAAACTGTTTCTTGCCGGATTGGGAATATTGATCGTCGGATTTCTGTTGTATGGCAAAATCGTCAAAGCAGTTTTGCAGCCGGATGACCGCAAAACTCCGGCGGTGACCGATGCTGACGGCGTGGACTTCATGGTCTTGCCGAACTGGAAAAATATGTTGATCCAGTTGTTGAATATTGCCGGTATCGGCCCGGTGATCGGGGTGATCGGCGGAATTCTTTTCGGCGATGTGGTATTCATCATCATTCCCATCGGCTGTGTGCTTATGGGGGCGGTGCATGACTATGTGGCGGGCATGATGTCCATGCGCCACAAGGGGGCGAATCTGACGGAACTGGTGCGTCTGACCTCCGGCAAACACATTTACCGGATATTTTCCGCATTTCTGATCCTGGCACTGCTGCTGGTCGTGGCGGTATTCATCAATATTCCGGCGGCGTTATCCGCCGGGTTGACCGGCGGCGGAAACAAGGCATTTTACTGGAGTGTCGCACTGATTTTCGCTTATTATGTCTGCGCCACGCTCTTTCCGGTGGATAAGATCATCGGCCGGGTCTATCCGATTTTCGGTGCGGTTCTGCTGTTGGGTACGGCGGCGTTATTCATCAGTTTGATGTTCAGTGCCGGTCAGGATAGTTCACTGCTTGCGGAAAGTGAAGAATTCAGGAGCAAAATGTTCACTGCGGCCGGCAACAAACCGATTATCCCGATGCTTTTTGTGACGATCGCCTGCGGTATTCTTTCCGGATTTCATGCGACCCAGGCCCCGATCGTCGCCCGCACGATCAAGAGTGAGAAGCAGGGTTTCGGAGTCTTTTTCGGCATGATGATCGCTGAAGGATTTATTGCAATGGTCTGGGCGGCCGGAGCCTTGGCGGTCTACAACAAATTCCCGGAATTGATCGGCACCAATGCCAATGGCGTGCTGGCGACGATCACCAATACATTCCTTTACGGCAATTTGTCAACGGTGGTGGTTATCAGCGTTATCGTGCTGGCGATCACCAGCGGCGATACAGCGATGCGCAGTTTGCGTTTGAGCATGGCGGAAATGTTTCATATCGACCAGAAACCGGTCGTGCCGCGGCTGCTGCTGGTCGCCCCGCTGATCGTATTGACGATGATCCTGCTTTACTGGAGCAATGCCAACAGTGACAGTTTCCAGAAGTTGTGGACATATTTTGCCTGGAGCAATCAGGTGATCGCGGCATTTGCTTTGCTGGCGGGTTCGATCTATCTTTTTTCGATCAAACGCCCGGCCTTTATCACGGTGATCCCCGGAGCATTCATTACGTTTGTGGTAACTACTTACATTCTCTGGGTCGATCCGTCAAAGGGCGGCCCGGTGGGTTTGGGTCTGGATTTGTCTGACGCTTACATGATTTCCGGCTTTCTGACGCTGATCGTCTTTGTCTGGGCGAAATTCCGGGGGCAGGAAGTAACCCTTAACCGATAAAGAACTTCTTTCATGACAGAACAAAAGAAAATCGAAGTGGAATTTGCTTCCCGGTACCGGGATTTGAAGCTGCTCAAACGCCGCTGGTTCCCGTTGTGGAAACTTGACGGCTATGTGCTTAAAGAATTTCTGATCAAATACAGTATTTTGATGCTGGTATTTATCATGCTGTTCATTTTGAGCGATATTTACCGGGATATTTCCGATTTTCTGGATGCCGAAGCAAGCTGGAAAGAGATCGGCTTGTATCTGCTTTACCGTCTGCCGGGGAATATCCGCTTCATCATGCCGATATCGATGCTGTTGGGCTGTATCTGGACGATGGCGACATTCGGCAAGAATCTGGAAGTTACCGCCATGCGGGCATCGGGCGTATCCCTGATGCGTTGCGGCGGCTCGATTTTCGCCATGGGGCTGCTGGTCACAGCACTCAATGTCTACTTCAATGAATCGCTTATTCCGCGCACCTCGGTAGCCGCGGAGAAACTTTTTGATCAGGCGGCAGACGGCAGGGAATATGCCAAAAGCCTGTTGACCTACCGGAGCGGTGACGGCTCCCGGCGGTGGCTGTTTCAACTTTTCGTCGCCGGGGAAGTGCAGCAGAATGTGACCTTGAAAACCGTCTGGAATCAAGCTATGATCGACAAACTGCTCGGCACTCCCGGCACGCCGGAGTATGAAGCGATGCTTATGCAAGTGCTGGGCAGCCGTTACAACTTCCTTTCTCCGGCAGATCAGCCGGAAAAACGCCGGTTGGAGGTCATCCGTCTGCTCGAAGGACGCAAACTGGACTTTGTGATCGATGAAGCAAGCTACGATTACGATGCCGGTGAATGGGTGTTTCACCGCGGCACATTCGTCAGTTACGACCGGGTGGCGGAAACGGCATTTAAGGAATCCAGAGGCACGATCATGATGCATAGTGCCGTGGCATTCAACAACTTAAGATTTTCCGGTGATATAATCCCCGAAAAGCCGGAAGATATTTTGAATGCCGTCAAGGAAAAGGATAATCTGGCAACTCCGGTGATCTGGCAGATATTGCGGGATAATCCGGATATGCCATCCAAAGTGCGGTGCATTTATGAAACGGTGTTGTATTACCGTCTGGCGTTTCCGTGGTCATGTTTTCTGGCGGTGTTTCTGGGTATTCCGCTGGCCACGCGCAATGAGCGCACCGGCAGTATGCTGTCGATCATTTCGGCGATCGCCCTGATCGTGATCTATATTTTAGTGGCGCAAATGTTTCTGATGATCGGCAAAAGCGGTGCGCTGAATCCGATGATCTGCGGCTTGGCACCGACCGTGGCCTTTATTGCCGCCGGTATATTCAAGGTCATGCACGACAAGGTGTGAGCATGAGATTGTTTGACACCCACTTTCATCTGGATAAAGATTGTTCCTTTGAGGAATACCGGCAGAAGTGCGCCGGTGATCTGCGGCTTGCCGCCGGAAATTTCCGGGAAGTTCCGAAAAAACTGCTGATGCTCTGCGCCGGAAGCAACTTTGCCGAATCACAGAGGGCAAGGGATTTTGCCGCTTTTGCGCCGGAAGTTTACTTTGCCTGCGGGGTGCATCCGCACGATGCGGCGAACTATCTGACTGACCGGGAGGATTTTTCCGTCTTTGCCGGGGAACGCAAACTGCTGGCTGTCGGCGAGATCGGGCTGGATTACTTCTATGATTATTCCGATCCGGTCAGCCAGAAAAAGGTGCTGGAAGAATTCCTGGCTCTGGCGTTGCAATGGGACTTGCCTGCCATGCTCCATTTACGGGATAAGAATGATTGCCGTCAGGCTTATGAGGATGCATTGGCAATATTGACTCCCTTTGTTCAGGCGGGGGGCAGATTTGTTATCCATTGTTACGCCGGAAGTGCTGCCGATGCGGAAAAATTCCTTGAATTGGGGGGATTTTTCGGAGTTGGCGGTATGTATACATTCAAAGCGGCTCACAATATCCGCGAGGCGATAGCCGTTATTCCGACGGAAAGGCTGCTGATCGAAACGGATTCGCCCTATCTTGCGCCGGTTCCGTTCCGGGGCCGGAGCAATACTCCAGGCATGGTGGCTCTGGTGGCACAGGCTTTGGGGTGTGACCGGCAAATGCTGCCGGAAAAGGCGGCGGAAGTTTTTACGGATAATGCAATCAAATTTTACCGTATCGGAGAATTGGAAAGATGATTTTACTGCTCGAACTGCTGGCCGGCATGGCTACTGCCGGAATTCTGGCGTGGCTGTTTTTCACAGCGTCAGCCGACAATATCGGCAAATTGGAAAAACTTTGCCGCAACAATATCGCCGGTATCGCCTATGCATTGCCGACGGCGTTGCTCTGTGTGCCGCTGGCCATACCGGTTTCACCGGATTTTCTCATTCTGTGGCTCTATCCGCTGGCGGTGGTTCTCCCGATACTTTGCTTTTATCACATCGACCATTATGCCGCCAGAGGCGTATCGTTTTTCCTGATACTGCTCTCTTACGATGCCATTCACGGTGTCTTTGAGCACCACATTGCCGGAGGGGGGATCGCCACGATCATCCTGCTGATAAACGGCGTGGCGGCGATCTGGCTGTCGGCGATCCCCTGCACTTTGCGGGATATTTTCCGCAAGGCGGCGGTGAATAAATACTGGAAATATGCCCTTTCATCGTATTCTGCGGTGATGGCTCTGCTTTACTTGTATATTTTTATCATGATGATCATCGGAGTATTTGTCAAATGAAATCCTACTTCCGCAAAGAGATCGATGCCATTGCCGGTTACACCCCCGGTGAACAACCGAAAATGAGCAATCTGATCAAACTGAATACCAATGAAAATCCCTATCCGCCCTCACCGCAGGTGATGGAAGTTTTGCGTAACTTCGATCCGGCACGGCTGCGCCGTTATCCGGATCCGACCGCTGACAACTTGCGCGACCTTTTTGCCGCTTCCGTAAATATGAAGCGGGAAAATGTGATCATCGGCAACGGTTCAGATGATTTGCTGACCATGATCTTCCGGGCATTCACCAGTGAAAATCTGGGCGTGGCGGTCTTTGAACCGACCTATTCACTCTACCCGGTGCTGGCGGCGATGCAAGCGGCTCCGGTAACGAAGATCGCTCTGGATAAGGAGACTTTTGCCTATCCGGCAGATGCGGTGAAACAGGCGGGCAATGCCAATTTGCTCATCATCACCCGCCCCAATGCGCCGACCGGTAATGCGGCAGATAAATCGCTGGTGCGCGACATCTGCCGGGAATTTGACGGCATCGTGCTGATCGACGAGGCGTATGCCGACTTTGCCGGTGACAACTGTGCGGAATTTGCCGCTGAATTTGAAAATGTGCTGGTCATGCGCACCTTTTCCAAAGGTTCCTCCATGGCGGGGTTGCGTCTGGGGTATGCTTTCGGCAATGCGGTGCTGATCGACGGTCTGATGAAGCTCAAGGACTCCTACAATGTGGATATGCTTTCGCAGGAACTTGCCAAAGCCAACTTCCTCGATGCCGCCTACCGCAAAGATTGCTGTGCCAGGATCATTGCCGACCGGGAACAACTGAAAAAAGATTTGGAAAAACTCGGTTTCAAAGTCGTTCCCAGTCAGGCGAATTTCCTCTTTGCCGCCCCGCCGGATGGGGATGGGGCGGGTTGTTTCAAGGCGTTGCGTGATGAAGCGGTGATCGTCCGCTATTTTCCCGGAGAAGTCACCGGCAAATATTTGCGGATAACCATCGGCACTCCGGCGGAAAATGCCAGATTGCTGGAAGTGCTGAAAAAACGTTTCGCCTGATGTAAATCATCATAAACAACTGTATATCAAAACAACGACAAAGGAAAAGATAATGTCCCAAGTCTTGTGAATTTTAAGAATGAGTTTATAAACACTCCTTCTTTTACGTATAAAACATATCACGTAAGTCGCGATTTGTCAACCGGGCCTACACGGGTTTGATCCAACCGGCGGATGGATTGCGAGCCAAGGTCGAAGTTAAACCAAGGCGAAAATGAGGGAGTGTGGTAAACCTACTCGACCGAATTTGAGTCCGACGGTTTGACAAGAGATTGGCCGCAAGACGCCACCGCAGTAACGATTTTTTACAAAAATAAGGATAATAGCGATAAATGAAAAAAATTCTGGTCATCATCACTGCTTTAGTGACAGTTTCGCTCACCGGGTCGGATAATTTTCTTTCTCTGATCGATGCCACCGGCGGTGCGCCGACCGGATTTATGATGCAGGCGGCGATCCAGTTGTCGCTCGCCGGGGAGATGAATCTTTCCATGAGCCGGAGCGTGCCTTCGGAAGCGTTGCCCCGGCTGGAACGCGGCGAAGTCGATGCCGTATTGATCGACAGCCGTTTCGTCCGGGATCTGCCCCATATCCCCATTGCCGCCGATGCGCTGGCGTTGTATGTCAGTACCGCCAATCCGGCAACCGGATTGAGCAAACGTCAGGTTTTGGAAATATTGACTGCGCCGCGGCCCAACTGGAAAGATTATATCCATATCGACTTCGACATCCAGCGAATCACTCATCCGTTGGATAGCAATGCCGGTTCGCTTATCCGGCGCAACTTCGGTGACGTGGAAATTTCTCCGGAAATATTCAAGGTCGATTCCGTTTCCGGCGGCTTTGCCTTTGTCAACACCGCCTCGATCTTTTTCACCCGTTTTTCGCCCCAGCCCCCGGTGGAAGTCAAGGCACTGACCATCGACGGGGTCGTGCCGACGATCGCCACGGTCAGTGACGGCACTTACCCGCTGGCTATCCGTTATGTATTGGTATACAAGACACTTACGCCTAAACTTCAGGCGTTGCTTTTCGTTTTGAAGCAGAATCAATTCCGCCGCATCATCAACGATACCGGCTTAATGGTATTACTGGAGGAGTGAACAATGAAAAAATCCCGCAAGATCCGTCTGCGCCGCATTGCCCGCCGTGCCGCAGAACGCCGAATGGAGCGTGAGGGCGAAACTTTGACCGGTAAAATCAGTATAGCATCCGGCGGCTACGGATTTTTCACTCCGGATGAGGCGGAAAAAGACGGCGAAGATATCTTTATTCCGGCGAAATTCACCGGCTTTGCCACCGATGGCGACCGGGTGAAGATCAAAATACTGCCGCCGCGGCCGGATCATCCGGAAGATTCCGCCAGAGGAGCGGTGGGTAAAGTGCTGGAAATCCTGGAACGCTCCCGGCAAAGTTTCGTAGCGGAATTGCTCCCCGGTTCATTCGTTTCGCCGCTGAATAACCGCCTGCCCGATGTGGTATCCATCCACGGTTCACGCAACGGAGCCAAACGGGGCGACTGGGTGAAAATCGAGTGCGAAAGCAAATCCAGCGGCGAATTGACCGGCCGTATCGTGGAAGTCATCGGTCAGGCCGGAGAGATCACTGCTGATCTGGATGCGGTCATGGCCGAATTTGAATTGCCCGGCAAATATTCCGCCGCCGAGGAGGCCGAAGCGGCCGCCATCATCCCGGCGGAAATCCCCCGCACCGACAAGCGGGATCTTTTCGTGCTGACGATCGACCCCTTTGATGCCAAAGATTTTGATGATGCCTTATCCATTGAGGAAAACAGTGACGGCACTTACACGGTGGGTATCCACATTGCCGATGTGGCGGCATTCATCCGGCCGAAAAGCAAATTTGACCGACTTGCCGCCAAACGCTGTTTCAGTTGTTATCTGCCGGGGCGCACATTGCCGATGCTCCCGGCGGGATTGACCGCTAAAATCAGTATGCAGGAAAATTGCGACTCACTGGCACACAGCGTATTTCTGAAAGTCGATCAGGAGGGCAAAGTTTTAAGCGGAGAAAGATATCACACGCTGATAAAAGTGGCGCAACGGCTGGATTATGATGAAGTCCAGCACTTCCTTGACACCGGCAAAAGCCGCAGTCACTGGCTGGCAGATACGGTCAAAACGTTGCCGGTAATGGCGAAAGTCATCCGTCAGATGCGCAAATACCGTGAAGCAAGTGAAGAATTCATCGAGTTGCCGCTCCCGGAAGTGCGGGTGGTTTGCGATGAGCAGAAAAATATGGTCACCGGTATCGAAAAACGCTATTCCAGAGAATCTGAACAACTGGTCGAGGAGTGTATGCTGGCCGCCAATCAATTCATCGGCCGGCAGTTGCCGGAAAAATCAGTGGCGGGCATCTACCGCATCCATCCGGAGCCGGAAATGGAAAAAAGCATGGAATTTTCCGACTTTGTAACAGAAAATTTCCAAATACCATGCGGGGATATCACCAATCGCCGCTACTGCCGGGAATTTATCGCCAATCTGCCGGATAACGAATGCAAGCCATTGATTTTGAGTATGCTTCTGCGTTCCATGATGCGGGCAAGTTATGCGGTCAAAGGTGAATTGCACTACGCTTTGGGCAAGACGTTTTACGCCCACTTCACCAGCCCGATCCGGCGTTACACCGACCTGACGATCCATCAGCAGTTGTGGAATTTTGACCTTAACAGCCGCACCCGCAGTGCTTCGGCACTGGAATCGACCGCCAAGGCCGCTTCGGATATGGAAGAACAGTGCGATGCCGCCTGTGCCGCCGCTAATGAAAGGTTGAAGATCCGCATCGTCATGCAGGAATTGGAGCGTGATCCGGCCAGGAAATTCCCCTGCCTGATCACCCGGATACTCAACAGCGGAATTCAGGTGGAACTGCCGGAATATGCCCTTTTTGCCTATGTCGATGCCGATTATATCAAAGTGCCGTTATCGACACTCAAAATCGGTGCGACATTGGATTTGCGGGGCGAATACCTGACATTTCAACGCTGAATTATTACCGCAGTTGCAAAATTTTCCGGTAGTCGGCAACTTCCCGTAAGGCACTTGCCACCTGACGCAGTTTCCACTCCAGATGCCACTTGTCGCCGACGTATTCCATACTCGGTTCCCAGCCCAGCCGTGAATCGACTGCGACCAGCGGCATGGCGGATCTGGTATTTTCGACTTCGGCGGCGGCAAGGGCTTCGATCTTATCGAGGATCGCCAAACCTTCCGCGGCACTTTTGATATTCTGCAGATCCCGGTTGAGGCAATACCACTGTTTGACGTTGCGGCAGGTCTGCACGGCACAACGGATGAATTTTCCCAGATTCAACTCCCTTTCCAGAGCCTCCTGCCGGTATGCAGGAGCGGCGGCAACGGCGGAAGCGTAAAGGGCGATGCCCTCATCCCACAGACGCAGAAATTCATCGAGGGCTTTCAACTCCACCGGATAGCGCAAGGCTCCGGGCAACTGGTTGATGTTCTCGTATGGCTGATAAAGCGTTTTGACGATACTGCCGCCGAAATGCGCTTTGGGATCGGCGGGAAAGGAGATCTCTTTGCTGCTCATGGTGCGGGTGATATTCGGCTGGAAAATAAGGGGATATGCCGCCCCCACGCGCAACGGGCCGTATTGATCTTCATTGGTTATCGGCAGAAATCCGAATGCATCGCTCCACTTCTGCCATGCCGCCAGCAAAGATTCCGCCCCGTTGCCCGCCATCCGGCGAGCCAGAATTTTCAGCAATTCATCCAAATCGCACTGCGGAGAGTTGAAATACGCTTTACCCAATTCTGTGATCACCGAGGGGAACCAGCCGTAATGGTGGCAGTCGTAAAATGCCGAAAGATTGCACTCCCGGCGGTAACGGTCAAGTTCTTTGAAACGGGTTATCCACCTTTGCGGCACCGGGATATAAGGGGCGACCCCGATATCCCAGGTGGTTCCGGCACTGTTGGCGGTGGAAAGCAGAGGAATGCCAAGTTTGGCGGCTTCCTGACACTCGCTTTCAAAATAATATCCGGGCTTGTCCGCCGCAATGGAATAATCCATCACCCGGCTCAACTGACCGAAAAGACGCCTTTCGGCAAAGATGTCGTAAGTGACCTGAATGGTGATGCCTTCCGGGAGATTTTCCAGAAATTTTTTCCGCAACTCCAGTTCCGTCCACCCCCAGTTGTAGGTGTTGAAAATGATTTTGGCATGGGGGATCGCCTTGCGCACCGCATCGCGCACCCGGATCAGAAATGCCGGATAATCACTGCATGGCCACCACCCCGGACACGGCAATACATCCGGAATACCGTCAATGATCGCATCGTTGTAATGTTTGCCGCTGGTCGCCGGGTCTTTGCTGGGGAATACGGCACTTTCACCGACCAGCATCACTCCGGCGACACCGGGATAGTTGAGCAGAAGTTCAGTGTAGACTTTTTCAAAAAATTCCACAGCATCATCATCATCCGGATGTTTGAAACTGGGCAGATAGGCATAAAGAAAAACCTGTATATCGTAATTTGCCGCCCGGTCGATAAGATCGTTGAAATCCAGAGTGCCGACATTGGTTTCGTTGGGGCCTTTGCAGAAGACCGCCACGGCATCAAATCCGGCGTGCATCATGGCGTTGAGATGGGAATCGGGGAATAATTCAATGCCCCAGCCGGAGTGAAGAATGCGCGGAGTAATAAGTTTTTCCCGGCGCACGTCGCCCAAAGGCAGAATCGGTGCGCCGCGCAGATTGCAGAGGTCTTCGATATAGACTCCGCCCCGGCGGATACCACCGGCATCAGCGGCGGAAATATTCACCCGGTTTTCCGAAACCTGTAAAATAAATGCACCTTGAGGCAAACCGCACTGCGGATCGATGGTAAAAGTTACCGCCGTATCGCCGGCCGATTCGATATGGAGATTCAACCCCATGGAAGTTTTGAAGTAATCCGCCAGATCATAAGCGGTTCTTCTGACCGGTTCCGGGGCTTTTTCATCCAGCACGATGCACCAGTTGCGGCCGAGGGCGATCTCATTATCCTGACACGGCAAATCCGAATCATTCATTTTTTCATGGTGAACTGCATCTATCCGTTTCCGGAATCCGTAACTGCGCTCGATCTGCAACATATAAAACCTCATGCATAATTGTTTTGCTGTTTACGGAATTAATATACAGCCGGAAATGGAAAAATCAACCGCCGAACCGTGTTAAAATTAACATTATTATTTAAAAAACACTTATCATGTTGAATAAAAGCAGTTTTGGCAGTATAGTATGAAAATGTCTGAAAAAAAGGTGATCTATGGATAAAATACGCAAATTTCTGCAAAAGGTGATCCGGGCCGAAATCAATTACGGCAAATGGAGCATACTGGTCATTTCAGTATCGCTGGGGATCATTGCCGGATCGGCACTGCTGGCGGTCGTGGTCGATCCGCATTACCGCTATCATGAACCGTGGTTCTACGACAAGGTGTATTACGAAGTTTATGCTACGGCACCCTCGATCCTGCAGCGGGAAGATTACGATCTGCTGATGCTGGGAACATCCATGACCAGAAACTTTTTCATCGCCGATATCGACCAGACATTCGGCTGCCGCTCGGTGAAACTGGCGGCCTCCGGCGGTACCATGATCGACTTGAAAAAGTTTTTCGACGTGGCAGTTGCCGCCAAAGGGGAAAAACTTACCCAAGTGGTGCTGTCACTGGATATCTACCCTTTGAATAAGACCGTTCCGCACTGGAAAGAGTTTGAATATATGTACCGGAGCGATCATGCGCAGGATTACCGTTATCTCTTTTCCCGGCAGACCTTTTCCAGCATGATCTATCTGATCAAACGCAAGACCAGTCCCAAACGCCAGCGGCCGCACCAATCCGACCGCAACCGGATGTTTGCCACGGAATATGACGGCAAACCTTACGGCCTGGCGGCGGTGATGGAAGATGCCATCCACAACGACAAAGTCCACCACACCATGACCCCGTACGACCCGCAGGCGCATCTGGATAACCTTTACAACCATCTGCTGCCGATGTTTGATGAACACCCGGAGATCGAATTCATCGTCTATCTGCCGCCGTATCACATCTACACCTATTGCCAGAGTGAACACTTCGGGGAAGCCGACGCCCTCATCCGCCAGCGGACGATGGTGATGAAAGAACTGCTGAAACGGAGCAATGTCCGGTTGTACGATTTTCAGGCGGCAAGGGAATTCGTCTGCCACCATGACTATTTTTCCGATGTCCAGCACTTCAGCAATGTGGCGGCAAGAAGATTGCTGGAGTGCCTCGCTAAAGATTACCGCCGGATCAGAACGGTTGACGATGTGGAAGCCAACGAAAGAGAGTTGCGGGCATTGATCGCCGAAAATATGCCGCTGTATTATCAACATTTGCAAGAATTCAAGGGGAAATAAGTTATGCTTTTTCCGACTTTTACCTTTATGCTGGGTTTCCTGCCGCTGACCGCACTGGTCTATTTTCTGCTGGCGAAAAAGAGTATTCCGGCCGCCAGAGTGTGGTTGGTCATCGCTTCATTTGTCTTTTATTCGTGGTTCAACTGGAGTTATTCCCTGATCCTTGCCGCCTCGATACTGATCAACTGGTTCTTCGCGCAGTGCCTTTATAAAAAGTCTTCCAAAATCGTCCTCACCCTGGGGATCATCTGCAACGTGCTGCTTCTGGGATACTTCAAATATTATGATTTCTTTGTGGAAAACATCAATGCGGTATTCGGAACTTCATTTCTGCTCAAACACATTCTTCTGCCGCTGGGGATCAGTTTTTTCACCTTTCAGCAGATATCATTTCTGATGATGGTCAATGCCCGTCAACTGGCCAAACGCTACACCTTTGGCAGTTATTCGCTTTTTGTCTGCTTTTTCCCGCAGTTGATCGCCGGGCCGATCGTACTGCCGGATGAGATGATGAGCCAGTTTGACCGGGAGGAAAACAGTAAATTCAATGCAGAAAATTTCGCCGCCGGATTATATATATTCGCCCTCGGTCTGGGCAAAAAGGTCCTGCTTGCCGACTTTTTCGCCGAAATCGCCGATGCCGGATTTGCGGCACTGGCGGGCAACTTTTTTGCTTCGTGGCAGACGGCTCTGGCGTATACGTTCCAGATTTATTTTGACTTCAGCGGTTATTGCGACATGGCGATCGGTATCGGCTTGCTTTTCAATATCCGTCTGCCGAAAAACTTCGATGCGCCTTACCGCGCGGAAAATATCAGTGACTTCTGGCGCAGATGGCACATCACTCTGGGCAGATTTCTGATGAGCAGTATCTATATCCCGCTGGGCGGCAACCGGTGCGGCAAATTGCGCACCTGCTGGAATCTGCTGGTTACCTTCTTTATCAGCGGTCTGTGGCACGGGGCAAGCTGGCTCTTTGTATTGTGGGGTATGCTCCACGGCTTTGCGCTGGTGATACACCGGGTGTGGAGCAAATTCCTCGGTCTGAAAATGCCGAAACTTGCGGCGCAACTGCTGACCTTTTTCTTTGTATTGCTGGCGTGGATACCTTTCCGGGCGGCAAATTGGAGTCAGGCCCAAGCCCTTTATCTGGGGATGTTTCATCCGGCCTCATGGCAGCTGCCGAAAGTGGAAGTTTTCAATATTCTGCTCTTTATCGCCGGAATTTTCATCATCATCTGCCTGAAACCGGCATCGGATATGAAAGAAAAATTCCGCCCGACCTGGGTGAATGCGCTGACGGCAACGGCGTTGATCGTGGTGTCGATGTTCTTTTTTGTGAAGTATTCGCCGTTCATTTACTTCAACTTCTGACCGTCAAAAACGGGCAGGAAACTGTATTCAGCGCAGATTAAAGAGGGTGAAAAAGTTTTCTCCGGCGGCGGAAATGCGCTCATCCCGGTAAGTTTCCGGAGTGCCGCGCTGGAACCACGAAACATAGTAGATAAAGTGTTCCGGGTCATCCGGACAGAAAAAGACGATGGTCGTCTGCATGGAATAAGAGGTTTTAGCCTGATTGTGATAAATGCAAACCACCTTTATCGCCGGTTCGCCGTGAAATTCGATCTTTTCCACCTGATGATCGACCACAGAAATTCCGGCATTGGTGATCGCCTGACGGATGGAATTTCCGGCGTAAGCTGCCAGCGCATCCTGCGTTGATTGCTCAAGTTCATGGGTTTTGTAAAAAACCGTGCCGAATGCCGCCTGATTCTGCGGCAATCCAGTCAGCCGCCACACCGCATACAATGGAGCATTTTCCGCTTTGTAGATACGGAATCCGGCAGTCGGCTGCCACTCCAGAAAGAATGTGCGGTAAAGGATTTTAGTGCAAGTTTCCGCCGGCACGACATAGACCCGCTCACGCTCATCCATGGCAGTCGGCGCATAAAGATCACCGATAACCAGATAGCGGGAAGCACAGCCGCAGAAAAAAAGCATCAACAAAGCGGAAAACAGACACTTTTTCATAAAATCATCCTTTCACAAGCCGAATATTATTATCCCATGAACCGTTATCCGCCGGTTTGACAAGAGATTGACCGCAATGCGCCACCGGAACTGCCTTACGCTCAAGTGTTGTGCTGTCGCACAACTTCGCTTGCGGCAGGTGGTGTCGGCGCAACTTGCGCCGACCTCCCGGTGGATGCAGTGCGAGGCAAGGTCGCCGTCAAATCAAGGTAACGGTGAAGGAGTGTACTATGTACTCGACTGAACCGTTATCCGCCGGTTTGACAAGAGATTGACCGCAATGCGCCACCGGACGCTTATTTTCGCCGCTTATGCGGCGACAAGCGTTCCGCCGTTGGATCACGTCCGGGTAGCACCCGGTGGCAAATTTTTTTATTTAATTTTTATTTAATGATTTAACTATTGCAATTTATACCCTTTACCGGTATTGACCAGCCGGGTAACAGTTTCATCACAGTTGACCGATGAGGCAACCACTTCACCGACAACCAGCGGACAGTTGCCCGGACGGTACTCCGTAACCAGACGGCACTCAAAATTGGCAACCGCATCAGATAACAACGGCACATCGACCACACTGGCAGATTCAAATTTCAAACCGGAAATTTTGCCCTTGTCGATTTCGTGACCGTGAGTAGTTCCGGCATAAAGGGTCTCTCCGGCCATCGCTTTCGAGGGATAGGCGATGACGAATTCCTTGTTTTGCCGGATAAGTTCCAGCGTGTAAGCCGGGTCATCGATGCCGCAAATGAACATCGGCGGTTCATCGGAAACTAACGTCACCCAGCCGATCGCCATCAGATTGATGCGGCCATCGGGGGCTTTGGTTATGGCAAGCACGACCTGTTCAGGATATTTGCGATCCCAGGCCTGATTGACTGTGGCAGATTTTTGCATGATTACCTCCGTGTGGGTCGGGTGCGGTCGATAATATCGGCAAAGGAGATATCGCTGTGCGGATATAAGCCGAAAATTTCCGGATGGGTGGAGATCAATTCCCGGCAGCTCATCCGGGAAACGCCCGGCACCGTGTGGGATGCCACATGACCATCGGCATACAGGATGCTGATTTTGTCACTGTTATCCGGGATCGTCCACGGTTTTTCAAATGCGACGGCCGAGGCAGAGGAATATTGCGGACTGACATAAATGTATGCATATGAAGTATTTTCCGGACGCATCGGACCCCCGGTGGTCGCCGGAGTGGATAAATCATCGTAAGGTGAAATGTAAACTCTTGCATAAGCCAAATGGCCTTGAGAAAAAAGGGCGTCAAATGCCGCCGCCGGATCATTCTGGGCATGACGGCCATTGGCAAGAATACCATGCGGTTTGTACCACCCTCTTGTACCCTGACTGTACATTTCCAAAGCATTGCCGAGCTGTAAGAGGTTATTGACCACCTCTCTCTGCATTCCACGCAACCTTGATGGAGAGACCATTCGGCGGCCGGAAGATTCCTCCTGCCGGTCACTGCGGTCACGCCGCTTCTTTTTGCTTTTATCCTTGCCGCAACCGGCAATCAAAACGACACCGAGCAGAAACACCAGAGATAAGGAGATAAATTTTTTCATAACAGCCCCTTTTTGCCCAAATTTTGTAAAACAGAAAAGATAATCTGCGGTTAATATATCTCCGGCAGTAAGATTTTACAATGCTTATTTTATGTTATGAGCAGATTTTCTTTGAAAACGGATAATAACGGATGCTCGTGGATCTGAACAAACAGAACCCCGGCAGACTGCAAAAATCTACCGGGGGGGGGGCTTGCGGCTCGCTTGCGCTCGATATGCGCCCGGTACGGATAGGTACGGAGGGGTACGGATGAGTACGGAGCAACGCCAGTTGGGATAATGCCCCTGCCGGCTATCCGTTAATTACCGTTAATTACCGTTAATTACCGTTAGTTACCGTTGAGCCGAAACAAACAGAACCCCGGCAGACTGCTGTCTACCGGGGGGTACGGGGGGCAACGCCCCCTGTCAAGGGCGGTGCCAACCGCCCGCAAGAGCCGCTCCACACTGCGGCCGATTTGCCGTCAGTATGCGGCAAGGTCGGGTTTTGCAAACGATTTTATGAGGGAGTGTACGACTGTACTCGACCGAATAAAATCGTGCCGTCAAGGCCCGAGATTGCCCATAATGCGGCAAATCAGAGTTGGCAGTCTTTGAGCGACATGAATTTTTTGGAGAGCAACTCACAGCCATCGGCTTTGATGATGCATCCGCGTTCCCAGCGCAGACCGTAACCGTTGCCGGTGAAAAATGTATCGATCTGGTAGGTCATATTTTCCTGCAGTTTGTAGTTGCTGGTAAGTTCGATCCACGGGGATTCAGTTTCCATAAGACCGAGGCCGTGGACGGGGCCGTAGAGCATATAATCTTTCCAGCCTTCGGCGCAGCCCCAATCGTAGTAATCTTTGGCGATGCTGGCGGCATCGGCACCGGCTTTCATAAGTTCAAAGGTGAATTTATGGGCGCGCAGACCGAATTCGACAAGTTTCATCTGTTCTTTGGGGAGTTTGCCGAAGTAGACGGGCAGACCGATGGAACTGGAATATCCGCCGACTCTGGCACCGATATTGATCTGGATGATCTCATTTTTCTTGAGTTTTGCTCCGGTCGGGCGGCTGATGCCGTTACTGGTGCGGTTGCCGCCGAAACAGTAGAGGCTGTGGCCCTCATATTCGCCGCCGTTGGCGTAGATTTCGCGCTGGGCGATACCGATGGCTTGAAATTCGGTCATGCCGGGTTTAAGTTCATTGAGCATGGCGGCGACGGCTTTTTCGGCGACTTTGAATGCTTTGCGGTGGCAGTTGAGTTCGTTTTCGCTTTTGAACCAGCGCAGGGGGCGGAAAACTTCATCGGCGACGACGACTTTGACACCGGGCAGTTGAGCGGCGACGGCATCGAGCGTGGGTTTGGTCATAACGGCGGTACCGACGAGGCCGAGGGTTTTAAGCGGCCGGTCGCCCATTGCCATTTTGACCACATCGGGATAGGTGGCAAGGGGGATGCCGGGGTAATCGGGTTCAGCGGATTCGCGGTAGTTGAGCATCATGGCGATTTTGGGCAGCACGGCGCGGCCCTCGGCGTATTTGTAACTTTCCGGGCCGATGAGCAACACGGCATCGCCTTCGGCGGGGACGAATACGCCGGCCTGTTCAAAGGTGGGCCAGTATTCGGAAAGGTAACGGACGTTGGCGAAGTCGGATTCGGTACCGTGAACCAGACAGGCATCCAGACCGGCCTCTTTGATTCTCGCCTGGAATTTGGCGATACGTTCAAAATATTCGTTTTTGGGGATCACATAAGCCATGGTAAAATCTCCTTTGTTTTGGTTAACAGGCTTTGATTATATTCAAGGTATTCATTTCCAATACCGCACCGGGGGTGAGGTCAGCGGGGCATCCGCCGACGGTTTCCAATTCCATAAATCCGGATGGGTCATTGTAGATGCTCAAGCGCACCGGTTCACCGGGTTCGGCATCGGGGGGATAGTCAGCGATATCGACCGGGAGCAGAGGCGGAGCCAGCGGGGAAACGGTGCGGGTGATTTGCAAGTTGCGCTGCGGCAGGATCAATTCGACGAATCTGCTGTTTTCCGGCAGGGCGAGCTGGATACGGTTGACCGGATCGTGTTTCATGGTGACAGTTTCTCCATCGGAAGCAAGCAGATCGCCACTGGGCATATAGAGGTCACGGATGGGCGTACCCGGATCACCGAAACGGGCAATAGTCCGGTCATCGACGGTGAATTGGGAAAGTGACCACGGCGCAATGGAAAAAGTGCCGCGGGCAAGTTCACAAATGCCGATATATTCGATAGCATCGCACTGGCGGATAACGGTTTGGCCGTCAACTTCATCGACGGAAACTTTGCGGATGAAGCGGCAGGGGATGCCCAACTGCTGATTGTTGACCAGATCGATCTCGGCGGCGATTTCCAGAGAGTTGCTGCTTTGCGAAACGATCTCATATTGGGCGGAAGTTATGGCGGCAGGCACACGCCAGGAGCCGGTGGAGTATTCATAACCGAATTTTGTACCTTCCGGAGCGGGCCAGAGGCCGTCACCGCCGGGGTTGAAATATCCGGTTTTGGCAGTGCTGATATTTTTTGCGGCTTCGGGGCGGAAAAGGCTGACCAGTTGACCGTCATGGACGTAAAATAGGCGGCCTTCCATACCGGCAACAGCGATCACGGCGGCGTTGCCCGATGAGATCATCACCGGGCGGCGGCCGCAACTTTGGCAGATATCAAGTAACTGCTCAATATTCATCGCTCAATGCTCCGGCGGTTTTGTAAACGGCTCCGGCAGAAGTTAGCATGGCGAGCAGTTTATCCATCTCTTTCACCGCCGTATCGCCGCAGTTGAGCGTGATGAAACTGTGAGGCTTGACCTCGGCTTCGCCGTAATCCAGAACGCCGGTGGGCATTTCGTAATATTCCCACGGATGCAGATAGAAGCAGAGAACCGGGCGGACATGATGCGCTTCCACATAGTCGATGTAACTCCACACCTTATCCATCAGGGCTTCTGCGCCCTCGGTGCGGAAAAGCGGCCACTGATCGCGGTCACGGTTGTATGGATCGTTGCTGGTCATGACCAGATCGCAGAAGTTGGGGATTTCGACGATTTTCATATCGCCCTCGCGCGTCCAGTCGTTGCGGTCGGGGTGATAGGGTTTGAACATGGTGCGGTAGAAGTAAAGCGGCAAGGTGGCATCGGCTTTGTAGCCGAGTTCTTCCAGCACATTGACCACTTTGGTACTGCCCCACAATCTCGGACAGCGGAAACTGGTCGGATCGATACCCGAAGCCTCTTTGACCAGCCGGGTGGCTTCCCGGATCCGTCCCTCGACCTCAAAGGGGAAAACGGGCCAGTTGTTGGGCAGCGGGAAAATGGCATCGCCCAAAGTTTCATGCACCAGGGAATGACAGCCGGTTTCATGCATACCGCCATCGGCATCACGCACCATTTCCACGATATTTTTGTTGTTGGATGCGGCATGACCGGTCCAGAAAAAGGTGGAAGGAGCATGGTGTTTGCTCAAAAGTTCCAGCAAACGGGGAGTGCCTTTCTGCACGCCGTTGTAGTAATCAGTAAAACTGCCGACATCGGTTTCCATATCAAAACCGAAAACCACATCAAATCTGCCATCCATAACTTCGACCCTCATGTTAATATTAACATAGTTTATATGGTATAAATATATCCCCGGAATCGATGAATACAAGTATTTTTTGTAAAAAAGCGGATAATTTTATTGTTTTCCGCCGGATTGTGTGTTATATTCAATAACATGAAAGAACGACAGACATCAATCAGCGATATAGCCCATGCGTGCGGCGTAAGTGCGATGACGGTGAGCCGGGCATTGCGCCAGCGGAGCAATGTGCATCCGGAAACGCTGGCAAAAATATTGGCAAAAGCCGAAGAACTGGGGTACTTTAAAAGTTCCCGGCTGGGTCGTCCGCACCGTCAGAGCAAAGATACTCCGCACCGCATATCGCTGGTGCTGGGCGGGGTGGGATCGACGGTCTCGATTTTTCATTCCCGTCTGGTCAACACCATCCAGCGCACCTTGATCCGGCATAATTGCGAATGTGTGATCTACTCCAATGACGGCAGTTATCCGGGATTTCTGATCCTGCTGGCGGCGTTGAAGCGGCAGAAATCCGATGCGGTGCTGATCATCGGGGATTTTCCGGAATCGCAGTTGAAAACTTTGCTGATGAATTTTCCCGGAGCGATATTGCTGGATAATCCGGGGGTGGATAATTTTGATGCGACATTCAGCAGTTTCAATTTTGACAATGCCAGCGGCACGGAAGCGATGTTGAAACACCTGATAAGCCGGGGAAGAAAGCGGATCGTGCTGTTAAGCGGCGTAAAGGAACATTTTTTCAGCAGAATAATGGAAAATTCCTATCGCAAAGTGCTGTCAGAAGCGGGAATAAATATTGATGAAAGAATGATCCTGCACGCCGATTTCACCTCGCCGGGAGCGGCGGAAGTGATGACGGAATTCATCCGGAAAGATATCGCTTTTGATGCGGTTTTCAGCAATGATGAAATGGCATTGGGAGTTTACCGGGTATTGCAGAGCAACCGGATAACCATCGGTGAAGATGTGGCGGTGGCCGGTTGTGATGATCTGCCGCTGGGACAGATGCTTTATCCGGCATTGAGTACGGTGTCGCTGGATTACGGCAAACTGGCGGGGGCGGCGGTGGAATTCATCCTCGATCAGGAAAGTTTCACGCCGCGCCGGGAGTTGATAGCCCCGGAACTTATCATCCGGGAAAGCACCGGAAAATTATAGAATTTGTATTGACAGGCCTTGCCGTAACCGGCAGTATGTGCAAATTTTGCACAAGTTGAACTTGCGACCGGTTCCCCATCGGCAAAAACATTTTTCGATCTTCATTTTTCCGGACAATAGTGAAATTACTTTATTAATGTGTTACATTATTGGGAAAAGTCAATGAAATATCCATATTTACAATAACATAAGGAGCGGAAATATGAATCACGAATGTCCTGGTTGTAAGAGTATTCTGGAAATTAAAGAAGAGTGGGAGGAAATGGAAATATGTTGTTCGGTTTGCGGTAAAGATTTTACTGTTTGTGCAACTCCTTCCGTTCCGGTGCAGCAAGTTACTCCTGCTCCGCCTGAAAAACGCGGCATGGTGATCTCTTTCGTGGTTTGCGGTATTTCTGCATTGATCAGTTTCTGTTGCACAATCGCTTGGATGATTTATAATCGAACTGCAAATGAATTTATCTCTCGAAACGATTGGGAGGAATATCGCAAATTTGTGGATGATATGGAAACATTCAGAAATGTGTTGTTTTTTATACAGCCCGTGAATAGTATTCTGATGAATATTTTCATCTTTCTGGCAACCATTTTTGCTGTTCTGTATTTAAATAAATCATCGGTCGATCCGGTAACAGCCAAAGGACAGGCGGCATTGAAACGTATAAAATCGGCGGCATTCGCTTGCGGGGCAGTATCCATTATCGGTAAAATATTGGTTGTGGCATATGCAGTTGTAAGTCATTATCTTTTTATGCTTGTTAACGATCATGATATAGAATTTTCACATTTTGACTTAAATGAATTTAGAGCCTGGGGGAGTCTTTTCAGTAATTTGATTAGTTCGATAAGCACTGTTGCCTGTATGTTGGCAATCATATTTACTGTAAAGTACTGGGTTTGGAAAAAATCACAGGCAAAATAAGGTGTTTTAGTTTACGATGTCATATCTCGAAAAAGCCCGTCAGTTTGAGTTTGAAGAAAAGGCGTTCCACCTCGGTTTTCTGCCTACGGAACAATCCAATGCGTTGACCACCGGTCTGGATAAGGAGTTTGCCCGTTCCACCGCGGCCGGGATACGCAATTTGCAATCAGTTGACCGCAATGTGGCCGTTATGGCGCAAAAAATCTTTGCTTCAGCGGAGTTTGCGCAGTTGTGCGATGCGGTGACACAGACCATTTCCCGTGGCGGGAAAGTGGTATTTTCCGGTTGCGGGGCGACCGGCAGATTGAGTATTCTGCTGGAAAAGATGTGGCGCACCGGCTATCCGGAATATGCCGGTCAGGTGCAGAGCATCATGACCGGCGGAGATTATGCGCTGGTCAAATCAGTGGAATCATTTGAAGATTTTGCGATTTTCGGAGCGCGGCAGGTGCGGGATATGCAGATGACTCCGTCAGATCTGCTGGTGGCGATCACCGAAGGCGGGGAGACCAGTTCCGTTCTGGGTACGGTCAGGGAATTTACTTCACTGGGCGGAAAAGCGTTTTTGCTTTTCAACAATCCGGCATCGCTTTTGCGGGAACATCTTGACCGCTGCCGTCAGGCGATCGACAATCAGTCGGTGACGGTGCTGGATCTTTCCTGCGGGCCGATGGCACTGGCCGGTTCGACCCGGATGCAGGCGACCACCAGCGAACAACTGATCGCCTCGGCGGCGTTGGAAGTGGCCGGAGCAAGGTTGACCGGAAAGGATGAGCCGGGGAATTTTGCGGAAAAGTTTGCCAAATTACTCGATATTCTGGAAAACCGTGACACGGTAGCCAAACTTGCCGCACAAATCGATTTTGAAGCGGAAATCTATGCCAGAAACGGCCGGGTGACTTACTTTGCCGATGATTATATGCTGGATTTGTTTACGGATACGACCGAGCGCAGTCCGACATTCATGCTGCCCGGCTTCCGCCGGATTGATGATGAAACTATGCCCGAACCGTGGGCGTTTGTCCGCAATCCGCTGTTACCGGCGCCGGAAGCGTTGCAAAGAGCCTTGGGCAACCGGAAATTGCGTTGTCTGGAGTGGCAGAGTGCCGATTATGCGGAAATGGGTGCGCCGGAAAAAGTGATCGCCTCGCCACCGGAAATTTCGGCAAAAGAGTTGATAAAGATCCCGGTCGGCAACGAATTTCTGCCCGGCCGTTACGCCACGGGAAATGATGCGGCAGTGCTGTTTTACTATGGTCGGGCGGCAGATGAACTGGAAAAAGCCACGGCAAAAGAGGCGGAAAAGTTTGCGTATTACCGGAAGTTTGACGGCTTCTGTGCGCCGTTGCCGTCAAGCAGGATCAAAGTTTACGAGCATCTGGCGGTCAAGTTGCAGTGGAATACGGTTTCCACCGGCACGATGGTCAAACTGGGCAGAGTAACGGGCAACTGGATGAGTTTTGTAGCGATTTCCAACAAGAAACTTATCGACCGTGCCATCCGGCTGATCGCCGAATTATCCGGCAGTGACTACCATACGGCCTGCGTGGAGTTATTCAAAACGGTGGAAAATGCCGCCCCCGGCACCCCCGCTGTGCGTGAAACTTTGAAACGGATGCAGAATCATTGACCTCATTCTGCATCCGCAGATGACCGCCGTCAGAATTCAGTAAAAAGATAACTTTTGCCCTTTTCACCGGTAAAAGTGACCTTGCCCTCTGCCGGAATATATTTTTCTCCGGAAATCAGATCGGTCAGCGTATTTTCCGTATTGAAAACGATCGGTTGATCGCCCATGATACGGATGGCGAAGGTCTTTCCGGCCCCGTAAATTTCCGCATCGCCCCCGGCGATACGCAATTTTACTCCGCAAGCGGCGGCGAGGTTGCGTACCGTAGCGGCAAAGAGCAGAGGAGAGGCACTCCACAAGTCAAATCTTTCCCCGCTTTGGCGCAAGACCATGCCCGGCAGATCGAGCGACTCGACCAGACCGGCGACGGAACAATTTTCATCCGGCAGAGCATACAATACCGGACTCCACAAGCCATTGATATCTTCCACCCCGGAAGGCGTGGCAGGCACGTCGATACCCTCATTGAGCAAGTGCTTACCGTGGAGCGTGACCGAATTGGTCGCCAACACATTTTCGGCGGCGGCAAGTTTGATCGAGGTCTGTTTTTCCGCAGCGGAAATATCGACTTTATCCGGCAATACACATCCGGCGGGGCCCAGCCAGATCGCCGAAGCGTGGTTTTTCACCAGAAATTCCCGGATTTCCGGACGGTAAAGGAAAGCATCCCGGAAAATATAAAGTTTGTAAGGCGGCATGGAAGTAAGATCATCCATGGTGATATGATCGGCGAATGCGCCGCACCGGGGCAATTCTCTGGTCAGCGTTTCGCCGAATTGGCGGTAGAAGCCCACCGATCCGCAAGTGCATCCCACGCTGGCCGGATCGGCGACCACGGCGATCTGCGCCTGGGTATCACAGTCGAAAACCGCCGGATCCATGGCGAGCAGTTTGCGCCGCAACGCTTTGACTTCCGGCACGCTGTACCAATCCAAACCGAAGTCATAGTGCCACAGATAGCCGGAAGTAAGCAAATTGAATGCTGTTTCCCGCAAAAACTGGGCATCGGAAAATCCTTTGGCCGGGGCCCATGCGTTGTTGGCCTTTTCACTGCGGGTGTCACATTCGGCGATGAAACGTTTTTTCCGGCTCACTGAACGCACCGGCGTATGCGAGAAAGTCGCCCCTTTGCGCTGGGAAAAGTAGTTGTTGGGCGTGGAAAGGAAGTCAAGTTCTTCGATTTTGAGCAGATATTTGCTGTCAAATCCGGCGGCGTAATTCAAACCGCAGGCCGATGAACCGACACTCATGGCCGAGCCGCCGAAACTGCCGCAAACCATATCGGCACACGCCTCTTTGGCCCGGCGGCAGAAGTGGGCGAGAGCCTCATTTTTCACTTTTGCGGCAACTTCCTGATAATCGAGGAAGTAACGGATGGATTCCGGCGAGCGGAGCATCCCGTATTCGACCTGCTGGCGGGCGGCTTTGGATGGCGGCAAAATGGTGGCAAATTCCGGTTTATCGCCATATTTTTCCCGGAGAAATTCCCGGTAGGCTCTCACCATCGGTTCAGAAAAATCCCCGTTGGCGGATTGACCGAAAAGATAACTGCCGAAAGCCCCCCATTCACCGCAGGTGCCGTAAGCCATCTGCATAGCGTAAATGCGGTTTCTGCCGTAACGCTCCACCAGATGTTTAGTTGTGGCATAGACGGCATTTCCGGCATCTTTGCGCCACTGGAGCGAAGCCAGTGAAGCGTTATCCGAGCCGTGGAATTGTTTGTTTTCGTAGAGCCACAAAGGTTCGTTGACGTGGGTGAAGTTGGTCTGTTTGGGAGTCGGCCCGCTGAATTTGAGCAATTCGCCGGGATATTTTTTATCCCACCAGTAAGGGGTGGTCAGAAATGCCCGCGGCATCATTCGGCCATCCGGAATAAGTGCCATTATGCGGTCGGTCAGAGTGTCGGTCAAAGTGAAATCAAATGAACCATCTTCCTGCCAGTTGAGCATCATCGGATAGAGGAAAGAAAAAATCCTCACGCCATCATCATAAGCCGCTTTTACGGCATCTTCCCACGGATAATCATCGAATGGGTCGAAAGTATAAAAAATACGTTCTTTCATCACACCGGATTCCAAAATTATTTTAATAAACCGGGATTAAATATAATACAAAACAGCGGTTTTGTCAACCAAAACCGCTGTGTTTTTATCCGGATTTTTACCGCACGATCTCCATGGTGCGTTCCGGGCCGAAGAAGACCAGCGGAGTGCGACCACCGGGGAATGTGAGGAAAATATTCTGGCTGTAATCGATTCCGCCTTTCTGGAAATCGACGGCGACCGCCGCCTTATCCGCCAGCGGCAGATTGATATTTCCCGGACGGCGGTAAACCTGTGCCGCCGCACCATCCAGCGAGAGTTTCCATGATTCTGCGGCAGTGGTGGCGAAATTCAACTGCCGGTTGCCCAGTGCGGCACCGGCCACAAAAACTTTCTGCGGCCCGAAAAGGTAGATGCGGGTACGCGGAGCCTGATAGATCGCCGCATAAGGGGTTTTGATCTCCACGCTGTACCATGCCTGACCGCCGATACCGGCACTCAAGACCATCGCATAAGTTCCGGTATGGGGAGCATCGACCTGAAAGTGTGACGTCGTACCGAAAGTAAGTGATTCATTGCGCAGAATATTTTTCTGCTGATCCATGACCGCATACTGCAAACCGGTCGGGCGGCGGTTGTCGCCCATGTGGTGAATGCGGATATCCAGTTTTTCCCCGGCTCTGGCGTAGAACAGGATCACCTGCTGTTCGCGCAGAAGATATCTTCTCACGGAACCTGCCATATCGCCGTTACCTACCGGCCGCAGAGTCGGGATGACCAGATCGCTGTAATCAATGGAGGCCACTTTTGACTGCGCTTTTTTGAAAGGAATACGCACCGGATTATTCAGCGTACCGGCGGCGATATCCGCCCGCAATGCTTCATTGGCTCTGCCGAATGCCGCCCAGTGAGCATCAACCGAAGCAATACCCTTGGGAATACGCTGCGGATAAGCGGCATCGAGCATCCACAATACCCAGATGGAGTAGCCATCGAGTTTCGCTCCGGCGTGATACGCCTGGATTGCGAGGTCTTCAGCGGAATAGTTATCCGGGCGCAGCCAGGAAACGTAACGGTTGTTGGGGTGACGCTGTTTGGCAAGTGCGGCTCTCTGCACGATATAATCTTCTATACCGGCGCCGTTATACAACTCCCAGCCATCCACGATCGCCGGTAGAGTATCGGTTGCCAGCACCGTTTCCATAATGCGGGCCAATGCGCCGTGATGTGAGGGCATATAGCCGAGGATCAAAGTCGGGGCAATGGCGTGAAGTTCATCGGCAAAAGTTTTGGCGGCGGCCTCAACTTCTTTCTCAAAGAATGCTTTATAAAGGGCTTCGGCATTCTTATCTTTGAGCAGTTGTGCGCGGTTGGCGGCCGGAGTATCGGCGGCAAACTGCGGATTGGCGGCGCAGAATCTGCCCCAGGTGCCGTCATCGTAACTGTAATACAAAGAGGTCAATTCCATATCAAACTTCAACGAAGTAAAGGGAATTTCCTTATGCAGACGGGCGAATTGATAGGCGTGTTCAAAAAGCGTGCGCCATGAATTCACATCGTTGAGGGCGAAAACGCCGGGCAGTTCCAGACCGTCAGCGGCGACGACCGCCTGACAGCGGGCGTGTTCCTCCCACTCCGGGCGGCGGCGGGCATCCGGACACGGATAGAGGTAGATTTGCAGCATAAGACCGCATTCCGTGGCTTTCTGATAGAATTTGGCGACATCGCCTTTGTATCTATCCAACTGCATTTTGCGGACTCCATTGGGCAGAACCTGCTGGAATTTGATTTCGATGGAGTTGAATTTATGCTGTTTCATCAATTCCATCATCCGCCAGATATGACCGCCCTCTACCTGTGCGTCACGACTGCCGAAAATATGGCCGCCGTAGCCGGAAATGATACGCTCCGGCAATTCCACTGCCATAGCGGTAAAGACCGCCATACAGCAAAATAACATCAATTTTTTCAACATTTTTATTTATCTCCTTTAACTGTTATCACCAGGTGTCGTAATAAAATTCAACTCTGCCGAGAGGGTATTGAGTTTTGGTTGCTTTGTCGCTGAATACATTCCCCGCCGGAGAAAGCATATTGGTACTCTTATTGTGCCAATTCATCCGGTTGAACCTATTATCTGTTTCATCAAAGAAATCTCCAGAACCGAACCACGTAAAACGATTGTTATCCGGCCGGTCAAACCAGAAAAAGTCCACGATCAACGGTCTTTCAGTGGCTCTGACGATTTTGGTAATTTTGCGATATTCCTTAAAACGCAGTTCATAATTAGCACCACTGGTGGCATTATACTGATAACAGGAACTGTTATATCCGTATGAATGTCTCGGAGCAGTACCATCAGGCATATCATAAGGACATGACGGACAGACAAAAACACCACCACCGTCATTAATACCATTGCCGGGATAAATAATTTGAGTCAAACATTGATACCAGATCGGCGAACCGCCATTAGGCCCCTGACTTGCCGGCAGAAAATCATCGTTGGCATCTGCATAAAACTGCACCGCATTACCCAGTTGTTTAAGGTTGCTGATACAACTTGCCGCCCGGCCGCGCTCTCTGGCACTGTTGAGAGCGGGGAGCAGTATCGCCGCTAAAATAGCGATGATGGCGATGACCACGAGCAGTTCAATAAGAGTAAAGCATGAGTGCTTTACTCCACCATGGTGGAGTCTTTTCATTTTCACAAATCCTTTCTTTTTAGTTGGGTTATTCAATCACGTTCAATTAATTTGCCCGCCACATATTCATACAGTGACGGACGGATATTGATATCCGGTTTCAACAATATTTCCACTGCCCGGCGGCCCATTTCCGCCCCGTCGGGCCAATAGGTATAACGCAGTTTCTGCGCCTTGCCCCCGGCGTCGTAATCGCCGTAACCGATAAAAACCGGCCGCTTTTCCCCGGCGGAAAAATAGTGGTCGCGCAACCGCAACGCACCCTCATCCTGCGAGAAGATCACCGCATCCGGCTCATACTCTTTTATATGTTTGACCAACTGCGGAAAATTGCCGGAAAAATCAGTTTCATATTCAAAATCATGATCTTGAATGAATCTTTCAAACATCTCAAAAAACACCGATTCATGCCGCAATGAGATCCAGTGATTACACTGACCGGCATAAAGCACTTTGTGAACTTTTTTCCTTTCACACAATGCCAATATCTGCCGCACCACATCGGCAATATCACACAATACCGCCGGTTTATCCGGAAATGTCCGGCTCACCGTCACCGCCCGCACATCCGGCGACAACAGCAGATTGACCACTTCCGGCAGCAATTCATCATGCAGAAATACCACCAATGCTTCATCCGGATCAAGCCGCCGGGAAGTATTGATGATGTGTTTCGGGTTATTCAACACCTGAACCAATTCCACATTCAAGGTCAAACCATGCTTTTCACACGCTTCACGCACTCCGCTGACCAGATGTGAACCGAAATCCGTCGTCTCACCGATCGCCTGCGGTGAACCGATCATCCGGATCTTTCTCACCGGCTCGCTGGGGTGGTTGATCCGGTACATTTCCGGGCGGTTCACGAAAAATCCCACCCCCGGTTCGCTGAAAATCAACCCGGCATCCTGTAACAACTTCTGCACATTGAATGCCGTCATCAAACTGATATTGAACAACTCACACAACTGCTTCCGGGTATAAAACTTTTCACCGGAAACCAACTCACCGGAATAAATACGGTCACGCAACGAATCGGCGATCATCCGGTATTTACTCTTGTCTTTCATAAGTCATTTTCCACAGGTGTATAGGTTGTATGCTTTAAAATAGCATCGTTTTTTTATTATGTCAAGCCGGAATGAAATTTTTCATTCTCTTACAGTGATATTTCCCGGAACATCTTTGAATACCATCGGTTTGCCATCCTGCCACGCCACCGACACCACGATCGCTCCATGCGGCGTCGGCACGCTTCCCTTGATATTCATCCCCGGTATCAGCAACGGGTCGATCTCCACAGCTTCCCAACCGGCCGACAACTGCCTGACCCCCAGCAATATTTCCGAATAATGCACCAATGGATGCGCCCCCCACGCATGACAGAAACTGCTGTGACCCTTTCTCGCCTGATCCAGAAACAATTCCGGCGTGGTCGAACAACCCGCTTCCACAAATTCACCCCACCAGCGGTCAATACACTCGATCACCTCTTTGCGGTATCCTTTGCGCTTCAACGCCTCAAATACAAAATAAGTGAAATACACACTCGGCTGCAACGGGTCACTTCTATCCCCCTTTACCAGCGGCAGTAAAATTTCCTCAATATACTGCTGATGCCTTTGAGGAAACAGCCCCAATATGATCGCCAGTGCCGCTCCATGCGCCGAATGAGATGTCACTGTTTTTCCCGATTCATCCAACCCGTCAGCAATAAATCCGCTTGCCGGATCATAAAGATTTTTCTCTATCGCCGCCGTCAAACCTTCCATATCCGCCGCCGTCAAAGCGGCAACCTCCTTATCCCCGGCGGCGACCGACAATTCATGCAAACACTTCAAACCATACAGCCACAATAAATTAAGCACCGTCGGCGTACCTTTGCGCTGCAACGGCCCGCACCAATCCAGAAATATCCAGTACCGGGGGTCAAATGCCGCCAATCCATTGCCGTTGGCCTGCGCCGAATTGCGGAAATAACTCAATATCCCCAGAGCCGTCTGACGCATCTTATCATACATTTCCAGTGAACCGGTCTGGAAATAATGGGCATACAACGTCACCGGATAAAGTGCCGAATAATCCGGCAATACACACAATGTGCTGCTCGTCGGCGCGATCGCATAGGTCAAACCATCCGGCAATGTCACCTCTCCGATCTGCCGCAGCCCCCGCGCCAGAAAATCCGCCTTATCCGTTATCCGGAACGTATTCTGACTCTGCACCAGCGCATCGCCCCACCACTGGGCATTCTCCCTGCCCGGACAATCTATGTAGGAATCCACCAGACAGCACCGCTGACTGCGCATACACATATCCCAGATCTTCTGCTTTGCCGTATCCGAAGTGCGGAAACTGCCGGAAACATCCAATTCAGCGATCATCTTTCTGGCGGCAAGTTTCACCTTGAAATTTCCCTGCGACTTCCACATCACCACATAACGCACCCCCCACGGCAACGTGGTTTCATGGTGATATTTCCCCGCTTTCAAGGTCAATCTGCCACCGAAAACCAAGGTCTTTTCCGGCGGCGTTTCCGGGAAATCCGGCGTCAATCCATCGTTTTTCAACGTTTCAAATGCGATAAATCCCAGCATTTCCCCGCCTTGCGCATGGTCGATATCAAAAATCAGCTTGCCCGGCATCTGTTCACCCAGATCGGCGACCACCGCATTTACTTCACCGGAAAAATCAAATTCATTGCCCGGAATCGTCCGCGCCTGCCAATCAAATCCACCGGCGGCATAATTCAGGTAAATATTCTCATTTCTTTCCATACCGGGCGCCGCCGCCGTCGCCGAAAAACCGACCATCCCGGCGGCTTCGACCACCGTTTTGCCCAATAACGGCACTCCACGCTCCTCAAACGCATACCACGGCGCACATCCCGCCGCCCGCAAATGGCTGGCAGATAATTCATCGAACCATGACTCATCTTCGGCATATTCCGGCATGAACCACTCATCCTGCGCCGCGCGGCAATCGAAAAATTCCTGAAATCCGTACTGCCCCGATGAACGTGCCACCGCCGGTATATATCCCGGAGCATGGCGGATGAGCCAACTTTCCCCGGTACTCAAATCCACCGCCCCGGCCTTGCCCGACAACAGAAATCCATTGTCATAGCCGTAAGCATACATCGTCATACCCATACCGAATTTATAAACCAATGCGGCAATGACATTTTTCCCGCACTTCAAATAGGGCGCGATATCCAGACGGTCGTAGGGCCAATGACTTTGAAATCCCCGCGCCGGGCCGAAATGGACAAACTGCCCATTCACATAAAGAATATATTTGGCATCGGCAGTGACATTGATATATACCGTTTCCGGCACACCGGATAATTCAAACGTTTTGCGGCACTGGAAACGGCGGTCACGGTCGTCACGGCTGTAATGCGGCAGACGCAACCAGTAAGCACCGGGAAATTCAGGCGGGAATCCGAAACATGAGTTACTCATAAAAACTGACCTTTGACAATGTTGATGTATAGGTTGTATAGTTTTAATATACACTATACGCCTTATTTTGTCAAGATATTACTTTTTGCTGATCGTCTTGCCGGCAGAAGTTTCCGTCGGAGTCCACACCACGCTTTTGCTGAAGTCTTTCCCTTCCGGGGCGGAAAAGAATTTTTTATATGCCAGAAGGAAGTTCTGCGGCGTGGAATAGCCGCATTGTTTCGCCAGTTCCGCCACGGAAATCACCTTTTGTTCCCGTATGCTTTTGGCATAATGCATCACATTGGCCAGATAATATTGTTTGATACCGCAACCGACGAACTTCCGGAAAAGTTTGGTCAACTGGCGGCGGCTGATGCCGCTTTCTTCCGCCAGCGTGTCGATGCCCGGATAGAAAAACGGCGGCCCGTGAAGTTTGCTCACGATCTGATTAAGCTGCTTATTGATCCCCTCTTTGGGGCGGAGGAGTTCGCCGGAAACACCGGCATCAGCAGCGTAACGGAGCAATAACCCCCAAAAGTGGAGCAATTCACCGTAAAAGAAAAAATCTTCGCTGATATCCCGATCCCCCTTATGGCAGATATCCGCCATCCGGGAACACAGCGCAAAAAACTTGCGCTTTTCGCTCCGGGGAACTTTCAACGTCAGCGGAATTTCCGCCGGAAGCTCCCCGAACCACGAAAAATGCAGAAAACAGGCCCGGTACGGATTATCCGGTTCTGCGGAGAATTGGTGCATCTCTCCGGGCAGAATAAGGTAAATATCCCCGGAATGGATGCGGTGTTTGATGCCGTTGACCATGCACCAGCCGCTGCCCTTTTCAAAACAGGCGATATGCAACTGCCCCGGATGAGTGTGTTCCGGGGTACATTCATCGCCCAATGCCTGAAAATAGTTCACTTCCAGCGGGATTATTTCCGTTCCCAGCCGGGAGATCCACCTTTGGAAATCCATACCATGCTCCGGATATCACGCCAGCCATTCGGCCAGATTGGCGGCGACAAATTCATCGTCGTGCAATGCCGGATAAGCATCGTGGACTCTGCTGATCTCCTCACTCTGTCCGGCGGAAAGCACCTCATAAGGATTCAGACACCAGACACCTTTGAGCAAGCCCTGACGGCGCAACACTTCATGGATGCCCGGAATACATCCGGCATAACCGTTGGCGGCATCGAAAAACGCCGCATTGCAGTCGGTGATCTGGATATTTCTGGTCAGCATTTCAGCGGGGATATCTTTACCTGAATCGATCAATGCATGAACTTCATCGAGCAATTCCACCGCCTTTTTCGTCCAGCAGCACCAGTGACCGAGCAAGCCGCCTTTGATCCGCAACTCTTTGCCGCCGATCACATATTTGGAAAGCAGATCAATGAGGATATTGTCATCGTTGCCGGTGAAAAGCGTCACATCATCGCGCCCGGATTCCGCCAGCGCACGCACCACATCAAAAGTGCAGTAACGGTTGAATGGAGCCATTTTGATACCCAGAAGATTGGGAATGGCGCACAGACCTTTCCAGAATTCCAGCGGCAAAATCCGGCCGCCCACACTCGGCTGCAGATAAAAGCCGATTACGGGAATAACTTCCGCAACTTTGCGGCAATGCTCCAGCATCTCCTCAACCGTGCCGTCTTTGAATGCCGCCATGCTCAAAAGTCCGGCATCATAACCGTTATCCACGGCAAATTGCGCTTCATACAATGCCTGCTCCGTTTTGCCGCAAACTCCGGCGACTTTGAGGATCTTTCTGCCGCGTTTTTCGCACCATTCGTCGATGAATTTGGAAGTTTCACTCAACACCGGTTCATAAAGTCCGATCTCCGGTTTGCGGATCTCAAACTGCGTGGAGTGGACCCCCACTGCAATACCGCCGACTCCGGCATCGATATAATAACGGCACAACGCCCGCTGATACTGCGGCATGAATTTACGGTTTTCATCCAACGCCAGCGGCTGGGCGGGAATCACACAACCTTTGCGGAATTTGGCCAATACGGCCGGATCGATCTGGGAAATCGTTTTCATCGTATATATTCCTTTTTCAGAATTTTCCGGTATTTACTTCATAATGGGTCGGCTTATTCAGAGTTCTGCCGCCGTCGGCGATCCACGCCGCCTGCCATTTGATCATCCGGGAAACCGGAATGGAAGGATTCCCGAAAATATCCGTCATCACACTGGAATCCGACAGGAAACAATCCGTGCTGGTCTCCGCACACTTGAATTTCACCTCTTTACCGAAAAGTCTGCCGAATTCCTTTGCCACCGTTTCCACACTCAAAATTTCCGGCCCGGTAACATTCAAGATCGCCGCCGGATTTTCCGCCAATTCCAGACTGCGCAACGCAATATGGTTGGCATCGCCCTGCCAGATGACGTTGAAAAAACCGACCGTATTATTGACCTCTTCACCTTTCCACACCGCCTGGGCAATGTCATGCAACACCCCGTAACGCAGATCAATGGCATAGTTGAGCCGGTAAAGCAGAGTTTTGATGCCGTAAGCCTTGGCCCCGTATTCAAAGACCCTTTCCCGCCCCAGACATGACTGGGAATATTCACCGATCGGACCGGGACGGTCTTTTTCCGTGCAGCCGCCATCTTTCAAATTGATCAGCGGATAAACACAACCCGTGGAAAACGCAGTTATCCGGGAATCTTTGAAGTTCTCGATCACATTTGACGGCACGACCGTATTCATCATCCAGGTCAATTCCTCACTGCCGTCAGTGCCGAATTTACGACCCGCCATGAAAATGATATTTTTGATTTTCGGCAGTTTGGCGACCGCTTCCCGATCCAGCAGATCGCAAACGATGGTCTGAATACCGGCATCTTCCAGTTTTTTTCTGGCTTCGGCATCGCTGAAACGCGCCACACCGTAAACCTTTTTATCCACTTTCGCCTCCCGGATGGCATTGACCGCCAGTTTGCCCATGGTCACACCCATCTTTCCGGCAATACCGAGAATCATGATGTCGCCATCCAGACGCTTCATCATTTCGATCAATTCGGCATTCGGCACTGAAAGAAACGCTTCAAGTTCCTGTTCGTTGTTGAATTTTTCCACGAATTTGCTCATTTCATATTCTCCTGAAATTCCTGTTTATATCTTACCCAAGGTCAGCACCGTTCCACCCGGTAGCAAATTTTTATTTGATTTTCATCTCATCCACACAAGGTGGATGCAGTGCGAGGCAAGGTCGCCGTCAAATCAAGGTAACGGTGAAGGAGTGTACTATGTACTCGACTGAACCGTTATCCGCCGATTTGGCAAGAGATTGACCGCAATGCGCCACCGCACCCGGTGGATGCAGTGTAAGGCAAGGAAAGCCGTCAAATCAAGGTAACGGTGAAGGAGTGTACTATGTACTCGACCGAGCTTGAGTCCGCAGATTTGGCAAGAAAAAAGCCCGCAATGCATTCACCTTTACTGCCTTGCCGCTCAACTGTTGTGCTGGCGCACAACTTCGCTCACGGCAGGTGGTGTCGGCGTTTCCACGCCGACTTATGCGCTGTCGCTTATTTTCGCCGCTGATGGCGGCGACAAGCGTTCCGCCGCTTGACCACGTCCGGGTAAGCACCCGGTGGCAGATTTTTATTTGATTTTTTTATTTAATTTTTCCAATCAGCACCGCTCCACCCGGTGGATGCAGTACGAGGCAAGGTCGCCGCCAAATCAAGGCGAAAGCGAGGGAGTGTATAACCATACTCGACCGAGCTTGAGTCCGCCGATTTGGCAAGAGATTGCCCGTAATGCGCCACCGCAGTTTAGATTTTTCACCAAATTCAGTTTTTTATTTTCTCAAGCCTTCGGCCACCTTTTTCACCGCTTTGACCATATCCAGCGCATCATCTTCCGTGAAAAATTCACTCACCGGCAATCTGATCGAAGTCGCCAGCACCTCTTCCGCCACCGGACAAAGCCCCTTGGGATAAGCATAACTTCTGCCCGAAACCACCTCCGCCGGCCAGACATTGCCGGGGAAGAAACTCTTTTGCGCAAAAACCTTCTCCCGGTAGATCGGCTGCGGAATATATCCCGCCTGCGCCCAGCACCCCTCGGCACACATCGCCTTGGCAAAATTCGGCCCGTCACCCTCAAAAACTCCCGGTGTCAACCGGAAAAGATAAAACCACCATGAACTTTCACAACCATCCAGCACTTTCGGCAGCGTTATCCCGTCGATACCCGCCAGATTTTCCGACAGAATGTTCGCAAATTTACGCCTTTTGGCCAGAATATCATCCAATCTGGCAAACTGCGCCTTGCCCACCGCATACTGCAATTCACTGGCCCGGTAGTTCGGTGCAATATGATCCAGACGGTCGCCCCGCCCCAGACGGTCATAATATTTATCCATATAGTTGTGGCAGACCCCGTGGATCTCTTTGTCATTGGTAATGATAAATCCACCGTCGCCCGCACTCAAATGTTTGGATTCATTGAGCGAAAATGCCCCGACATCACCGATCGTACCGGCCAGACGCCCCTTGTAAAGCGTGCCGTAAGCCTGCGCACAATCCTCGATCACGAATAAATCATGCTTTTTCGCTACCGCCATGATCCCATCCATATCACACGGATTGCCCGCCAGATGCACCACCACGATCGCTCTGGTACGGTCGGTAATGACCTTTTCGACCGATTCCGGAGTCATATTGTAGGTATTAGGATCCACATCGGCAAACACCGGGATCAGATTCTGATAGATGATCCCCACCAGCGAACCGATATCCGTGATCGGTGAAGTAATAACTTCATAACCCGGCTCGATCTTCGCCGCACCGATCGCCGCATGGATCGCCGCCGAACCGGAACTGCACCCGGCACAATACTCCACGCCGAAATACTTTTTCACCGTTTCACAGAATTGACCGATCTTGTAACCGCCCCAATAAATCAGACTGCCATGGTCAAAAGTATCTTTGACTTCCGCCATTTCCGCTTCACCGTAACGGCTCCCCTTGCCGAATGGCGTCGTCTTTACCGGCGTGCCGCCCAGCATTGCCAATTTATTTTCCATATAAAACTCTCTCCATATTTTTATATGCTATATTTGCCACATCATTTTCGCTCAATTTATCATAGGATAACTTGCTCACCGCCGCACCCGTACAGAAAAACGGCGAATGGGAACCGAATACCAGATTCTGACTGCCCAGCAACGCCACCGGTTCGGCAATGGCCGGAAAAGTTTCAGCAAAAGCGATATCCGCATAAATATTTTTTGCCGTCAGTTGAGCGTATTCATAAGCATAGAGATTCACCGCAATAAACGGTTTATCCGGAAACATCTCTGCCAATTCATTGATCTCTTTTGCCGGTACCGCCGCTACTTTGCATAAGGGGTGCTGACCACGCTCATCTTCCTCCCGCAATACGATAAGCGGCACGACATTCTTATCCAGCAGACCGGAAATCATTTCCAACGCTTCCGGTGAAGTAAGTTTATACTGATGATATGACGGATAAAGTGCCGCCACTTTGCCGGAAAATTTGCGCCACAAACCGAATTCCGGCCGCACCGCCAATGCCGGAATGAAATTTTCCATCCCGGCACAACGCTCCAGCAGAATATCATTTTCCTCATTGATATTCATGGAAAACGGTGCTTCCAGCGAACGGACTATGCCGCCGGTTATACCGAATTTTTTCAGTACCTTTACCAATTCCGGCAATTCCGAATCCGGCAATCTCCGGAAAGGCCAGCGGCCGCAGGAAATATTCACATCGAAAATACCACTCATTTCAACAACTCCACTGCATTGGTGTAAAGGATCTTTTCCATATCCGCAGAACTCAACCCGGCATCCAGCACTTTATGCAGCTGACAGCCGAAATCCCGGCACGGCGCATCCGAACCGTAAAGCAGACGCCCCGCCCCGATCCTCTTGACCGCATATTGCAAAAAGCCATTCTCCGGCTGGCCGCCGGAAGTATCCACATAAACGTTGGGCAGATCGGCAATATATTCCACGCCACGGTAACCGCAGCCGCACAAATGCGCCATAACGATCTTCACTTCCGGGTGACGTTTCGCCAGAACAGCGATATCCGACGGGTCAGATTCCTCACCGTATTTCCCCACCGTTTTGAACCAGCAATGGTGCAGCAGCGGCCGGTCATACTCTTTAAGCACCGCCATCAGATCATCCAGTTTCGGATTGCTGCAGCAAAGGGAAATTTCCAGTTTCACCCCTTTGAGTCCGGCGGCGAAACATCTGGTCACTTCCTCCCGGATGAAATCTGCCGGTAATGCCGGGTTGATATAGCAGAATCCATCTGCCATATCGCTGTATTTTTTCACATCGGCAATGGTATCATCATTGATCTCCCGCACCTGTTCCGCACTCTGTGCCTCACAGTGGCGCAAAACATCACCGAGCAGCAGCACCCGGCTGATACCGTGTTTTTCCGCTTCTCCGAAAAGTTCCCGGTTGCCGGAAGCAAAGTTGTGTGTATGGATATCATAAATCATTTTTTCAAATCCTTTATCTGCCAACTGGCGATCTTTTCCCGGCTGATAAAGTAGATGCGGTCACCGGAAATCGCACCGCCGGCAGAGATCGTGAATGGAGCGATCGCCACATACACCGGCATACCATCGGCAGGATCGACCTCAAAAATCGCCCGGTTGCAGAGGATGAAAAGCCGCTTGCCATCCGCCGTGAGCAACAACGGATTGCGGTTGACCGGAGTACCATTCAATTCAACTTTTCTGACCAACTGCCAACTGTTTTTGTCAATGATATACAAATTGCCGGTGGATGATGCCGCATAGATGTAATTGCCGAATTCCCGGACACCGTAAATGTTGCGTTCACCCTCAAAGGCAATATGTTTCACCACTTTTCCCGACTGCCAGTCGATCATGAATACCGATGCTTTGGTCGCCGTTTCATGGCCGCCGCCGGGGGCAGTGACGCTGGTTGCGCCGACCAGATTGCCGTCGGGCCGGAAATACATATCTATACAACTTTCACCGGGCAGCCAATCGCTGATCTCTCTGACTTGACCGGTTTTGCTGTTCCAGATGCCGAAACCGCCGCCGACCAGACCATAGTTGGCAAATCCGGCGATGACCACCTCGCCGGTGACCGGATTGACAGCGATCGTCCGCGGGCGGGTGATCAGATTGGGCCAGCCGCCGAGGATATCCGGATTCAACCTCTTTTGCGCAACGGCCGGGATCTCCCGTTTGGTTTTAGATAACTCGATACCGATCAGACTGAAGTAGTTTCTTGCTCCGGTGACCCCTTCGGCAGAAGCGTGGAAACGGACTTCCAGAAATTCGCCTTCCAGATCAAAGGGACCGAGATTTTCGATCGGACCGGGAGCGGTTTCATGATGCTGCAAATTGAATTTGTATTCCTGATCTTTGACTTTGACCGTGATTATACCGTAAGAACCGGATTTGAGAAATTGCAGATTCAAATACCATTGCCCCTTTTCCGGGATCGGGATCTTCAACCCCATCTCATGATCTTCACCGCCGGCAATGCCGAAAAGCACCTGCATCTGGGTCAATTCCCGCCACTGACCGTTGCGACCGAAAGCATTGGCCAGCAGATCGCCGTAAGCCACGCCGAAGTGATCTATATGCCGTGCCGCATAAACCGCCGGCAATGCCGGATCATAGACCCACAATCTGCCCCCGGCATATTCACAGCCATAAAGTTTACCGTCAAAGGCGACCATATTGCACCAGTTGCCCCCGCCGATACGGGGGTTGAAGCCCAGATCGGTGATTTTTCCGGTGGAAATATCCAGACGGCCGAGGTGGTTGGGGTGGGAACTGCTGAAGTAGATGTGTCCATCCGGCCCCAATCCCAGAGAAGTAAGATTCAAGCCGCCGGAAACATAGTCGATTTTGATCGTGCGGGTCCGGCCGTTTTCCCGGATAACCAATTCTCTGGTGCCGAGGTCGATACTTGCCACCGCCGAACCGTCAGGGAAGTTATATTGGCGCGAACCGTATTTGACGGAAATGACATCTCTGGCTTTCTGACAGCGTGCGCCCGCTTCAACGACTTTGCCATCCAGACATTTGGCAACGAAATTGTTGAACAGCACATACACATATCCGTCATCGCCGGGGATCACCTGTGCCGTACCCAGAGCCCGCTGATCTTCCGGCAAAATCTGCATTCTTTCACCGGTGCGGGGGTTGAATGCCACGATGTTGGCTTTGGCCGTGCCGATGCCGCAATAGAGAATACCGTTGCTGTCCACCGCCAGATAGGAGGCATACTCTTCACGGTCATCCATTCGGCCGAGATTGCGGCTCTGGCAGGTATCGGTATTGACCTCCACCACATTACAGCCGGGGGCGAATCCCAGATAAGCGGTCACGCCATCCGGAGAGACCGTGGCACACAAGTTGGAACCGCTCGCCGGACCGCAGGCAGTCAGAGTTCTTTCATTGATATCAAAGACCCACGCCTTACCGCAGGCGGCAAAGACAAATTTGCCGCGGGGAGTAAGCACACCGCCGCCGAAAATGCCGCCGTAGCCTTCACAGTAATATTGATAGGTTTTTCCGGTATCCACTTCGGTAAGCAAAACATAGGCTCTGCCCTCATCCATCGGTGAAGTGATCACCAGACGTTTGCCGTTGCGGTCAACACAGGCGATAACGTTGCGTACTTCAGCAGAGGAGATACCCACACCATGCGTATCAAAACCTTCACTGCCCGGCACAACCGGTTTATCGACCAGAGCCAGATCACTGATTTCCATATCCACCGGTGCCGCCGGACCGGGACGGCCGCAGTAGAAAACGATCCTCACCACCGGATTGGTCAGCGGAGCTTTGACATCACCGGGGATATTGATGGCATTATTGCCGTCGAATCCCGGAGTGCAGATCATTGGGGTCGCTTCACGCATATCCCTGCGGTTGTAGAATGAAAACACGATCTTATTATCGGCATCGTAACCTTTGACATAAAATTGATCGCCGGAAACAAAGTTACCGGATTTCACCGTAAATGACAGACTTTTGCCGTCAAGCACAAACGGCCGCACCTCGATTGAAGCGGTGGTATAGCCGTATTTCTCGTACTTCACTTCCGATTCGATGGATATGTCGTTATCTGAAATGACCACTTGAGCAGTACCTTTGGGTACGCTTTTTCCGGCGACCCGGAACAAAGTCAAATCCCCGTTTTCAGTCTGCGGTTCAATGACGATGGCAGATTTTTCCTGCCGGTCGATCAACCGGATATTGCGGATGACTGCATCGTAATCTGCCGCCGGACCTTTGCGGTAAAGACAAAATTGCAAGGTCACGATCTCCTCATCCGGAGCGGCTTTGACATCACTGGCGAAATAGGTCACGCCCCCGGCGGTACTGCCCGGAGTGCAGAAAATTTCCCCGGGACAACTCAAATTGCTTCTGGTCACAAACGAAGTGACCACCTTGCCGGCCCGGTTCAAGCCTTTTACATAAAACTGATCGTTGACCAGATAGGGGCTTTGCACTGAAAACACCAGCGTTTTACCGGTCATCTTGAATGGCGTGACCGCCACATTGCAAATCAGATAACCGGAATTCTGATGTTTGGCATCCCCTTTGAGGGCAAGGACTTGGCCGTTTCCGCTGATAACTGCGGAAACCTGACCGCGACTCTCCACTCTTTTAGAGCGGATGCTCTGCATGACGATACTCTGCTCTGCGGCCATTACCGCCACCGCACAAAACACAGTCAGAAACATGAAGATCTTTTTCATAACTTTTATTCCTTTGATTTAACGGTAAAGCAACTTGTTTCTCGGAGCGATCGGAGTTTCAGAAGCATACTCCATAATGGTTTCAAAAAGTTTGTATGCCGCCTCAAGTTTATTATCGAATTCCTCAACTTTCAAACCGGCGGCCTCATAGGTCATGGTCACTGCTCCGGTGGCCAGCGTGACCGCATCATTGATGTCACACTGGGTGCTGTAAGCATTTTCATCGTAATCCATGGCAACTTTGCCCATCTTCTGCGTCCAGCGGCGGTTGATTTCGTGAACCGTTTTGAAATTGCCCGGATAATTGGTGATCGTCGGCGGAATGATATGCGGATTATCTCTGGCGGTATGCATATTCACCATGCAGTCGATGCGTTCATCGTGGGCGAGTTTCAGAATCGCTTTGGCTTCGTTGGAAATGATATTGCCCGGTGCGCTGTCCAACTGGATATTCACGCCTTCAAAGTTGTAGTAAGTACCCAACTGATCGACCTCATCCATCGGCAGCGGGAAATACTCTTTCAAATCTGGCCAGACCAGATATTTACCGTTTTTGAGCCGGGTATGGAGCGGGGCATAATCATCCGGAGTGCATCCCATCAGACAATCCGGGGCGAAACTGCGGCCATCCATATTGACACAGGGCATGATGACCAGCCGGAATTTCTGTGCCAATCCGACCAGATGCGGCCGGGCAATGCCCCGGTGATCGACACCGGTTTCCAACAAAGAAAGCAGATTGCTCAACGCCGTTATCCCCTCGGTTTCCTCGGCATGGATACCGGCAATGAACATCAATGTCTGCTGATCGGTATTGGCATAATATTCCGGGTGCTTACTGCCGGTCAGACTGGGCCAGTAAGTCTTGCGCTGGGGCAGTTTTTCGCCGTAAGTAACGCAGTAGACCGGAAAACCGCCGGGGGTATGGGTGAGAATCTCGACCTGACCTTTTTTCACTTTGCCGATATCTTCGATCAATTCTGGGATACGCACGCGCCACCATGCGGGGCGGTCATAAGTGTTTGCCACCTTGCGCGGAACGAGATTTTTACACAATTCTGAATAATCATTCATGATCTGCACCTCAATTTTTTTCCTGCGGCTTCATCAGAGTATTGCGGGGGGCAAGCGGCTGCTGCAAACCGTATTCCATAATGGTTTCCATCATTTTGTAAGCAACTTCGACCTTGTTATCAAATGGTTCGACCTTCAATCCGGCGGCCTCGTAGGTCATGGTCACCGCTCCGGTGGCCATGGCGACGGCATCGTTGATGTCGCATTGGACACTGTACGCCTCCTCGCCGTAATCCAGTATCCGGCCGATCTTTTCCGACCAGAGGCGGTTGATCGTGTGGATCGTTTTATAGTTGCCCGGATAATTGACCACCGTCGGGTGGACAAAGTGCGCTCCGTAAGTGCCGGTGTGCATATTCACCATGCAGTCGATGCGTTCATCGTGGGCAAGTTTCAGAATCGCTTTGGCCTCGTTGGAAATAATATTGCCCGGTGCGGCATCCAACTGGATATTCACGCCGTCAAAGTTGTAGTATGCGCCCAACTGCTCGACCTCATCCATCGGCAGCGGGAAATATTCTTTCAAATGCGGCCAGACCAGATAATTGCCGTTTTTGAGCCGGGTCTGAATGGGTTTGTAATCCAGTTGCGTACACCCCATCAGACAATCCGGAGCGAAACTGCGGGCATCCATATTGATGCACGGCATGACCAGGATCCGGTAATGTCCGGCCAGTTCCGTAAGGTGCGGCCGGGCAATGCCCCGGTGATCGACCCCGGTTTCCATCAGGGAAATGAAGTTATTAAGAGTGATGATGCCCTCGGTTTCCTCGCCGTGGATACCGGCGAGAAAGAGCAGAGTCTGCTGATCGGTATTGGTGTAATATTCCGGGTGCTTACTGCCGGTCAGGCTGGGCCATGTGGTTTTGCGCTGGGGCAGTTTTCTGCCGTAGGAAACACAGTAGACCGGAAAACCGCCGGGGGTATGGGTGAGGACTTCGACCTGACCTTTTTTCACCTTGCCGATATCCTCGATCAATTCGGGGATGCGCACCCGCCACCATGCGGGGCGGTCGTAAGTATTTTCCACCTTGCGCGGAACGAGGTTTTTGCAAAGTTCAGAATAATCGTTCACTACACACTCTCCTTATTTGAAAATCTCTTTGAGATCAATACTTTTCCAACGGTGACCGGCGACAAAATACAAAATTCCGCGGTAGATCGCTCCACCGGTCTGGATGCCGCCGTCGATTTTGGCTTTACGCAGGATCCGGCAATCGGCGGGATCGATTTTGGCGACATAAGAAGTGCCGATGAACCAGATACCACCCTCGCCGTCACTGATCAGAACCCGGCAGGCCTGTCCTCTGGCCGGAGTACCGATTTCAGAAATATCCTGCCGGACAGTCACCCGGCGGGAATCAAGATCGAAAATAAACAATTCCCCGGCGGAAGTAAATCCCATGAAACGTGAATCATCCAGCCGGATGAATTGCAGAATATCCTGTACTGAACCTAATTCTTTGCTGCGCCAGATGGTTTTGCGGGCATGGATGTCGTAGATGAATAAGGATGCTTCGGTGGCCTTTACCTCGCCGCCGGTACCGGATTGGATGGTCGTACCGCAGAGAATGAGTCCGGCATCGGTCACGGCCAGAGCGTGCGGAGATTCCAGAGGGGCAAGTTCGGTATGGGGCACGAGGGTCATTTCTCCGCTTTGGGTATCCACGATGGCGATACCGCCGCCGGTGTGTCCGTATTCCGGAGTGCCGCCGGAAACGAAGTATCTGCCATCGGGCGAAACCGCAATGGCGTGCGGCCGGATGAATACCCTTCTTGCCGAACCGTAAAACACCGGATTGCTCTGCAGATCCGGTTGGGTGCGGTGCATGGGGTTGGTAAGATCCCACGGCTTATCCGGATCGAAACGCATGATGATGCCGCCGGAGTAACCGGCAATGTAAAAATATTTGCCGTGAGCTGCGATCGCATTGCACTGCACATCGGCGGCCTGGATGGTCTTTTCGCCGGATTCCGGATAAAGCAAACCGAAACAGAAAGGGAAAAATCCGCCGCCGCCGACGATACCATCGGCAGTGACATCGACCCCCATCATCGGGGAACCGTGATTGGTGAAAGAAAAAGTTACTTCCCGGCGGTCACTGCCGTCGGCAGCGGAAGTGACCAGTTTGCCGGTGGCGAAATCAATGGAAACCAGTTTGCGGCCGCTGTCAAAATCCCGGATGACCAGATTCTGCGACCCGGTAAAAGGACTGAGGATCATCTGAGCGTCAGGCACAGAGTCAAGTTTAACGGCATTGTCACCGTCGATTCGAAAAAACAAATCGAGGTGACGGGCATAGATTTTGCCGTCGGTGAACCGGCGGACAAAGAGCGATTTGCCGGCAGGTTCTTCGGCTTTGGGGATGAGGGCCACGACCCGGCCGCTATCCGGATAGACGTGGATCGCCTGACCGCGGGCATTGCCGGTGCCGATGTAGAGAGTATTGTCATCTGCGACCGTGATGGAGCGGGGGTACTGGGCAAAGGTTTCTTTATGCAACTGACCGAAATCTTTGAATTCTCCGGTGGCGGGATTGTAGGAGTAGAGACAGAAATCCGGATAAGTTGCCGCGTAGATCACACCGTTATTATCCTCTGCCATACTCATTGCACAGAGGTCTTTGACCTGACGGACGAAGGTGAATTTTTTCTGTGCGGGGTCATATTCCACGAAGTGATGAGCAAAAAGGGAGTAAGATTTGCCGTTGCTGCCCTTGATCGAACTGTAAACCGCATCTCTCGGCCGGAAAGGAAGCACTGTTTCATCACACTGACCGGTGACGGCACTGATCTGAAGCATCCGGCGGTTGATATCATCCATGAGAAAAACCACCACACAATCATTGCCGTCGGCATCTTTGGCGGTGTGCAATCCCCGGCAGGTACCGCCGCGGACGGCAAAACCGAGATCCCGTGCTTTGACGGTGGGTACTCTGGGCGGATGGGGAACCAATTCAAATTTGCCGACAGCGAGATCCATGGTGTTTTTACCGGCCATGCGGCAGTAGAAAAATCGGAGTTTGACTACCGGATTGGTGATGGGAGCTTTGACATCGGAAGCAAAGTAAGTCACGCCGCCGGTGTCACTTTCCGGAGTGCAGACATAAGTACGCATATTGCCATTGCTCAAGCGGGTGTAAAAACTGCCGACCACCTGACCGGAAGCATCCAGAGCTTTGATGTAGAGCATATCCCCGGCAAGCAGCTGCGGTGAAGCGAATTGGAAACTCAAACTCTTTTCCTGCAATGAAAACGGGTTGACTTTAACATCAAAAATGAAGTACTCATGCTTTTGAATATCAAAAGAAGTTCTGATGTTGAGCATATCGCCGTCGATGGAAAATTGCGGAGAAAACTTCGGCGTGGTGCTGCTGACCGAGGAGAGTTGACCATTCCACAATTCCACCGGGGGATGGGGGATGATTTTAATATCGCTCAAAGTAAGGTCAAGTGCGTTATTCCCGTCATGGCGGCAGTAGAAAAAGTCCAGTTTGACCACCGGATCACCGGCCGGACCTTTGACATCGGAAGCGAAGTAAGTCATGCCGCCGCCATCCCGGCCGGTGGTACAGATGTAAGTACGGGAAGTGCTTTGGGTTATCCGGGTATAGAAACTGCCGACCACCTGCCCGGAAGCATTGCGGGCTTTGACATAAAAAATGTCACGGGGATCAACCTGCCGGGTGGTGAAGTGGAAGCTCAAACTTTTTTCCTGCAGCGAAAAGGCGGAAACATTGATGGAAAAAGCAAAATATTCGTGCTTGCCGGCAGGAATATTCATGGATGCTTTGATATTGAGTGCCCCCCCGTCGGCGGTAAACTGCGGAGAATGCTTGTAAGCGGAGTGCCTGACCGATGAGATTTCACCATTCCAGATACTCTGTGCCGAAACCGCAAATGCGGCAGCAAAGACAAAAAAATGTAAAAGTTTTTTCATTTGCCGGACTCCTTTTGGCTTATTAGTATAACATACTAATAATTTACCACCGGAAAAATACAAAAACAAGTATTATTTCAGGCACGGAATGTATTTTTTCGGGAGCAAAAAGAGGAAACGGAGAAGAACGGATGAGAACGGAGAAGAACGGATGAGAACGGAGAGGAACGGAGAAGAACCGATGACAACCAGCCCCGCAGTGTCTGTCACCGGCGGCAGCCCCTGTCAAGGGCGCCCGCTCGGCGGGTTGCGAGGTGTCTCGCCGCTCCGATGTCGCGGCTCAATCAATTATCGCAGGAATCAAGCCACACAACTGAGTTCTGCCGGGTATTGTTGCCGGTAATTAGCCGGTAAAGCGTTTATATGCTCTTGTGCGTAGTGGGGAGGGACACGCTTCGCCTTTCCCTCCCCACACCCCACCTTTTGCAAGGGCCTTTCCCGTGAGAAAAAGATGCTCCGGGCGTGATTTCCCCTACGATAGTAACGCCGTCGACTACGTGGGGCGGCCGCCAGACCGGCGTTGCCGGTCGTCAAACGGCTTCGCCTGGGCGGCCTTTCCACTACGCATGCCGGCTAATGCTCGCCCGCTTGCTCATCCTCGCAACTATTGTTGCGTCGGCTTTTGCTCCGCAAAAGTGCATTCGACTGCGGTCTGCGCGATTTCCCGTGACAAAGACGAACTCTTGTGGCTGGCAAATACAAAACAACCCCGGCAGACTGCTGCCTACCGGGGGGGTACGGGGGGCAACGCCCCCTGTCAAGGGCGGTGCCAACCGCCCGTGAGCCACTCCACACTGCGGCTCGCTTGCGCTCGATATGCGCCCGGTACGGAGGGGTACGGAGGGGTACGGATGAGTACGGAGCAACGCCAGCCGGGATAATGCCCCTGCCGGCTATCCGTTAATTACCGTTAGTTACCGTTAGTTACCGTTGAGCCGAAACAAACAAAACCCCGGCAGACTGCGTACTTTTTGCGAAGCAGTGCGAGGCAAGGTCGAAGTCAAACAGAGGCAACGGCGAGGGAGCATACTATGTATGTGACCGAGCCGGTGTCCGATAGTTTGACAAGAGATTGCCCGCAATGCAAAGCAAAAGCGGGGGTACGGGGGCGGCAGCCCCTGTAAAGGGCGGTGTCAACCGCCCGTGAGCCACTCCACACTGCGGCCGCGCTCACGGGCGGAATTCAATGCCGGAAGCAGAATTGCCGCTAAAATGGCGATGATTGCTTTACTCCGGTATGCCGGAGCTGTTTCATTTTTGATTTTCCTTTTGGGTTAATGATTTCCAAAACGCCTGAACATCTTATAATATACAGCAAAACATCCGGTCTGGCAAATGCGAACCGGATGTCTCGGATAAATAAGTATTGTTTTTAATTGCTTAACGTTTTTTGTACGGAGCAAAATAATATTTTACTCCGCCGTTACCGAGCGGCTTGGCCAACTCTTCATTGGTCATCATTGAAACGTGAGCATCAGCCCACAACACCGGCATCTGGGTATAGTTGGCATGACGGCCATTGGGAGTTTCACCCTCGTAAATCAAGGTTGCGTGGTTGCGGTCGGTGGCAGTCTGGTCACCGGTTTCGCCGACGATCAAAGTTTCCGACGGAGATTCCAAATCAGTAGGCCGGCAAGTGTAAAATGCCTGATTGTTACCGGTATAGCCGATATAACCGGAAGTAAAACCGCTCGGTCTGTAGTTATGCGAATGATGTCCGTAAGTGTAGCCGTAACCGCCCATAGCGGCGTAATCCTGCCACGCAGTTCCGAAAGCAACTTTTGACATGGTATCCGTACTCCATGACGGGCAGAGGAAAATTCCGGAAGAAACCGCTTTGCCGTAATCAAGGAGAGTGGAACCGGGATCACCTACAGCGTAGATATAAATTTGATATTTCCAACTGGAAGCATTACCACCGCCGAGTTTGGTATTGAGGGTACTGATCGGAAAAAGATTGAAGTCATTGGTATACCCCATCATCCCGTTACCCATCTGCTTCAAATTGCTGATACAACTGGCACTGCGGCCGCGCTCACGGGCGGAGTTCAATGCCGGGAGCAGAATCGCCGCTAAAATGGCGATAATGGCGATGACGACGAGCAATTCGATAAGAGTAAACCGGGTACGGTTTACTCCGGTATACCGGAGCTGTTTCATTTTCGTTTTTCCTTTTTTGTTGTAAGTTAAGATGTTGTGGAACATTTATAATATACACGGCGACATGATATTTGTCAAGAAAAATGTGAATTTTTCAAAAAAAAAACGGCTGACACCGTAAAATGCCAGCCGGAAATCGATACATAATTTATTTTTTCACGCAGAAGTAGTAGCGGCGCGCACCGGGATTGGTCGCCGGTTTTCTTTCCAACTCCTGATTGGTCATGAGTGAAACGTGACCATCGCCCCACAGCACCGGCATCTGGGTATAATTGGCATGACGGCCATCCGGAGTTTTGCTGTCGTAAATAAAACCGAATTGAGTGAGATTGCTGCGGTCACTGTAACGGTCACTGGATTCACCGACGATCAAAGTTTCCGAGGGGGAATCCATATCAGTCGGGCGGGTGAAACCATCTTTGCCCAGAGGATCGGCAGCATAACCGATATAGGTCGATCCCAAACCGGCCTGACGGTCTTTGTCATTGGAGTTCAAACCGTAACCGCCTTTCAAGGCGACCTGTGACCATTTGGTTTCATCGAAAAGCGTACCCAATTCGGCTTCCGGCCATGACGGGCAGAGGAAAATCCCGGTGGAAAGAGCCAGACCGCGCTGGGTATCATTGGTCGGGAAACTGCCGACAGCATAGGTGTAAATATATGCTTTCCATGACATCATCTGACGTCCGCCGAAAGCGGCATTGGTAACAAAAGCCGCCGGAAAAACGTTGAAGTCATTGACGTACCCCTGGGTACCATTGCCCATCTGCTTCATATTGCTGATGCAACTGGCACTGCGGCCGCGCTCACGGGCGGAATTCAATGCGGGGAGCAGGATCGCCGCTAAAATAGCGATAATGGCAATGACGACGAGCAGTTCGATAAGAGTAAACCGGGTACGGTTTACTCCACCATGGTGGAGTTTTTTCATACTTAACCTCTTTGAATTTGTGTGGTTGATTACTGTCTGCTGTTAAGTATACGCAAAAAAATATATTTTTGCAAGTATTGCTTCAGGCAATAAACATATTATTTCAGGCAAAATATATATTACGGCCGGGCGATCAATCCGGCATCTTCGATTTTTACCTCGATCGGCTCCTGCGGAGCGGGGCCCGGCCGTCCGCAATAGATTTGCAGAAATGCCACCGGAGTACTCAACGGCACTTTGGCTTCCCGGCCGCTGTAAAGCATACCGTCATGATTGCTCCCCGGCACACAGACCAGCGTCACGCCGCCGGTAAGATTTTTCCGGGTGTAAAATGTGGCGATATTGTTGCCGTCTTTATCCAGACACTTCACATAGAATTGGTCGCCGGGAACAAAATTCAAACCGGTGACTTTGAGCGAAAATGCGTGGCCCTCCAACACAAACGGGCGCACATGGATCTTCGCAATCAGATAATCGTAACGTTTCTGATATTTGACTTCACCTTTGAGCGTTACCGCCCCGTCAGCCAGCGTGCCGGATGCCCGCGCCGCCGGGATATGGAAGTTGGTCACGCCCAGCAGGGTAACTGCGCCCGGAGTATTCATCACCGGGACCTCCACGCCGGAAACGCCCGTGGAATCTTCCAGAGTTATGTTGCGGATCTCCACATCATAATCCGCCGCCGGGCCGGGGCGGCCGCAATAAAACTGCAAGGCCACGACTTCGGAAGTTATCGCCCCATTCACATCCCGGTCAAAACTGGTCACACCGCCGCCGGTCTTGCCCGGAGTGCAGATGATCTTATTCCAGCCGCCGGATAAGTTGTTTTTAGTGACGAATGAAGCGACGATCTTGCCGTCTTTATCCAGAGCTTTCACATAAAACGCATCACCGGGAACAAAATTTCCGGCTTTCACTTCCAGAACCAGGGTTTTGCCCTCCAGCACCACCGGGTCGATCTGCACTCTGGCGATCAGATATTTGTATCCGGTGAAACTGCCCTCGCCTTTGATCGAGATCGCCGTGCCATCCAAGGCAAGTTCATAAGTGGCCCGCTTGCCGCTGATATAACAGGTCTGGACTTTCTGCATCAATACGATATCCCCGGCATACAGCGCAACACCGCTGACCGCCGCCAGCAACAATGACAACAACTTTTTCATAAACATTCCTCCTGTGATGGGAAAATATAGCACATATTCAGCCGCAGGGCAAATGTTTTACCGGAGAAAAAGTGAAAAAACATCTTGTAAAGTCGTTCCGGCAGTATATATTATGGAAAAATAACAATACAACTGCTATGGAGAATGCCATGTATACCCCCCCGGTAAAACTTTATGAAACCCCCGAAATAACCGGAATCAACCGTCTGCCGATGAGCGGCGCACCGGTGACGGAAAGTGAACGCTTCAACCTCGACGGTCAATGGGATTTCCAACTCTTTGACCGCCCGGAAAATATGCCGGAAGATCCCGGCAGTATCACATTCAGCGACAAGATCACCGTGCCATCCAACTGGACTCTGGGCAACTTCGGCGACCTGCCGCATTATACCAATGTCGTCATGCCCTTTGACAATGATCCGCCATTCACACCGGAAAAAAATCCCTGTGCCGTCTACCGCACGACTTTCACCCTGCCGGAAAAATTCTCCGGCCGCCGGATCGTTCTGCATATCGGCGGCGTGGAAAGTTACTTTGAACTTTTCCTCAACGGACAATTCCTCGGCATGGGCAAAGATACCCGGCTCCCCTCGGAATTCGACCTGACAACCATGCTCATTGCCGGTGAAAATACCCTCATTGCCAAAGTTATCCGTTATTCGGATTCCAGTTACATCGAAGATCAGGATCAGTGGTGGATGGCGGGCATTTACCGCTCATGTTTCATCTACTCCACCAACTTCGCTTATTTTGAAGATATTTTCATCAACGGCGACTGGGATCATCAAAACCATACCGGTATTTTTGACTTCAACTGCCATCTGGCTTTCCACTTTGCCAAATATCTCGCCCAGCACGGCCCGGATGCCGATCTTACCGTGAAATTCACCCTCACCGGCTCCGACAAGGCAAAAATCGCTGAATACAGCGGCACTATCGACCGTCACTTCCGTATCGACGGCTACAAATTCCACGCCCGGCTGATTCTGGATAACGTTTCGCCGTGGTCAAGCGAAACGCCCACGCTCTACAACTGCACCGCCGAACTCTTTGACCACGACGGCACTTTGCTCGATTCCCGCACCATGCGTACCGGATTCCGCAACGTGCGCATCGAAAACAACTCTCTGCTCGTCAACGGCAAACGCATTATGATCAAAGGCGTCAACCGCCACGAACATGACCCGTTGACCGGTAAAACTCTGTCGCTGGAAAGTATGCTTGAGGATATCAGACTGCTCAAGCAGTACAACTTCAACGCCGTCCGCACCTGTCACTACCCGGATGATGAGCGGTGGTACGACCTCTGTGACCAATACGGCATCTACCTTATGGATGAAGCCAATATCGAATCCCACGCCAATTTTGAGACCATCTGCCGTGATCCGCGCTGGAAAAATGCTTTCATTTCCCGCGTTGAACGCATGGTGTTGCGTGACCGTTCCCACGTTTCCATCATCGCCTGGTCGCCCGGCAATGAATCCGGCGACGGCGAAAACCACACCGCCGCACTGGAAAAACTCCGCACGCTCGACGATTCCAGAGTGATCTTCCACAACTGCGAAACTCACGCCAACTGGAACCAGCTCGGCCACGCCGACACCGGCGGCAACGATGCCCTCAATCAGATATTCTGCCCGATGTATATCGGCATTGATGAATTGAGAGCCTACGATGACAACCCCGAAACCACCCGTCCGGCGATCCTCATCGAATATGCTCACGCCATGGGCAACAGTTCCGGTTCACTTTGCGACTACTGGGATCTCTTTTATTCCGGGAAAAAAACGCAGGGCGGCTTCATCTGGGACTGGGTCGATCAGGGCATTTTGCAACACGATGCCAACGGCAAACCATTTTACGCTTACGGCGGGGATTTCAATGATTTCCCCAATGATTCCGACTTCTGCTGCAATGGTATGCTCGCTTCCGACCGTTCACTGCACGCCGGGATGTATGAATTCCGCCATCTGGTGCAGGAGATCCGCATTTCCCGTCAGGGCGATACCGTTTTCCGCCTGACCAACTGCCGGGACTTTACCAGCCTAACCGATTTTGCCGGTTCGTGGCGCATGGAGAAAAACGGTCTGCTCATCCGTTCCGGGAATCTGCCGCAATTTCACCATCTGCGCCCCGGTGAATCGCTGGATTTTACCATTGACACCGATGGTCTCTGCCGGATGGAGGATGAAGAAATTTTCCTCACATTCACCTTTACCGCCGCTAAAGATCTGCCGCTGATCCCCGCCGGTACGCTGCTGGCTCACGATCAATTCGATCTGACGGCTCAAATCCCCGCCGCGCCCCGGCCGAAAGCACCTGCGCAATCCATTTCCGCTGAAAAAAACGGCGGGATCGTCACCTTATCCAACGCCGTCTGCCAGTTGCGCTTCTCCCCGGAAAATAATCTGCAACTTTTTGCCGGAAACGATTTGATCGCCTCTGACCTTTTTGAAGGCAATCTTTTCCGCGCCCCGACCGACAACGATATCATCAAAGGTAAAGCACTCGATACGCAACTGTGGAAACCTTACTGTCAATGTATGAAAGCCGGTCTGGATAAATGCATAAACAAAATCACCGGATACCAACTGGAAGATCACACGCTGAAAATAAACCGGGAAATCATCTGCGACGGCGGCACGGTGCTTTTCGATCAGACGATCACCATGCTGGATGACGGTTCATTTGCCGTACAGTGTCAGTACCGCATCCCCGAATCATTCCCGACTCTGCCGCGGGTCGGCGTAAGTGCCACATTGCACAATATGGATGAGTTTGAATATTTCGGCCGCGGCCCCTTTGAGAACTACATCGACCGCAAACGGGCGGCCATGGTCGGCCTCTACAACTCCAGTGCCACGGAAAACAGCCGGTTCAATTACGCAGTACCGCAGGAACACGGCAACCGCACCGATACCAGAATGGTGAAATTCCCCGGAAAAAATGCCATTCTCCGCTTCACCGGCGCACCGGTATTTGAATTCACCGCCACCAAATTCACCGTGGCCGAACTCTTTGCCGCCAAACACTTCTGCGAATTGCCGGAGCATGAGGAAACCTTCCTCTTTCTCGATCTTCAACAGCGGGGCATCGGCACCGGCTCCTGCGGGCCGCAAACACTGGCACAGTATGAGTTGAATGACAAATCCTACACCTTTGCATTCCGCTTCACCGTGGAATAAAAGCGGTCATCCCTGCGGATTTTTCTGCCACTTGTTGCTCAAATAGTAACTCCAGGTGATGATGCATCCGGTGCAAAAGCCGAATAAGCCATTCCACCAGATGATCGATCTGCCGAAATATGCACTGTCTTTGAATAGATAAGTGACGATCACCCGCAACGTCAATGCCCCCAGTGCCACCAACGCCGGCACCACACAATGTTTCGTACCCTGAAACACTCCGAATAGCGGCACATAAACTGACAATATCACCGTGATAAATGCTACGGCTTTCAAATGCGCCGAACAATACTCCTCGGCCACTTCACTCAAGCCGAAAATTTCACTTATCCGGTTGGCGGCAAACCAGACCGCCACCGCCAGCAACGCCGTAAATACCACCGAGATCAGCACCCCCTGATATGCCCCGGCACGCACCCTTTCCATCTTACCCGCTCCGACATTCTGACCGGTATAAGTCGCCAGAGTGGCCTGCAAAGCATTGCAGGGCAGATGCAAATACATTTCGATCCGCTGCCCCACGGTGAATGAGGCGGTCATCACCTTGCCGAAACCATTGACCGCCCGCTGGATGAAACTCAACCCCACCGCCACGATGACCAGTTGCAGAGCGATAGGCAGACCGATGACCAGCGTTTCAACAGCGATATGTTTATCCCACTTCAAATCCCGTATCCGGTAACGGAAAAAACGGTACTTATGCGCCATATACCACCAGACCGCCGCCATGGAAACCGCCTGTGAAATGACCGTGGCCCAGGCGGCCCCCGCCACGCCGCTGTGACATACAGCGATAAAAAAGAGGTCGAGAGCGATATTGAGCAGCGAAGAAAGCAGCAGAAAATAGAGTGTCGCCGCGCTGTCACCGACCGCCCGCAACACGGAAGCAAAAATATTGAAGCCGAATTGAAAAACCAATCCGGCAGAATAGATCTGGAAATATTTTACCGTATCATCCAGTATCAACTGCGGCACGGCGATCAGATGGGTGTATACCGGACGGCTCAAAACTGCTCCGGCAACAGAAAACACCGCTCCCATGGATAAGAGCAGTAAAATTCCCGTGGCGGCATCTTTGCGCACCATATTTTCATCTTCCGCGCCGAAGTGCTGGGCCACCAGCACCCCGTTTCCGGCGGAAAAACCGATCGCCACCGCCAGAAACAGAAAGGCAAACGTATTGGTCGTGCCGACTGCCGCCAGCGCATTTTCACCCAGAAAATTACCGACGATCAGCGTATCTGCCGTATGATACAACTGTTGAAGCAGTGAACCGCACAACACCGGCAGGGCAAAACAGAGTATATGCCGCCAGGGCGCACCTTGCGTCATCACCCGCTTTGCCATTTTATCCCTTGCCCGGTCAGATAATTTCGTATTTCACGCTGTTTCCGGCCATGCCGTCAACTTCATGATCGGCATAGTTGATGTAAAACTTCAACGTTCTGCCGTCGGCAGTTTTGTGGGTGGTGATACCGATTTCCGGAGATTTTTCCGGCACTTCAACTCCGGAAATCGCCGCCAGTTTGCGGTAGACCCGGTAAAGTTCATTGCCCGGAGCAAAACAATTGTTTTCCAGAGCGGCATTGACGAAAACCAGTTTGCCTTCGCCGTATTTCTGCTCCAGGATCACCGGGAAACCATCGGCATCAGCGGCAATGACATCCGCGGTATGATTTTTCATCCTGCGGGTAATGCTCTGAACGGTGCTGAATTGCTGACCGTCAAGCGTGAATGTGACCGTTTCCGGTTCTTCGGTGCGGTAATCGACTTCACAGCCGAAATAAGCATTGAATGGCTGCAGATAACCGCTGTCCGCCGTAATGACCACCGTAGCCCCCTTTTCAGCGGCCTGAAGCAGCAGACGGTATTTGTGGACATCCATCACCTCAAATCCGCTGATCGACGGCACGATGTAGAATTTGCTTTCCGGCAGTTCGTCGATCGTGGCGATATTGCAGTATTCCACTTCAAAACCGGCCTGTTTGCTCAAAATGAATGCGCCGAATGCACTTTTCCACGCATCATTCATGGTGGTAAGCACCACCGTGGCATCGACTTTGCGGCCGGAAAAGTGCGGCAGATTTTTAAGTTCTTCACCGAAACGTTTCATCGCCTTGCCCGCACCGTCGGCGGCACGGTCGGATTTCATCGCGCCCAATTCACGCTCCATGGCACCCCAGCGGTAGGGGGCATTATCCGCACAGCGGTCAAAGGAGAATCCGCACCACCACAATACCGAACCCAGATCGTGGATCAAAGCGGAATAAAGCACGGTATACAGATATGCTTCCGTGCGTTCTTCGGAAAGATAATTAGGCCCGAATGCACCGATCTCCTCGACGAATGCCGGTTTGCCGGAAACGCCCCGGTAGTAGACCGATTCCGCCGTGGCATGATAGATCGCCGGCACATTATTCAATGCACTTTTGCCGCAATGCGGGGTAAATGCCGGATAGGGATGGGTGGTCAGGGCATCGAATAATTCACCCTGCATGATGAGGTTGTTGGATTTGCTGATCTCCGTTCTGCCGCCATGCATACCGGAAAAGATCGGCCGCTCCCGGTCGATCAGGCGGATGGTGGAAGTGACCATGTGATGCCAATTCCATGAACTGTAAGCACTGCTTGCCGACAGACAGTTACATTCATTGCCCGGCTCCCAGGCGACGATCGCCGGATGATCTTTCATTTCCGTAACGAAACCGCGCAGGAACATTTCAGCCAGCCGGATCGCCTGAAAATCTTCAAAGAGGTTCTTATCCGCCAGAGCGGGGGGGACGAACATCGCTCCGCTCATCCAGCCGGTGAGCAATCCCACGACCAGTTTCAACTCATATTTGAGAGCCAGATCGGCAACGGTGCGGAAACGCCCCATCATCACCGGATCAAGACCGAAACTGCGCAAACCGGTCGCCGGGAGCGGAGAACCGTCAATAAAACTGATCTCCCGGAATTTGTTACTGCATTCAGCCAGCAGTTTGACCGGCTGGAAATCTTCCCACAAGGGGAAAATACGCACCGTATTGACGCCGGAATTGCGCAAGGCGATGAAATCATTTTCCACCTCTTCAGCAGAAAATTTGCTCCACATCTGCGTACCGGCATGAGATGCCCAGTAGTTGACACCCACGCTGAATTCCGAAAATCCCGGTAAAAATTTGCTCATTTTTCTATCCTCAACTTTATTTTAATATTATAAACTTAACACATTCTTATAAGATAGCACCGGGAATGGCTTTTTTCCATCCCCGGTGAATGAAACATTTGAAACATTTTGTTTTTTTACCGGATCACTTTCAACGCAGTATACTCCGGAGAAAGTGCGATTTTACCATCCGTAAAAGTAACATCCGTAATATAAGTCAACCGGGGATGGATCTCCGTTTCGCTGTGATGGGCGTGAAAAACCGCCCGCATTTTGCCATCTTTATCATGGAAAAAACTGTGATGCCCGGTGCCGACCAGTTGGCCGGGGCGGCGCAACAGCGGCTGATCATATTTTTTCCACGGGCCCAGCGGGTGATCCGCTTCGGCGGCACCGATGGAATAATCCTGACTGCGGTAATCATTGACGGAATAGGTCAGAATATATTTGCCTTCATGCTCGATGCAAAACGGCCCTTCGCAAATGGTATTCTGAATCGTTTCCCACGGCAGTTCCGGAGTGACACAGAGCCGGAGAGTTCCGGCTCTGACCGTGACCAGATCGCTTTCGACTTCGGCAACGTAAACGCCATTGGGATCGCCCCGGTTCCAGAAAACGTATGCCTGACCGTCGGGGGCGATGAAAAGTGAATTGTCGATCGACCTTTCATGCGGCCAGATCGGTGTATTTTTATCCTGGATGAATGGGCCGCAGGGCGAATCGGCAAATGCCGCCGAAATATGCCAGTTGACGGTGACATACATGACAAAACGATCTTTGACTTTATAAACTTCCGGAGCCCAGAAAAGTTTATCCGACCAGGCATTATCCTGATGAAATGCGATGCCGTGATACTTCCAGTTGAGCATATCATCCGATGTGTAAACCGGAATACCCTCCTCATTTCTTGAACCGTAAGCGTAATATACGCCGTTGTGATACAGAATAAACGGATCGGGCAAAGCCAAAGGTTCACGATCAGGATTTGACATAATACACCTTTGTTTTATCAATTATTTCAAAATCAATTCGACCACCGGCACCGCCAGATCCGGCTTTTTCACCGGCAGAGTGAGGATCAGACTGTCATCCGGGGCATATACGTTAAGGTGGTTGTGCAGAGTTGCCGGTTCAGCCGTGCGGAACTGCACTTCACTGCCGTCATGCAGAAATCTGGCATAAGCCACTTTGCCCGCCAGTTTCGGCAGATTGATATACATAAAAGGCCAATTCATAAAGTGCAGATAAAGCCGTTTGGTTTCCGGATTGTAAGTGTAACGGCAGTCGCGCGGTTCGGGAAATTCCGCCGGAGCGATGCCGCAACCGTAGATGGATTTGGAACAATACTTCATCCATTTGGCAAAATATCCCAGACCGGTCATTGCCCGGTCATCCAGAAAACCACGGCTGGTCGGGCCCACATTCATCAGCAGATTACCGCCTCTGGAAACGTGGTTGACCAGCATATCGATACACTGTTTTTCCGATTTCCAGGTATATTCATCACGTTTGTAGCCCCAACTGCCGCCGAAAGTCTGGCAGCCTTCCCAGACGGCGACATTGCCGTTTTCATCGAGGATGGGTTCTTCCGGGGTATTCTGTTCGGGAGTGACGATATCCCCGCCGCCGGGCAGATCGAGGCGGTTATTGAGCATGATCGACGGCCGGATGGAACGGATGAGTTTGACCAGACCTTCCGAATCCCACGCCTCCCGGCCTTTGGGATTGTAAGAGACATGGGGATAGGAAAAGTCGAACCAGCCGATATCGATATCGCCGTATTTGGTGAGGATTTCTCTGGTCTGATCTTTGATGTACTGGCGGTAGATATCCATATTGCGGGTTTTATTGAGTTCATCGCGGTCATCCCGTTCACGGTAGGGGTGATTGACATCGATTTCGAAGTGGGGGTGATGCCAGTCGATCAGCGAATAATACAAACCGATGCGCAACCCCTCGGCGCGGAAAGCATCGACGATCTCCCGGAGCAGATCCCGGCCGCAAGCGGTGGTGGATTTGTAGTCGGTGAATTCTGAATCATACATACAGAATCCCTCGTGGTGCTTGACGGTGAAAACCACATATTTCATACCGGCTTCTCTGGCGGCTTTGGCCCAGATTTTGGCATCGAAAAGATCGGGGTCGAAATATTTATAGTAGTTTTCATATTGTTCATCACTCATATTTTCGATCACGCCCTGCCATTCGCCCCGGCCGTGCATGGAGTAAATGCCCCAGTGAATGAACATACCGAACCGGTCATGAGTGAACCACGATGAATCGCCTTTGCCAAAATCCATGATGAATACCTGTTTTATGCTGGTTATTAAAGTCGCGGTGAATAATTTAACCGCAGTGACCATGTTTTGCAAGTTGAAGAGAGATTTTTCATCAAAAAAAGGTGATTGATCGGCAAAACAGTTACAGGCTTTGTGTGCGTATTTGTTGCCGGTAATTGACCGATGGAGCGGTTATTGCCTCTTGTGCGTATTTGTTGCCGGTAATTGACCGATGGAGCGGTTATTGGCTCTTGTGCGTATTTGTTGCCGGTAATTGACCGATGGAGCGGTTATTGGCTTTTGTGCGCTTGAGGGGAGGCAAACGCTAACGCCTTTTCCTCCCCCGGCACGGGAGGGTGGCGGCTTTTACTTTACCTTGTGCGGCTCGCTTGCGCTCGATATGCGCCCGGTACGGATAGGTACGGAGAGGTACGGATGAGTACGGAGCAACGCCAGCCGGGATAATGCCCCGCCATACCGTTTGTTACCGTTAGTTACCGTTGAGCCGAAACAAACAAACCCCCGGCAGACTGCGTACTTTTTGCGAAGCAGTGCGAGACAAGGTCGAAGTCAAACAGAGGCAACGGCGAGGGAGCATACTATGTATGTGACCGAGCCGGTGTCCGATGGTTTGACAAGAGATTGCCCGCAATGCAAAGCAAAAGCGGGGGTACGGGGGGCAACGCCCCCTGTCAAGGGCGGTGTCAACCGCCCGTAAGCCGAACCACACTGCGGCTCGCTTGCGCTCGATATGCGCCCGGTACGGATAGGTACGGAGGGGTACGGATGAGTACGGAGCAACGCCAGCCGGGATAATGCCCCTGCCGGCTATCCGTTAATTACCGTTAGTTACCGTTGAGCCGAAACAAACAAAACCCCGGCAGACTGCTGTCTACCGGGGGTACGGGGGCGCCCGCTCGGCGGGTTGCGAGGTGTCTCGCCGCTCCGATGTCGCGGCTCAATCAGAAAGTTTGTAAATCATTACCACTTTCGGGGGGTACGGGGGGCAACGCCCCCTGTTAAGGGCGGTGTCAACCGCCCGTGAGCCGAACCACACTGCGGCCAATTTGCCGTCAGTATGCGGCAAGGTCGGGTTTTGCAAACGATTTTATGAGGGAGCATACCCCCGTATAAAAAGAAAAACCCAGTGGGTGTTACTCCACTGAGTTTTTGCCAAGCTTTTTTTCAAAAAGCGTCGATCAAGCCGCGACAACGGAGCGGCGCGACACACCGCTTTTCTTTTGCCTGCTTTTCTTTTCCCGTGAAAAGAAAAGCAGGTTAAGGGCAGAAGCGGACGCCGCGTCCCCACGCCTCTTCGCCGAATTTGGCGACGACACCGGCGGGAACGAAAGGTCCATCGACGGTTGCCGCGCCGAGCCAGTCACTGCCGGTGGCATAGATCTGACTTCCGGCGTGGATCTCTGCCAGCACGCCGCAGGGCAGGATGCCGCCGTCGGCGGCGTGGATCTCGATGGTATTTTCGCCGTTGACGATGAATGGGGTCAGGTCGATCCTCTGCATGAAAGTAAAGTCGGAAACTTCCCCGGCTTTGCGGCCGTTGCAGTAGATTTCGGCGCGGTCATCGGCGGAAATGTGGATACGCACGGTGGTCTGACCGGTGACGGTGAAAGTTTTGCGCAGCACAGCGGTACTGCCTCTGACGCCGATACCGGAAGCATTCCAGATCCAGACGCCGTTACCGTCATAGATACGGCCGTTGACCCGCAGGCGAACATCCTCGGTAAAGGGGTTGTTGTGGGCGGGGTCATTGGCGGCGGAAGTGGCGGATGCCGGGAGCGTACCCTGATAGTAGATATGAACGGCGAAAGGTTCAAAAGAGTCGCTGAAGTTACCGTTATCGGCGATAAGTTTGCGTCCGGTGGCCCATTCGGTGACGGAACCGGTAAATCCGGTATTGGTAAAAGTACCGGTGCGCCGTTCTTCGGTGGGATTGGCGGAGATGATCATGGTGTAACCGTTACCGGTGTAGGTGCGGTATTCAATGCCGTCACGGGTCTCCTGACGGCGTGAAGCGTTGCCGATAAGGATGGGATAGAGGCGGCGCAATTCATCGAATTGAGCATAGAGTACGTTGTAGAATTCCGGAACGAGGATGTAACCGGTACCCCACCAGCCGAGCATGGCGGATTCATTGATCAGGCAGTCGAAGGTCATGAAGCGGTTTTCATGAGCGGTCGGATAGACGGAGCGGTCACTCTCGACTTTATCGCTCATGGCGCGCCATGAGAAGCCTTGCAGAGCCATAGCGATCGGTTTGGTATCACCGGCGATCTCGGCTTTACGCAGGGCGTATTTGCCGACACAGGCGATGGTTTTATCTTCCAGATGGCTGTGACCGGATGAAGCGGGTACGGGATAGATATCCACGCCGTAGATATCGCAAACTCTGGCGAAGGGGATCTGATCGGCATGAGTGCCGCGGGGAGCGGCATTGATCCAGACGGGGCGGTAGGGGTCGATGCGCTGCATTTCTTTGTAACAGCGGTCGAGTACAGTTACGGGATATCCGACCCAGAAAGGCTCATCCTGCAGGAAGTAGCAGAGCAGAGCGGGGTGAGCGAGGATTTCCGGAGTGAGGACGGATTCGACGCCGTGGAGCCAGGTGCGGTAGGCACCGTCGCTGGCATCGGAAGGAGAACCGGTATTGAAGCAAACTTTCATACCGTAGCGGTGGGCGAGGTCGAGGTACTCCTTGAATTTCACCGGATCGGCGAAACGGACCTTGAGGAAGTTCACCCCGCGTTGGGCGGCGAATTCCATAACGCTGGGGTTATGGGAATTGGGCAGAGCCCACGGGCCGATGGCGAGGTAGGGTTGACCATTGACATAGAGGAGCCTTCCGGGGCCGACGGTGACTTCGGTCGGGGCGGGGGGCATGACGGTAATTTCGCTTTTGACGGTAGTTTTGCTGCCGTTGGCGGCGGTCAATTCAGCGGTCACTTCGTATGAACCGACCGCCAGACCGGCGGTTTTGAGCGTAAAGCGGAAAAGGTTGCCGTCTTTGGTGGTGGTGTAGGTTTCGCCGTTGAAAATGATTTTGGCGGAAGCGGCGTTATGCGGATTGGAAAGATATCCATCCACGGTTGCCGGATGCAGTTTGCTGTAGATTTTGTTGCGCTGGAGATAGAAGGTCAACTCCGGCACGACTTCGGCTTCGGGGGGGGCTTCACGCAGTTGGAGTTCCCGGATGATGAGATTATCCACGCCGCAGGGGATGATTTCCAGAATGGCGGTCGGGGTCTGGGCGACAAAGGTGTAGGATTTATTCTGCAGAAGTCTTCCGGTATCTTCGTGGGCGATCTGCACGATTTTGCCGTTGGTGAAACGCACTTTGGTATCGTAGAAGTAGAATCCGGAATCGCTGTCGCTTTTGCCCTCACCTCTGGAAGAGTGGGTGATGGTATATCTTTTACCGGGGATAAGTTCGATCATCCAGCGGGTGGCGGTCGCACCTCTGGGGATGGTCACCTGATTGCCGTCGGCGGTGATACCGCGGCCCTGCCATGCGCCGCCAAAAACCGGCTGCTGCGGCACGACGATCGGGGGATTGGGAGCATTGAGCAATTCCATTTTGATATCGCTGACGGTCACTTCGGCATCACCCATGATATTGAAAACGAGCAGAGCGCCGATGGCAGTATTGCCCATGGTGAATTCATAGGAAACGACCTTTTCCCCGGCTTCCAGAGTCGTCCATTGAGCGTGGAACGCCTTGGTGGAGCGTTGACCGGAAACGACGAAGGAACTTTCGACATAACAGCGGAAACGGCTGTTGGCTTTGGCGGAAACTTTGCACGTCATCCGGTAAGTTGCGCCGGGGAGCAGACGTTTCTGCAGATCCTGAATGAGGTAGGCATTTTTGCCCTCTGCGGAACGCATGGTGACTTTGCCGGGGGCAAAGGTGAATTGATCGGCGGTGCCGCGGGTGGCCCAATCGACCGCTTTGCCGTTACCGGCGATCTGGACGAAGTCGGCATTGGCGACCAGCGGGCGGATATAGGGGGTGAATTTCACATCCCGGAAAGTAACTTCACTGCCTTTGGGGGCCTGAAACACGATGTAGGGCCGCTGGGCATTATCCGGCAGGGTGAAAACGATGCGCACCGGGGTATTGTCAGCGGGCGTATTACGCAAACCGCCGCCGGTGGAACGCAGATGTTTTTTGCCATCCTGGAAATATGACCACTCGGCATAGGCCCGGTACTGTCCGCGGCCGCTGACGGTGAAAGAAAATTCATATTCCTTACCGCGCTCAAGATCTTCGGGCAGATACTGGATGAGCCAGATGACCTCATCGGCTTTACCCATAGTCATTGCGCCGTCAGCCGGACGGAAACCATCGGCTTTACCGCGCACCAGCCAGTAGTGGGGCAGACCGGCACTGGTCCGGCTGGAAAAATCAGCATTTCTTACCATATTTTCCGCCGCCACAGTAAAAGCGGCGGAAAGAACTGTCAACAAAACAAGAAACTTACGCATTAAAAATCACACTCCGGAAACATTTACTTAACATAGTACCAGGATGCCTGATCCTGTCCGGAATTACCACTCTTGATACCGGTTTTGACCTCGACATGAGCATCCATGAAACCGATGGTCATACCACCGGCATCAGCAAAACTGGAAACCACTGTACCGGTTTTTCCAGCCGGATGAGAGAAACGCAGGTCTTGAACATACGCATCCTGACCGTAGGTATGCAAATTGGGGTCTTTATTGGAACCATCAGCCTTAAACAGGGCATTTCCTTCCACGACCAGATATCTGGAACTGGGATTGACTATATCGGAAATATGACGCGGCTTCTGACAGGCACCGGAAGCACCGTCGGTGTAAGTGCCGGCAAGCGAGAGGATGTAACTCAAACCGCCGCCGGGACCGAATGCGCCAGCAACCGAAGTGTTGCCTTTGTATTTGCTGAAGTCTGCCGGATTGCTGGGGCAGGTAAGAGAGTCGATGGGGGCGGTAATACCACCTGAAGCATCAAGAGTTCCACCGATATACGGCGCAACTTTTTTCGTCCATGCATTAGCCCATGCGCCGCCGTGAGCGAGATAACTGCTGTCATCGCCGTATTGCATGATGCCTTGCGTGATCTGTTTGACGTTATTCACGCAACTGGCGGTACGGCCGCGTTCACGGGCGGAGTTGAGGGCGGGGAGCAGGATCGCCGCCAGAATGGCGATGATGGCGATGACTACGAGAAGTTCAATAAGAGTAAAGCAGGTATGCTTTACTCCACCATGGTGGAGTCGTTTCATTTTTTTCTCCTTTGTTTATGGGTTGTATTTGCGGCTCATGCCGAAATCAAAATTTGGAAACTGTATTAATTTACACTGTGATTTGATGTTTTTAAAGTGTAAATTCATCTTATTTACGGTAAAATCGTCTCATTTCCACCGTATATCCTCTTTTAATTATAGTCAAAAAATGAAAAAATGCAACCGCAAACGGCAAATTTTTGCATTTTTTGATGTCAAATGCAAGTTGAAATATGCCGGAATCAGTAAAAAAACAGTCAGCCGCCTCAAGGTTGATAAAAATTTTTTAAGTGCTATATTAAGTTGAGAAACTTTCAACTGGAATATCCATGATAAATAATTATGCTGATTACCGATATCATCCGTGACCGGAAATTTACCGGCAAACTGCTGGCTCTGACTTTTCCGATAACTTTACAGCAGTTGATGCTCGCCCTCGTCGCCGCCGCCGATGCCCTCATGCTCGGCAAACTCGATCAGGATGCCATGGCGGCAGTGTCGCTGGCCACCCAAATACAATTTGTCCAGAATATGCTTCTGGGGGCGATCTGCTCCGGCGTGGCGATCCTCGGCGCACAATACTGGGGCAAAAATGACCGGAAAGTTCTCGGTGAGATTTTCGGTATCAGCATCCGGGAATCGCTCATCGTTTCACTGGTGTTTTTTTCCGGATGTTACTTTTTCCCGGAATATCTGATGCGGATATTCGCTTCCGACCCGCACCTTATCGCTCTGGGAGCCGGATATTTGAAAGTCGCTTCATGGTCATATCTGCTCACGGGTATTTCACAATGTTATCTGGCGATCATGCGGGTAAGTGAAAATGCCGCCATGTCAGCATTCATCAGTTCCGGGGCGGTGGTGATGAATATCGTATTCAATGCGGTATTCATTTTCGGCTTTGCCGCCATCCCCGCCTTGGGGGTGATCGGGGCGGCAGTTGCCACCGTCATCGCCCGGATCATCGAATTGCTCTGGTGCATCGGGATATCTTTCAAACCCGGCTGTATCCGGCTCGACCTCCGCGAATTGTGGCATATCAACTGGCTGCTGGAAGGGGATTTCTGGAAATATTCCCTGCCCATACTGGGCAGTTTCATGCTCTGGGGCATCGGATTTACCTCTTACACCGCCATCATGGGCCACATGGGGCCGGATGCCGCCGCCGCCAATGCCATTGCCGCCGTGGTGCGCGACCTGCTCTGCTGTATGTGTAACGGTGTCGCCGGAGCCGCCAGCATCCTCATCGGCAACGAATTGGGTGCCGGACATCTGGAAACCGGCAAACGTTACGGCGACCGCATCACTCTGATCTCATTTCTCATCGGTTTGAGTACCACGGTGATAATTCTGGCCTCGATACCGCTTTTCACCGGATTCGTGAAGTTGACTCCGCTGGCCGGAGAATATATGACCGGTATGTTCATCATCCTCTCGGTCTACATGATCGGCCGCTGTGTCTGCACCGTGGTCATCAACGGCATATTCTACTCCGGCGGCGATGCCGTTTTCGACGTGGTAAGTCTGGTGGTGTGTATGTGGGGCATTGCCCTGCCCTGTGCCTTTTCCGGAGCGTTTTATTTCCACTGGCCGGTGCTGGTGGTCTACGCCTGCACCTGTCTGGATGAAGTCGGCAAAATACCGTGGGTCATGATCCATTACCGCCGCTACAAATGGGTAAAAAATATTACCAGATAAATATATATGTACTACCTCAAACCACCGAAACGCAACTCCATATCCTACACGACGCACAGCAGTTTCCTGCGGCAGATACGCTCCGGCAGTGACACCGCGTGGAAGGAATTCTGCAGCAAATACTCCGGCATGATCCACCACATCGGCAAAAGCCGCCAGCTGACCAGAGAGGAGTGCGACGATCTGATGGTGGATGTCATGGTGATCTTCTGGAAGAAAATGGATTCCTTTTTCTACGATCCGGAACGGGGCAAATTCCGCAGTTATCTGGCAAAAATCACCCATTATGCGGCAATGAAAATTTTTAACCGCCGCCCCGATCCGGGTAAATTGACCGCCACGGCCCTGACGTTGAAATATCCGGAGGGGATCGACGAGATCTATATGACCGAATGGCAGGATTTCATCATCGAAAAAGCCATGGAAGATCTGCGCAATCAGGTCGATACCGAATCGTATCAGGTCTTCTATATGCTCTTTATCCAGCACCGGGATATAGCGGAAATCAGTTCGATCACCCGCAAAAGCCGCAACAATATCTACGTTATCCGCTCCCGGTGCATGAAAAAATTGAAAAAACTTATCGCTGTGTACCGTCAGCGTGAAGAATCCGAACTGATGCTCAATTCACACAAAAATGAGGAAGAAAACTGACTGTTGCAGAATTTGCCGTTTTGCAGAGTGACAAAGTTGCGGTTGCAGCTGGGAATGGGGTTGAACTCATCGGCCTGAAGCGCAAAAGTGATCTCCCCGCCGCTCAACCAGTACCATTTTTCCCGTTTGGCATAGCCGCCGAGCAAAATGCGTTCCTCCGGAAAAGCGGCGGTCTGGCGGATGACAAATTCCCGCACTTCCGAAGTATCAAGCGATGCCAGACGGCCGCCCAGCAATTCACAGAAACGGGCCGCCCCGTACCAGAGCATACTGGAATTTATCAGCAGATAGTGACGGTTTCCGTAAGTGAACCGGTGGATGACTCCGGGCAATTCCCCGGTCAAATCAGCCAGACGGCGAGTGCGCACGGCATATTCATCCTCGCTCCACTGGCAGAGAAAAACCCCCGATTTGTAGTCGCTTACCGCCCGCCACGAGGAACCGCTCAACGCCAGAAATTCCCCCTGATGCCCGACGGGAGTTTCCCGCCAGCGCGCCGGATCAACGGCATTTCCGGAATTCTGCCACTGCCACACCCCGTCGCGCAGAACTCCGCCGATAAAGGTCGGCCACTGACCCAGAAGCGGAATTTTTTCCCGGAGCAAAGCAATATCACTTGAGCGGTCAAATTCCGCCAGACGGCCGCCCAGCAGACGGCTCAACATATCCGCATCACGCCAGGTGAATGCCCCGGAATTCGCCCCGATAAGTTCATAAACACTGCCGTTATGCCGGGCTTGCATGGCCCCGTAAAGGAAAAAATTTTCATCGAAATACTCCAGCGTACCCGGAGCAATGACCACCCGGAAACCGATATCATCCGGCAGAAACTGGTACTTCAAATATTCAATGCGCCGGTCGCAATCCGCCGCCGCCGATTTGAATGAACCGCCGCGCAATACAATGGAGTTATGCATCGCCGTCGGGTGGATGGGCATAACCATTTCCGCCACATTGCCGTAAATATCCCACAACCCCAGACGGCTGGCGGCTTTCGTACCGGCCGGCCAGGTGCGGCCGCCGCTGTTTTCCCGGATCACCGCCCGGTCGGATAAGGGGCTCTCATCCGCCCCCAGCCAGCCGTTTTGAGCGGCAAATTCCCACTCCGCTTCAGTCGGGATACGCACGATGTACCCCGGCGGCAGAATACCGGCATGGTGGAAACGCATCGTCAGAATATAGCAGTAAAACAGCACGTCATTCCAGGCGACCCTTTCCACCGGGGTATGGGCATGGGGCGTTTTCTGGGGGGAAATGCCCAGCGACAAGGTGAAGTTCTCATGCAATATCTCATGTTTGCCGATCCAGAAACAGTATGGTATGCTCACCACTTCGCCGGAGTGCGCCATTTTTACCGCACCGGGCGGCACAAAGACTGCCGGCAGATAATATTCCTGAACCGAGATACGCTCTTTACCGCAGGTAAAACCATGCCAATTCCGGAAAAGTTCCCGGTCAAAAGCGGCGAGAGTCTGCCGCAATTCCTCTTGTTTTTCTTCACTTAAAAAGGCGGCAAGCGGCGTGGATAAAAATCCATGCATCGCTCCGGATGCCGCCATGCCACCGGCAAAATCTTCCCCGTTTTCCGGCAGTGCCGGGAGCTGCAGCATGGCACAATCCGCCAGAAATCCGCTCAACGTTTCCGCCAGTTGCGCCGCCAAAACGTAATCACTTTTTTCATACGCCGATTCCAGCGAGGAGTAAAGCGCGGAAAATTCGGCGAACTTTTCCGGCAGAAAGGTTTGCATTTGCAGATAAAGCAACTCTTTGCGGTTGCCCACCGTGGCGAAAAAGGCCGCCGCCCGCTCCTGCTGCGCCAGTCGGATCCCGGCGGCATGAGCGGCCAAAACTTCGGCTTCCAGAGCCGCCTGACGGCGGAAATAGGCGACCGAAACGGCGGTTGCCGCACCGCCTAAAATCAATACGGCAACTGTAATCAGCAGGATATACCACAACTCCCGGTTGCAAATGCGCCAGTTGCGGAAATTTTCCCGGAATGAATCCAGGTAATTCGGCGGAGCGATATGCCGGGGCAGACCGTTGAGAAATTCATCGGCATTCTGAAATCTTTTGTTGCGGTTGCGGTTGCACATCCGGCTCAATGCCGGGTAAAGCTGGCGGCAGACTTCCACTTTCATATCCAGCGGCAGTTGCGGATATTGGCCGGGTTTGTTGCCGGTGACCATACAGTAAAAGACCTTGCCCAGAGCGTAAAGATCGGCATTCTGGTCGATCACCGCCCCGTCATTGACCACTTCCGGCGGGATGAAACCGATGGTACCGGCCAGCGTGGTGGTCTGACCGACTTCGGCGACCAGACCGGGGTCGGAAAGTTTGGCTTTGCCGTCAACGAAAATGATATTATCCGGCTTGATATCCCGGTGGATAAGTTGCGACTGGTGCATGACTTTCAAGCCGCCGAGCAACTCTTTGGTGATCTCAACGGCACGCTCCAGAGAAAAGTTGGTTTTGCGCCGGAAAAGATTGCCCAGCGTGGCGGGCAGATAATGATTTTCATCATCGTTGCAGTTGTCGGCGGCTTCCATAACGTAATAGAATCCGTCATCCAGTTTCCCGATGTGAAAAATATGCAGTAAGTTGGGGTGTTTGCCGGAAACATTCATGTAGTTGCGCAAACCTTTGAGTTCCCGTTCCGAACCGTGGGGGGAAGTGACGATCTTGATGATAACTTTCTGCCCCAGCGGATTGCGCGCCAGATACACCACGCCGTAAGCACCTTTACCGCACTGGGCAAGGATCTGACAACCGGAAAACATTTCCCCGGTTTCCGGCAATGATGACATAAGCCCCCCCTTCAATGAATAATACAATCCTTTAACATAGGTCACAACCTTTGAAATGTCAAGCCGTAAATGCTTTTTCCGCAACAAAAAACTTTGTTTGTGAAAAATTTTTCATTTTTTTTGAAATTTGCTGTAAGATTGATCTTTTCTTACGGGAATATAATCTGTGAAAAGAATGGATCATGCCTTAATCAACATTTACAAGAGGGAACTATGGCAACATTCAAAAGTAATTGTCCGCATTGTCAATGCAAACTGGAACTGGATAGCGATTGGGCCGGTATGGAAGTGGAGTGTCCGGAGTGCAGCAAAATTTTCACCGTTACCGCTCCGGCGGCCGAGCGGCCGAAAATCGTGCCGAAAATGAGTGTACCGGCACGTCCGGTGCCGGGTTTTGCCCCCTCGGCACCGCCGGTGCAGAATTCCGCATTGCCGCCCGGCGGATTCAAGGTGAATAACGTATTGAATAATCCCAATATGAAACTGCTCGAATCCAGCGGATGTTTTTCAGTTTACGAGCATAAGAAAGATTTGAGCAACACTCCGGATACCGCCGAAGTTTCCTATTTCATGGAAAAGATGAATGTCCGCAAACGGCAGGTTCTCTGCCAGTTGCAGGGCAATACGATCAAAATGCAGGCCGGTGCGCTGCAGTGGTCATGCGGCACGATTTCCAGTGAAACCGGTCTGGGGTCGGGAGCGAAAGCGGTCGGCGGATTCCTGAAAAATATGGTGAAAGGATTTGTCACCGGCGAAAGTGCCGTCAAGCCGCTTTACAGCGGTTACGGTTTTGTCATGCTGGAGCCGACCTACAAATACATCCTGATCGAAAATATTGCCGACTGGGGCCCCGCCGGAGTGGTATTGCAAGATGGCCTTTTTCTCGCCTGTGATGCCCATTTGCAGGAAAAGGTCGTCAGCCGCAAAAGCCTCTCATCCCTGATCGCCGGAGAGGGACTTTTCAACCTCATGCTGGCGGGCAACGGTGTCGCCGTTTTTGAGAGTCCCGTGCCACGGGAAGAATTGATCGAGATCGAACTCAACGGCAGTGAATTGAAAATCGACGGCAATATGGCGATCGCCTGGTCAAATACTCTGCAACTCACCGTGGAACGTTCTTCCAAAAGCCTGATCGGTTCCATGGTCAATGGCGAAGGTCTGGTCAACGTCTACCGCGGCACCGGCAAAGTCTGGATGACTCCGACCGTGGATGGAACATTGATGGATGACGGCGAAGCCCCGGATGATGATGACGATGACGGCGGCAGTTTGCTCGGCGACATCATAGATGCTGTAACTGACTGATTTCAATGCAAAAAGGGAAATGAAAATGGCAACATTCAAAAGTAATTGTCCGCACTGTCAAAGTGAATTGGAACTGGAAACCGACTGGATCGGCATGGAAGCAGAGTGCCCGGAGTGTATGAATCCATTTACCGTCACCGCTCCGGCAACTCCGCAACGCCGCCTGAATCGTCCGCTGCAACGGCCGGTGCCGCAACAAATGCCGCCACCGCCGCCGCAATTTCAGGGTTATCCGCCGCAAATGCCGCCACAGCAATACCCCGGTTATCCGCCGCAAATGCCGCCGCAACAATTTCAGGGTTATCCGCCGCAGTACCCCGGTTATCCGCCGCAAATGCCGCCGCAGTACCCCGGTTATCCGCCGGTGCCATACGGGCCCAATCCCTATTCCTTTATTCCCTCTACCCAATACAAAAGTTGGGGATTGGTCACCTTTCTCAATCTGCTCTGCCCCGGTTTCGGTCACTTTTATCTGGGCATGATCGGCAAAGGCTTCATCTTTTTGCTCATTATGGCCGGAATCATGGTCGGTGCCGGTGCCTGTGTAATACAGGCTGAAGACTACTACGACCTGTATCGTTACCCAAGTTACAGTTATGATTACGATTACGGCTACGGCTATCAAAGTACCCGGCAAAATAATTCAGGCTACCTGCATATGGCCAAGGATTATATGAATTACGCCAAACTCATCGGTTTTGCCTTTTTTCTGGTCTATGCTTATATTGCCGGTGATGCCCTCTATGCCTTTGGTAAATCGGCATCCGGAGAACCGGTCAGACGGTGGGAATTCAGAAATCCTTTCGGCGGTCACCGGTATATAACGTGTAAAGCCGCTTCGATCATTACAATACTGTGTCTGCTGCTCGGCATCACCGGGCCGGGTATCGCCGCTTGGATATATGTGATAACAGAAATTTTAGGTTAACCAAAGGAGAGAAAAAATGGCCGCATTCAAACAGAATTGTCCGCACTGCATGAGTGAATTGGAAATGGAAACCGACTGGATCGGCATAGAAGTCGAGTGTCCGGGGTGCAAACAACCTTTCACCGTCAACGCCCCGCAACAGCAAATGCGCCGCCCGGCGACCACCTTTGCCCCGCCGCCGCAGCAGAATCCTTACGGCAATCCGGGCATGGGTTATCCGCCGCCGCAACAGAATCCTTACGGCAATACGGGCATGGGGTATCAACCGGGAATGTCGGTGCCGGGAGAAAAAAGCACCGCTTCACTGGTTCTCGGTCTGATCGGGCTTATCGCATGGATCATTCCCCTTTTCGGTTTTCCGGTGACGATCATCGGCCTGATCCTCGGAATCAAAAAGAAATATACCGTCGGAATCGTGCTTAATGTGATCACATTGATGTTGACGGTCGCCAGTTCTGCCATCGGTGCATATATGGGCGCCAACGGTATGCTGTAAGGGTTGAAAGGAAGGAAGAAAGATGGCCACATTCAAACAGAATTGTCCGCACTGCCAAAGCGAACTGGAACTGGAAAATCAGTGGATCGGCATGGAAGCAGAGTGTCCGGAGTGCCAACGATCATTCAAGGTGAATCCCCCGGCTCAATCCGCCCCCAAACGGCAGTTGCCGCCGCCGGGCGCACCTAAACATAATATGCCGATGGGCAGCCCCTTTGCTCCACCGGTATCAGCCCCGCCGCCGCCGATGATGAATCAACTTACGGCAGATGAATATCTGTATATCCGCAACCGCAAAATAATGAATTTTTTTACGATTGTCTGCATTCTCTTATCCATTGCCAGTGCGACCTTTGGTTGCATCAATGCATTAGATGATCAGTCGCTTAGTAGTAATTACACTTTGCAGCATGTCAAATCATACGAAGATAGAAAGCAAAAAATCGGTTCACAGTTGTCGGAGTCTTGGTATTATGAGTTGATGCATGACGAAAATATGACCATCCGTGATACCGAATTTTATACTTTGAGTACGGCAGAAGCGATGATTTTTGACAGCATGAACTACTCCTTCAACAGACTAAGAGGCCGAGTCTCTGTAATCAACGACTGTATTTTTCTTTTCAGTTGCTCTGTGGTTTTCATGTTGCTGGCGATCTTCCTCAAACTGCATCAGATACTGGGAGCATTGACCTTGAAAGCCAGACGGTAAAATATTGTCAGCAACGATCCCCCTCCGCAGTGATGATCAAACGGTAACAAACGGTAACAAACGGATAGCCGGGGGGGAAATTTCCCGGCTTGCGTTGCTCCGTACTTATCCGTACAACTCTGTACCTATCCGTACCGGGCGTATGTCGAGCGTAAGCGAGCCGTAAGCCTGCTCTGCTCTTGGTGTGTTGCCGGTGATTAGCCGGTGGAGCGTTTAGTGGCTCTTGTTCGCTTGAGGGGAGGCAAACGCTAACGCCTTTTCCTCCCCTCAAACTCCCCACCTTTTGCCGGAGATTTCCCGTGACAAAAAGTGGCTCCGGGCGTGAATTCCCCTACTAAAGTAACGCCGTCGATTCCGTGGGGCGGCCGCCAGACCGGCTTTGCCGGTCGTCAAGCGGCTTCGCCTTACGGCTCGCCTGGGCGGCCTTTCCACTGCAC
>SUWG01000026.1 GCA_015061625.1 Lentisphaerota bacterium | reverse complement strand
GACTGCTTTAGCAGTAGCCAGTGAACTTAATGCGAATGAAAATTTCATTCAGAGCCCGGATCGGGCTGCCAGTAAAAATGCCTTCTAGGCACAGTGCATACCACCAGCTCAGCTGGTGGTTTTGATTTGTAACAGTTTGCAGTGAAAAAACGTTTTTTTAATCAATGGTCAACTCCGAATCGGTATAGATCAACAACCCCTTGGCAAAAGTACATCCCGGAGCTAATTCCACCCGGTGCGGCACGTTGGCTTTAAGGTAGATTGTGTCATTGGGGCGCAAAAGTTTACAGGTATTGTTATCGCAGATTATGTAGTTCAATTCTCCCTCAAGGAGAATGAAAAATTCTTCTGTATCATGAAATTTGAATTCCCGGGGGGCGGCAGGGGTATACTCAATTACAAACGGATCCATTTTGCGGCCGATATGCCGGTGGGCAAGTGAAAAATAACGGATACCGTGTTCTTCACTGTTATCCCGGTCAAGTTCCCTGCCGTCACTCAAATTGCCAAATGTATATTGCGAAGAAGTATCTCCGTCTTCCGCAAAAAGGGCACTCATGCTGACTCCGAGAGCATCAGCTATTCTGGTCAACGCTTTCAGCGATGGAGTTATACGGAAATTTTCGACTTGAGAGATGAATCCTTTGGAAAAACCGCTGGCTTTGGCAAGTTGCTCAACGGTCATATCCTGTTCGATCCGGACTTTTCTGATGTTTTGTGATAATTCAAGTAAATTCATACGGTTCCTTTTTATAGTAACAGGTCAGATGTTTTCCGTTACTATAACACCGATTCCTGAATTATCAATATCTGCAATTATAATATCTCCATTTTTTACCGGAGTTTTGATAGTCATCGCATATAATCTATTCAAAAGAGCCGGAATTTTTGCTTTGGGGTAGGGGGCTGTTGTTCTTACGGCAATGAAAGGATGTTTTTTGTTATCACTGGGCATTACCGCTGTAACCATCCGGCGTGGATCAGTGAGTTCCTGTTTTGCATAGACCTCTCCACGCGGACAACGATTGCCGCTTACGGTTACCGATCCATTTGCTTCTACGGCAGTCAAATGGCACCCCTGCGGACAACTTATACAAATGAGTTCCGGCATCTTAAATTTCCTCCAAAACAAAAGTTACATCACCGGCCAGCGTGTTGGCTTTGATTTCGGCAATTATCATTTCAGCCGGACGTACAAAAAGGAGTTTTTTCTCCCACACACTTTCCCCGTTGACCATCGCTTTGAGAACCGCACGGTCAGTGACTACTGTTGGACGGAAAAGAAAGCGTGTGTCTTGTGTCGGGGCAAAGCGGTTGGGAATGACATATTTTAAATTTTTCAGAACAGATGAGTTGTACTCCACACCATTTTTTGCACCAACCAGATAATCAACCAGACACTTGCCGGCATATTCCGCTTCTTCGGCTACAAAATCAACCAGATCGTGAACATGAAGCACATTTCCGGCAGAAAACACACCGGGAATACTGGTGGAATAGTTGGAATCCACTTCCGCTCCCCCGGTTGCCGGATTTTCTTTTACGCCGAGTTTTTTGGCCAGTTCCATTTCCGGGATCAATCCTACTGAAAACAACACGGTATCACATTCAATGGCAAAGGCTTTATTCATATCCGGTGTGCGGTCATCATTCAATGGGGCGGCAACCACACCGGTAACACGATCTTTGCCATCTATTCTGACTACTGATGTGGATAAGTAAAGCGGAATACCGAAATCATGCAAACATTGTACAACGTTTCGTGTAAGTCCGGCTGAGTGAGGCATTATTTCAATAACAGCTTTGACATCGATGCCGCTCCAGCGCAGACGGCGAGCCATGATCAGGCCGATATCTCCGGAGCCGACAATAACAGCTGATTTGCCGGGGAGTTTTCCTTCGCAATTAAGCAGTTTTTGGGCTGTTCCGGCAGTAAATATACCTGCCGGACGGCCGCCCGGAGTGGCAATCGCTCCACGGTTGCGTTCCCGGCATCCCATTGTCAACATAACTGCGCGTGAATTGATGTGACGCACTCCATCATGCTTGGATAATATTCGCAAATCGAATGTGCCGTCATCCAGTTTTTTTATGTCGGTTACAGCTGAATCCAAAGCGAATTCAACTCCGGCATTTTGGGCTTTTTGCGACATTCTGTATGCGAATTCCGGCCCGGTGAGTTCCTCTTTGAAATAACGCAGACCAAAGCCATTGTGAATGCATTGATTCAATATTCCGCCACTGCGGCTTTCCCGGTCAATGATCAATGTCGAACAACCACTTGCCGCTGTCACACTTCCGGCGGCAAGACCGGCAGCTCCTGCACCCACTATAACTGCATCGTAACAATTCCTGGCCATTATTTTACCTCCAGTGAACCGAGTTTACCGGCAAGAATACGGCTTTTTCCACCGCGTTTTGTAAGTTCTTCCATTGGAATACCGCTGTAACGGCTGATGATTTGCAATACTTTTGCCGAACAGAAGCCTCCCTGACAACGCCCCATACCTGCTCTGGTGCAGAATTTTACTCCATCGACAGTTGTGTGCCCGCGTTTTACTGCATTGATGATTTCTGCTTCAGAAATCGATTCACAACGGCAGACTATATTGGTCCATGCCGGATCGGATGCGTGAAGTTCAGACAACTGTTGGTCGGTCAATTTGCGTGATTCAAAATATTCGGGCAATGTGCCATCAAATGCCGGATCTTTTTTCAAAGCTAAACCGGATTTTGCCAACAATTTCACGATATATTCTCCGATGGCAGGAGATGCGGTCAATCCAGGTGATTGAATTCCTGCCGCCTGAATCAATGCCGGGCGCACCGGGGATTGGACGATATAGAAATCTTCCGATTCGTGAACCGGACGCAACCCCGCGAAACTGGTGATCAAATCTTTGGCCGTAAGTCCTTCAACCATGTTTTGGGTCAATTTGAGGATTTTAGCAAAATTACTTTGGGTCGTTGCAGTATCTTCCTTGTCTTCAACTTTTTCTGCGGTCGGTCCGATCATCGTCGTGCCGCCGGCTGTTGGAATGACCAAAACGCCTTTGGAATGTTTTACCGGCACCGGAAACACCACTCTTGACGGACGTCCGGCGCAGTTGCGGTCAAGCAGATATTCTTCTCCTTTCCGGGGAAATATTTTGAAATCTTCTGCACCGAGTTTTCTGGAAACATCATCGGCGAAAAGTCCTGCCGCATTAACCAGATATTTCGCTTTTATTTCTCTGCCATCGGCAGATTTGACCAGCCAGACATCATCTTGATAATCGCCGCTGATTACTTCAAAATCACAACGCAGATCGACATGGTTTTTCAATGCACATTCAATCAGAGCGAATACATACATATAGGGTTCAATCGTGCCGCCGTGCGGCACAAAAAAACCACCGATCGCATTGGCAGTCAGTTTCGGTTCCAACTCAAAGATCCGTTTGCGATCGCAAAACTCCATATCTTTTACGCCATTATCCAAGCCGCGTTGATAAAGTTTTTTCAGCGTTTCCAATTCTTCTTCGCTGTATGCGACAACCAGAATTCCACATTTTAAATAGGGAAAATGCAGATTTTTTTGTAATTGCTCGATCAAAGCGTTGCCGCGCAATTCCAGTTGAGTTTTTAATGAATCAGACGGATGATGAAAGCCACCGTGAACGATTCCTGAATTCGCCTTGGATACACCGGCGCAAACCTCGTGGCTCCGTTCCAGGAGAACCGTATGCAACTTGTATTGTGACAGCATATACGCAGTCGCTCCGCCTGTTGCTCCGGCTCCGATTACAGCAACGTCATAAATCATAGTCTTTGCTCTTGGTTTAGTTGTTTGTTTACTTGTTTTCTATAATATACAGCCGCGGATTAAAAAATCAAGTTTTTCTTCTTATCCACCAAGGAATTTGTTGAAAAAAAACTTCTTTGTGCTATAGTATAACCGGAATCGGTAGTGCATAGTATTATATACGAGGTGAAAGATGTCAGAGTGCATGGTTTATATCCGCAGCAGGGTCAGCGGCAGTATTGTCACAGTCGAAAGTGAACATGAGTTAAAGAATATGAACATCAGCGATGCATCTGGCAATAAGGTTGATGCTCCGTTGCTTTTTACCGGTGTGAAAAATGAAAAACATACTGCCATTTTTGATGCTTCGCAGTTGCAAAAGTGGACTCCATCGACGCCGGTTCTTTATAATTTTTGCGCAGATGGTGTTTGTGAAACTTTTGGCTTTTGTGAATTATCTTCATTTTCCAATACTGATATTCTGCTTAATGGTGAAAGGATTTATCTGCGCGGGTACATCAGGGGGATCACAGCTCATGAACACCCGAATATGACTGGCGGCTCTCTTTATGATGCAGCAGTAAAAAATATCCGGCAGGCAAAAAAATACGGTTTTAATCTGGTGCGTTTTCACAGTACCATTCCCAGTGAAGAATTCGTCCGTGCAGCCGATGCTGAAGGTCTTTTTATTCACATGGAGATCGGTTTTGCTTATGAGTATGATGAAAAAGGCAATAAAACCTCATTGGCAATGGACAACGCCAACTGGCGTGAAACTATTTTGAAATACCGGAATCATCCATCCGTGGCAATTTTTTGCATCGGCAATGAAATGCATAATTCCGGTCATCAGCCCGGAGTCTACCGGCTTTATGAAACCGGCAGACAACTTGCTCCGGGAAAATTGATCATGGATAACTCCGGTTGGGGAGAATTCGACCGGCCGACCGCAGATGTTTTTGCCCAGCATATTGCATACTATTTTCCCTATAAACATCATGCGGAAATGTTCCGGAGCGATGATTGCTGGCGATTGAATGGTTCAACTTACGATTGCCCGCTGGATGAATACAAAGAAGGAAAATCCTTTTCTGCCAAGGTGCGCCGTCAGGCTGTTCCGCTCCGTCCGGTATTGGCGCATGAAGCGATGCACTATATCGACATTCCCGACTATGAGGCGTTAAATAAGAAATTTGATGATTTTTGCAAGGCTGTCGGGGAAGAATATCTTAAAGCCAATAATATCAAGAAACCGCGTTATCTGACTGAATTGCCTGAATTGATCAACAAAAAAGGTTTGAATCACAAAATGCCGGACTATATTGCCGGTTCACAGAAGTTCAAAAAAATGGCGATCAAAACCTATTTGGAAACAATGCGTGATTCTGCATTATGCGGTTATGAGATGCTTCAGTTGGCAGATTGTTTGAAATATGAAAATAAAAACGGTATTTTGGACTTTTTTGATGACGATAAGTTTTTTGATCCGGCATGGATGATGAATATCAATGGCGATGCGGTATTGCTTGCCTCTTTTACTGATGAGTGTTTTTATTATGGCACACCGGTAAAAATGACATTGAAAATCTCCAATTTTCTTTCAGATCCCCGTATCAAAGGTGATATAAAAGTTTCAGTAGATGGAGAAGAAGTCTATTTTGGCAAAAGCGTGACTTTAGCCGGAGGATTGCAGACTATAGCCGATATAGAACTTGATTTTAAAGCACAAAAAACGGCGAAACAAGTTTGTATCACTGCTGAATTTGATTCTGAAAATTTGCATTTGACCAACAGTTGGCCGCTGTGGCTTTTCCCGGAAACTGCGGTGAAAGCTATCGGCAAACTGGAGGTGGAAAATGCCGGATTGCTCAACTGGGTGAAAAGCTTTTCTGCTCCGGAAAATGACAACTGTGTGATTTGTGACCGCCTCAATGACCGTGTTTTTGAATATCTTGCTGATGGTAAACACGTTTTTCTGTTGTACCACCGGGATAATCCGGATCAGCAATATTATTTCCCCGGAGCGTTGGAACGTTTCAAGCCCTGCATTTGGGATCGCGGCAGTAATCTCGGTGGGGTGATCGCCGAAGAAAATGTGCGTAACGTTTTGGCGGCTGACCGTTATTTTGATAAAAATATGCAACCTTTACTTGAGGGGTGTTACAAGGTTTGCCTGGATGATTTCCCGGTTCCGGTAAAGGAACATATTTTCGGGATCGATAAGCCGGTGCGTGACCGCATGAAAGGCTTGATTCACGGAGTCAAGGATTTTATTGCTACGGATACATTGCGTAATTTTTCTCATCTTTTCAGCGTGAAAGCAGGGCAGGGGATGCTGACCGTTTGTACAATGCTTCAGCCCGGCAAATGGGTGGATTCTCCGGTGACGGCGAACTTTTTTGCTGAACTTTTCAACAATCCGGATAAATTTACTGCCGGGCAGGAAATCTCATTGGAAGACCTGAAAGATTATCTGGTCAAATCTACGGCTGCCGGAATTCGCAGGGAGGATGTTATGAATCATTTCTGGGAAATAGACAACAAACCGGTGGAAGACACTCTTTTCTGGGAAGAAGTAAGAGTGGATATGCGTAAACTTGATTGAACCAAAGAATGCGTATTTATTACGCATTCTTGAGAAGAAAACAGCGAATGATCCCCTGATAAGATCATTCGCTGTTTTGTATTTGTGCGAAATTTGAATGTTGTATCGATATGTTCTTTCATTTTTTTACTGCAGCGGCAGCCATTTCCCGCAGATCGGTGCGTTTGATTTTGCCGCTGGTTGTTTTTGGCAACGATTCAACAAACTCGATACGGCGCGGATATTTATAGGGAGCCGTATGAGTTTTGACATACTCCTGGATTTCTTTTTTCATTTCTTCCGTGCCAACAGTTCCTCTGGTCAATACGATATAGGCTTCTACCACCTGACCACGGATCTCATCCGGGGCTCCTACAACAGCGCACTCAAGCACATAAGGCATTTCCATGATCACACTCTCAATCTCAAATGGACCGATCCGGTAACCGGAAGATTTTATTACATCATCGGTACGACCGACGTACCAGTAGTACCCATCCTCGTCGCGCCATGCGGTATCTCCGGTATGATACATCCCATCATACCATGATTCCGCAGTTTTGTCTTCTGCACGGAAGTAACCGCGAAAAAGCCCGCAGATTTGATCCGGTTGCGTTTTTACCACGATTTCACCGACTTCACCATCTTTGACCGGATTACCATCGGGATCGACCAATTCGATCGGAAAGGCTGGCGTTGGCTTACCCATCGACCCCGGCTTGGGAGTCATGCCGAAAAGGTTACCAAGCATCACCGGACTTTCTGATTGACCGAAGCCTTCCATTACTTTCAAGCCGGTAGCTTTGTAAAATTGCTGAAAAACTTCCGGATTGAGTGCTTCGCCGGCAATACAGGCGTGTTCAATACTGGAAAGATCGTATTTGGAAAGGTCTTCCCGGATAAAGAAGCGGTACATCGTCGGCGGTGCGCAGAACGTGGTGATGTGATGTTCTTTGAAAAGCCCCATGATGTCAGCGGCATCGAAGCGATCGAAGTCATAAACAAACACGGCACTTTCATTCAGCCACTGACCGTAGATTTTTCCCCAACTGGCTTTGGCCCAACCGGTATCGCTGATCGTAAAATGCAAGCCGTTTGGATTGGTACACTGCCACCAGCGGGCAGTCATGATATGGCCAAGCGGATAAGAGAAACTGTGTTCCACGATTTTGGGATATCCGGTCGTGCCGCTGGAAAAGAACATCAGCATCGGGTCGGTTGCCAACAGATCTGTCGGTCTGGTAAAGGTATCTCCGTATTGGTTGTATTCCGCATTGAAGTCGTGCCATGACTCCCGCTGACCATTGACAATGATTTTTGTTTCCAATTCCGGACATTGAGTTGCCGCTTCATCGACAAATTTGGTCACATCGCCATCTGCAGTAGCGACGATCGCTTTTACTCCGGCGGATTGGAAACGGTAAACAAAATCTTTGACCAGCAACTGATTGCTCGCCGGAATTGCGATCGCACCGATGCGATGCAGAGCGTTGATCACAAACCAATATTGGTAGTGACGTTTCATTACCAACATTACCCGGTCACCTTTTTTGATGCCGAGGTGTTTCAGATAATTGGCCGTGCGGCAGGATTCCAGGGCAATGTCAAAAAACGTAAAGTCTTTTCTGACATGATCTTTGCCAACCCATGCCATTGCCAGCTTGTTGGGGTATTTTATCGCCAGAGCATCAACCACATCGTAGGCGAAATTGAAGTTTTCCGGGTATTCGAAACGGCAGGAAACCAACTGACCGTTTTCGTCCACGGTTTCTTTCATGAATTTCTGGCAAATGCGTTTTTCATTCGGATTGACGATAACCTGAGTGCTTTTTACCGGGGTAGGGGCTTCTGCCTTTTTTGCTTCTCCCTGAATCGGTATCGCCAGAAATTCGCACAAATCACACTCGTAAGCAACCATACCATGCGGAATGTTACTGTCATAATAAAGGCTGTCACCCGGCGAGAGGATTTCTGTTTTTTCACCGATACAAACCTTGAGTTTTCCCCGGAGAACATAATCGAATTCCTGGCCGGGATGAGTTGACAAGGGAATCGGCAGACCGGGGCGTTGCGGCTTGGCTACAACAAACAGCGGCTCAGTCATACGGGATTTGAAATCAGCTGCCAACTGATGATATTTAAATTCGTGACTGCGTTCAATAGCCACACCTTCACCGGCACGATTGAGCGTGTAATTGCTCAATTTTGGTGTCTGACCGGTGACGATCGAATTCAAATCCACTCCGAAACGTTTGGCACAATCGTAGAGAAAAGAAAAGTGGCAGTCTACTTCTCCGCGTTCACGGGCAAGATATTGTTCTTCACTCAAGCCGGTCAATTCAGCCATTTCGGAAGCCGGAATTTCCAAAATAGTACGGATCTCATGTAATCGTTTACCGATGGATTTGGTTTGTTCGTCCATATTCAAATCAAACTTTCTTTTTTTAAGTCACAAAAATATGCTATCCTTATAATATAGCCCGATTTGCCGCTTAAAGCAAATAAAAATTATTTTTCCGACCGTCTTCTGCGGAAAAAATCACGGATCAGGGCAAGGGATTGATCGGCAAGAATCCCGGATGAAACTTCACAATGCCAAAGTAAGCCTGGTACTTGATTCAGGTCAAATGCTCCTCCCATTCCGCCTGCGGCAGGATCAGAAGCGCCGAATACTACCCGTTTTACTCTGGCGTTGATCAACATCCCTGCACACATTGGGCAAGGCTCTTTGGTTACATAAAAGGTGTAATCACTCATGCGCCAGTCACCGGTAAGTCTTTCCAACTGATGCAACAGCATAAATTCCGCATGAGCGGCAACTGTATGCAATTCCTCTACCCGGTTTCTGGCTCTGGCGACAATGATACCATCTTTTACCGCAACTGCACCAATCGGAACTTCTCCGGCTTGAGCGGCTTGAATGGCTTCTTTTAACGCTTCTGCCATGAAGTCGGCATCATTCATTTTCTTTGATCTCAACCCGGGTGACAAACATACGGCAGGTAAAAAAGCGGAAGCGGATGTAATCGTTCCCATAACGGTAAGTGAATGTGAATATCGCAGTGTCGGTATCTATGCCATCGATCTGTGCATCCCGATAATAAAAAAGTTTATCAACCGTTGCAGTTTCTCTGGTATAGGTCAAGTCAACGTGCCTGATTAATTCCATGGCCGCTTCATATTTTTCTCTTGAGTTCGGGGAAATTTGCGGATCTTTGAGGATCCGGATCAGATCAGCGTGTTTCTCCAGCACCTCAATATCTTCCGACGGAAGTCTGTTGTCGGTCACACAACCTGAAACAAGCATGAGCAGAAAACTCATAAAGGCGAATTTGATAAGAATTTTCATCACAACTCCGAGGCAAGATCGGTTGAAAAAATGGAGCGGGTGACCGGAGTCGAACCGGCGTCGCCAGCTTGGGAAGCTGGAGCATAACCGTTTTGCTACACCCGCAATGTGTTACCCTATTTAATATAACGCCGCCTTTTCACTTGTCAAGCGGAAAGGTGGAAAAGTTACAGATTTTCTTAATACATATTTCTCAATCTTTTCACCCGGTCATTGATCGGCGGGTGAGTCGAAAACAATTCGTTTGCATCCGGGAAGTGGATATACATAGAGGCAAGTTGTTTGCTGCCAAGCGATTCAATATCCTGATCAGAATACTGCCGATCGCCGGAAAGTTTTTCCAGTGCGCTTGCCAATCCCTCGTTGTAACTGCAAAGCCTTACCGCCACTGCATCGGCAGCATATTCCCGCTGGCGGGAAATTGCCGACTGCAGCAATGCTCCGAAAAGCATGGCTAATGGCCGGATGAGCAAAACAATGAGCATAATCACGATCACCGCAGCTCCGCCGCCGGAATCACGATCCCGACTGCGCCGTCTGCCACCGTAGATCAATTCCATGAACCCCAACCGTTCAATAATGACTACGATCACCAACAGAGAACTGATCAGGCCGATAACAAGTGAATTCAGCATGATGTCCCGATGTATGATGTGACCGAATTCATGAGCGAGGACGCCTTCCAATTCCTGATTATCCATCATATCCAGCAAGCCTTCGGTAACTCCGATGAATGCGGAATCTTCACTCATACCGGAGGCGAACGCATTAGGCACATCGGTCGGAACAATATATATTTCCGGCACTCTGCGCAATCCGGCTGACACAGCCAATCCTTCGGCGATATGCAGCAGTCGCCTCTCCCGCAAATCATTCGGATTGACCGGCCGCCCTCTTGACATACTGAGGATCATCCATTTGCTGGTCAAAATCTGCAAAGGCAAAACGATGGCGACAATTACAAGCCCGATAAAAACACCGACTTTGACGTCACCAAGCAATTTGCCGAGATACCAGGATGCCCCAAATACCGCCGCAGCAACGAACGCGACTAAAATAAAACTTTTGATGAAGTTTTTACGCACTTCTTCCGAGGCGATCATTGGAGCTAAATTCAAATGCTGACTCATTGGCTTATTCAAAGTTTGCTGATTCGCATATTATCCGCATCTTCGCGTGCCTGGGCGGAGATTTCAAACATTGATTCCGGAGCAAGGTGCATCATGCCGGAAACGATGGAGGCCGGAAACATAATGATATCGGCATTGTATTTGGCGACAGTCATATTATAACGGTTTCTTGCATAGGTGATTTTATCTTCGCAATCACGGATATCTTCCATGAGGCGCAGAAATGATTGATTGGTTCCCAATGATGGATAATTTTCCGCAGTCGCCCGGATGGAGGGCAGCATAGCACTGATTTTATCGCTGGCGGCCATCGCTTCTGCACGGTTGCCACTTACCAATCCACTGCGGGCAGCGGTGAGGTCGGTCAAAACTTTACTTTCAAAATCCATTTGCATTTTGAGCGTATCAACCAGATTTGGAATGATATTGGCTTTCCGTTTCAACTGCACATCAATACCGCTCCATGCTTCCTGGATCGCTACTTTCAATCTGCGGAAGCCATTCATAGTGCTTATCCACCAAAGGGCGATAATAACAACGGCAATAATGGTGATGATCAAACCCCAACTCATAATGTAACTCCTTTTTTTATTGTTGATTGCATGGATAATATTCGCATAAGTAATATAACTTGTATAACGGTATTTTTCAAGCAGTCAGAGAACTTTTTATCTGCAGTAACTTGAAAAAATACGTTCTGAATACTATATTCAGAGGAAAGCATTTTTATTATTGCAGGTGTGTTATGAAAAGTGTTGTCTTTTTTTCTCCCTTGCCGCATAAAAGCAGTGACGAAGCAAGAGGTGAAGTCGGATGCCAGGTGTTGCAGAGATTGCTGAATGATACCGGAATACAGTTAGAATCTGATTTGCCGATAAAAGTTCATTTCGGTGAGAAAGGAAACCATACCTATTTAAAACCGGTGGTTTATGATCCTCTGATCGATTTTTTGGAGAAGCAGAATATCCGGTGCCGTTTTGCCGAAACCAGTGTTTTGTATGGCGGAGAGCGTTTTGAAGCTGCCAAACACATCCGTTTGGCTCATGCTCATGGATTTGAGCGGTTGCCGATCGAAATCGCCGATGGAGAACATGGAGAATTGTCTCTACAGATCCCCATTCCCGGAGGAAAGCATTTTCGAAGTGCGGCCATTGCTGAAAAATTGGCTGTTGCTCCGCAGGTGCTGGTCGTTTCTCACTTTAAGGGACATATGCTTGCCGGATTCGGTGGCGCACTGAAGCAACTTTCCATGGGATTTGCCGCAAAAGGGGGAAAAATGGCAATGCATTTAAGTGTTACTCCGCGCATAAAAGCCCGGAAGTGTAAACGCTGTAAACTTTGCTTGACCCGTTGTAATGCCGGAGCGATCACTATCGGGGAAAAGGTGATGATCGATCAAAACAAATGTGTCGGTTGTGGAGCGTGTTTTTCCATTTGTCCGCAAAAAGCCATATCGGTATTCTCATTTGCCGGATTAAAAAATATGTTGTTCGGCAGACAGTTATTCCGGGAAAAACTTGCAGAATATGCTTTGGCTTCTCACCATGGAAAAAAGAATATTTATCTGAATTTTGCGGTGGACATTGCCGCTGGATGTGATTGTGAACCACGCCGGATGTCGCCCTGCGTGCATGATATCGGTGTTTTTGCGTCTTTAGATCCGGTTGCGGTTGATGCGGCTTGTTATGATGCTGTATTGAGAGCCGGGAAACGCTTCAAAGGGCATGAGCAGTTGGCTTATGCCGCAAAAATCGGAGCAGGGTCGATCGATTATGAATTGGTGCAGTTATGAGTTCCGCTTCGGAAGAATATCAGGTTTGGCGCACTAATCGGCCGAAAGATTTTTTACATAACGGCAAAGTTGTTACTGTGCCGGATGAGTGGATTTTTATTCCATCCGGAGATCCGGGGCTGACCAGAAGATTGAAAGCTCTTACGGATTGCTGGATCGTTGTTCACAAACGGAAGCGGCGGATAGAAGCCATCGGGTTATGGTGTGATAAAAATGTTGCAGAAAAAGTCAAAAATGATTTGGCAGAAGAACGCAGTAATCCGGCTTATTTAAGAAAATTGGAAGCCGCCCGTCAGGCACGGATAGCCAAACAGGATGCTTATGTGGTTGAATTTCGTCAAGCGGTTGTGGATTACCTCGCTTTTGCCCCGCAATACGAGGAACTTGCATGGGATTTGGCCGATGCCGTGACTGATCAAACCATTCCGGTCGGCAGTGGTACTGTGGCCAGAACTGAAAGGATTCCGCTTGCCCAACGGGCCGAGGCTGCGGTGATCGCATGGATGCGTCATCAAACTACAAACTACGATAATATGCATATCGCCCGGATAAAAGGTGAACGCAGGGCGGTTCGGCGTGAATTGGCCGGTTCTTCCAGAGAAATTTTAGATGTATATCGCAAAGGCTTGCCGATCCCGGAAAATTGTCCGCTTGCCGCGGCGTTGAAATAATTGTCGTTTTCTTTGGTTATTTGCTTGACAAAGTTATTGTTCCGGGGTACATTATATCTTAAAAAAACGCAGATTCTGTCTTTCGTAATTCTGCAGCTCCGAGTGAAAACAAATTTGATAAGCTGAATCGTTTTATGAAAAAATCGTTATCGTTCACTTTGATAGAATTATTGGTCGTCATCGCTATTATTGCAGTGCTTGCGGCTATTTTATTGCCGGCCTTGTCCTCGGCCAGAGAACGGGGCAGGGCGGCAAGTTGTATTTCCAATGAAAGACAACTGTCGCAAATATACCGTTTTTATGCCGATGATAACGAGGATTATTTGCCAAGCATGGATAATCTGGGAGGGGATGGCGTGGTCTCTCCGAAAGAGTGGCTCAATGGCATGATCCGGGATTATCTCAATCACGAAAAAGCTTCTGAAAATCCTGCGGATTTATTGTTTTGTCCGTCGGAAGATTCAAGAACCGGTATCACTACCAACTTCGGTTTGAACTACCTCATTGCATCTGTCGGTGTCTGTCAGGGAATAAAAGTTGCTTCGCATCAGAATCCCTCACGGACTGCGATGTTGGTGGAAAACAGCGGTCACTTGTGTTACTATTGCAATGTTACCAATCCCGCCGGCAAGTTTGATGCAGTGTCATACGGCAATAATCGTGCGGTGTTTTTCCGGCATAACCGCAGAGCATCTGTGGCATTTTTAGATGGTCATGTAACAATGCTGATGCCGCCGGAAGTGCCATGCAGAGAAGCATATCCATCGGCAACAGAAGCGGCTCTGAAAAACACCTGGTTCAATTCCGGAAAAGTTGATACAACCGGAGATACGGTCTCCGGGCTTTGATCATTTGTGCCGGTCTAAAAAGAACGCAAACACAACGAGATTCCAAAGCAGATAACTGAAATCTCTGCCTTCCTGATGCAGTTGCCAATACTTTTTCAGTGCATCTTTCCGGATAAAACCATCGGCGGTCAAACGAGAATTGAAAAGTTTGTCGTAAGCCTGTTCTTTCCACGAATTCCGGAGCCAACCGGCCATCGGTACTCCGAAACCACGTTTGGGCCGCTGAAGCAATTCTGGCGTAATAAATTCGGGGAATGCGGCGCAGAGGATATATTTTCTGCGTTTGGCGTTAAGTTTGTAGTTCATCGGGAGCCGGGCAGCAAATTCAACAACAGCGGTATCCAGAAAAGGTGAGCGTAACTCCAAAGCATTGGCCATGGAAGATATATCCGCCTTGGGTAAAATATCGCAAGGCAGATATGTCCGCAGATCCAATTCTCCGAGTTTTTCTACCCGGTCTTTGGCAATCAATTCCCAATTCAATGACGTAAAACACTGTGAGGAATCGTAATTTCTGACCTCATCCAACTGCGGGCCGAATAATTCTTTTTTTATTGCGGCCGGGCAACGGTCAAGCAAATTGAAGTAACCTATTTTTTCCGGAGCGGCAAAAAGTTTTAACAAGCGGCGAATCCTGCCACACTTACTGCGTTCGCCATGTTCCGGGAATAATGCTGCAAAGGTGTTAAAAATAATCTTGCGGGCGGCTTGCGGTATCCAATATAATTTTTCTGCATAACGCATGGCCAGATAACGCTCATAACCGGCAAATATTTCATCTGCTCCGTCGCCGCAGAGCGCGACAGATATCTTTTCTTTGGCAAATTTGCTTAACAGATATAACGGCATTGCAGATGCATCCGCAAATGGTTCCCCGAAGTGATAAGAAAGTTTTTCAGCAATTTGAAAATCATCCGGCTTTATTTCCCGTTGGTGATGGCGCAGATTGCCGCCGGAAACTTTGTTGATAATCTCTGCGGAACGTTTTGCGGCATCCCTTTCATCATAAGCAGATTGGGAAAATGCCGCTGTAAATGTATCACACGGGGCAGGGTACAGCAATTTTGCAGCAATACCGGTAACGATGCAGGAATCTATGCCTCCGGATAGAAAAGTCCCGATCGGAACATCGGAAACCAAACGTTTTTCGACGGCTTTCTCGACCAGCGAGCGCAATTTCGCAGTTGCGCTATCCATATCAAGATTACTGTTTTTTATAGAGAAATCAGCCTGCCAGTAACAGCGTATGGAAATATGATTATTATCCAGATCCAATTCCAAAATATGTCCGGGAAGAAGTTTGCGCACCTGGCGGAAAATGGTATCCGGTTGCGGAACATATTGCAGAGACAGAAAATTGCTGACGGATTCTTTATCCAATTGACGTGGAAACGCCGGATGTTGCTCCAATCCGGAAAATTCACTGGCAAAAACCAGCGTATCTCCATCCATAAAATAGAGCAGGGGCTTTTGACCGAGCCGGTCACGAGCGAGAAGCAATTTGCGTTTGACCTGATCGAAAACAGCAAAGGCAAACATCCCATCCAGAAAATTAACACATTCACTGCCGTAACTTTCGTAAAGGTGAAGCAATGTTTCTGTGTCCGATTCTGTTGTGAAATTATGACCGAGTGAGATAAGTTTGGTTCGTAAATCCCGGTAATTGTAAATTTCACCATTGAGCATTACAGCCAACCGGCCACTTTTACTGACCATCGGTTGATGGCCGTCGGTCAAATCGATAATGGAAAGACGATTGTGAGCGAACACCGCATCAGGAGATTCAAAGATACCGCAATCATCCGGACCACGGTGATTTTGTTTCTTCATCATAGCGGTAATAACTTTGTGAAAAGAACGGCCATGAGTATTTACGATTCCGGAAATAGCACACATAAAAATCTCTGTTCGTTTGATTATTCCGACTTCCTTATATTAATATAGCATCAAAAACACTTTTTTTCAATCCATACCGCTTGTAAATAATGTTTTTAAGAGTTATATTCAGTAAAATGTTGTTCAGAGGGAAATCATGAAAAAAATAATTACTTACAGTGAAGCGGAAACTGAAAATGCCGCATTTGAATTGGCAAAAAAACTGTCACCCGGATGTGTACTGACTTTGAATGGTGATCTGGGGGCAGGGAAGACCGTGTTTGCCAGAGGATTTGCCCGCGGGCTCGGTGTTACCGAAGCAGTTTCCAGCCCGACATATACTATTGCGCAGGAATATTCCCTGCCGGGTGGGAACAGGTTGTATCATCTCGATCTGTATCGTATATCATCTGCCGAATCCGCTTTGGCATTCGGAGTGGATGAGTTTTTTGACGATCCGAAAGGTTTCGCATTGGTCGAATGGCCGGAACGCATCGGCAATGTGATTCCCGATGATGCAATAAAGATATCTATCCGCCATCTGGATGAAAACAGCAGGGAGATTTCCATTGATGATAGATAAAGAATCAGCAATGCCATGGAGCGAAGATTTACCGCTTTCCCCGTTGCGGATGGTTTGGATTTTTGGAATGTTGATTTTTGGAATGTTGATTGTCAGGATGTTCAATATTCCGGATGTCCAATCGATGCTGGTAGTTGAGTTGCTGGCATTGGTAGCGTGTATCGGCACTTATCCGCAATTAGGAATGAAAAAACTTGAAGGCAAGGACATTGTTGCTGTTTTTTTATTTTATATCGGGATGATGCTGCTGGTGATGCTGATATCACTGCCCTGGGATATGTTTTTGGAAAGAGCCGGTACTGAAGTTGCGGAAAAGCAGGAGGTGTTGAATGATGTTGCCGCCAATACTCAATGGCGGGAACGGATTTTTATGTATTTGGCGGTATGTGTTGTTACTCCGGTGGTCGAGGAGGTACTCTTCCGCAGAATTATTTACGGAATGTTTTTAAAAAAAATGCCGATGGCAGTTGCTGTTTTTCTTACCTCGGCATTGTTTGCAGTAATCCACTTTTTTATCAAAGGATTACCGGCTTTATTCATTATGGGAGTAAGTTTTCAGTTGATTTATCTGACTCGAAAGAATCTTTACTCATCGATTCTGTTGCATTCACTGGTAAATACGGTTGCATTTTGTGCCAATACCTGAATCAAGGCAGTTCCTTCGGATGATCGATCAGATAATCCGGAGAAGATGCCTTTAACGATTCATAAGAACCATATCCCCAAGTCACTGCACAGGTCATTGTACGGTTACTTTTTCCGACAGTGATATCAATAGCGGTATCTCCGACCATAAGTGATTCTTCAGCGGAAACTCCGGCCACACGCATAGCCAAAGCAAGACTGTCACTCTTTTTTAAGTGCTTTTCCGGATCGATATCAATGATATCCGGTACAAATAAACCATCAATATATTGGGCAAAACCGAACTGACGAACCAACTTATACAAAGGTTTATATCGCTTGTTGGTGACAATGTAAATCTTTTTTCCGGCCTGATGAAGTTTTTGCAGCATTGCAGCGATCCCGGGGTAGGGGCGGGCCAGATAATGTTCTGCATCATCGTGCAGCGATTTGTACGTTTCAAAGAACATCTTGCGTCTGTCAAGCGGCATATCAGGATAAAGCATAGCGATCGATTCCAATGGGGTAGGCCCGATTTGAAAATGCTGATAGAATGGTTCTTTCGGCAAACCGAAGTGATCAAGTGCCGCCAGCCATGAAGCACGGATATCCACTTCGGTTGCACCGATAGTCCCGTCAAAATCGAAAAAATATGCTTGGAACCTCATTTTTTATTCCGCCGGGAACGCTTGCAAAGTGTCGAAGGAGTTTATATTCACGGTCTTGATATCGGGCAGGGTACGGGAACAAAGTTTGGTAAGGACATTGCCCGGACCGAATTCGATCATAGTGTCAGCTCCAGCGGCAGCAATTGCACGCACGCTTTCTTCCCAGCGGACGGAACCGGCAACTTGAGCAGCCAGATTTTTGCGGATTTCGTTGATATCTGCCGCCGGAGCCGCAGTGAAATTGTGGTATACCGGGCAGACAGGAGTTGTGAATTGAGTGCTTTCCAAAACCGGGAGCAGGGCATCCCCGGCGGGCTTCATCATCCTTGAGTGAAATGCTCCGGCAACATTCAGAACAATCACCTTGCGGATACCGGCGGCTTTCAAAGCATCTACAGCGTTATTCAACAACTCTTTGTCGCCAGAAATGACGATTTGTCCGGGACTGTTGAAATTGGCAACGTCGACATCGCATTTTTCGCAAACTTCGCGGATCACCGCCGGATCGCCATTGATTACAGAAGCCATTGAGCCATTGGTCGCTTTGCAGGCGGCATCCATCAACTCGGCCCGTTTGGCTAAAAGCTTCAATCCTGTAACGAAATCAAATGCCTTTGCGGCGTAAAGGGCTCCGTATTCGCCCAAACTCAATCCGGCACAGGCAACCGGTTGCACTCCGGGGTGTTTCTCGTAAAAAGCGGCGAGGGCGGCGCAACTCATGGTATAGATTGCCGGTTGACAATATATTGTTTGGGTAAGTTTTTCATCCGGACCATTAAAAATGATGTCACTCAAAGAATAGCCCAAAGCCTGATCGGCAGCATTAAAAATGTTTTTGGCTGCGACAGAATAGGCTGCCAGATCTTTACCCATGCCTGCGAACTGGGCACCCTGACCGGAAAAGACAAAAAATGGTTTCATAAAGTATCCTTTTGGTTGATTTAGAGATTGTCAATGAGTAAATATAAGTCCATAACATCGAAAAGTCAATGCTGATAGAATGAAAAACTTTTGAAGACAAAAATATTTTTCACCGGAATGTTGCGATGATGAAATGACGAAAAAATAACTTACATTTATTACAAACTTATTTACAAGATGTTTTTTGGTTTTTGTAATTAATTAAAAATACAGATAATTACAAAAGAGTTGCAGCAAAAACAATACATAATTAATTTAACATAACGTACATTATGCGACATTCTAAAATGGGCAGAAATGCGGTTTTTAGCCATCTGAAGAGCAATTGGATGAGAAAGCACATTCGACACCGGGCAAGTGCAAAATGTGCTTAAAACGCCTTAAAACGTTTTTTTATTCAAAAAAAAGGAGATGTTGAGTTCAAGCAATATTTGTTGTTATAATAGTTGTTCTGAGTATTCTTTCCAGTGAATTATATTTAACTCATCCAGCAATGCACTTGCTTTATCCCACTGGTTGAATGCAGCATATTTCCGGAGGGTTGCTTTGTGATCCACGGACAGCCGACGGAAGTAGTAGGCTGGGAAATCAAGAAATCTTTGCAGATTGTGATCTGTTACGCCACTGGCGATTTGATTGTCAGACACTTCATTGATCCCGAAAAATGCTTTAAGGTGCTTTGACCAGTAGAGAGAGTGGATTCCTTTGGTTGCTTTGAAATATTCACACCAAACATCTTTTGCCCAGACATAACCGGCTCCGACTTCGGCAAGCAGTTGCATCGGGGAGTAATGATTGATTCCCCTGCCCTGTTTCAGGTTTCCCAAAGCCATTTCCGAAGATATTTTAGTAAGATAGTTTTCTGCTGAACGAGCCTCGATCAGATCGAGGGCAATATCTGACAGGCCCGAAAGACCAACAGAAGAAAGTGCAGAAAGCCAAAAGTGACGGAGTTTTTCTATATCAAACATACTTTTTCTTGAGAAAAATAAAATATGTTGATGAGGATGAAATCCGTTGTGCCGAGAATATTGAATTTCCAGCGATGTAATGCGACCACGATAGCCATTGCGATTAAATAGCCTTTTGACGCTACCATTTGCCCAGAAAATCTGAACCGCCATGCTGAAAAGTTTCAGAAGATATTCAAGTGAATCAGTTATTTTATGTGCAAAAGTTAAAGTAAGCATATAGCAGGTATTTTCCGAAGCAAGATTCAACCAACGCCAAACAGCAGTTCTGATTTCAGCAGATCTCTTGCCCATTATGCGAGGGGCACACACTGGACATGCTTTGGAATTTGAGCAGGTGACGATTCCATCATAATATGCCCGATTGGAATCGGGGTTACGCATCAGGGAAACAATGCTTGCAAAATAATTCCGATGGCAGTTATAGTATTGAGATTTGTCGTGAATCAGGCCTTGATCGAAAAGCAAATTTTGACTATCATGCTGAAGTTTGAATCGCTGAAAATATTCAAAATGCAACTTGAAATCTTCCGGAGTATGAATTATATTTACTCCATTACCTTGTTGAGTGTCCTGCTTGAGCTTCCCGATATGCGGCAGGGCACTTTCTTTTTTGTTCATTCCCCTGCCCTCAACTTCCCGGCTTAATGTCAATGAGTTTTACTGGATCAAATACGGTTGACGGAGTGCCAAAGCGATTATTGGCAGAAATTGGAGTGACGCCAACTGTTATTATGCAAGGTTTTTCAATCAATGATTCGACCTTTGAAAAGATCTCCGGAGTGATCGGCAAGGTAAATCCACCGCCGATAAAACCTATATCGGCATAACTATTTTTGCCCTTTGCTGGCGTTCGAACCGATTGCACTACGCCCGATAATTGAATTTTTTCCATTTTTTTCTCCTTTTTTGCAATACTTTTTCTAAAGTATCCTTTAGTTTTAAAAAATATATATTCTAAACGATACTTTAGCAAATGATGAAAACAAAAAACTGGAAAAAAAGTTAAAGGATAATATAGTATGTGGTTGACAAAGCCAACTTAAGGAGGATAACGCTATGGATCAAATACAGTTCGTAACATGGTTTACTGAAATGTGGCTAAAAAGCGGAGGCTTAATATCGCAAGCAACGGCCGCTAAGATGCTGGATAAAACTCAAGGGCGAATATCTCAAATGGTAAAGGAAAAAAAGTTAAAACTCTATCAATATGAAAATATGCTTTATGTTTCTTTTATCGAGGTCAGAAAAATTGCCATGCAAGATAATTTAAAGAAAGCACTGAAGGAGTTGGAAGTGGCAGGTGCTCTATTGCCGGAAGGTTTTGGGTTGGATTTTGAAGAAGAAAACAAAAAAATATTGAATTTTTCGGTAAATCCGCCTGAAATAATACCGGAGCAGACAAAAGAGTAAAAAGTGGCCTGTAATCTAACAATATTACCAAGAAGAAGACCGCGCGCACACGCACGCACGCGAGAATGACAAATATATTTGTCTTGGCAACATTTGTTGCCTGGGCTTTTGATGAGGTGTTGAGTGAGTTTTTTAACCAGGGAAAATTTAAGCAGCACCACTTGCAAATAATCTCCTGGTCGCTCTGCGGCTTGAGGGGGTTTTACCCCCACAGCTGCCCCCACCCACAGACTGCAGTATTTTAGAACGATCGCATAATGCGCCATTATGCCAACTGGATAAGTGGCAAACTTCCCATATTGGCGATATACAAGGGCACCCCACCCCCTTATATATCGCCAATATGCTTGTTTGCCGAATTAACCATAAAAATGCCAGTTGACATAACTACGTCCATTATGCGACATTCTAAAATGGGCAGAAATGCGGTTTTTAGCCATCTGAAGAGCAATTGGATGAGAAAGCACATTCGACACCGGGCAAGTGCAAAATGTGCTTAAAACGCCTTAAAACGTTTTTTTATTCAAAAAAAAGGAGATGTTGAGTTCAAGCAATATTTGTTGTTATAATAGTTGTTCTGAGTATTCTTTCCAGTGAATTATATTTAACTCATCCAGCAATGCACTTGCTTTATCCCACTGGTTGAATGCAGCATATTTCCGGAGGGTTGCTTTGTGATCCACGGACAGCCGACGGAAGTAGTAGGCTGGGAAATCAAGAAATCTTTGCAGATTGTGATCTGTTACGCCACTGGCGATTTGATTGTCAGACACTTCATTGATCCCGAAAAATGCTTTAAGGTGCTTTGACCAGTAGAGAGAGTGGATTCCTTTGGTTGCTTTGAAATATTCACACCAAACATCTTTTGCCCAGACATAACCGGCTCCGACTTCGGCAAGCAGTTGCATCGGGGAGTAATGATTGATTCCCCTGCCCTGTTTCAGGTTTCCCAAAGCCATTTCCGAAGATATTTTAGTAAGATAGTTTTCTGCTGAACGAGCCTCGATCAGATCGAGGGCAATATCTGACAGGCCCGAAAGACCAACAGAAGAAAGTGCAGAAAGCCAAAAGTGACGGAGTTTTTCTATATCAAACATACTTTTTCTTGAGAAAAATAAAATATGTTGATGAGGATGAAATCCGTTGTGCCGAGAATATTGAATTTCCAGCGATGTAATGCGACCACGATAGCCATTGCGATTAAATAGCCTTTTGACGCTACCATTTGCCCAGAAAATCTGAACCGCCATGCTGAAAAGTTTCAGAAGATATTCAAGTGAATCAGTTATTTTATGTGCAAAAGTTAAAGTAAGCATATAGCAGGTATTTTCCGAAGCAAGATTCAACCAACGCCAAACAGCAGTTCTGATTTCAGCAGATCTCTTGCCCATTATGCGAGGGGCACACACTGGACATGCTTTGGAATTTGAGCAGGTGACGATTCCATCATAATATGCCCGATTGGAATCGGGGTTACGCATCAGGGAAACAATGCTTGCAAAATAATTCCGATGGCAGTTATAGTATTGAGATTTGTCGTGAATCAGGCCTTGATCGAAAAGCAAATTTTGACTATCATGCTGAAGTTTGAATCGCTGAAAATATTCAAAATGCAACTTGAAATCTTCCGGAGTATGAATTATATTTACTCCATTACCTTGTTGAGTGTCCTGCTTGAGCTTCCCGATATGCGGCAGGGCACTTTCTTTTTTGTTCATTCCCCTGCCCTCAACTTCCCGGCTTAATGTCAATGAGTTTTACTGGATCAAATACGGTTGACGGAGTGCCAAAGCGATTATTGGCAGAAATTGGAGTGACGCCAACTGTTATTATGCAAGGTTTTTCAATCAATGATTCGACCTTTGAAAAGATCTCCGGAGTGATCGGCAAGGTAAATCCACCGCCGATAAAACCTATATCGGCATAACTATTTTTGCCCTTTGCTGGCGTTCGAACCGATTGCACTACGCCCGATAATTGAATTTTTTCCATTTTTTTCTCCTTTTTTGCAATACTTTTTCTAAAGTATCCTTTAGTTTTAAAAAATATATATTCTAAACGATACTTTAGCAAATGATGAAAACAAAAAACTGGAAAAAAAGTTAAAGGATAATATAGTATGTGGTTGACAAAGCCAACTTAAGGAGGATAACGCTATGGATCAAATACAGTTCGTAACATGGTTTACTGAAATGTGGCTAAAAAGCGGAGGCTTAATATCGCAAGCAACGGCCGCTAAGATGCTGGATAAAACTCAAGGGCGAATATCTCAAATGGTAAAGGAAAAAAAGTTAAAACTCTATCAATATGAAAATATGCTTTATGTTTCTTTTATCGAGGTCAGAAAAATTGCCATGCAAGATAATTTAAAGAAAGCACTGAAGGAGTTGGAAGTGGCAGGTGCTCTATTGCCGGAAGGTTTTGGGTTGGATTTTGAAGAAGAAAACAAAAAAATATTGAATTTTTCGGTAAATCCGCCTGAAATAATACCGGAGCAGACAAAAGAGTAAAAAGTGGCCTGTAATCTAACAATATTACCAAGAAGAAGACCGCGCGCACACGCACGCACGCGAGAATGACAAATATATTTGTCTTGGCAACATTTGTTGCCTGGGCTTTTGATGAGGTGTTGAGTGAGTTTTTTAACCAGGGAAAATTTAAGCAGCACCACTTGCAAATAATCTCCTGGTCGCTCTGCGGCTTGAGGGGGTTTTACCCCCACAGCTGCCCCCACCCACAGACTGCAGTATTTTAGAACGATCGCATAATGCGCCATTATGCCAACTGGATAAGTGGCAAACTTCCCATATTGGCGATATACAAGGGCACCCCACCCCCTTATATATCGCCAATATGCTTGTTTGCCGAATTAACCATAAAAATGCCAGTTGACATAACTACGTCCATTATGCGACATTCTGAAATGGGCAGAAATAAGGTTTTTAGCCATCTGGAGAAAGGTTGAATAAAAAAAGTGTACCGGAACCAAGTAAGTGTCAGGTGCGCTCAACCCGTAGACTTTTTCAACGTTTGAGCGATATTTGATGCTTGACAAATGATAGTTTTAATTATATATTTTATTATAGTAAAGGAAAGGATGTTTTTCATGGATACAATAATTATTTTGTTGTTAGTACTGGAGATAATAATATTGATCGCAATCGTAAGATTTCATGAATCTTTGCGACAAGTAAGTGAACAAATTGAAAAGTTGACACGCGATCGACAAGGCGGGGTTTACAATTCAGGAACAATTCATCCGGACGCGCCGCTCCAACCACAAGCCACGACACCGATAATAACTGCGATCAACACTGAAAAAGCACTTGTGCCGCCGTATGCATCCGATGAAACAACCGCGCAAGTCCCCTGCCCTCAATCGGAACAGCCGGAAATCAAATCGGCTATTCTGCTTTCATCTGCCCCGGCAGTTGAAAATTCTTTGAAGATGGTTGCTGCTCCATTGACTGCTCCCCTGTGCGACGGGAAGCCTTCCGCAAAGACATCTCCCGCAAAAAAAGCGTGGCATTGGATTTGTTCGGGAGAAGAAGATTCATCAGAACAACTTTCCCATGAATATACGACTGTTACGACCTGGTTGATTCGTGGCGGTGTACTGGCTGTTTTAGCAAGTTTGGTTTTTCTGCTTAAATTTTCGTTTGACCGTCAGTATTTCTCGATTCAAATACTGGTGATTTTGTTGACCTTTGCCGGTGTTGCGGTTGCGCTTGGCGGAGTCTTTTTTCTCTGTAAAAAACCGAAAAGCAAGTACCGCAATTGGATTTTAACGGTTTCAGGCGGCGGCTTTGCATTGGCCTTTTTCGCGTTGTTCGCAGGATGCAATCTGTATGCGGTCTATCCTGAATGGCTTGCCTTTGTTTTGCTCGGCATTGTCGCATCGCTTGCTGTTGGTGCCGCATGGAAAACCAATGCCATGAGTATTGGAATCGTGGGCTGTATTGGCGGATTTGCAGCCCCGTTGTGTTTTGAATCGATCGGCACTTCATGTTTTGCCTTGTTGTGGATCACGGCGGTAAATCTCGGTGCACTCTGGCTTGCTTACCGGAAAAATTGGATTTTGCAATACTGTGCAGTTGCTTTTCTCTATGCGGTTGCAATGTTGCATATTTATGAGTCTTTAAAAGATGCCTTTTTTATGGAAACCCTGCCACTGCTCTTTCTTAATTGTTTTGCTCCGCTCGTTCCTTGTTTGTTGAAAAACAAAGAGAATAATTTTTCCAATATTCATCTGTTCACTCATGTTTTTTCTCTCGTTGTCTTTTTAAGTGTGGTTATTCCACCGGCGGTCGAGCTGAATATTTATGTGCCTGCCATGATTACTTTTCTGGTCGGTTTGATTGCCCTCCGGGGATTGTATTGCTGTGTAAAAACTGAAAAAACAGTCATAAAAAACTTTTTTTCAATTATAAGTTGTGTAATGGCGGCGGCAACGATTTATTTTCTGTTAAACGGCACTCAATGGCTTACTGCCTTTCTCGCTTTTGCCGCAGTAATGATGGCGGTTTGCGCCAGCAAATATCGCTTGCTATTTTGGGGAGTTTCTTCTGTTATACTGTTAATACTTACTGTTTTCACTCTGCCTGAATTTTTACCGCCGACTCCTTATTTGGCTTATTTACTTCACAATATTTCATCTTACTGGATCTATGTGCTGTCCATTATTCTCACCGGATGTGCGCTCAATCATGCTTCCGGTGATGATGAGATTTCAAAAAGTTTTTCGTCAATTGCGCAAATTGTTTTGTTTCTCGGCGGAGTGGCTGCATTTGCCTGTATTACAGCAGAATGTTGGCAGGCTATGAATGTATTTATTCCTGCATTTGCCACGGTTGGACTTTCGATAGTTTGGGGGCTGATTGGTGTTATTGTGCTTGCTTGGGGAATTTGCCGGAAAATTCTGGCATTGCGTTTGTCCGCTTTGGTGATATTTTTTGCAACAGCATTAAAAGTGCTGTGTTTTGATATGTCCGGAGTCGGTATGGTGTTGCGCTCTGTCGTTTCTGCGTCAATCGGAATTTTGCTGTTGTTGGCCGCACTCCTTTATGTCCGCCGGAAAGATTTTTTCAAAATGCAGTAAATATAGGCTAAAAATACAAAAATCCCGGTTTAAGACCGGGATTTTGTATTTTGGCAATATTTCACAGTTTACCACTGCTTTCGCACCAACGCAAGGAGGCGATCAAACCTTCCTGTGTAGTTTTTGTTGGAGAATATCCGAGTATCCGTTCTGCTTTGGAGATATCCAGATTCATGTGACAAAGTAAAAAGTCCATTCGCCAGTGCATCGTGACTTGTGGATAAATATCCACCAGTTTTTCCGCCGGGCAATGAGATATTTCCGAATGACTGCCGAGGTAATCCATTGCGGTTTGCAAATAAGTTCCCAGTGTTATGGCTTTTTTACAGGAAATGATAAATATTTCCCCCCTTACTTCATCCGGATGCTCCAGAGCAAGCACAAAAGCAGAGGCTAAATCCCAGTTGTAGCCGGATTGAATCATGATGTTTTCGCACGGAGCAATGGTGATCGGTTCTCCGGCTTTTAATTTGCGGAAAAATTCAATATCTCTGGCTCCCCACAACTCCAATGGCACCCTCCCCTCACCTATAATGTTGGTCGGTCGGAAAATCGTCACCGGGAATTTCCCTGCGGCGTAACGCTCCAAAGCGTAACTGTCACGCACGCATTGCGGGTAAAAATTGAAAGCGGTTTCTTCGCGCCATGGGTGATTTTCGTCCGCCGGGAAATATTGCAAGGGAACAAATGTGCCGGTTGAACTGCAAAAGAATACGTTTTCAATACCGGGAAAATATTTTTCGTAGAGATCGACATTGAGTTTATTCGGCACCGTATCTATAATGACGTTGAACTTGTTTTCTTTTGCCAATTGTGCCAGAAAAGTTTCATCGGTTTTATCGCCTTCGATAAAGCGGATGCCTTTTGCATCAAATTCAAATTGCCGTTTCCCACGGGTTACGCCGGTTACATCATGACCGGCTGCTGCAGCCAGAAATGCGATGCGACCGCCTATTTCTCCGGTTGCGCCGAAAATAACTACTTTGCGTTTCATAAAAACAAATCCTCCTGTGATTGCTTATACTATACTGCGTGCAGTGTTAAAATACAAGATTTTGCAGATTTTTTTGATTTTTTTTCAAACTGCTATTGCATTTTCAGTCGTATTTGACTATATTTATGATTGAATCATGAAATCACGCAAAAAAGACAGGTTTTCAAATGCCGGTTACCATAAAAGATATTGCATTGCGCGCCAACGTTTCTTATCAGGCCGTATCTGCCGTGTTGAACAATAAAACCAATTGCCGGGTTTCTCCTCAAAAAAGGGAACATATTCATAATATCGCCCGTGAATTGGGATATCAGGTCAATTTCGGTTATAAATTGATGCATGGGCATTCCACGCACACGGTTGCCATCGTATCTGCAATGCGTCAGATCGACAGTGAAGAACACATCCAAAAAATGTTGTTGAAACTGATCCGGCAAATGAATTTAATGGGATTTTCCACATATTTCAAGAATATGACGGCAAATGCAGAGGAAAATATCCGGCAGATAAGGGAGTTGGTTACTCGCGGAGCAGAGCATTTTGTTTTCATAGGAACGCCATTCGGGCATGCCGAAATTGAATCTGAATTGAGCAAAAGTCAGCGTACTTTTATCGGTTGGAATTCTCTTTTCAGCAGAAATTTAAAAGCCGATTCTGTAGAGGCATCCTTTAAACTCTTATCGTTTTTGAAAGAACAAAGTGGAGAAAATCCATTATTGATTTTACCTGGAAAAAAGAGTGTGTCATCAGCCCGTTTTGAAGCATTGCAACAACTTATTGATGATCAGACGGTTGATGATATTCTGAAAAAGAATGTTATTTTTACACAGTCTCTCGAATGGGATGAAAAAGATTTTGAAGCCAAAGCCTTTGAGTTAGGATATACAGGTACTGAAATGGCGTTTGCCGGTGAACATAAGCCCAGAGCGATTGCCTATTTTACTGATGGCTTTGCCATGGGTGGTGCCTGCTGGTGTCAACAACACGACTTGATTATCGGCAAAGATATTTTTCTTTCCGGATTTAATAATATTGATGCGGTCAGATTTAATGCTTTTCCGATCGCTTCTGCAGCTCATCCGATCGACCGGTCTATCGAGATCATTTTGCAACAAATGAATAAAACGGAACCGTTTGAAACAACATTACAGCTCGATGTTTTTTTACGTGATATCAACAATCATCCCTTTCAAAAAACAAGGAGGTAAAAGAGATGAAAAATTTGTCTGAGAAACGATATTTCTGTTGTGAATACAACAGAAAGCCCATGGGCTTTACCCTTATCGAATTACTGGTTGTGATTGCCATCATCGCCATCCTTGCAGCTATATTGCTCCCTGCCCTCAACTCCGCCCGTGAACGCGGCCGCAGTGCCAGCTGCGTTTCAAATTTAAAACAATTGGGAACAGCATTGAATGCCTATCAGGGCGAAAATGAAGACTATAACCCGTTTGCAATATGGAATACCACTGGTCACTATACTTCATGGTTTTTGGATTTAGCTCCTTATGCGGGATTTTCGACCAAAGGTTCTGAAGATGCACGAGCAGATGAAAGTACGGCGTGGACAATAGACTTATTGCTTTGTCCTTCTCATACCGTTGACAGGATGAATTACCGCTGGGGATACAAAATTTCTTATGTCGCAAACGCTACAACTAAAAATGCCCAGTACAATGGAGCGACTGCTGTATTTGGACTCAATTCAGGCATGTGGTATCCTACCTCAAAAGTAAATCAACTTTCCGCGCCATCTTCTATTGCCGCTTTCCTTGACTTTCAGGGGAATCCTTCCGCAGGTAAGCGTCCTTATTATTTTGGAGCTTGGACCGCTTATGCTAATGAGAAAGAATTTACCGATGCCGGATTTGCACCCCGTCACTCAAACCGCATGAATGGAACTTTTCTTGATGGACATGTTGACAGCATTACTCCGGAATATCCCTACAACTCCAGTACCCGTTGGAATGGCGCAAAACTTTTTAACTGATACGAGGTTTAAGTATCTTACTTGCAGCTGCGGCAATTTCCGGAATCACACTTTGTGCCAAGCCTGACTCCTGCCGGATTCCGTATGCTGGCAAGTGAATTGCTCGAAAACATCGCAGCCAATCCGGAAATTCTGAAATAAATCATCTGTTCATGATAATCATAAGGAGTTTTTTATGCGATCAAAATTCTTGACAGCTGTCGCGGCAACAAGTCTGTGGACGCTGGCACTTCACGGCGCAGAAGCCTGGAGCAATGCCAACCCAGCGCGCTATAGTACATTTTCTACCGATCATGCAATATGGTTTGAAACATTTGCCAGTGATCAAGTGCCTTTTACAGTAGAATATCTGGATGGCGCCGAAGGAACTGTCGAGGTGATAGACTCCGGCGGTCGTTCTGAAAAAAAGGCATTGCGAATCGTAAAGACCAACAATGAAGGATTTATTGTTGTCAGATTCCATCAGAAAATATCGATAAGAAAAGGAGACCGGATACAATTCAATGTATTTTACCGGGGAATTGACGGAAGCACCCCGTATTCGGTAGCATATTTGAGGTTGTGGAGTCCGGGAGAAAAAACTTTTGCATACCAAAGTTTTTTTCCGGGGATTGACGGCAGCCGAAGAATGCACAAAATATTATTGACCGCTCCTGAAACGTGGGAACACAAATTCACGCAACGTAAGATCGCCGAAGGCATTGAATTGCTGGAACCGATTCTCGCCATCGGCGGAGCCGCTTCCACATCGATTTGGGATGATTTTTATATCGAATTTGAAGCAGATGCCAAACGTAATTGGCAAACAATTCAAAGGCCTTATACTCCTGTTGACCGGATGAGCCAAATGATTTCGAATGACGAATTGGACAACATCATTGCTTCTGAAAAAGATCACACCGGTAAAATCGTTACGATCGATGGAAGAAGTCGTATGTTGATCGATGGAGAAGTGGTTTTCCCGTTGATAAACTCGCCTTTTGATCACTTTATCCGAGGTGCGAATTATTCTAATATGAAAGATTTCCTCGCGGCAGGAGTAACTCTTTCCAAAATCGGCATCCGTCTCGGTCAGGGGCGCCCGTTTTCCATCACCGGATATCGTGGGTGTTGGACTGGTAAGGATCAAATCGATTTGTCCGGTGCGATTGAGCATTTCCGTAATGCTCTGCGGCTTGCTCCGCAGGCTAAATTTATTTTGGAAATAAGTCTGTTCGCATACGCAGATTTTTGCAAAGATTATCCATCGGAAACGTGGATCGGCAAAAACGGTAACCCAGTGCTTGGCAATGGGATTCATATTGCGGAATCGTTGGATGCTGTTCAGACTGAAAATCGCTATCCGTGGCCATCGTATCATTCAAAAATTTTGCAAAATGAATATAAAAAGCAGATAGCTTGTATTATTTCGGAGTTGCGAAAGGCCGGATTGCTCAAGTTTGTTGTGGGAATTATGATTTGTGGCGGCCATGATGCCCAGATGGCTTCTCCGCATTTGGATTACAGTGAGCCGGCACAAGCCGCATTCCGGGATTTTTTGCGCCGGGAATATGGTACAGTTGAAGCTCTGCGCAGGGCTTGGCAGGATGAACAGATTACGTTTGAAACAGTTCAAATGCCAATCATTGATAGTGTCGCAGATTGTTTCGATCCGGAAACTGAACAAAGAGAGATTGATCTGTTCCGTTTTAATAAATTATCCGGTTGGCGAGTCGCTGATGAGATTGCAGAATATGCCAGAACACTCGTCGGCAAAGATGTGTTCACTGTCCGTTACTGTATGAGTCCCTTCTCCGGCACCCCCGGCTCATCCCTGGACATCGGCGATTTTCTCCATAATCAGAATTTTGATTGTCTTGCCGCACAAGCCAATTACGGAAGCCGTCCGCCGGCAATGGCCTGTACCTCATTTTTGCCTTTGGCATCATTTCATAAAAATGGAAAATTGTTTATCAACGAGTTTGATATCCGCACATGGAATGCTGCTGCCGGATACGAAAAAGAGATAATGTCCTATACTTGGGGCATTATGTTGGATTATCCAATGTGGTTGGCCGGACACCGTAAATTGACCGGCTCAATGTTGGCACATGATATGGGGATGTGGTATTTGGATATGGCCCCGGGAAGATATGATAATGAGCAGATAATAAGTGATATAAAAGATGTTCATACCACGGCACAACAGTTGATCAGACGGCCTGTTTCATCATGGCACCCGGATGCAGCATTTGTTATTGATGAACAAGGGCTGTTTCTCCGCAATCTGCTTGCTTCACCATATATGTTTGATGTTACCGGCATTACACAGTATCAACTCTATCTGCTGGGATATTCATCTGTGCCTTTTGCCTTTTACACGCTGGATGATTTTCTTGAAGACCCGGAACTGGCTAAATCTTTCAAAGTTATTGTTTTTGCGGCAATGTATAACATCGATGAAAGACGCAGCATCTTACTCCGAAATTTGCAAAGCGATAACCGAACTCTGATTTTTCTTTCCGGTACCGGTCGGCTGGGAGGGGTGGAAACAACCGGATTTCAATTGACTGACAACATTCGCCGTCAACGCAATCACCATGTAATTGCAGAGCCGAGTGTGACAGACATCATGAGTTCATACTGGATGATCAGAGGCGAAAGACATCCGGAGGCAAAATCATTTTGGTATGAATCGATTCCCCTGATCAGTGCAGTTGCAAGGCCGGGCGATAAAGTTCTTGCCCGTTTTGCAGTTAATCAGGCCCCGGCAGTATTGGAGCATCAATATACAAATTGGAAGGCCGTTTACATCGGTGAATCCGGCGGTTTATCTCCGGAATATTTCAACACATTGGCGACTGCAGCCGGAGCGTATCGTCTGACTGAAAGCGGATTTCAGTGCGAAACCAATGGCAATTTTATGATGGTTCATTGTATGAAAAATGGAAAAAAGACTTTTAAAATGCCTTTCAAGGCAAATGTAAGGAATTTGGTTAATGGCAAATTTTATTATGGAGTAACAGAAATTACTGTTGAAGCAGAAGCCGGTTCGACCTATTGGTTTGAATTAACCCCGGTTGAATGATAAATCACCAATACAAGGAGAGAAAAAATGAAAATCATAAAATCTATAATGATCACAACCATAAGTATGACATGCTGTCTGCTGTGCGCCAATCCGGTTACCCGCAATTACACTTTTAACTTTGACCGGAATACCGGCGGATGGAGTACGCCGGGATATTGGGCCGGAAAAATCAAATTCGTCACCGGCAATGCCCGTAGAGGCAATGGCTCGATTGAGGTGACTACTACCGAAAAACGCGGACAGTTTTTCGCCAGGGGAACTATTTTTGGTATTACTCATAAATATTTGAGCGGACAAAAAATCAGTATTTCATTTTATGTTAAGGGAACCGGAGAATTTTGTGCCGGAGCCCTGCTTTACGGCCGCAACGGCAGAGGCGGGGAAACGATGAATTTTGTTTATGGTGACAAAGTTCAACTTACTGATGAATGGCAAAAAGTCGAGTATATCGTTGATCTTTCTGAAAAATTTGCAGAAAGAATCGCTCCGATCTTTGAGTTACACGGAAAAGATGCCGTAGCATATATTGACGATGCGGCATTTACTCATATCAGACCGCAAAGCGTTTCTATTTCTGCGACATCTTCACACGTCGTGATCCCTGCCGGCTCCCCCTTGCCGGAATTGATGTTCAACTTTTCCGGGAGCAATGCAAAAATCAATTTCTTTGCGATTCCTGCCGATCGCAGACAACTGCCGGTTTACACCTCGGCTCAATCAGCAGACAACGGCAGTGTCGCTTATACCGGAGCCGCCACGTTCCCGGCCGGAGAGGTCGCCGTTGTTGCTGCGGCGGAGGGCAGACAGGCTTTCTGTATCGCCGAAATATTGCCGGCGGAAGAATTCGCACGCTGGGATGAACTTGCCGCCTCGATAAAATTGGATAATCCCTTGAACATACTTGTTCTGGGGGACAGTTTGAGCGATCTTCACCGTGGTGGGAACCACATCGACAAACTGGTGTTTTGGTTGAATAAACATAATCCCGGCAAAGTTACTCTTCGCAATTCAGCCATTGCCGGAGATTTCATCACCAGAGTGGAAGAACGTCTCAACTGGAGATATGGCAAACCTGATGTGTGGCGTTTGAGTGATTACCGGAATATTTTTGCCCGAAAATATGATCTCGTATTCATCTTTCTCGGACACAACGATACCGTCGCCAGTTCCCGTGATAACTATGCTACGCCAGCCAATGTATCACTGGCCGATGCCGAAGCATCTTACCGTCGGGTGATCGCAAGAATAAAACAGGAAAGTCCCAATGCTAAAATCATATTGGTTTCTCCTGTTGCCAGCGATGTGACCAAAAGCCGCGCAGTGGCTGAAAACATGGTAAGATGGGGACACGCCGGGCATATTTTCGGTTTACCGGAACACGTCACTCCATTTTTAGCTATGTTGCAGAAAGTTGCCGGAGAAACCGGCTGTTTCTATATCGATCTTCACACCCCGACGCAAAATGCGGCCAACCGCCCTGCCCTTTTTGATAAAGGCGGTGTTCATCTCACTCCGGCTGGCAACACTCTGATTGCGTGGGAATTGCTCAGAAGTTTGGCAGCTGAAAATTCACCGTTGAAATAATTTAACCGCAGTAGGATATTATGAAAAAATTATTGTTATGGGCAGTTGTTCTTTGCATTGTTGCCGGTGTATCTGCCGGAGAAGCATGGAGCAGCGCCAATCCGGCCCGTTATGGTTCAGCATCGTTTGATAATGCACTTTGGCATGAAACATTCAATGGAGACGGGGAAGCCCCTTTTACCGTTGAGTTTTGCGGTGGAGCAGAAGGAAAAGTTGAAGTCGTTAATGTTGGCGGCCGTTCAGAGAGCCACGCATTAAGAACAATCAAAACCAATGCGCAGGGATATATAGTTATCCGTTTCAAAAAACAGATAGCAGTCAGCAATGGTGACAAACTTCAATTCAACTGCTTTTATCGCGGAATTCAAAATTATGCTCTTTACTCACGGGCAATGCTGCGTTTGCAGATCCCCGGACAGCAGGATTTTAAACTTTTCAGTTTTTATCCCGGAATTCTCGGCGGAGATCGTTTGCAGGAAATCATCGCCACCCCACCGGCGACATGGGAACGTAAATTTACTCAACGTAAAGCCGAAAACGGCATGACATATTTTGAGCCGATCCTTATTATTGCCGGTGCGCCGAGCGAAGCGATCTGGGATGATTTTTATGTGGAGGATGATAATATTTCTGCTCAAAACTGGAATACATTTTTCAATCGCCGTCAACCGGTGGACCGTACTCCGGAAATGATTTCAGAAACAGAACTTGATCGGATCATCGCCGCAGAACCGGATCACACCGGAAAAGTTGTGACAATCAATGGCAGATCCAGAATGATGATCGACGGAAAAATTACCGTGCCGATCATCGATGGTCAATACGGCGGCTTCGTGCTTGGAAAAAGTTATTCCAATGCCGGAGATTTCGGCGCGATCAATGTCAACTTGTGTAAAGTTTCCCTGCGGCTCGGTCAGGGGCGTCCAGCGGAAACATACCGAGGGTGTTGGACCGGCAAAGATCAGTTGAATATTGATGGAGCTATCCAGCAAATCAGAAACACATTGCGTTTGAATCCCAATGCCAAAATAATTCTTTCCATCGGATTACATCCTTATGCGGCTTTTACCGAAGAGCATCCGGATGAGATTTGGATCGGGAGGACCGGCAACCCGGTTGTAGGCAGTGGCATCCATATTTCCGAAAATCTGAATACGACTCCGTCGGCAACCAGATATCCATGGGCCTCTTATCATTCAGAAGTTCTTATACAGCAGTATAAGGAACAGATCGCCAAGATCATTGCCGAACTGAAACGCACCGGATTATCAAAATTTATTGTCGGCATTCACATGGGCGGAGGTCATGATGGGCAGATGGTCACCACTCACTTCGATTACAGTCAACCGGCATTGCGGGCATTTCGCAGATACCTGCGTGAGAAATACGGTACTGTGGAAAATTTGCGGGCGGCATGGCGCGATAACAGTGTAACGTTTGAAAATGCTCAAGCACCATATTTTACAGGCAGAGATGATTGTCTTGATCCGGAAAACGAACGGCAATATATTGACTTTTTTCACTTCAGCAAAACTGCCGGGTGGCGCATGGCCGATCAGATCGGAGAATACGCAAGAGAACTTTTCGGCAAAGATGTATTTACCATGCGTTGGTGCATGGGGGCATATACCGGCGGGCCGGGAGCGTCTCTGGATATTTATGATTTTCTGACCAATCAGAAATTTGATATTCTGGTGGCTCAATCACCATATAATTTCCGTCCGCCGTCATCCCCCAGTATTCAAGCGCTTCCGTTGGATTCATTCCATTTGCACGGCAAATTGTATACCAATGAATTTGACATCCGCACCTGGAATGCAGCTCCTGGATGGGAAAAAGAAATCATGAGTATTTCCTGGGGGCTGATGATCGATTTCCCCATGTGGCAGGCAGCGAATCGCAAATTGGCAGGAGCAATGTTTGCAATGGATATGGGGTTCTGGTATCTTGACATGGCACCGGGATGGTTCAACCATCCTCAAATACTTGAAGATATCAGGCAAACCGCAGAAATCGGAAACCGTGTTTTTGCCATGCCGCCATCTGATTGGCATCCGGATGTGGCATTCGTGATTGATGATGACGGAATGTTTTTACGGAATCTGCCATCTCCGGAGTGGATGATGGATATAACCATGCTTACTCAACAACAAATGTATCTTCTGGGAGTCAGCGGTGTGCCGTTCGCACGCTATTGCCTGAATGATCTTATGGACAATCCGGAGTTGGCTCAATCATTCAAGGTTTTGGTGTTCAGTTCAATGTATCATATTGATACCAAGCGTCAGGCATTTCTTAACACGCTGAAAAATAGTAATCGTACGCTGATTTTCCTTTCCGGTACCGGCAGACTTGGCGGTGCAAAAGAAGGCAGCACCATTGAGGTGGTTGCCAGCCGCCGTTTGACCAATCACCATGTGATTGCCGCGGAAGGAATGCAGTTCTCGGTACTTTCGCCATGGATGAACAAAAAAGATCCTCATCCTCAAGTAACTCCGGCGTGGTATGATGCGATGCGGATCGTTTACGGCATCGCCTGCCCCGGAGACAAAATCCTTGCCCGTTTTGCCGCGAATAACGAACCGGCAATCATTGAACGGCAACACAAAAACTGGAAAGCTGTCTACATAGGTGAAGCCGGTGGTCTTACGCCGGATTATTTTCAGCATCTTGTTGCTCAAGCCGGAGCATACAATATCGGACAATGCGGCTTTCAATGCAGTACCAATGGCAATTTTATGATGGTACACTGTTTGAAAGGCGGAGAAACTGTATTCCGCTTGCCTTTCAAAGCCGATGTGACCAATTTGGCAAATGGGGAAATTTTGCATGGGGTATCAGAAATACCGGTAACCGCAGAAGCCGGATCGACTTACTGGTTTTTGCTTTCGCCGGCAAAATAATCGTTTGATCGCAGAAATACCGGACAACAAAAAACTTTTGTCCGGTATTTTTTTATACACCTTCAGGTCAATAAAACCACCGGCTTTGCCGGTGAGTACCTAAAAAATCTTTAGAAATAGTTTGTAAAAGTTCACCTTTGCGACTACACTATGTTCAGACCTGCCAGTCGAACT
>SUWG01000004.1 GCA_015061625.1 Lentisphaerota bacterium | reverse complement strand
CCCGGCGCCCCCCGACCGGCCGGTCCCGGCGCCCCCCGCCCGGCAGGCCCCGGCGCCCCCCGCCCGGCAGGCCCCGGCGCACCCCGCCCGGCAAGTCCCGGCGCACCCCGACCGGCAGGTCCAGGCGCACCCCGTCCGGCAGGTCCCGGCGCATCCCGTCCGGCAGGTCCCGGCGCACCCCGTCCGGCAGTTCCGGGTGTGGCGGCATCATCGGATGATGGCGGTGAAAGTTTCTGGCAGAAAAACCGTAAATCTTTGATTTTACTGATCATACTTGCTTTGGTCGGCGGTGGTATTTTGGCATCACGCTTTTTGGGTGGTGATGATACTGCGGCATCCGGAGCGGGCAGTGAGGCGGCGGAAAGTGCCGACAGCGGAGAGGGTACGGCAGATGATCCTGCCACTGCGGCGGAAAATGGTTCCGGAAGTTCGACGGCTGAAGAACCATCCGGCGACAGTGAAACAACTGAAGAACAGGATAACAGCGAAGAAGAGGCCCGTCTGGCCCGTATTGCCGGATATAAACGGGATTATGCCGGATTGAAAGATCAAAGCCGGAGTGATAACGATGGTGATCAGGATGATGATGACACTCCGGAGTTTACTGCGGCACCTGCCACATTTCAGCGTTATGAAAAGCCGGATCTTTCCCGACCGGAGTATCTTGCATTGGCAGGAGAAATCATTTCATGGCGCGAGGCGAATCCGACCAAAGATGCTGAATTTTTGCAGAAAGTTGATAATGTATGGTATCAACTGCGTTATCCGCAAACACCGGCGGAGTATGAGTTGTTGTCACGATTGATGAATATGTATTCCGCTCTGGATGAAGAAATGCGGTGCAAAAGTGCCAGGAGTCAGGCCAGAGAAGCGCATGAGAGAGTTATTGCTGAAGCCCGTCAACGGCAGGAGGAAGTGCGGCAGGAGGCCGCAAGACTTCAGGAGCAACGCCGTTTGCAACAGCAGGAACAGGCCCGTCAGGCCGCAGAAAATGCCCGGATCAGAGCCGAGGCGGAGCGTCAGCGGCAGGAGCGGGAAAATTCAGTGCAGAATCAGGTGAATCATTATCTGGGTATTTGCATGACTGCATTGTACCGGTCAGCGTTTTCCGGAGATATGTCTGCTCTGACTGAAGCGATCAATCAGGCGACTATTTTCACTGATACGGTCAGAACTTTCTCTGATGCCGAGCGTAAAAAGATCACCGACTTCAAAGCTTTGTTGGCGACCTTGCCCAATGAATGTACCAAACTCAAATCATTCTTTGACCGTTTCCGCAATATCCGCGAACGGCGGGGGATCCGGATCATTGTCGGGCGTATCACGGTGCTGTTGCTTCAAATCAAACCCGGCGAACTGGTTTACCGTGACCGGGATGGGGAAGTCCGGACGGTGGCGTACAAAGATATGGAAGAACGCACCCGGATCACGCTGATGCGTTCATTTGAAAGATTGGGTATTGAAAACTATGAGTTTTATTCCGATCTTTTCCATGGCCAGTTGCCGGCGGATTCCGTTGTGCCGGATGGTTTCTGGAAAAATGTGTGGCCGGTAGCCAAAACGACCATATTGCAGCAACAATAAGTTGAAGAAAAATCCGCATTCGGGATGGTTGACCGGATGCGGATTTTTTTACGCTCCGGTCAGAGGTTGGTGCGAATGGCAGTGGAGTAATCTTCGTCGCGGTCAAGGTATAAGTTGGCTTTGCGGCGGGCTTTCAATTCCGGAAAAGATTCTCCCTCTTTGCAAGCCAGATACCCCAGATCGTAGAGCAATTCATCTGAATATCCATTGATCAGCAAGCGGATATCTCCGGAAAAATCGGGATTTATCCATCGGAGCATCGGAGCCAGACTGGTGGTGCAGTTGTGGGTCAAACTGTTGTAAAAACGTGGGTTGTTGTATTGCTCATTGATCGAATAAAGCAGTTTTTCCAACATCAGACGGGCTTGGGCGGCGGTGGCGTTGGTGCGGTAGAGGTAAAGTTCTTCCTTGCGGAAATTGGTGCGCAGTTTATATAAATCGGTTTCGGTGGCGATCACCGGCAACAACTCATATTGTTTATATAACCCGGCGATAGCATTTTGTTCGACTCCTTCCGGCAGTCTGGTTTCCATGGAAAAAGCGATATGCTGACCATCGGAAAAAATGAAAGTGAGCATGGTGTGGGCGATGGAATTTAAGCCATCCCAATGGGAAACCGCCAGATCGACATGGATCACCTTATCCATATCCACCGTCAAAGTGCGGTAATGCACATCGTATTCATGTTCGGAGTAATAATGAAAATCACGCACATGGTGGATCGTGGCACGGGAACCGTTGAAAGTGATATATGGCCGCCGCCCCCATGGGGCTTGCCAACGGGTATTGCTGAAAAGTTCCTGCGGGGAAAGCCAGAGAAAGTGATAGATGACCAGCAGTTCTAAAATCAACAGATCCAAAGTGGCGGTCATATTGCCCCGGATACCGAGGATCAGCAGAAAGATAACCACTGCCGCAAACAAAAACATACCCGGATATTTGGTGTAAGGATACCAACTGACCGTATAATGCAAAGCACCGATGCACCAGATGCCGGTGATCAACAGCAAGGTCAACCAGAGATATTTGATGATTGAAAAATATGAGACACTCATATCAACTCCTTTGACGGTTCCGGATTCCGGCGAATTTCATGGATTGAAGTGAAGACTCCGGAATCAGAATAATATCCTTTGAAAAATATATCACAACAGTAAAATATTTGCAAATAATAACTGAAGTTAACTTGTAAAAAATGTGATAACAGGTTAAATTTAACATTTGACAAATTTACTGACAGGGGGGGGAATATGACTCTTACAGCATTTATTTTTGTATTTATTTCAGTCTTTATGCACGCCGCATGGAATTTCCTCGGCAAAAAGGAAAGTCCGAGTTCGGCGTTTTTTTTGTTGTCTGCGGTGGCAGGTTCGATTTTCTGTCTGCCTTTTGCGCTTTGTTCCGGGGTGGATTTTCTGGCGATACCGCTTGATTTCTGGTTGATTTTAGTGGTGAGTATCTCATTCAACCTGGTTTATTTTGTGGCTTTGGGGCGGGGGTACCGTTGCGGAGATATTTCGCTGGTCTACCCGTTGGGCAGAGCGTTGCCGGTATTGCTGACCGCTGTGGTGACCATGTTGTGCGGTATTGGCAAGTCGTTATCGACCAATGCTTTGATCGGTATGCTGGTGCTTTTTGCCGGATGTATTATCATGCCGTTGCAGAAGTGGAGTGAATTCAAACTGAAAACCTATTTTTCCAAAGTAACATTCTGGATATTGTTGATCAGTATCGGCACGACCGGCTATACGATTTTTGACAGTATGGATATGGAGATACTGAAACAGATGTACTTTAAGAATGAACTTCTGCGGGCAATATTTTATATGGGAGCCGCCGATGTGCTTATTTCATTCGGGATGTTCTGGATCGTGATTTTCAACCGGAATGAACGTTTGGAATTGAAACGGATCGCCCGGAGTTATGCGCCTTATATCGCCGGAGTTTTTACCGCATCAGCATATATATTGGTTCTGCTGGCGATGAATAATGTCGATAATGTCTGCTACATTCAGGCATTCCGGCAGATGAGTCTGCCGATCGGTATGCTGGCCGGAGTTTTTATTCTCAAGGAATCCTGTTCCCCCCCAAAAGTCGTGGGTATTTTACTGGTGATCACCGGTCTGATAATGAGTTCGCTTTGAGCAGATATTCAATGGCGGCGGCGGCGCAGAAACAACCGAATATTGCCGGCATATAACTGATACTGCCGATTTTTTTATCGGCAAAAGTGCGGCGCGGCAATTCCGGAGAATAAACGGTCAGAATACCTTTGACAATACCGGCAGATTTCAATTTGTTCCGCATTACTCTGGCCAGCGGACAACCGCAGGTTTTGCTCAAATCGGCAAGTTTGACTTGAGACGGATCGGTTTTTCCCCCGGCTCCCATGGCGGAAACGAAAGGTATACCGGCTGATTTGAGTTGCTTTATCAATTCCACTTTTACCGGCACATCATCAATGGCATCGACCACGAAGTCATAATGATTCTGCAAAAGAGCAGTGATATCTGCCGGGGTTTTTAAAAATGAATCGATCGCATTGAATGTGCCATAAGGATTGATTTCCCGGCAACGGGCCGCCAATATCCGGGCCTTGGGGTGGCCGATGGTGGAATTCAAGGCTATTATCTGCCGGTTGCAGTTGGATATATCTACCGTATCACCATCCAGCAAATCGGCTGAACCCACTCCGGCCCGGATGATGTTTTCCGCCGCATGGCCGCCGACCCCGCCGACACCCACAATCAAAACCCGTTTGCCGGCCAGAGCGGATGAGGCATTGCTGCCGAAAAGCAAGTCAGTACGGGAAAATCTTTCAAGATAGTCATTCATGGTCAAATCTCCATAAAATCGGCAAAATGCTGGTCGGTAAGCCGTTCAATATCAGTGATGTTAAGCGTATTTTTCATCCGGTCGAGAATTTCGCAGACATCATTTGCCGGATCATTGTCACTTTCAAAACCGAATGCTCCGGCGGCACGGATGATTTTATTCATCAAAGCCGGTTTCCCGGTCGCAGACAGGCTGAATGAAACGGTGAAGTTCCGTTTCCACAATTCATCGAGCATTTCCGCAGAGGAGTTGAATCCGTGAAACATTATCTTAACATCCGGAAAATGTTTCAAAGCGGCAAATAACTCCTGAAATGCTTTTACACAGTGGATCACTACCGGTTTCCGGCAATCAGTTGCCAGCGCAAGCAGGGAATGAAAATATTGTTGCTGAATACCGGTTTGCGGGCCGCGGATTTTATCCAAACCGATTTCACCCAATGCCGCAAAATTTTGCAATAACCCGTCTGCCGGTAAAAATTTGCGATCAAAAATCTCCGGCAGATACCACGGGTGGATTTCCAGTGAAGCAAGTTTGCCGGGCAGGGGAACCGGTGATGAAATGAGTGCCGGTATGCCGATGGCTGTATTGTGAGTGTGGAAATCGCTGGCCATCAGAGCATTTTCCCTGTACCATTCAATGTCGGGAAACGCAATCGCTGGATGTGGCACATCGCCAAAGCCAGAGCATCGGTACTGTCTAACGGGATTTTTTCCACATCGATCCCGAATTCAGCAGCCAGTAAAAAGGCGATCCTTTCTTTGTCGGCACTGCCGGAACCGGTGGCGGCACGTTTGGCAACTGTCGGGGTATAGGCATAAGCCGGGATTTGATTGTTGGCCAACGCCGTCAGTATGCTGCCGCGGGCCATACCCAGAATGATCGCAGTTTTGGCATTACGGCCGACAAATGGTTCTTCCAAGACTGCACAATCAGGTGAATAAAGGGTGATCAATTCACCAATGCCGCCACACAGACGGCGCAAACACTCGGTATGCGGCATGGAAGGCTTATTGCGGATCACTCCGCAATCAACGATTTCCATGCCGTCTCCGGCCGATGGATCAGCTTTTATCACACCGTATCCGGTTGTCCGGATCGCCGGGTCTATACCGAGGATGATCATATTACTTCATAAAAGCCGCCGCTGTTTGCAGCATGATTTTTTCACCTGAAGCCGGGGCCATGATCTGGGCCGCGACCGGCATTCCGGTCGCTTCATCGATCCCGGCGGGAATACTGATCCCGCAGTGACCGGATAAGTTGAGCGCAATGGTGAAAATATCAGACATATACATCTGAAGCGGATCGCTTTTTTCGTTGAATTTGAATGCGACTTGCGGGGTGACCGGAGTAAGCAGCAGATCACACTGTTTGAATGCTTCCTCAAAGTCTTTACGGATCAGCGTACGCACCCGCTGGGCCCGCAGATAATAGGCATCGTAATATCCACTGGAAAGCACATAAGTTCCCAGCAGAATACGCCGTTTCACCTCATCACCGAAACCTGCACCACGGGATTTGTAGTAGGTATCCACCAGGCCGTTGGCATCCTGACGGCTGCCGTAACGGATTCCGTCGAAACGGGCGAGGTTGGCACTGGCTTCCGCAGTGGCAATGATATAATAGACTGCCACGGCATATTTGGTATGAGGCAAACTTACATCCACGATCTCACCGCCCAATGCTTTGACTTTGGCAATGGTTTCATCCATTACTTTGGCCACTCCGGCATCCAGACCGCCGGTGAAATATTCTTTGGGCAGACCGAATTTCAAACCCGCCAATGAACCGGATTGCCAACCTTTGCGTGCCGCATCGGCATAGCCGCCGGCCGCATCAGGCAATGTGGTTGAATCATGGGGATCAAATCCGGAGATCGCATCAAGGATGATTCCGGCATCTTCAGCATCGTTGCACAACGGGCCGATCTGATCCAGACTTGAGGCAAATGCCACCAGGCCGTAGCGGGAAACCCGTCCGTAGGTCGGTTTTACCCCGACAACACCGCAGAATGCCGCCGGCTGACGGATCGAACCGCCGGTGTCAGAGCCGAGAGCCGCCGGAGCGAAATCCGCCGCCACACAGGCCGCCGAACCACCGGAGGAACCGCCGGGAACTCTGGAGGTATCCAACGGGTTTCTGGTCTGTTTGAATGCGCTGTTTTCACAGCTTGACCCCATGGCAAATTCATCCATATTCAGACGGCCGAAGGGGATGAATCCCTGCTTTTTGAGCAATTCGACTGCGGTGGCATCGTATGGAGATTTGACCGGTTCAAGCAATTTTGATGCGCATGAACAACGTTCACCTTTAACGCAGATATTGTCTTTGATTGCGATCGGAATACCGTCAAAGTCACCGATGGCATTGCCCGCCTGACGGCGTTCATCAGCGGCTTGTGCGGCACAAAGCATATTTTCCCGGTCGATTTCCAGAAATGCTCCGACTTCTCCATCGCGCGCATCAATATTTTTCAGATATTCCCGGCAAAGTTCAACCGAGGAGAACTCCCCGGCTTTGAGTTTTTCACTCAAAGCGTGGATGGTCATTTTTTTCAGATCCATGATGTTACTCCTCCTCACTGGGCAGAACCCGCGGCACTTTGATCAGATCGCCGTGAATAACTCCCGGCGCATTGGCCAGCATCGTTTCTCTGGGAAATGATGTTTTGGCCTCATCCTGCCGCCAGACATTGGTCAACTGCGCCGCATGGGCAGTCGGTTCGACACCGGTGACGTCAACTTCGCCGAGTTCAGCGATGTACTCGACCACACGGCCGAGCTCCTGCTGAAGTTTTTCAGATTGTTCAGCAGAGAGATCGAGCCGGGCAAGATCGGCAACATATTTGATGTCGATTTCAGAACTCATTTTCAGATCGAGCCGCCTTTTTCCAGAGTCAAAGTTTTGGTGACCAGATCGCAGACACATGAGGGACCGAAATACTGGATCGGACCGGGATAGACGAAACTGGTTTCTTTGGCCCACTGATCACGTTTGGCGGCGAATTCTTTGAATGGTGCGCCATCCAATTCGACGAGGGCCTTGCGGATGACCGGTTTATCCGCGCCGTGGCGGCGTTCCATATTGAGCATCATGGTGATCGGAATACCTCCGGCGATCCATTCGGCGGCCGGTTTGATGGTATTGCGGACACTTGACATATAACCGGTGCGTCCGGCACCGATCAGGGCAGCCGCATTGTAACCGAGACTGTAGCAGTAGTCAGCATCGTAGTTGGAAGGAGCCGCGCAACGGCCTTCATAACCGAAAAAGTGGGTCTGGGTGGCAAATTTACCTTTGAAAGTACCTTCGGCTTTCATGGCTTTCAGTTTGGTGCCGACCATTTCGGCGAGCATTTTTTCGGTTTCGATCAGAGAGACCTGCACGTTGCCGTGGGGGTCGCGGTCATTGCAAAGCTGCATTTGGATACCGGCGGGCAGGGAAGCGAAAACTTTGGCGGATTCGGCGGAAAGTTTTCCGGCGGCGAAAGCGACTTTTTCGTTTTTGTCCATGGCTTCGACGGCTTCGGCATTGGCGGCCAGCAGATCGTTGAGTTCAGCGATGAGGACTTTGATTTCGGGGATGAATTCGACCAGACCTTCGGGGATGAGGGCGACACCGAAATTCATACCGGCAGCGGCACGGCCGGCGACGATGGCGGCGAGGTCATCGACGATCTGACCGATGGTCATTTTTTTGGCGGCGACTTCTTCGGAAATGATCGCGGCATTGGGCTGGGTCTGAAGAGCGCATTCCAAAGCAATGTGGGATGCGGAACGGCCCATCAATTTGATGAAGTGCCAATATTTCTTGGCGGAGTTGGCATCACGGCCGATATTGCCGATCAATTCGCTGTAAACCCGGCAGGCGGTATCAAAACCGAAACTGGCTTCGATCCACTCGTTTTTGAGGTCGCCGTCGATGGTTTTGGGGCAACCGATGACCTGAATGCCGACGTTGTTGCTCTTGAAATATTCGGCAAGCACACAGGCGTTGGTGTTGGAGTCGTCACCGCCGATGATGACCAGAGCGGAGATACCGGCTTTTTCGCAGTTGGCTTTGGCGGCTTCAAACTGTTCTTCAGTTTCCAGTTTGGTGCGTCCGGAACCGATCATGTCAAATCCGCCGGTGTTGCGGTAGGCATCGATGATATCAGCGGTCAATTCCATGAATTCACCTTTGACCAGACCATCGGGGCCTTTGAGGAAGCCGAAAAGACGGCTGTCAGCGTTAAGTGATTTCAAACCGTCGAAAAGACCGGCGATGACGTTGTGACCGCCGGGGGCCTGACCGCCGGAAAGGATGACGCCGACATTGATCGCCGCTTTTTTCTCTCCGCAACCGGGAGCAAAGGTCAGCACCGGACTGCCGAAAGTGCTTTTGAAAAGAGCCTGGACTTTTTCGACATCAGCAACTGCGGTCGTGGCTTCTCCCTCCTGAACGCAGACGGCAGCACCTTTCTGCAAAGCGGCGGGAAGTTTCGGGGCATAGGCGGCACGCGCCTGCTGCAACGGAGAAATTTTACTCATTTTTCATTTCCTTTTCTTTATTATCAAGGGTTGAATATTGATAAAAAACTGACATTCACATAAAATAGCTCAAAATCACCGATTAATCAAGGTTTTTTGACGGTTTTTTTCAGAACTTCATCCCACGGGCGGTTGAAACTTTTCTCGTCACTGGAAAAACAGTTGAAGCGAATGATATGCCACAGTGCGGCGAATCCATCTTTCCAGCCGATTTTTTTCCCTTCATCGTAACGGCGGGGCTGATAAGAGATCGGCACTTCCCATATCCGCAACTTCCTTGAACGGGCCAGTTTTGCAGTCATTTCCACTTCGATACCGAATCGTTCGGAAGTTAATTTCAGATTTTGTATCACTTCTCTGCGGAATGCTTTATAGCAGGTTTCCATATCCGACAGATGAATATCGGAAAATACATTGGATAATAAGGTCAGGAATTTGTTTCCCATTTCATGCCGGAAGTATCTGACCTGACCGGGGGAATTCATGAATCTTGCACCGTAAACCACCTCGGCTTTGCCATTGACCAGCGGCTGGATGACCAGCGGATAATCTTCCGGAGTATATTCAAAGTCGGCATCCTGAATGATCACATAATCTTTGGAAGCGGCGGCGAAACCGCGGATGATCGCCGCGCCCTTGCCGCGATTCACCTCCTGCCGGAGCAGTTTTACCCGCGGATCATTGCGGAATTTTTGCAACTGTTCCCAACTGTTGTCTTTGGAAGCATCGTCAATGATCAGCAGTTCTCCAACTTCCGGACGGGCCAGAACCAGTGAAACGATTTCGCAAATCGTCGCTTCTTCGTTGTATACCGGCATTACCACAGAAAGCGAGGCATCGGGAATCGGGATGTTGACCATATTTCAATTCTTTCCTAATTCTTTTGAACGTTTGGCGGCGGCCCGTACCGCTTGGATGACCGTGCCGGAAAATGCATTGACTGAAAGTATTTCCAACGCCCGCGAAGTTGTTCCTGCCGGGCTGGTGACTTTGTCTTTCAAACTTGTCGGGTGTTCACCGGTTTCAAGCACCATTTGTGCGGCTCCGGCGACAGTCTGGGCGGCCAGTAACAGAGCCATATTTCTGGGTAATCCCTCGGCAACACCGCCATCAGCCAAAGCCTGAATGAATTCAAAAACGTATGCCGGTCCACTGCCGGAAAGGGCGGTGACTGCATCCAGATCGGATTCTTTGACCGGCATGGCTATACCGAAAGATGATAAAATTTTTTCTGCCAGTAGCCGGTCATCAGCCGAAGTTTTTTCACTTACCGCATAGGCGGAAGCACCTTTGCCGACCAACGCCGGAGTGTTGGGCATGACCCTTACGATCCGGTCTGCTCCGGTGATCCCGGCGATTCTGTCAATGGTTATACCGGCGGCGATCGAGATGATCAACTTATCTTTAAGTAATTCTTTATAAGGAGTAAGTGCAGTTTGGATCATCTGCGGTTTTACCGCCACCAGGATCGTTTCCGCTCCGGAAATCTGCAATGCCGGATCGGCAGTGTCAACCTTGATCCCGCTGGCTGATGAAAAGATTTCTGCGGCGTGGGGATCCGGGTCAAATGCTCCGAGTTCAGCGGGGGTGAAAATGCCGGATTTGACCAAACCACCGGCGATGGCGGTAGCCATTTTGCCGCTTCCGATAAAATATAATTTATTCATTTGCCGATCAACCTTTGCTTAATGAAAGAATCTGCCAGATCATAATCGATGCACCCAGCAGGAATAAATACCATGAAAAATAATTCAATTTGCGCTTTTTGATCAGAGTGACCAGCAATGTGAGACTGGCAAAACTCACTGCGGCAGAGATGATAAAGCCCACGGATAATTGGAGCATGGAAAATCTGCCGGTTTGAAAACCATTCTGACTTAAAGAGATGACTTCGAGCAGGGTCGCTCCGGCGATCGCCGGTAACGCCAGCAGAAAGGAAAAGGTCGCCGCCGCTTCAAAACGGATGCCGGAAAGAATTCCGGCGGCAATGGTACTGCCGGAGCGGGAAACTCCGGGAATGATCGCAAATGCCTGGGCAAATCCGACCGTCAGTGACTGGCGCAGGGAAATTTCTTTCAAATCAGTATTGCTGTTGGCGCACAATTTGGTTTTTCCGGTCAGACGCAGGATCGAGGCGGTAATAAGAAACCCCATGGCGACCGAGAGCATATCGCCGAATAATTCCTGATCCAGTCCGGTTTTTTTCAACGTGATGCCCACGATACCGGCCGGTATGGAGCCGATGACGATCATACCCAGCAGATGAAGTTGATCTTTTTTGAGAAAACCGAGCAGGGTTTGGAAATAAAATGCCACGATCGCCAGCAGTGACCCGGCATGAAGTATGATGCTGAATGCCGCTCCTTCATCCTGCGGCAAACCGAATACTGCACTTAATACCGCCAGATGTCCGGAGGAACTTATCGGTAAAAATTCTGCGATCCCCTGTAAAATTGCCAGTGTGATTACTGTAACCCAAATCATAACAAATTCTCTGTAAAATTACTTGATGGTTTCTATTACCCGGTCGCCGGTTTCTTTGGCCTGATTCCACTTGTCTTCCACTTGTTGAACACCTCTGGCTTTGACTTCCGGTTTGTCTTTAAGATAGAAATAATAGAACGCCGCTCCACCGAGAGCGACGGCTAAAATGAAGCCGATAAATATTCCGCAGGCACATGATAATTTCATGACAACTGTTTCTCCGGGGTATTTTCCAGATTCAATGGCACGATCGTAAATTCCAGAACCGGTGCGAACCATTTACATTTTTTTCTGTCCGTATGACGCGGCTTGTTGAAAAGAGGATTTATATTGACGAAATCCCGGCTTTCATGATTGAAAATCACTTGATATGAGTCATCGGTATATGCTACCAGAGTCAAAACCGAATACGATGTCGGAGCATCCTGGGAAACCACCAGTTGTACCGGGCCGGGATAATTCATCCCCACCATACTGCCGACCGTTTTGATAATGACCGGAGAACCGATCGAACCGTAATTCCGTATTACCGTGTCATGCACATTGAGCATGGCAAATTCATAAAGATTCATGTTGCCGCTCATGTTGTTCAGGGTATAAAGGTCGATGACCGGCACCCCGGATTCCGGAATTTCTGCAAGCATCAGAACTGCCGGTTCTTCATTATCCCCCGGTTCTTCAAAAAATTTATTGAAACTCTGGGAATTATATTTTTCCTGCTCTTCATCATCATTGTCAGGTTCCCGCCAGTCCAACACTTGAGATTCCCAATCATCCCCGGCTTCTTCGATAACTTTATTCAGCAGACTGTGGATCTTTGCGCAGTCGATATCAGAAACGCACAGCAGCAGCAAAATTTCATTCAACTGTTCCGGGCGCGGAATGGCAGTGCCATGAATGAATTGTGATAAAGCTGACGAAGATATGCCAAGGGCTTGGGCAATGATTGTTTTACGGATGCCGGACTCCTGTATGATATTATTCAATTCGTTGGCAAACGCTTCTCTGCTCATCTGTTTGCAAGCCTCCGGTTGACATTAAAAAATAATCTTATATATAATATATATCCCTTATTTTCAGATATCAACCTGCCGGAAGGTCTTTTTGCAGAATTTTAAAATAACAAAGAAACGGGGCGGCGGCTCCGGGGAGAAGCCTTTTGTGCCGCCCCGTGGGTGTGGGGGCTGTGATTATTCAACCGTTTCCGGTTACTTTTCAGATGCGATACACGGTATGTGATATATGCCGTTTATGACCGTTGCTCCTTCTGTAACGTGTTCAAAACCCGGGAATTGAGCATCCCATGCGGAAAGTGATTGTAAATAGGATATATGAGGATTGTTTTCCGAACAGAATCTTTCTCCGGAAATGACCATCGGTATCCCCGGAGGGTAGGGGATCAGGGCATTGGCGGCGATCCTGCCGGCCAGAAAAAATATTCCGACACCTGAAATCGCCCAGGCCGCGATCACTGCCATTACCGATGCCCCCTGGGCGATGTTTTGCGGCATACTGAATATACCGCCGCCGATCATGGCACTGATGACCAGTGCCGCAAGAGCGAATACGCCAAGTTTTTTGTTTTTCTCTGGCATTTTTTTGGATTCTCCGGGGTTTCGGTTATTTGGTAAACTGTTTGAGGATGGTGATACACTCGTTTTGCCGGTACTCTTGAGCAAAATCAAGCGCATTTTTTCCCTGACAGTCAACGGAATCAACTTTTGCTCCCCGTTGCAAAAGTTCTTTCAGCAACTTCGCATTGCCGGTTATTGCGGCAAACATCAGTGCTGTGCGGTTGGAAAAATCGGTCAATTCAATATCGGCACCCAACGTGAGCAAGGTTTCTCTGGCGTGGTGATTGCCGTAATATATGCTGTATTGCAGCGGTGTCCAGCCATCCGGTTCATCCTGATAGTCTATTACTGCACCTTGACGGATCAATTCTTTTACTTCTGTGTTGTCATGGCGTAGAATTGCCATGCACAGTTTTGAACTGAGTTGTGCATTTTCCGGAACCCGGATATTATCCATGCCGTAATTGCGGGCCGCCAATGAGGTGGCAAGCGGCAACTGCTGCTTGGGATTACGAGATACGATGTCCATAATTTCCTCTGAAAGGGTTTTCGTTTTGCTAATACCCAATTTAAATGGATCCGCAATAAAATCAAGCAGTATTATGAAAATAAATCAAAAAAAAGTTGATTTTATTTTTTTTGTAATGAAAGTTTTCACCCGATAATGGATAATTGGCGAGGTCAGGTCAGAGAAATTATGATTCTGGCACAATAGTCGGCATCCGGTTCATCGAGCATTTCGGCATTCCGGGTGAATGTACCATCCGAACCGCAGTCGATGACAAACGGTTGATGTAAATCGCCCATTTGCGGAGCAAGATAAAGGACAAAAGTTTTGACATTTTCAACTGAAACGGCAAAATGGTTGTTGCCGAGGTTTTCTGCAATGATTCGGGAACCGGGCAGATCGATGGTTTGCAACTCATAATTTTGTTGAACAAGGTCATCAATCGTCCATGCGATATTGGGGCCGGTAAGGTGGATTTTATCATAAGTAATGGTTCCGTTTCCCGCTTCCAGTAACTCCAGATATCGTGCTTTGGGAGCATCAGATAATTCCGGATCTGCTGAACCTCTGGGCGTGATCAGCGCGGTTTTAGTCGCATAGGGATCGCGTTTCTGCGATTCCGCCCAGGTTAAAAAGCGGCGCAAAGCCATTTGAGCCGGTTCCCAGCGCAGACCGTGACCGCCATCATGTTCATCGTAGATGTGTTCAACGCCATAGCGGGTCATCAACTGATGGGCGGCTCTGCCGAATGATACTCCGCACCAGTCATGGTGACGTGGTTCTTTGTGAAATTCCCGGTAGTTGGAGGCACAATCGTATTTACCATGAAGAATGTAAACCCCGGTACCGTAAAGGGAACGGAAATCGGATATTTGCCATGCTCCGGCACTCAACCACACTCCGGCGGCCCGGTCGGCATATATCTGACCGAGGTGATATGCTCCGAAGCCTCCCATGGAGTGACCGCCGATAATAATACGGTCATGGTCGATCAATGTTCTGCTTTGGGCATCTGCAATGATCGCATCGAGAGCCTTTACTGCTGCTGAACGGTTCCAGCGTTTGCCATCGATTTCCACCGGTGCGCTGGCGGCGGCAACGATGAAATTGCAGTGGTCGATATGAGGGCGCAAGGTTCCTTTTTCCGGATCAAGATAAGTATCGAAAGGAGCGGTTTCCGGCGAATTTGCATCTCCGCCATGCATGAAAACCAGCAATGCCGCCGGTTGGGTAAGGTCAATGTTTTCCGGAACAAAATAGTAGATTTTGCCATCGGTTCTGCCGGGAGCGGGGGAGAAACAGGATAAGCCGTGATCCAGAGCCATGATGTAAGTTTCCTTCAACGCAGTTTCAATGTTGCCAGAGCCATGAGGGCGAATATCCCGGAAAGGATCCAGAAGCGGACGACGATTTGAGTTTCGGTCCAGCCTTTCCGTTCAAAATGGTGGTGGATCGGGGTGCAGAGAAATATTCTTTTTCCGGTGAGTTTGAATGATGCTACTTGCAACATTACCGAGATGATCTCCATCACATATACGCCGCCGATCAGAGCGAGCAATATTTCCTGACGGGAAAGCACCGCCAGCATTCCGATCGCACCGCCGAGTGCCAGACTGCCGGTATCGCCCATGAACATCGATGCCGGGTGGCAGTTGTGCCAGAGAAAACCCACACATCCGCCACCGAGAGCCGCAGCAAAGACCACCGCTTCACCAATACCATTGATATAGGGCAGGTCGAGGTAGGATGCGAAAATCTGATGCCCCATCAAGTAGGCAAAAACAGCGTATGAGAGGGCGCAGAATATAGTACATCCGCTGGCAAGTCCGTCTTTGCCGTCAGTGAGATTTACGGCATTTGATGCTCCGACGATGATGATCGCAACGGAAAAAACCGGCAGTATCCACCACCACGAACCCAAATCAACTGGATTTTTGACAAAGGGAATTACCAGTTTATCCATAATACGGTTCAGTTCCGGATTGCGCCATAAAAGCCACCAGACCAATGCTCCGATGAGGAATTGCCCGGCGAGTTTGAGTTTTCCCGGCAAGCCGTCACGTTTCTGTTTGAAAACTTTGAGGAAGTCATCGGCAAAACCGATCAGAGCAAATCCCAGCGTGCCGCCCATCAGAATCCAGCAGATGCCGTTGGATGCGCTCCAGTTGCTCCACAGCAGGGCTCCGGTCAACACCCCGGCGATCAATAAAATGCCGCCCATGCAAGGGGTGCTGTTTTTACGTTTATCAAGCACATCGGCCGGAAGCACTCCGTCATATCTGGCGGCGGCGCGGATATTGAAATTGCGGAGCATGGCGGCAAAACGGCCGCCGAAAAGCACGACGATAAGGAATGCTGTTGCCGCCGCTCCTCCGGCCCGGAATGTGATGTATTCAAAAAGACGCAACGGTCCGAAAAGGTCACTGAAATTTGAAAGATAATAAAACATTTTTTCCTTCCTTGTATATTGTAAAAACACCATATTTTTGTCATAGTTGTATTATATCCTTGAGTGGCGAAAAAGCAAGTGAAAAAATGATTATTTTTGCAAAATTTAACCGGTTGGAGTTATATTTTTTGGCAAAATGAAAAAGATGTGCTACATTATGGCTGCAGATTGATATTCAGGAAAGAAAATAAGTATGCGTGAAAAAATTTTATTGACCGGCGGCAATGGTATGCTCGGCCGGACGATCTGCCGGATTCTTGGCGACCGGTTTGAGATAGTTCCGACTGATTTGCCGGATGTGGATATTACGAAAGTAGATTCATTGGTCAACGCAGTTGAAAAGTATTCTCCGGTTGCGGTGATCCATTGTGCCGCGATGACGGCGGTGGATAAGTGCGAAAGCGAAAAAGAAAAAGCATTTCTGCTCAATCAGCAGGGTACGGCGAATGTCGCGGAAGTTTGCCGCCATGCCGGTATCCGTCTGCTGGCGATTTCGACCGATTATGTGTTTGACGGCAGCAGTGCGGAGGCTTACAGTGAATACGATCCGGCCAATGGCGGAAATACGGTTTACGGACAAAGTAAATTTGCCGGAGAAGAGGCGATTCGGAAAATTTATCCGGAAAATTCTCTTATTTGCCGTATAAGTTGGCTTTACGGTTTTGGCGGCCCCAGTTTTCTGCATACCATGTTGGCGTTGGCTGACGGCCGTCATCCTGAATTGAAGGTGGTCGCCGATCAGGTCGGCAATCCGACCAGTGCGGTCTCCGTAGCCCATAAACTTGGTGAGTTGTTGCAACATCCGGAAATAAATGGTACTATCCACCTTACCTGTGAAGGCGAGGCCAGTTGGTATGAATTTGCCGTGGAAATTTTCCGGCAGTGCAGGATAAATCAGCAGGTCAAAGCGTGTTCGACAACTGAATTTCCCCGTCCCGCTCCCCGTCCGGCTAATTCCCGGTTGCGCAAAGATAAACTTCGGGAATACGGTTTATCGCCCATGCCGCATTGGCGGGATGCTCTGGCTGAATTTATTTCTCTTGAGTTTGCTGCCCGCAAATGATTTGCAATGCCATGGCTAATTGAGCCGGGCAACTGGTATTTTTACTTCCGCAAGTAATTCCCCGGAGCAGTTTGATCGCTTCCTGCGGTGTTTTGTTTTTTACCAGAGCGGATACTGCAGCAAGCGATCCGGGGCAGCCGCCATTGAAACAGACGCTGTGGATTTTTTTGCAACTACCGGAATCATCTATTTTTATATCAATGGATTCACTGCAAACTTCCGGTGCAGTTTCATAATGAAATTCGGTCATATTTTGTGTTCTGTTGAAAAATATTGCACGGCAGAAACATTTCTGCCGTGCAATATGGTTGATGCCGTAACTTACTTTACCATATACGCTTTGCCGCCATTGCGGGCGGATTTGTGAATGGCAAAGCAGGCGCGCAAATTGCGCAAACCATCTTCGGCATTGAGCGGTTTGCCGTCAATGACCGACTGGGCATGATGCATGATGATCTGCTGGTAGATATTCGGGAATTTACGCGGACGCAAGGGTTTGATGCCATCGGTACTTTCCAGTTCCAGACGGATGGCGTAAGGCTCATCTTTGTAACCGGAAAGCTGGAACATCGTGCCGAATCCGCGCAATACAGCCGCATCACCGTAGATCTCGTAACCGAGGTTGGAAAGAGTGCCGACCAGGCCGCCGCGATTTTCGCAGAAGGCGACTTTGAATGAACCGGTCTGACCATTTTCCAGAGTGAAACGGATATAGGCACCATCTTCAGCTTTGATCTGCAAAGTTTTGGGCAGATAAACCGCCTGAACCTGTTTGATTTTGCTGTCAAACATGAATTCAGCCATATAGATACAATGGCTGGCCACATCTCCGATCGGTCCACCCATTTCATCGACATTGTTACAACGCCAACTGGCCGCTTCTGCCGGATCAGCTCCGAAGAGGAATTCCATGTGGAAACAACTGTCACCGATGTTACCGAGTTTGCCGTTGGCAACATATTTGCGGGCCAACTGGTTGAATGCATTGTAAACCATCATGTGGTCGATCGTCAGACTCAAGTGCTTTTTGGCGGCGAGTTTGACCATCGCTGAACCGTCGGCAACGCTCGTTGCCAACGGTTTTTCGCTCATGACGTGTTTGCCGGCATTCATCGCCTTGATGGCGATGGGGGCATGGCTCATGTTGTTCGTGGCGATATAGACGGCATCGATTTCCGGATCAGCGAAAATCTCATCCATACTTTTATACCACTTCAAATTGAGGGCTTCCGCGGCAGCCTGACGGGCTGGATTCATATCGGTGGCACCGACCAGTTCCGCATTGGGCAAACCGTTGAAACGGGTTTTGTCACAACCGAAACCCTCTTTGGCGATACGGTTTTCGGCGATGCCGCCGAAACCGATGATCGCATATTTGACTTTTTTCATTTCATTCACCTTGCAAAGTTGATTACTTCATGTAGGCTTCAGCAACTTTCTTGAATGCGTCGATCATGGCCTGGGTGTGAGCCTCGGTGTAGACCGGGTGGGTGAAGAAACTGATGGTGCGGTCGGTGAGCCAATTCGCCATTTTGCAGTTGAATTTGGAGTAATCGATGTTGCGTGATTTGGGATCATGGAAAGGATACTTGGCAGTACCGAAACCGTTGCGGTCGGTGTAAGCCTGTTCTTTGTACATTTCCGGCCAGAGCACGCTGTAAACCGGCACGCCTTCTGCGGCGATGGCAGCGATGAATTGTTTGGTGTCGATACCTTCTTTGAATTTGTCGGTATCAAGAACAAACGGAGCCCACCAGAAGGAGTTCTGACGTTCTTCGGTATCGACCGGGCTGTATTTGACCAACGGATGATCTTTGAGCTGGGCGATCAGCATTTTACCGTTGCGGATACGGTTTTTGAGGTTCCAGTCATCGAAACGCTCAAGTTCGCACAGACCGATCTGGCTCTGCATTTCAGTCATGCGGAAGTTGAAACCGACGCGACGGTGGATGTAAAGCTGTTTGCCTTCCATTTCCAGCAGATTGAGTTTGGCCTTGACATCGTAGCCGTGGTCACGGAAAGAACGGCATTCCCAGGCGAGGTCTTCGTCATTGGTGACGACCATACCGCCTTCACCACCGGTGGTGAAGTGTTTGCTCTGGCAGAAGCTGAAACAGCCGACCGTACCGATGGTACCGGCTTTTTTGCCTTTGTAAACACCGCCGAAGCACTGGGCGCAGTCTTCAACCACATAGAGATTGTGTTTTTGGGCGATTTCCATGATGGGATCCATGTCGGCAACAATACCGTAGAGGTGAACGACCACGATGGCTTTGGTGCGTTCGGTGATAGCCGCTTCGATCTTGCCGGGATCGATCAGGTGGTCGGTGCCGCAGTCAACGAAGACCGGGAGCGCACCGGCCTGCAGAGCGCAGAAACTGGAAGCGATAAAACTGTATGAGGTACAGATGACTTCATCGCCGGGGCCGACGCCGAGACTGGCCAGAGCGGTGTGCAGGGCGCAGGTACCGTTGGCGACGCTGATGGCGTTTTTGACACCGAGCCATTCGGCCCATTTTTTCTCGAATTCCATACCGACTTTACCGGTCCAGTAGTTGACTTTACCGGATTTCAGGATGTCGGTGACTTTGTCATAGACGGCGGGGTTGAATTGGGGCCATCCGGGAAATGCATCGTTATAAACTTTGCTTCCGCCGTTGATAGCCAGGTCTTTGATGTCGATAGCCATTTTTGTTTCTCCTTTGTTTTGGGTTGTTTTGGCTGACAGGTTGATTAATCTTGAACCGGTTCGAACCGGTATGACAACTGTTTTATGCCCGGATCTTCGCCGCGCATGACATTGAGCAGCAGTTCTACGGCAAGAGAGGCATATTTTTCAATATCCTGCCGGAAAAGGATCATCCGGTCTGAAGGATATTTTTCATTGAGTTCTGCGTGGATGATCGTTGCGATCTGCGGCAGATAAGTTATTTCCGGCAACTGTTTGGAAATCAAACCGGCGAGCAGACCGCTTACGATGGTGTCGTCGTCGCTGACAATGCCATCCGGCCGTTTTTCCGGTGGCAACGCAAGCAGTTTTTCGGCGATGGCGACCCCGCCGCTATAGGATGTGCCGACCAATGCCGGCAGAGAACTGCCGCGCAGAGCCAACTGATCATCTGATGCACAAAGTTGTACCAGGCGGGTACAGCCGGAATCATTCAGTGCTTTGGCGGCATCGCTGATAAAACGTTTCACCTCAATTACCACGCTCAACGGCATGGCTTTCTGGTCATCGTCACCGATAAAACAGCATGGAGTTGATGTATTTTCCAAACGTTTGATATCGGCATCGGAAAACTGGCAGAGGGAGATGATCCCGTCACAGCGGTGTTCAAAAACGGCCTGTTCCAAGCCGGGAAATTCCGCTAAAGCAGGGCAGGGGGAGAGGGTCGGATCAGTACTCTGGAAAAATGTCAGGCAACGGCAGTTTTTTTCGCTGAGCAGTTTCTGGATAAATCCGGCAAGAGTTGCCGCATAAGCACTGCCGGCAAGGTTGCGGATCGCAACGGCGACTGTCCGGCCGGTAAGGTGACCTCCATGCGGGTCGGCAACAAAAAGGCCGACCTTGTCCCTTACTTCCAGCATCCCAAGTGAACATAGAGAATCTACAGCGGCGGCAATGGTTTGACTGCCGAAACCGAATTCCGCCCGCAATTTAGCATAGGGCGGCAAACGGTCACCGGTGGTAAGACCGTTATCCTGAATATAAGTGATCAGGGCATTGCGGGCACTTTCCACCCGCCGGGGCAGTTCCACTGCAGACTTCATCAAGTTACATTCCTGAAAACATCGTTTTAGAACAGTATGTGTATACTGTTTTTGGTATACACCTATTAATATATCCTGTTTTTTCAGATTGTCAATAGGAAAAACGGCACAAAGCAACAATAAATTGCAAAAATATGCATAAAATGAACCAAAACGGATGCAGAATCGTATTTTTGTTCCTGATTCACAGAATCGGAGCGAGCATATCCCGGAATATCTGAATGCCGGAATCTCCGGTTTTAAGGAGCAGATCAACTCCGGAACCGGCCGTTTTATTCAGGAAATACAGCAGAAGATTCTGGGCATCGGTAACTCCGGCAAGTTTTTCTCCCAATTCAACTGTTTGATTGTGCATAGAGGCAAAAATACTGAGATCGCTGCTTTCTATGGTGTAGTCGGTTTCATTTTGCTGCAATGGGATTTGGATAGGTACTGCCGTTTTGGCATCCCAGAGCGAGAAAGAACTGTTTTTTAATTGATAATTGCGTATCACGGTTTTGAATCGCGGCTGATCGTCGTTTCCGGCAGATGTCGATCGTGCGGCAGATTCTTCACTGCCGGAAATTTCGCCTTCAAAAATAATACAGAACGCGGCTGTGATATGACCGGCATTGAGTTCACCGTCGGCATTGTATTCTGCACAACCGTGTGCGCCGTCAATGGTCAGTTTTTCGATGATGAAATCTCCGTTTTCCGCCGGTTCTTCCGGAAATTCAGCAGATATGGAGGCCACTGTGGCAACGTATGGTCTGGTATATCCCGGCGGGCTGGTGAACCGCATATCGGTCAACTGCCAGAGCCTTTGTTCCTGTGAAAAGAGTAATTGCCGCAAATAAACACTCACTGCATCGGCTTTGCCCGCACTTCTGGCATCCCGGATGACTAACTGGCAATTTTCCAAATTATAACCGGTTATACGGATCACCGGTGGGGAATTGCGGTTTGCCGCAGAATCGCAAGCAGGAGCTTTCTCTGAAATAAGTGGCGAAAAAAGCAGTTCAAAAGCTGTTTTGACATCCCGGAAGTTGGAATTGCCATTTTCATTGATACAGGCGGTCGCATGAAGAGAATCTATCGTAATGTCATGGATGATCGTGGTCGGCCGGGTGAAAGATTCCGGATCGAAACCGGCAGAAAGAGTTTTTATTTGCAGCATATAATCGCTGTACCCGGTCGGATTGGTTATACTTAAAGAATCCAACGTAACGTTTCCATTATCCCAGGAGCCGTGCATTCTTCTGAAACTTATTCTCAAACCGTTGATATTACCGGTTGCCAGTGTGCGGTGGTCGGTCACGGTTATTGCCGCATTGACGATATCAAAATTGTTGATCACCGGATCGGTGCCGGAAGTAAATTCCACTGCCGGAGCTGTCGGAAAAAAGACCCGTCTCAAGGTGTTGACTGCGATTTCGATATTGGAGTGGTTCCGGGGACTTATTTCTGCAGTGATCGTGAGATTTTCGACTTTGATATTCTCAAATACCGGAGAATCGGTAAAAAGTGATTCCGGAACGAATGTGATCCGGGCAGAATCAAGTTTCAGCATATTACCGGAATAACCGCGAGGAGAAGTTATCAACATTGCACTTAAACGCACCTCTCCGTCTTGCCAGTTGCCATTGATTTCGCCGAGTCTGATGCCGAAAATATTTTCCGGTGTATCGCCATTGTTTTCCCGGATTACCGCAGAAGAATTTTTGAAAGTGAAATTTTCAATCAGCAGCGGCATATTTCCCGCAGTTCTTTCCTGATTGTCGGAGCCGGAGAGCAATTTGCTGAATATTCCGGCGATCTCCCGGAAATACGGATAACTGTCTGTTGATGTCGGGAGAGCCAAACGCAAGCCATCGGTATTCAAAGAGGAAATTTCCGGTTTGCCGCCGGAAATAGATTCCGGTGAAAAGGTGATGTCGGCATGATCGAGTTCAAGAAGAGAACTGCCGATCAGGCGTGGCGGAAGGATATTCAGCGATTCAAGAGTAAAGTGGCCGGAAGAAATTGTGCCATAGAATTTTTCCACATTGATTTCAAAACCGTCAACCGGATTTTGCGTCCGTTGGTCAACCATGTGCAGCTTGAATTTTTCCAGCAGGATATTTTTTATAATGAATGTGCGCTCATCCCGGTCATCATGATTTGACCATTCCCGCAATCTGTCGGTTAATATTTGCAGATTGAAGTTGCCTTCCGGAGTTATCATTCCATATATATTCCCCCGGTGCAGTTCGATATCTGTGACTGTTATTTCTCCGGAAAACAGTGAACTTTTATCGATCTTGAAATACAGTGATGCAACTTCGATCATGCTGTTTTCGTCAAATCCATCCGGGTTGCTCAATCGCAGATTGGTTATTTTTATGTCGCCTCTGGTCAGGGATATTTCCAGATCATCCATGGTTATTTCAGTACCGGTGATCCGGCTGCCTATCGTGGTTATCGTCCAGAATGCCAGTTGATCAAAAAACAGGATGATGACCAGAAGCAACACCGCAAGCCACATTGCGACGCGGCTGATAATGCGGAGAAACAATTCCCCTTTTGAATGGTGTTTTCCGGTTTTCGGGCAAGATAAGGCAATACTTTTCCTGTTAAGAAAAGAAGCTCTTTGGGGAAGCAACTTCGGTTTACCGTTTGTATTGCCTGATCTTTTCATGGTGTCCGATGCCGGTCAATTCAAATATTTTGCGGCAAGTTTATCCAATGCAGCAATTTGTTTTGCACTCAAGGTTTTGCCATCGTTGAACTGTTTGACGATAGATTGATAGAATTTTTTCTCGTCAAAAGCGAAACGTCCTTTTGCGGCAGGTGGAGTCCACTCTTTTACCCCGGATAATTTTTCCAAAAGTTCTTTGATACGGTTGGAGTCGTTACCTGGCGCGGATGACAATTCGGCGGGATCAATCTGCAATGCCTGAAACACTTTTTCCGGTTCCGCAAGTTGACTGCTGTATTTCACCGCAAGTTTTTTCAATGCCCCCAACTGTTTTTCGCTCAAAGATTTGCCTGCCATGACCTGTTTTTTGAGCGATTTGAAAAATTTTCCTTCATCGAATGCATATCTGCCGGTTTTTACTTCCGGGAAAGAGACCTGGGCAAAGGCATCAAAGACCGGGATGTACCCGCCGTTTTCCGGAGCGGGCGGACGCATATTCTCGGCCTCCTGGCGTTCGATGAAACGTTCCCTGGCCTGGGCAAAGTCATTTTGCAATTCAGCTGGCAGCATGGATATCTTTACTGCGGTCTGGTCGGCATATTTGGCCGCCATTGCCAATAATGCCTGATATTGTTTTTCGGTCATTTGTGATGTTTGGGCAAATTTTTCCCGGATCGAATTGACAAAACTGCCGTCATCGAATGTACGGCGGCCGACTTTCTGCTTTTCGTTGAAAACGATATTGTCAAATACCGAAAGCAGATCTGCCGCCTTGTCTGATTCCGGGGCTCCGCTGTTTTTGGCCGCGCTCAACCACGGTGAAAACCGGGCATAGAAATCGGTCATCATCTGTACCCAGCCGACGGAACCGGCTTCCACATCATCCAGTTTTTGTTCCATCTGGGCGGTGAACCCGATGTCGAATAATTCCGGTAATTTTTCCACCAGAAAGTCGTTTACGGTAAAGCCCAATTCGGTAGGCAGAAGTTTGTTTTGTTCTTTGGCAACGTAACTGCGATCCTGTATCGTCCGGATGATCGTTGCGTAAGTGGAGGGGCGGCCGATCCCATTTTCCTCCAGCAGTTTGATCAGCGAAGCCTCGGTAAATCGCGGCGGAGGTTCAGTGAATTTCTGTTCTTTGGTAAAATCGGTCATTTTCAGGATATCCCCCTGGCGCAACCCCCGCAATACTGCCGGGCGGCAATCTTCTTTTTCCTGATTGCTGTCGCCGAAAAGGGTGAGAAAACCGGGGAATACGGTCAACGTCGCCGTGGTTCGGAATTGATATTGACGGCGGTCACTGCCGGAAACGAGAACATCGGCAGAAACCAGTTCCTGCCGGGCTTGCGCCATCTGACTGGCAACAAAGCGTTTCCAGATCAGCGTGTAGAGTTTGAGTTGCGGCCCGTCAAGCAGAGTGGCAAGGGATTCCGGTGTACGCCGGACATCGGTCGGCCGGATCGCTTCGTGAGCCTCCTGGGCGGCGGCTTTGTTCTTATAGTAATTGAATTTGGGCGGCAAATATTTTTCCCCATAAACTTCTCTGATGAATCCGGCGGCGGCGATCTGCGCTTCTTTGGCGATCGTGACCGAGTCGGTACGCATATAGGTGATCAAACCGGCGGAACTGCCGTTGCCCAGATCCACGCCTTCATACAACTGCTGGGCGTAGCGCATGGTGCTGGTCGCCGAATAGTGAAGCAGCTGGTTGGCGGCTTGCTGCAATGTGCTGGTGGTAAAAGGCGGATAAGGATTGCGTTTGCGCTCCTGCACAGTTACTGCACCGACTTGAGGGGTGGAACCATTCTTTACGGAATATTCGATTTTTTCTGCTTCTCCGGCGGATGTTACAGAAAAATCTTTCTGATTGATCTTAAACAGTCTGCTTTTGATCGAATCGTTTTTCTGCGAAGCGAAAATGGCAGAAAAATTCCAGTACTCTTCCGGTTTGAATGCCAGTATATCCCGTTCTCTTTCCACGATCAGCCGCAATGCGGCGGATTGAACACGCCCCGCAGAACTGCCTTTGCCCAATTTCCTCCACAACAGGGGGCTGACCTGATAACCAACGATACGGTCAAGCACCCGCCGTGCCTGCTGGGCATCGACCAGATTCAGATTGATATCACCTTTTCCTGCAATGGCATTTTCAATGGCCTGTCTGGTGATTTCGTGAAACGTGACCCGGTGGAATGGCGACTTTTTATTCACCGGAGCAAGGATATTTTTCAAGTGCCATGCGATGGCTTCGCCTTCACGGTCAGGGTCGGTTGCCAGATAGATCTCGTCCGCTTTTTTAGCCGCTTCTTTCAAATTTTTTACCACCGGTCGGCTGCGTGGAGTATCAACATACTGCGGTGCGAAGTTGTTTTCGATATTGATACCGAAGTCATGTTCCGGCAGATCTCTGACGTGGCCCATTGAAGCAATGATATCATAATCCTTGCCCAGCATTCTTCCGATGGTACGGGCTTTGGTCGGAGATTCGACGATCAACAATTTTGCCATATATACACATTCCTTGATTTTTATGCCCGGCGGAGAAGTTTTCCCGCACGCGCGTATCGTACATACACAAGTTTACATTACAACGCTTTGACCGGTTTTGTCAAGTGCGATAATAAAAATATTTTCATGAAATGTGAAAAATTACTGGTTTTTGTTCATCTCCGGTGTATATTAAAGTATTGGCAGAGTATTGTTGCCAACTGAAAATGAGGTGAATATATGAGATTTATCAAATTGATTTGCGGTATCATTGCCGGGGTATTGATCACCGGATGTGCTTCGACGATGGATGAAGATATCCTTTCTCCGTCTGATCTTACTTTGGAGGAACTTGAAGCAAGACGTAACGCCGCAACCGATCCGGAAGGGCGTTTCGCTGCCAGCGGCAGTTATATCATGCGTCAGGAGATCGTAGAGCGTTACTGGGTGAATGATGATATTATCCGCATGGTGGAGGTTAAATTTGCCAAGCCGGATAAAATCGCCCTGATCACTTACGAAAACAACAAGCCGGCTACTGTTTTTTGCACGGATGGCAGTCGTGGATGGTTGTGTTACTATTCCGATCGCAAGATAGTACAGTTTGATGAATCAGGATTGCGCCGGATGCAGATGCTTGTCAGTCTGGGCCGTCCAGGCGGCGGCAGTTACCGGTCGATTTTTGCCCGGGTGGAAGTTTTCTGCTGCGTAAATGATGAGGGCAGATTTTACCGTATCGACTGTTACGGTGAGGAATCACCTTATCCGGTGTGTTTCTATCTGGATGCCGAAAACTATCTGCCCAGAATGGTGAGAATGAAAGTGCCGGTGGCAGACGGCTCTTATGTTGACTACGTTAACCGGATCAAGGATTACGAAATGCGTGACGGGGTCAATATCCCCATGACAACTGTTGTGGAACAGGATGGCGTCACGCATGAGTGCAAAGTGATCTTTTATCAGTTGAATCCGGTTTTTTCTGACAGTGAATTTCTGCCGCCGGTATTTTGACCGGTACTCTGCCGGAAAATTCACTGATAAGATGGCGGATTTTTATGATCGCAAAGCCGGAATGACGGTTCTGCGATCTTTTTATTTTGCAGAAAATCTCTGATCAGCAGTTCCGGATCCGGCTCTTTGGCGGCGGCAAGCCAGTGGATTTGATGACCTTCACGCTCCAGTTTGCGGAAGAAGATATCCTGCCGTTTGGCAAATTGCCGGATCTTGTTTAGTAATTGACTGCGCATTTCTTCAAAAGTACAACGGTTTTGCAGAAAGAGTGAAATTTCCCGGTATTCCAATCCGAAAGATTCAAGTTTTTCAAAACCGACTTGATTTTCATCATGAAGTTTTCTTACTTCATCGATCATGCCGGCATCGAAACGGGCATCGAGTCTTGCGGCGATCCTTTCTCTTACCGTCAAACGCGGATAAAGCACCCCCAGCACCAGCGGAGTGATCGCAAATGGCGGTGTGAATGACGGTGGAGCATCCGGATTCTGCCGGATGCGCGGTGTATCGTAAGTGCGTGGCGGCAATGCTCCGCCCGGAAGCCGGTAGTTGTCGAGCAACGCTGCGATATACAATGCGGTACCGCCGCAGATGATCGGCAGTTTTCCCCGGTTGCGAATTTCGGCGATTGCCTGCCACGCATCCCGGCAAAAGAAACCGAGATTATAAGTATCGGTGGCCGGATCGGCAATGTCGATCAGATGGTATGGTACGTTTCCATATTCAGCAATATCCTTTCCCGAACCGATATCCATTCCTTTGTACACCTGACGGGAATCGGCACTGATGATCTCTCCATTGAAAATTTCTGCCATTTTGACCGCCAAAGCCGTTTTTCCTGTCGCAGTCGGGCCCAAAATGACAATAATTTTGACAGAATCGTTAAAATCCTGCATTATTTTTCACTCCTGATTTGAATTGAACCTTTGTCACGTATTATATTATGAAACGTGAAATTGTTTTTTGCAAGTCAAAATGGAGTTTTTTTTATGGAAATGCAACAAACTGTCGCAGGAAGTGCCGCTTTTTCCGGAATCGCACTGCATACCGGAGCCAGAGCGACTGTCCGTCTGCACGCCGCTCCTGAAGATACCGGAATCGTTTTCCGGCGGGTCGATTTGCCCGGCAAGCCGGAAGTCCACGCGCTGGCATCCAACGTGGTGGATGTGCAGCGGGGAACAACGATAGCCGAGGGAAAAGGGATCGTTTACACGGTCGAGCATATCATGTCGGCCCTTCATGCGTGCAAGATCGACAACTGCATTGTTGAGATGAATGGTATGGAGCCGCCTATCGGTGACGGCAGCAGTCTGCCGTTTTATGAATTGATCATGGAAGCCGGGGTGGCAGTTCAGAATAAACCTGCCCGTACATTCACTCCGGATGTGCCGGTGGCGGCTGTCGGCGGAAAGACGCAAGTGGTTTTGTTGCCGGATACGGAAAAGTTGTCGGTCAGTTGCGTGACCAGTTTCAAAAATTGCCCGTTCGATCCGCAGTTTTTCCAGTATGAATTGGAACAGGAAAGTTACGCCAGAGAGATCGCTCCAGGCCGGACTTTCGTGGATTACAGTGATTTGCGGTTGCTGCTTTCCATGGGATTGTGCAAAGGTGGCAGTCTTGATGCGGCGGCGATCATTCATGACGGCGCGATCATTTGCAAAGACAAACTCCGGTTTGAAAATGAGATCGTCCGGCACAAAATAATGGATGCTATCGGCGATATTTATCTGGCCGGTTGCAGGATTACCGGTAAATTGATAGCTGTTTGTCCGGGGCATCCTAAAAATGTGGAGTTGGCCGGAAAACTGCTGGCGATGATCAAAAGTAAAGTTAATTGACCGAATTTAAGTATAAAAACAAGGAGAAAGTAAGAATGTCAGAAGTTTTGCAATGTCATCAGATCGCTTCCCGTCTCGGAGTAAAAGCTCCGTGGAAACTGCTGGATTTTGCACAAAAAAATGATGAGACCCATTTCGTCGGTTTCAAAAACTTTTCCGCTAATGAAGCGTTTTTTGCCGGTCACTTTCCGGTGCATCCGATCGTGCCCGGAGTGCTTCAGGTCGAGGCGATGCGCCAGTTGTGCTGTTGCTTTTTGCCCGGCGATGCCCGCAGCAAACGGATCAAACAGTTGGAGAAAGTCAAATTCCGCCGTCCGATCCTCCCCGGTGACCGGATGATCGTGGAAGCCGAAGTTGTCGATTCTGCTGAAGATTCATGGACGATGAAAGCGGTTGCCAAAAGTGCTTCCGGCGTTTGCAGCGAGGCAACTGTTACGATCTGCAGAGCCGAAGAAGTTGTCGGCGGCATCAATGGTATTCCGAATCTGGATGATCAACTCGCCAGAACGGCCGATATCAGTATGGATACCGACCGGGTCATGGGATTGATCCCCCACCGTTTCCCGTTCCTGCTGCTGGATTATGTTGCCAAAGTCGAGGGCGAAAAAATCATTGCGGTAAAAAATATTACTGCCAATGAACCATTCATCGAAGCCGGATTCAATACGGTTCCGGATTCACTGCTCTGTGAGATCGCCGCTCAAAGCGGTTGTACCAGTGTGTTGACCAGACCGGAAAACGCCGGTAAACTCGGCTTTTTTATGGCAATCGATAAAGCGGTATTTTACCGTCAGGTGCTGGTCGGTGAACAGATGGTTATCGAAATCGATCTGCCGGCCGGGAAATCCCGTTTCGGTAAAGGGTCCGGATTTATCCGGGTAGGTGATGAGGTGGTCGCCGAGATCGCTTTGATGTTTGCCATCGTTGATGCATAACAGAAATTTCAGAGAGGTGAATTATGGCTCTTTGGGGTGGGCGTTTCGGAGAAGAAACGCAAAATGATGTGAAAATATATTCTGAATCCATCAGTTTTGACCAGCGTCTTTTCAAACATGATATCGCCGGAAGCAAGGCTCATGTGGCGATGCTGGCCAAACAGGGGATCATTCCGCAGGCATCGGCAGATGCTATCAGAAGTGAATTGGATAAGGTTTGTGAACGTATCGAAAAAGGAGATTTTTCTTACGACATAGCCAAAGAAGATATCCATATGCACGTCGAAAGTGCTTTGATCGATGTGCTTGGTGCCGAAGGAGCGCGGGTGCATTCCGGGCGCAGCCGCAATGATCAGGTCGCCTTGGATTTCCGTCTTTATCTGCGGGATGCCGCAGACCGTCTGATCGGTAAAATCCGCAATTTTCAGAAAGAATTGGTCGCTAAAGCCGATGCGGAAAAAGAGACGATTCTGCCCGGTTTTACCCATTTGCAGCACGCCCAGGTGGTATTGCTCGCCCATCATCTGCTTGCTTATGTCGAAATGTTTGACCGGGATGCTGAAAGACTGGCAGATTGCCGCAAGAGGATCAATGTCATGCCGCTCGGTTCCGGAGCATTGGCCGGTTCGACTTTGCCGCTCGACCGGGAGTTCGTTTGTAAGGAATTGGGTTTTGACCGGATCACCAGAAACAGTATGGATGCGGTCGCCGACCGGGATTTCGCCATCGAATTCACTGCGGCTCTGGCCACAATGGCCATGCATTTTTCCAGACTTTCAGAAGATTTGATTTTGTGGAGCAGTCAGGAATTCGACTTTATTGAATTGAGTGACGCTTTCTGTACCGGCTCAAGTTTGATGCCGCAGAAGAAAAATCCGGACGTGTGTGAACTTACCCGCGGCAAAACCGCCAGAGTATATGGTTCTCTTGCTGCCATGCTCACGTTATGCAAAGGTTTGCCCATGACCTATAACCGGGATATGCAGGAAGATAAAGTGGCCGTATTCGATGCTCTTGATACCGCTGAATTGATGCTGGCGGTCTACCCGCCGATGATCCGGGATATGCGTGTCAAGCGGGAAAATATGGCTGCAGCTGCTGCCGATCCGGCTTTGATGGCAACCGATCTTGCAGAAAAACTGGTCGAACTCGGTGTGCCTTTCCGTGATGCCCATCACCGGGTTGGGGCATTTGTCAAATACTGTAAAGACCGTAATATGGCTCTGGATCAGGCGACATTGGCTGAAATGCAGGAGACTATTCCGGAAGCAACTGCTGAATTTCTGACTCTCTTTGATCCGCGGGAAAGTGTCGCCAAAAGACGTATCCCCGGTGCAACCGGATTTGAACCGGTCGCCAATCAGGTGGAATTTTGGAAAAAACAGTTGCTTATGGCTTGAAAAAAGCGCATTTAAGCACTATATTAATAAAATACGCATCCCTGTTGATCCAGTATGGCCGGTTCGGCAGGGTACAATTCAACCAAAAGGTGACTTGTTTGTAGCGCAAAAAATAAAGAGCGCGGAAAGCACCGCAAAGTGAAAGGAAGATGCAAAATGGCCAAAATTACTATCAACGATCTTTTGGAAGCCGGTTGTCATTTCGGACACCAGACCCGTCGTTGGAACCCCAAAATGAAGAAGTTTGTCTATGGTGCCAAAAATGGTATCAGCATTATTGACCTGACCAAAACCATGCGTCAGATCGCCGATGCCTGCAACTTCCTTCAGAAAGTCGTCAGCGATGGCGGCGATGTGCTTTTCGTCGGTACCAAACGCCAGATCCGTGAAGTCGTCACCGGTCTGGCCGAAAAAACCGGTATGTTCAGCATTTCCGAGCGTTGGCTCGGCGGTACTCTGACCAACAATCAGACCATCCGCAAAAGCATTGACAAAATGAAAGAGATCGATGGTATTCTCGCCAGCGATGCTGTCAACGGCATGAAGAAAAAAGAAGTTGCCGCTTTGACCCGCCGCGTTGAAAAACTGCATCGTGACCTTGATGGTATTGCTTCCATGAAAAAACTTCCCGCTGCTTTGGTCATCATTGACGTCTGCAATGAGATCAACGCTGTCCGTGAAGCCAACAAACTGAATATTCCGATCGTTGCTCTGGTCGATACCAACGGCGACCCCTCCATGGTCGATTATCCGGTTGCCACCAACGATGATGCGGTGAAATCTGTTCAGATCATCACTGATCTTTTCGGCGAAGCGATCAAAATTGCCAAAGAGATCCATCTGAAACGTGTCACCGAGGAGCGTGATGCCGCCGAGGCCGCCAAGAAGATCGCCCAGGAAAATGCTGACGAGGAAGAAGCCCAGGCTCCGAAAGCCCCGCGTAAACGTGCTGCCAAAAGCGATGATGCCAAACCGGCCCGCAAACGCGCTCCGAAAAAAGCCGAAGCCGCTGAAGAAAAATAATTCAACTTACAGATAAGGTGAACAAAAATGGCTGCTATTACTGCTAAAATGGTTTCCGAGCTCCGGGAAAAAACCGGTGCCGGTATGATGGATTGCAAAAAGGCTCTGGTTGCCGCTGACGGCGATATGGAGCTGGCGATTGAGAATCTCCGTAAATCCGGTGTTGCCAAAGCCGAGAAAAAATCCGGCCGCGCCACTGAACAGGGTAAAGTCTGGACCAAGATCAGCGGCAATGAAGCTGCGATCGTCGAGATGCTTTGCGAAACCGACTTTGCTGCCAAAACTCCGAAATTCGGTGCTTTGGTCGATGCGATGCTTGACGGAGCTTTGAAAATTGCCGCTGACGGTGATGTTGCTGCTGCGGTCAACGAGCAGGAAGCTGCTCTGATCACCAGTCACATTGCCACCATTGGTGAAAATATGTCTCTGCGCCGCGCCCAGAAGTGGCAGGCTTCCAACGGTTCCACCTTTGCCAGTTACCATCACATGGATGGCCGGGTGAGCGTGCTGGTCGAAGTCGAAGGTGAGAGCGATCCGGAATTCCTTAACGATTTGTGCTTGCACATTGCGGCTTTCAGCCCGAAATACATCAGCAGTGATGATGTGCCGGCTGAAGTGATCGCCAAAGAAAAAGAGATTGCTGCCGCCGCTGATCCGAAACTGGCCAACAAGCCGGCTGAAATGCTGGATAAAATTCTTTCCGGTAAGATCAATCGTTTCTTCAGCGAAATCTGCCTGGAAAACCAGCCGTGGGTCAAAGATGACAAGAGTTCTCTGAAAAAACTGAAACCCAACGCCAAAGTCAAACGCTTTGTCCGCTGGGCGATCGGCGAAGAACTCTGATCAGAATCATCTGATTACTCAAAAACTCCTGTTCCGTGAAAAGAACAGGAGTTTTTTTTATCTTTTTTGCAATGTGTTTTTGTTGAAAACATCTTCTGTTGTGCTATATTATAAGGTTATGGGGAGTGTTTTGCAATGATTAAATTGGTCAATTTGATTTTGACGGAAGTTCGGTTGACAGCGTAGATTTTTATTTGACCGTCTTGTCAAACAAAATAATTTATCCAATGACGAAATCGTTTATGCCGCAGATGATATTTCTGATGTCAATGCCAGTAATGAAGCCGGAGTGAAGTGTTTGTCTGCGGCATGGGCAAAAACGGAGATGGTTACGGATTTGGAAAAAACAATCACGGCTTGGTTTTTACGACAGTAAAGGGTATGCGGAAGTGTATTGAAACAAGGACATTACCTTTATGAAAAGTTTACGTGAATTATACCGTATAGGATTCGGACCATCAAGCAGTCACACTATGGGGCCTTATCGGGCCGCCGAAAGATTTTTTGCCGGAAATATTTCCGCAGACAGGTTCGAAGTTGCTCTGTATGGCAGTTTGGCTGCTACCGGGAAGGGACACTTTACCGATCAGGCTGTAAGGTCGGTTTTCCCTGAAGGAAAGTGTGAAATTTTGTGGTATCCGCAAACATTTTTAGAAGAACATCCCAACGGCATGATATTCCGGGCATTGAATGATTCCGGAGAGGAAATCGATCGCTTGAAAATTTTTTCTGTCGGCGGCGGGGCTTTGTCGGAAAACGGTTGTCAGGAAGATACTCCGGAGTGTTATCCATATCGGTCCATGAGCGAAATGCTTGAAATCTGTACGCAACAAGGCATTTCATTGTGGCAACTTGCCGAAAAATTTGAAAATCTGGATTTCCTTGATGACATTTATGCTCAAATGGTGGAAACCTTAAAGCGGGGATTATCCGCTGAAGGTGTACTTCCCGGAGGCTTGCAACTGCCCCGAAAGGCACGCAGTTTTTACTTGAAAGCACAATCTTTACGGGCTGATATTCAGCGAACCGGATTGATCGCGGCTTATGCTTATGCAGTCAGCGAAGAAAATGCTTCTCTGGGAAAAGTTGTTACTGCACCGACTTGTGGATCTTGCGGAGTTTTACCGGCTGTGTTATTTTATTTGCAGAAAACGTGGAATTTTTCCGGAACGGAAATCCGTCAGGCATTGGCTACCGCAGGTATGGTTGGCAATATTGTTAAAAGCAATGGTTCAATATCCGGAGCGGAGGTCGGTTGTCAGGGCGAAATCGGCACCGCTTGTGCGATGGCTTCATCGGCGGCGGCATATCTTTTGGGAGGCACTCCCCGGCAATGTGAGTGTGCCGCAGAGATCGGTTTGGAGCATTTTCTCGGCCTGACCTGTGATCCGGTCGCCGGATTGGTGCAAATCCCCTGTATCGAACGCAATAGCGTAGCGGCCAATCAGGCTTTAGTCGCCGCTGAATTGGCACTTATTTCAGATGGTCATCATTTTGTTTCTTTTGATGATGTGGTAAAAACTATGTTGACGACTGGACATGATCTGCCATCATTGTACCGGGAAACGTCAGTAGGTGGATTGGCTGAAATCATGCGTAATAAATAACAACGGAGAGTCGTAAAAGAGGAAATAAATGAAAATGGAAAATCGTTTTAAGGAAAATTTGATTTCCGGTAAGATTTCACTGGGAACTGTGATTACTCTCTCTGATTTGTGTGTCAGTGAATTGGCCGGTGATTGCGGCATGGATTTTTGCTGGATCGATGCTGAACACGCTCCTCATACTATCGAGGGTGTTCACCGGCATTTGATCGCGTTACGCGGTACCGGTTGTGCCGGATTGGTGCGGGTGAGGGCCAATGATCCCATGTTGATCAAACCTTATCTTGATCTTGCTCCGGATGCGGTGATCATTCCCATGGTCAACAACGCCGAAGAAGCCGCCAGAGCCGTTGCCGCCTGCCGCTATCCGCAGACCGGTATCCGTGGGTGCGGTGTGCGTCGGGCAGTCCGTTACGGCAGTGAAGACTTCTTTGATTATGTCAAACGCTCTGAAACAGAACCGATGGTGATCATTCAAATCGAGCATATCGATGCGGTGCGCAATCTGGATGAAATACTCGAAGTTCCCGGTATCGGCAGTATTTGTGTCGGCCCATGTGATCTTTCCGGAAGTATGGGGATATTAAATCAGATGAATGATAAAAAACTTAATGAAGTGCTGGATGAAATTTGTGCCAAGGTAAAAGCAAAAGGAATGATTCTCGGTACTGCCGCCGGAGATTTCGCCAGATGGAAGGCCCGCGGTGTGGATTGGTTTGCCGGAATAAGTGACTGGGGGGCGATGGCTGCCGGCTTAAGAGCTTTCAGAAAAGGGTGTGAAAATGCTTGAAATAGCTATGGTTTCTGCCGGTGAGGAGCGTTTCCCTGCTTCATGTATTTCCCGTATCCGGGAAGTGGCGATCATAAATTGCCGTCGTTGCAATACGCCGGATGAGTTGGTTGAGTTCGCCGGAAATGCTGATATTATCTGGATGTTCGGGGCCAATGTGGCTGTGAAGCCGGAAGCGTTGGCAAAATTACCGGAATGCCGGGCCGTTTTGCGCAGTGGCAGTGGGTTGGATGCTTTGCCGCTTGAATTTTGCAAAGCAAACAATATTCAAGTATTCAACACTCCGGAATCGATCAGCGAATCGGTTGCTGAACACGCTGTTTCCATGTTGTTTGCATTGGCTCGTAATCTGGTGCAGTTTGACCGGCAAGTCCGTCAGGGACAATGGGATTCTTCCGGAAATCAAACTAAATGGCATTTGAGCGGGCGGACTTTGGGCGTGGTCGGTTACGGCCGGATCGCCCGGACTGTGGAAAAACTGGTTTCCGGATTCAATATGAGAGTGTTGCATTTTGATCCGTGGTCAGAGAATTCCACTCCGTTGGATATTTTGTTGAAAGAATCTGATTTTGTTTCTCTGCATTGTCCGCTTACTGATGATACCAGAAATTTGATGGATGATGATAAATTCAGCATTATGAAAAAAGATGCTCTGCTGGTCAATACGTCACGGGGAGAAGTGATCGATGAAGCGGCTCTTTACCGGGCTTTGACCACCGGTCACCTCGGCGGGGCGGCTTTGGATGTGTTGTGTGACGAGCCGCCGTTGCCGGATAATCCGCTGCTGAATTGTGAGAAAGTTATATTTTCTCCTCATGCGGCGGCATTTTCGGCTGATTTTGAGAAAAACTTCTGGTATTATTCTGCGGAAAAACTGGTGGAAATCTGTGGCAGATTAGAGGGGTGAAAAATGGTCAAGTCTGGAAGTTTTCCGGTGCGTGCATCCAGAAAAGATGCGGTGTATCGCTGTGGCGAGGATATCTGTTTTCAAGTTGTGCCGGGGAGCAGGGGCAGATACACGGTTGATGATGGCGAAAAGATTTCTTCGCCGATGGATTTTTACGGGGATATCGTCGTTCATGCGGAGAAACCGGGGTTTATTCTGTTGACAGTTGACGGCCGTTACCGCAACGGCAGAAAATTTGAAACTTCAGCCGGTGCGGCGATCGAACCGGAAAAAATTTCCCCCGGCACCTCTTGTCCGGCGGATTTTGATGAGTTCTGGAAAAGTGAAGTTGACAAAGTCAAATCTGAAAAACTTCAGGTGCTTTCCTGTACCCCGGTGGATGAGCATTATTTGCCGGATGGTATCACCGCATTTGATGTCCACTTATCCCAAGGCGGGATCATTGCTTCCGGTTTTCTTGCTGTGCCGCGCAACGCCAAACCGGGATCTCTGCCGGCAGTTATAAGTTTTCTCGGAGCCAGCAAGGTTTCCGGAGAATTGGAAGTTGCAGTGAAAGATGCAAAAAAATTGTGTGCAGTTGCATTCAATCTGAATTTTCACGGATTGGAAAACTTTCCGGTCCGAAATCCGGAATTGCTTGCTCCCGGAAGGGAGCAGGTGTTGAATTATCAATTTCTGAATGCCGGTGATTCGCAAAAATATGCAATGCGCCAGATATTTTTGCGCAGTGTTATTGTGGCCGATTTTATAAAAACTCTGCCGGAATTCAACGGCAAGTTATCAGTTTGGGGTGGCAGTATGGGGGGCTGTCAAAGTATTGTCGCCTCGGTATTGAATCCGGAAGTGGAGTTTTGTTGGGCAACGGCCAGTGCAATGAGTGATCATCATGGGAAAAGTGCCGGGCATTTACCCGGTTGGCCCGATCTTTTCAATTCGCCTTTGGTTCCAGAGGCGGCTCGATTGGTATCGCCTTATTTTGACGTGGTGAATTTTGCTTCGCGGATCAAGTGTCCGGTGGTCATGGCGGTTGGTTTTATTGATACAGTTACGCCACCGGCATCGACCTATGCGGCTTACAACCGTTTGACTGTCAGAAATAAGCGGATGCTTCATACCGTTACCGGTGGTCATGGACCTTTGCTGGATAAAAGTGAGGTTTGTGTATTTGACCAGGGGCGTGAATATTTGGATGACGCAGTAAAAAAACAACACAGAATGTTTTTATATTCCGGTATCCGGTCTTAAGTCCGCAAAAAACAATAACCGTTAAAATTTTTCTTTCTCCGTATGGATGGAGAAAACATCCGCAAGAGAAAAAGTTTCCATGGGAAAATTTAACGGCTGAAAATCAAATTGATTTGGGCCATATAAAAACTTTAACAGTTCCGTGGGCGCAAATACATTATTCGGAATCAGCGATCCACTTGAAAAATTCTTCACGCAAAGGTTTGTGAGTTTTTACTTTTTTCTTTTTGGGCGGTTTTTCCCCGCGCGGGATGGATTTTTCCTTTGGCTTGCCGGTGCGCTTTTCCAATGGTTCATCGTATTTGAAACGCCATTCTTTATCTTTGGCAAACGCCTTGAGGATTTTTTCTGCATCGGCAGGTTCGGCATTGATAAAGGTTTTATCGGCACGGCAGATGATTTTGCCCAGTTGATTACTGCGTATGCCGGTACGGTCGCAGATTTCACGGAGCAATTCCGGTACGGTTATGCCGTCGGCTCTGCCGGCAAAGAGCAAAAGTTTTTTCATATTGCTCTGATCTTTTTTCTCCGGAGTGCTGAATTGCTGGTAACTTTCGGCAAGCAACTCATTTTTAAAGTGCATTTTGAGCATTGCCGCCAGAGCTTCTGCGGGATGACTGCCCAGAGTGCAGAGTTCTTCGGCAAAATTGAGGTATGCTTCAGCCTCGCCGGTTTCCAGCAAAAGTGCGATATTTTCTGCAAAAAGTTGTTTTTTGTTTTCGATGATATCGGCGACAGTGGGTAATTCCCGGCGCGGAATTTCATTGCCGATATCTTTTTCAATGAATTTAAGTTTCCGTTTTTCGCCCGGAGTGACGAATGATACTGCAACACCGTGTCTTCCGGCCCGGCCGGTACGGCCGATGCGGTGGATGTAAATCTCTGAATTTTGCGGCAGAGAATAGTTTATTACATGAGTAAGATCATTGACGTCAATGCCTCTGGCGGCGACATCGGTGGCTATCAGCAACGGGAATTTGCGTTTTTTGAAACCATTGATGACCCGCAGACGCTGGGCCTGGGATATTTCACCGTGAAGAGCTTCCGCCCGGTAATTTTGAGCGTGCAGTTTTTCGGTGACTTCATCGACATCGGCTCTGGTACGGCAGAATACCATGGCATAGAGGTCACTGTTGGCATCGATCAGCCGGGTGAGGGCGTGAAGTTTATGTTCTCTTTTGACTTCATGCCAGTATTGTTCTGTCAGGTCGGTGTTGGTCGCTCCGGCATTGCCGGTGCGGGCGATCTCGTATTCCGGACGCATGAATTCAGCGGCGATCTCCATGATTTCCGGCGGCATGGTCGCGCTGAACATCAACATTCTTTTATCCGGATTGGTCAATGCCAGAATTTCCCGGATATCATCAATAAATCCCATATCCAGCATTTCGTCGGCTTCGTCGAGAATGGCGAACTGCAAGGCATCGAGGGCGATTTTTCCCCGGCGGTAAAGATCCATGATCCTGCCGGGGGTGCCGACGGCAATATCAACCCCGCGTTTCAACTCATCCATTTGGATCGTGATAAGTTGTCCGCCGTAAAGCGGCACGATGCGCAGAGGTTTGTTTCCGGCGAGGGAACGTAATTCGTCGGCGATTTGAATGGATAATTCTCTGGTCGGCGAGAGGATCAATGCCTGCGGTTTGCTTTGTCCGGGAGTGATCGTCTGAATGACCGGCAGACCGAATGCGGCTGTTTTTCCGGTGCCGGTGAGGGCTTGTCCGATGAGATCTTTTTCTCCGGAAAGGAGCAACGGGATCGCCAAACTCTGGATGGCACTTGGGGATTGAAAATTTTTTGCGATCAGGGCAGGGATGAATTCATCAGCAATGCCGAGCGCACGGAATTCCGGCAGATCATTCATTATGCAATATTCACTTTACTGTTGTTAAAAAACTATAATCATCTTCATAATATACACCGGAAATGGTATAAAAACAATTTGATAATCGTTTTTTTGCAGAAGTATCAATTTTATCGGGTAAATCCGGTTGAAAAAGTGATAAGGATGTCCTATATTAATTGGAGTTTATTTTGTCAGTAACCTGCGGAGATTTGAAACAATGAATGACGGTGCTTTTTTAATATTGTTTTTGGCTTTTACCGGTATGATGGGATTGATCCCGTTTATACTGAGAAAATTTAAAATCCCGACGGTTATTTCATTGCTGGTTGTCGGTATGCTTATCGGACCCACCGGGATCGGTGTGGATCTGGTCGGAATTTTGTCAAACGCATTAAGTTTTTTAGGCACTCCGGGCAATGAAGCGGCCACTGCGGCGCAGACGACGGAAAGTTTCAATGTCATTATCAATTCTTTGGGGTCGCTCGGTTTGATGTTGTTGATGGCGTTGGCTGGTATGGAGGCCGACTTCAAGTTGATCAAATCGGTGAGGTCTCCGGTGATTACGTTGAGTATTTTCACTTTTTTGATCCCGGCGGTTGCCGGATATTGGGTTTACTGGTATTTTCAACCGGAAGATCTGGCCGGTAAATTGCTTTATGCATCATTGTTTGCTTCGCACTCGGTCGGTATCGTTTTTCCGGTCATGCGGGAATTGAAATTGAGTAAGACCCGTTTCGGAGCGGCGGTGTTGATTTCCACGGTGATCACCGACATTGCCAGTATCGTGTTGCTGGCAGTCAGTGTGCAGTTGCACCGCAAGTCGATACAGATATCCCATTCGGTGGTAAACAGTACACTTTCAATTTTTGATCACATGAATAGTGATTTTCTGGGAAATAGTTTTGTTCCGGTGTTTCTGGCGATAGTGCTGGCATATCTGGTTATTTCCATGGTGCTGGTTTATTATTCCGGCAAGTTTTTGCTCAAGTATTTTCATCCGGGCGAGGATGTGTTGATCACTTTTGTTATGCTGGTGATCCTTGCGACCGTGATCGTCGGTGAGTTGCTGGGGATCAACTTGGTGGTCGGTGCATTTATTGCCGGTTTGGGATTGTCACAGGTGGTTCAGCAGCGTGATATGCTGCTTTTCAAACGTATGGAAAGTATCGGTTATGGATTTTTGATTCCATTCCTTTTCGTTTCGATCGGTATGAAAACTGACTTTACCGCATTTCAAAACTCCGGCAGTTGGATGATCGTGCTTCTTACGGTCATCGGTTTGATTGGCAGTAAGATGGTTTCCGGTTACGCTGCCATGCGGTTGTGCGGATTCAACAATGCTCAAGGCGTGGCGGCCGGATTGATGACAGTGCCGCAGTTGTCTGCGACTTTGGCGGCGGCGGCGATCGGTAAAGATCTGGGATTGCTGAATGAAAACTTTTTTAATGCGATCATCATTCTTTCTATTGTGACAACCTTGCCTATCCCGTCTTTGGTGCGGGTGGTGCTTTCCTGCAATAAAAAGAGTTTTGATGAAACTGATTATCAGGTACCTGGCGTGGTAAAAGAGGATAACTTGCTCTGAACTTTTTTCAACCAATGGGATGATTATGAATAATCTTGAGTTGCTTTGGGGCGTCGGTTCAATGGTCATGGTCGGCGCCGGATGGACTGTTTTTGGTTATTTGATGGGTAAAGCCCCTAAAGAAGGAATTGATGTTACCGGTTTGCTCTTTATCTGTACCGGGATCGAGTTTTTATGCAGTGGCATTATTGCTTGCATTATGGGTATTCCGCAGGCTGCCTTGAGTGGCTGGCTGATCGGATTCGGCGTTTTGGTGCTTTGCGGTATAGTGAATTATTTTCAACTGGAATTCATGTCCAAGGCTATGCAGAAAGGGCCGAATGGCATTGTTTGGACGGTGACTCAATCCGGATTTGTTTTCCCCTTTGCCGTTGGTATTATTTTTTTCGGTGTACCTCTCGGCTGGGTTAGAGGAGTTGCTTTTTTACTGATCATTACCAGTTTGATAATGTTTGGGGGCAAAGATGAAAAAAACGGCAACTTCGGGAATTGGAAATTTACGGCATTGCTGGCTTTTCTGGCGACGGGAGTCTGCCAGATATTGAGCAATCTGCCCTCTTATTTTCCGGAAGCGGATTCTATACCGTCAATGTGGCGTACTGCGGCATTTGCTCTCGGATTGTTGTTCGGGTGTATTCTGGTCAGAATCCGGCAGTTGCGGAATTTTTCCGGCTTGATCATCGGGCAATTAAAAAATCACAAGGTTTGGTGGATGGCGGCATTGGGAGGATTTTCCAATCTGATTTTTTCCTTTCTTTTTCTTTATCCGGGAATGAATATTTTAGCGGATATTGATGCCGGAGCAATTGCTTATCCGGTTATGGTTTGTTCATGTTTGCTTATATTTGAGTTCTATTCGGTGATATTTTTACATGAAAAACGTTCTGCAATGCAAATCGTTGCGTTGCTCCTTTGCTTGTGTGGCGTTGCAGGCATCTGTCTTTAAGCCATTTTCTTTCTCGTCGCCACCGGCTATCAGCCTGACCGCCCAAATTGGTTCAAGCTGCTCATCAGCCGGATCCGGCTTTATCTCCGGCAGCGCGGATGGCTCGTACATCACCTGACCGATGATGATATTGCCAGTGTGCTTTACCGTGCTGCCAGAGCAAGTGGAAGAACGGATGGGGTACGGTATTGATTTTTACAGAAAAACGATAAAAACAGATCGGTGATAAATTTTTACTCTGATAGAAAAACAGAAACCGGGGCTCATAACGTCTCATCCGGAAATATCACCGATCCAAACGCTAATATAGCACAAAATGATGGAAAGTCAAGCCGGCAGAGCGTCAACCCGGAAATGGAGTTGCGCACTAAAAGGCTGGTCGATATGATGAAGCCTTTTGTTTCCCAATATGACGAATTGGACGGTGAATATCTGGTCGCCAAACTCAAAGAACTTTACAGCGTCGATGATGTATCACCCGCCGAAGCCGTCGTTATTGCCGAAGAAGTGCGCCGGATCCGGAAGCGCGACAGTATCCGCAGATCGATCGAGACGGCTTATGCTTACTTCCGGCAGGCAAATCCGCTCTTTGATTTCTTTATGGAATTTTCTGATTCACAAATGATCAACCCCGGAAAGAATTTTTACCGGTTCGCGGCAGTTCGCAGGGTGTGCAGTTGTGCTGTTAATTGATCCCGCACGACAGCAAGGCGCGCCACCAAATCAGAGAAAATCATATTTCCCGGGAAAACGCTGCTGCATTCTTTAAGACGGTCAACCAGATCTTCCAAATCGTTGATCGCCCGTTTGCCCAACGTTATCAACAGTGGTGTTGTGCATTCTTCCCCCGGTTCGGTGAAGTCTGCTGTGCGGGCAAGCAGTTTGCCGAATGCACAATTTATGCCGAGGGCAAATTCAAAAATATTTTCTTTTTCAATCGTTGCAGCAAATTGATTCCATTGCACCGCCATCGCATCAAGGGCATCTACACAGGAAAAACATACCGGGTGCCGCGGTTCGGCATCGGATGATTGATAATCGTCATCTTCCCCGTCTTCAAATTCGCCATGCTCACTCATCCATTGACGCAGAGCATTGGAGCGTTTGGCACTGACCGGATCGGTATTGGTTTCTGCCGCCGGAGAGGCGAGGGGATCAAACAATACATCGCCAATGGGCAGATCAAGGCAATAAACAAGATCCTGAAAAAAACAGGCCACATTGTTTTCGTGCCTGCGGATCTCATTTTCCCATTGATATTCGTCCCATTGCGAGAAGTGTTTCATGATCGTTTTTGCTCCGCAGCTGTCAGCGTTTGCCGCCCCAGAGATTTTCCAACTGATATTTGTCCCGTATTTCCGGAAGCATCAGATGAACGATGACTGTATTGAAATCAAGCAGTATCCAACCGCCCGGATTGTTGTCATCTCCGGAAAGAACCCGCTGTTGGAAAACATCTCTGACCTGACGCTCAAGGTGATGGGCAAGAGCCTGCAAATGCGGTTCAGAATTGGCGGTAAGCACGACAAAGTAATCCGCTACACCGGAAGTTTCCGGCAATTTGATCAATACCGGATTTTCGGCTTTTTTGTCTTCTGCACACTGAATGCAGAAATTCGCCAGTTCTTCGGCTTTTTCCATTCTGGTCTTTTCCAACGTCATAATTATCCTTTCTCAATGTTTCCGGTCGGGTAAAGTCCTTTTTTCCGGATATAATCAGCTATTTCAGCAGGAAAAACTGCTTTCTCTATAATATGATGCCGGAATACGTTTTTTTCCATTGAATTTTTCACTTCTGTTGAAGATATTTCAAAAAAAGTTCCCGGAAGCAAAGTGTTGAAAAGTTTTCTGGCGGTATCTTTATCCCAGAAATTTTCCAAATTTTCGACTGAAACCGGGGAATTTGCTCTGGGATAGGTGATCAATTCAACCGTTTTTACCAGTTCCTTTGCCCGGTGCCAGGTGTGCAGTGAAAGCAAACTGTCTCCGCCAATCAGAAGACCGAATTTTTCTCCGGTTTCAGCGGTCAACTTTTCCAGCACATCTATCGTATAAGACGGTGAAAGAGCGATCCGGTTTTCAAAATCGGAAACGCTCATGCCCGGTTCTCCGGCAATGAGTAATTCGACCATGTGGAAACGGTCGGCAAATGAAGCGCGCCGGGTGTGCAGCTTGTGTGGTGGAGATGCCGCCGGAAACCACACCACTTCATCGCATCTGCCGGAAGATATAGCGGCTCTGGCAACTCCGAGATGGCCGTAATGCGGCGGATCAAAACTGCCGCCGAAAAATACTTTTTTCACTGTTTCATCATCCTGAATGCTGTTTTTTTACTATAAAATAGTCTTTTTTTTTCAAAAATCAACTGAAGAGATTGAACTTTTCAAAAGGAAATGATATCTTTATATGAAAGACAACAGTTTTGTGTATAAGCAAGGAAATGAAAATTATGATTTACAGGATCGTTTTTGCGCTGGTTGTGGCCGGATTTGTTGCCGGATGCCGTTCTGATATTCATTATCAGAGTCAAGCCATCGATCGGGCCAGAAAGTATGTTATGGATAATCGCGGAGATTTGACTTCAGAAGAAATCAATTTTATCCGCTTCAATGCTCCGGTTTTGTTGCACGCTCCGGTGTTGGGCAGTGCCGGCGGCCATAACGTAAAAGAACATCTTTCCACTGAATTGCGGCAGATTTGTGTGACATGGCTCATTCCCGGCAGGGATGATCTCTATATGGTCTTTGGTGTTTCCGGACCGCGAATGGATGATTGGCAGCCCAACCGGATACTGATCCGCGATTACGACAGCCATACTCCGGTGTTGTTTGCTCCTGCCGGAGCGGCGAGAAGTTATGCTCAAAATAACGGTTTTTATGCTGATATGTCCAGTGAGGATATCAATACAGTGCGCTTTACATTTCCCTATCTTATGCGAACCGCGTTTGAGTTGAATTTTGACCCGCAGGGCGAACTTGACGAGGTGGATGTTGAAAAACTCCGCAGTGGAGCCGCTGAAAAAATCCAGTATTCTCTGGTGTGGCTGTTGAATGATGGTAAAGCCATCGTCTTCGCCGGTCTGGCTGACCGTGGAATGAAAAACTGGAATGTCCGGTTGGTTCAAATTATGGATAAAACCGAATTGGATGAATATGTCGTTGCAGTCGTCATGACTCCGGAACAGGGTTTGGAAGCCTTGCCGGCAAGTGAAACTGCCGCAGAGGAGAATTGATATGCTTTTGAGTATGACCGGATTCGGCAAAGGTGAGAGCGTTTGTGCCGATGGAACCAGAGTGACTGTACAGATATCATCTGTAAACCGTAAACAATTGGAAGTGCGTTTTTCCATGCCGCAGGATTTGGCGGCTATGGAAATCAATGGACGTAAGTTGATTTCAGCGGCGATTTCCCGCGGTTCGGTACAGGTGCGTTGTGCCTTGAATACTTCCAGCCGGCAATCTGCACATTGGGAAGTTGATTCGGCATTGTTGGATAAGTTGATCCGCGAATGTCATGCCGCCCGCAGTCGGGCCAATATGGCTCCGGAAGTGGCCGTGGAAACTTTACTGACCATTCCCGGTGTCGTGACTCAACCGGTGCAGGAGGATGATCAGACCGAGTTGACCGTGGCGTTTGAAACCGCTTTGCGCAATGCGTTGGAAGATTTTATGCGTATGCGCAGTATCGAGGGGGAAACGCTTAAAAAAGATCTTTTGAGCCGTCTGGAAAAATTGGAACAGTGGCATAAGGAATTATCAGATATGACTTCCGGCTATCCGGAGCTTGCCAAACAACGGATCATGAGCCGTCTTGCAGAGGAAAAATTGCCAGTCACTGCCGATGATCCGGCTTTGCTGAAAGAGGTGCTTTTTTATGTGGATAAAGGCGATGTGACAGAAGAACTGACCCGTTTGTCCAGCCATTTTCAGCAGTTCCGGGCATTTCTTGATGCCGGGGAGGCGGTCGGCCGTAATATGGATTTTCTGGCGCAGGAGATTTTCAGAGAGATAACCACTCTCGGAAATAAAGCGGCTGTTGCCGGAGCTTCGGTGCTGGTGGTGGCTTTCAAGGCGGAAATGGAAAAGATCCGCGAACAAATACAGAATATTGAGTGAACAGGTTTTATATGAATCGTCTGGAAAAAAAGAACGCATTGAATGCGATTCATGATGAGTTGCAGAAAAGTTATGCTGATGGTTTCGGGGTGAATGATGCCGGTGGTGACAGTTTGCCCCGACGCAGTGAGGTGATCGCTGTTACTGAAAAATTGCTGGAATTGATCTTTCCCGGATTCGATCGGGCCGGAACTTATCCGTCGGCGGCAGTTTTGCTGGGGGATTGTATGCGGGAATTATCCGATCAGATATCCCGGGCCATGCATCGGATGAGTGGTGACGATTGCGATTCATGTACTAATGGGTGCAATTCAAAATGCGATACTCTTACTCTGGCAATGCTGCAACGTTTGCCGGCGATCCGGGAAATTATGAAACTTGATGTCAAAGCCGCTTACAATGGTGATCCGGCTGCCAAAAATTATGATGAGATCATTTTGAGTTACCCCGGAGTCAAGGCGATTGCCATTCAACGGCTTGCTCATGAGTTGTATGTTCTCAACGTACCTCTGATCCCTCGCATGATGACCGAATATGCTCATTCAGTTACCGGTATCGATATCCATCCCGGCGCAAAGATCGGCAGTGGAGTTTTTATCGATCACGGAACCGGCGTGGTAGTTGGGGAAACAGCTGTGATCGGTGACAATGTGCGAATTTATCAGGGGGTCACTCTCGGAGCCGCCAACTTCCCCAAAAATGCCTGCGGTATGTTGATCAAAGGCAACAAACGTCATCCGACAGTCGGCAATAATGTTACGATCTATTCCGGGGCTTCTGTGCTGGGAGATATCACGATCGGTGATAATTCAGTGATCGGCGGCAATGTGTGGCTGGCTGAAAGTTTACCGCCGGGGACCAAAATCACGGCACTGCCGCCGGAACACCGGAAAAAGTTTCTCAACACTACCGGAGGCGGTGAAAAATGAGCCGTGTAATCGAAAATTTTCTGGCGGTGAGGGCCGAGTTGGAAAGTGCTTGCCGCCAGTGCGGACGCAGTGTTGATGATGTCAAGTTGCTGGTCGTCAGCAAGACGATCCCCATTCCGGTAATGATGGAACTTTATGAATTTGGAGTCAGGGAATTTGCTGAAAACCGGGAACCGGAATTGGCCGTGAAAGCTGCCGCCATGCCGGATGATATAGTCTGGCATTTTATCGGGCCGGTGCAATCCAATAAAATCCGCAAGGTCGTCAAACTGGCGCAGATCATTCATTCTGTTGAATCCAAAAGTCAACTGGAAAGATTTGAGCGTATCGCCGGTGAAGAAAACAAAAGTCCGCAAATTTTGTTGGAGATAAATGTTTCCGGTGAAGCATCCAAAGGAGGAATGACACCGGAGGAGTTGCCGGAGGTCGCCGATTGTGCCGCGAAATGTCGCAATGTGCGTTTTTCCGGTTTGATGACGATGGCTCCTTTTGAAGCAAATGAGGAAGAACTTCATTCGATTTTTGACCGCTTGCGGATTTTGAATGAGCAAACCGGAAAAGCGTGTCAAATGGATTTGCCGATCCTGTCAATGGGAATGAGTGGCGATTTTCAGGTGGCCGTTGCCTGCGGATCGACGGTCGTGCGGGTCGGAAGCAAGATTTTTGAAGGTATTGAGAGAATTTCCCGATGAAAATTTTATTGATCGGAGCTGGCAGTGTCGGCGTTTACTTTTGCGGACGTGCCGCCTGTGGCGGAACGTCTGTGGAGGTCGTTGCCCACCGGGAATTGGAAAAAATCCGCCGGGAAGGATATCTGGTGGAAAGTATCGCCGGAAATTTTTCGTTCCGCCCGGAAAAAGTATTGCAAAGCGCGCGTGAGGCATCTGCTGATATCGATTGTATTGTTGTGGCGACCAAAGTTCTGCCCGGTGTCGATCGGGTCGGCTTGTTGAAAGGGGTTGCAGACCGTCCGGAGCATCCGCCAATCATTCTGATCCAGAATGGAGTCGGCATTGAAAATGAGATAGCCGCGGCATTCCCTGAAAATGAAATCATCAGTGCCATTGCTTATATCGGAGCATCACGCCGGGAGGTCAATCAGGTTGTTCATTCCGGCAGCGGACGGTTGATTTTAGGCCGTTTCGGTGGCGGTATCGGCAAAAGTGAATGGGCCGCCTCGCTTTTCAGGGCAGGGGGGATACCTTGTGATGTTGTGGAAAATATCGCCCTGGAACGCTGGAAAAAGTTGCTGTGGAATTTGCCTTTCAATCCGGTTTCTGTTTTGGGCGGCGGTCTGAATTCCAGAGAATTGTGTGACGGTGCGGCAATAGAAGAATTGTGTTCAAATTTAATGGATGAGGTGATTGCGGTGGCCAATGCCTGCAATGTGCCGCTGGATAGACGCATGGCAGAGGATCAACTGGAATATACCCGTAATTTTCCACCGTACAAAACCAGTATGCTGCAGGATTTCGAAGCCGGGCGTCCATTGGAAGTTGAGGCGATAATCGGCAATGTTTTGCAACTTGCTCTTGAGCATGGAGTGGCGGTTCCGGCAATTAGATGTTGTGCCGCTTTACTTCATTCGGTGAACCGGAAAAATCTTGAACGACTGTGATTTTTTTGCCGGGTTGGTAAAGTTTATGAACAAACTTTGAAGAAAGCAGTTTTTGAAACTTGAAAAACTGCGGAATTAATGGTATTTTATTAGCGAGCATTTTGATATTCATCGGAACAACTTGTCAAAATAAGGAGAAAGATGATGAAAGTTGACCTGAAAGACAAAGTTGCTGTCGTTACCGGCGGCGGCGGAATTCTCTGCAGTGTGATGGCCAAGGCGCTTGCCAAAGCCGGTGCTAAAGTCGCGATTCTTGACTTGCGTGCCGAATCTGCGGAACAGGTGGCCGCCGAAATCGTGGCCGATGGCGGCGAAGCGATCGGTTTGAGTGCCAATGTATTGGAACTTGCCAGTTTGCAGGAAGCTGAAGCCAAAGTTACTGCCGCATTCGGTCATTGTGATATTCTGGTCAATGGTGCCGGTGGCAACAATCCCAAAGGCACGACCAGCAAAGAATATCTGACTAAAGAAGATTTGCTTGCCAAAGCGGAGGGTATCACCACTTTCTTTGATCTTGATCCCGCCGGTGTCGGTTTCGTTTTCAATCTTAACTTCCTCGGCACTTTGCTGCCGACCCAGGTTTTCTGTAAACACATGGCAGAAAATAATGGCGGTAATGTGATCAATATTTCCAGTATGAATGCATTTTGTCCGCTGACCAAGATTCCGGCGTACAGCGGTGCTAAAGCGGCGATCAGCAACTTTACCCAGTGGCTTGCGGTTCACTTTTCCAAAGTCAATATCCGGGTCAATGCGATCGCACCGGGATTTTTCCTGACCAATCAGAATCGCACTCTTCTGACCAATCCGGATGGTTCTCTGACTCCCCGTGGCAACACCATTCTGACTCATACTCCGATGGGCAAATTCGGTCAGCCGGAAGATTTGGTTGGTGCCTTGCTTTTCCTGCTTGATGATGAGGCCGCCGGTTTCATCAATGGTGTGGTGCTGCCGATCGATGGCGGTTTTGCGGCATTCAGCGGCGTGTAATTTTCAATCTTAATTCAAGGAAAGATTATTATGGATAAAAAAGCAGATATCGGTCTTATCGGTCTGGCGGTAATGGGTGAGAACCTCGTTCTCAATATGGAAAGTCACGGCTTCAGTGCCGCGGTTTACAACCGCACGGTCGAAAAAGTTGACAATTTTATCAATGGCAGAGGCAAAGGTAAAAATTTCATCGGCTGCCACAGCCTTGAAGAACTGTGCAATTCTCTGAAAACTCCCCGTAAGATCATGATGATGGTCAAAGCCGGAAAACCGGTTGATGACCTTATGGAACAACTCATCCCCTATCTCGATAAAGGCGATATCCTGATCGATGGCGGCAACAGTCACTTCCCCGATACCATCCGCCGCACCAAATATCTGGCCGAAAAAGGTTTGCGCTTTGTCGGTTCCGGTGTTTCCGGCGGTGAAGAAGGGGCCTTGCTCGGTCCATCTCTGATGCCCGGTGGAGATCCGGAAGCATGGCCGGAAATCAAACCGGTTTTTCAGGCGATCGCGGCTAAAGTCGCCGGTGGTCAGCCCTGTTGCGAATGGGTCGGTAATGACGGTGCCGGTCACTATGTGAAAATGGTTCACAACGGTATCGAATACGGCGATATGCAGATGATTTGCGAAGCCTATTGGATCATGAAGAATATTCTCGGTCTTACTGCGGCTGAATTGCATGAAGTATTTACCGAATGGAATGCCGGTGAACTTAACAGTTATCTGATCGAGATCACTTCCAATATTTTCAGCAAAGTCGATCCGGAAACCGGCAAACCGGTGGTGGATATCATTCTTGACACGGCCGGTCAGAAAGGTACCGGTAAGTGGACCAGCCAGAGTGCGTTGGATCTCGGTGCCCCGGCCCCGACAGTTGCCGAAGCGGTTTTTGCCCGTTGCCTTTCTGCTATCAAGGAAGAACGCGTGGCGGCTTCCGGTGTGTTGACCGGTCCAAAAGTCAATTTCACCGGTGATAAGAAAGCATTTATTGAGTCTGTCCGCAAAGCACTTTATGCTTCCAAGATCTGTTCTTACGCTCAGGGCTATCAGTTGATGAAACTGGCTGCCAAAGAATACGGCTGGAAATTGCAGTATGGCGAAATCGCTCTGATGTGGCGTGGCGGATGTATTATCCGGGCGCAGTTCCTTGAACGCATCAAAGAAGCATTTGACAAAAATCCAGATTTGGATAACCTGTTGCTGGATGATTTCTTCCACGGTGTTATCGACAACTGTCAGGCCGCCTGGCGTGAAGTTATCGCAACTGCGGTCGCCAACGGAGTTCCGGTGCCGGCATTCAGCAGTGCGCTTGCTTATTACGATGGTTACCGTTCAGCCTGTCTGCCCGCCAACTTGCTTCAGGCACAGCGCGATTATTTCGGTGCTCATACTTACGAGCGTGTTGATGCCGAGCGCGGTAAATTTTTCCACACGGCATGGACTGAAACCAGCGGTACTACCGTGGCCGGTACTTATACCGCATAAAACAGAATTTGCCGATTGCGGCGGGTGCATCATTTGCGGTGTTGCCCGCCGTTTTTTCAGGAAAGGATTTTTACTATGGCTATGTATGTGCAAAAGGGTGGTGCTGATATCGCTGTCAGCGACAGTGAATTGCAAAGTTTGGTTCTTGAGGCTATTGCCAAAAGCGGAAAAGATATCAAGCGTATGCTGATTCTGCCGCCGGATCATACCCGGCTTAATTCCTGTGCCGGCAGGATCACCGAAATCATTTACGAAAATTATGCTGATAAATGCCACATCGATATCATGCCGGCATTGGGAACGCATAGTGCAATGGGTGATGCCCAATTGGAATTGATGTTCGGCAGCAAGATACCGAAGGATAAGTTTCTGGTTCATGACTGGCGCAATGCGGTCAAAACCATGGGCAAAGCTTCCAGTGAATTTATCAGTGAATTATCCGGTGGCAAAGTTGATTACGAGGTGAGTGTGCAGGTCAATAAGATCGTGTTTGAAAATTATGATCTTATTGTTTCTGTCGGTCAGGTTGTTCCGCATGAAGTGGTTGGCATGGCGAACTACACCAAAAATATCATGGTTGGTATCGGCGGCTCGGATATGATCAATAAATCTCACTTTCTCGGTGCGGTTTCAAATATGGAAAAGATCATGGGCCATGCAGACAGTCCGGTGCGCAGTTTGTTCAATTACGGAGTGGATACTTTCCTTGCTGATCTGCCGATAATCTATATGCAAACGGTTATGGCGAGAGATGAGGCTACCGGAAAAATGGCGATGCGCGGATTTTTTGCCGGTAATGGCGATGATGCATTCCGTGCGGCGGCAAAGTTGAGTGTGGAGACCAACTTGCAGCTGTTGGACAAGCCTTTGAAAAAGGTGATCGTCTATCTTGATCCGGAAGAATTCAAAAGTACATGGCTGGGGAATAAATCAGTGTACCGTACCCGTATGGCAATCGCCGATGATGGTGATTTGATCGTATTGGCTCCGGGATTGCAGGAATTCGGTGAAGATCCGGAAATCGACCGTCTTATCCGTAAATACGGCTACAAAGGTACGCCGAATACGTTGAAAATGGTCGCCGAGAATGAAGATTTACGCAATAATCTTGGTGCGGCGGCTCACTTGATCCATGGTTCCAGTGAAGGCAGATTTACCATTACTTACTGCCCCGGCGATAAAGTTACTGCAGATGAAATCCGCAGTGTCGGTTTTGAATACGGTGACTTGCAAGCCACCATGGATAAATATCATTTCGCGGATTTGAAAGACGGAATCAATGTGGTCAATGGAGAAGAAATTTTCTATATCAGCAACCCGGCTCTCGGTTTGTGGGCGTTGAAATCTGCGTTTGCCGAATGAAGTGATTTGGTGAATATTCTGTCGGCGGTATAGTTGTATCAGGCTGTACCGCCGATTTTATGTGTTTAAATGATAACTTTTTTTGATTATTTGCCAAAAAACATTTGCAAAATCCATTAATCGGGGTTAAATTATCCAAATGACTGCGGAAGAATGGTCGAGTGGTTTAAGGCAGCGGTCTTGAAAACCGCCGAGGGGCAACTCTCCGAGGGTTCGAATCCCTCTTCTTCCGCCATTTTTTTTGCCTGAATCTTTGAAAATCGCCTTGAAAACATTCAAACTCAAGTTGTTGATAAAGTGAAAAATTTCATTTTAAATAATATCTTGCTTTTGTTTCTTATATTGTTTCAGTCCGGTTGTTTTTTCTTCCTCACACCAGTAAAATAGCCCTGTCTGTTTGTGGTCAAGTAATTGATATGCAATCCGGTCTTCCCAATTTTGAAAGTTCCCTTTGAAATTTGTTTTTTATAGTATATATGTGCAGAAAACGATTTCTGTCTGCGATCATCCCTTCCAGTTGCTTTGCGGAATATTGCTGAATTTGCATGGGTCGTTGATTCTCCGTGTGTTGGTTTAGGTTCAAACATACCCGGATTGTCAACAATAAAAAAAGGAGACCATAACAGTCTCCCTTGTGTCGATGTCTTTTACATCTCAAACCCTTTCGGCACCGGCAGATGTTTGTATTGGGGCAGAGAAAGATAATGACGGATCATTTTATCGACACGTTGTTTATAAATATTATCCCCATTTACGGATTTTACAAAAGATGAGTAATCCCAAAGTCCGCGAATAAGAATTAACGCGGTGCTGGCAATATTTTCCTCCTCCGCTTCCTCATTGTGCCTTTTTATTTGTTCTTCAGTCGGGTACATATTCACCTCTCACAATCAAACGGTTTGAGTTGTTATCATAATATATATCATTATAAACAAATTTTCCACCGTTTTTAACAAACAACGTAAAATTGTTATTTGTCAAAAATTTCTTGCAAATATCCGGCGCAGTTGCTGGTTATGGCATCAACTCCATAATCGATGAATGTTTTGGCAATATTTTCGTTGTCGATCGTCCATACGGCAAAATCAAAGCCGGCCGCTTTGACTTTATTTACATATTCCTGATTTATGCAGTGCAAGTTTGCTCCGATGTCAACTCCATCTGCATTCAATTCACGGAGTTTGGCAATCAATTCATCTGCACTCGGTGTCCAATGGCCGTGAGGATTTATTGAACATAGCACCAGCAATAACGCTTTGCGTGACGGGTAACGCTCTTTAAAAATGCGGACGATCTCTTCCGCAAATGCGATCATTACCACTTGTTCCGGGGCGATTTGCGCATTATCCAACTCCTGAATCATTGCATCGATCACTGCCGGATCATTTCCTTTTATTTCAATATAAAATATCCTGTCGTTCCCCAAATGTTGCAGGGTTTGGGAAAACTTCGGGATCTTGATGTTTTTAAATCCGGCTTTGCCGTTGGAAACATCTACGGTTTGTAACTGGGCATAGGTACTGTTTTCCACATCCATTTTTTTATTGCCGACTCTGCCGGTGTGATTGTCATGAATCGTTACCAATACATTGTCTTGGGTCAAATGAATATCGCATTCCATGCCGGAGGTGTTGCGCTGCCGGGATAATTCAAATGCCGGCAGGGTATTTTCCGGAGCATCAATGCTTTCGCCCCGGTGAGAAATAAAAATCATGATACTTCCTTTTGCGTTTGCAACTGAAAAACTCAAAAATAATATATGTCTTTTTACCAATCTTTTCAAATGGTAATGTCCTGAATTTTGTGAAACTGGTATATAAAGTTATATGCGGCAAATTCCGCAACAAACAAAGTAATACCATGACAACTTGGATTTGTCAACCGGAAAACACGGTTTGTCAGCAACCGGCTTGCCAGGGCGTAATCTTGATGGAGACCGGTGGATGCAGTGTGAGGTAAGGTCGCTGCTGAATCAAGGCGAAAGCGAGGGAGTGTATAACCATACTCGACCGAGCTTGAGTCCGCCGATTTGGCAAGAAAAAAGCCCGCAATGCGCCACCGTAAGTTATATTTTTCACAAAAATCAGGACAATGACTTTCAAATAAAATAATTATTTTTATCAATCAAAAATATGGGGAATTTTTAGAGTGGACACAAAAAGTCCACTTGCCGGTGATATATTGTGTTTGTTGAAACGCGATACATTGGCAAAACCCCAAAAAAGAAAGGTGAATGAAAATGACTTATATGAATAAATCCAAAGGAGAGGCATGGCTCGAATTTTTTGAAGGAGTTGGAGAATTTTTACTGCTTATCCTGATGATCGCGGTCTGCTTGCCGATTTTGTTACTGTATATCGGTTGTCTCGGCTTTGGTGGCAGGCAATAAAACAGGGCTGCCGCTTACTTTTCAAGTTTTGCGACAGCCCATGGTAAGAATATTCGGATTTGTCAGACTATGAGTTTGAATGTCTTTATTTCAAACGGCTTCAACTTGAGTTGTGCCAGATGATCGACAACTTCCATAACTGCCGATTCGCCCCATTCGATAAAATTGGTGGTCACCAGTTGTTTTACCGGAATATTGAAGTGCAACACCGCCGGAGAATTTTCTCCTTTGGTTTCAACCAGACGGATGATCAGGCAATTTTCTTTTTCGGCTTTTTTGATTACTTCAAGAGAAACATTTTCCGATTCGATCCGGCAGGGCAGGGCTGTTTGACGGTGGTCGAAACCGGTAAATCGTAATGGCTCCTGATTGAGCATTGCCGCTTGGGCAATTACATCAGAGTTTACCAGCGTGCCGCAATGCGGAAGCAGACTGTAAGTGAATTCATGTTCGCCTATGTCGGCATGGAAATCCGGATATTTCGGTGAACGCAATAAATTCAAATCCAATATGCCGCCGTTGATTTTATGCCCGTATTTGCAATTATTTAGCAATGCCACACCGTATCGGGAATCGGAAATATCGATATAGCGGTGAGCCGCGACTTCATAACGGGCCATATCCCAACTGGTATTGCCGGTATTCTGCCGTTTGATAAAGCCGTATTGCAGATCACAAGCTGTTTCGGTTGAATGAATATCCGGGGCGAAAGATGTTCGCAGCATTTTATGATTTTCATTCCATTGAACTGTCGTTTTGAAATCCAGACGTTTATTCTGCCGCAAAATGATTTGCTGAAGGATTTTTGAATTGCCTATGGTCAACTCAAACTCCAACGACTGCTGTATCTCACTCGCATATTTGACCGATCGGCAACCTCTGGCATTTTCCAGTTTCTGTGCTTCATAACCGATGTCAATATCCCATGCATCATAATTGGCCGGATCGTCATAATAAAGCGATAATACATTCCCCGCAGTTCCCGGGGCAAGTAATTGCCGGTCAGTTTCTTTATCCCAAATTGCGGTGATCCGGGCATCTTGATCAAACTCGCAGCGGATCAATTCATTTTCCAAAATCAGAGAATCCACGATTTTTTCCGGTTCCGGAAGAATTTGTTGAGACTTTTTCAAAGTGACAAAACTGTTGCCGGGAATGGATACCATAACTTCAGCACTTTGACCTTTTTTCTGTATTCCCGGAAGTGTTTTGCCGTTAAGCGATGCCCCTTGCCAGGAGTGGGGTAACTCAATCATTCCGGTATATGTTACTGAAAGCGGGTTGAAAATGGTCATCGAATTATCATCGGCGATGAAAAGTTTTTCTGCCGCTGCGGAGAGCAACTTTTGACACCCGGTGAAAATTTCACGGTGCTGCTGATGAGTTTCTTTGTAAACTCTGGTGATCGATGAGCCGGGGATGATATCATGGAACTGATTTACCAGAAGTTTTTTCCACAAGTTTTCCAACTGCTGTTGCGGATAGTTTTCCAATGGCAGAGCTGAATAGATCTGCTCAACATTTTTCAACAGATATTCAAGTTGCCGGTTGGCCTTTTTTACTTTGGCTTGAGTGGTAAGAGTACCCTGATGTTTTTCCAGATATAATTCTTCCTGCCAGATCTCCAGTTTGTCAGCATGGCGTTTCAGCCGATCGAAAAATCCCTCGGCTTTACCCATTGTAACTTTTGGACAACCTTCCAAATCTTTCAAACGCATTGCTCTTTCGATATACTCTTCGCCGGGGCCGCCGCCACCGTCACCGATGCCGAAAAGAGAAAGAAATTCATCCAATACACCTGCTTCCCGGAAATTATTCTGGGCTCCGGATAATTGTTCGGGGGTGACTGTGGCGTTGTAGTCGCTTTCCGGTGGGAAATGGGTCAATACATCCGTGCCGTCGATGCCGCGCCAGATGAAAGTCGTGTGCGGAAATTTGTTGAATTGGTTCCAGGATATCTTCTGGGTCAGAAAGAAATCACACCCGCAACCTTTGATGATTTGCGGCATGAGACCGGAATAACCGAAAACATCAGGAAGCCACAGGTTTTTTACATCGATACCAAATTCATCCATGTAGAAATTTTTGCCATTCAGAAATTGCCGGATCATGGATTCGCCGCTGATAAGATTGCAATCAGCTTCCACCCACATACCACCTTGCACTTCCCAGCGGCCAGCGGCTATGGCTTGTTTTACTTTTTCGTAAAGTGCGGGATAATGATCCTTGACAAACTGATAATGCTGCGGTTGTGAAGCTCCGAAAATGTATTCCGGAAATTTTTCAATATTGGCGATCTGGTTGGCAAATGTCCTGCCGCATTTGCGGATGGTTTCCCGTATCGGCCACAACCATGCGGTATCAATATGGGCGTGACCGACTGCAGTTACCTGCAATGCGCTGTCACAGGCTTTTTGACTGAATAATTTTTGCTGAAGAAATCCCCTTACTTTTTTCGCATTATTCTGATTGCCCTGATAAAGATCGATGGCATCGGTCAAGATTGTCAAAATCTGCCGGTGCCGGTAATGATTTTGAGGATATATTTTAAGCAAATCCAAGGCAATTTCCCAATCGAAACTTAATTGCCGCAGAGTTTCATCGGTCAGACAAAGTTGCAAGGCGTTGACAGTTGCCGATGCGCTTCCCTCTTTTTCTGCGATATCCAGCCGCGGGTGTCCATTCAAATTCATACCGAAATAGCCGTTTGCTCCGGCATCGACCCAAAACTCCACGTCAGAACCGTTGACAACGGAATCATAGAGCGGGAAATACTCATTGATATATGTTACTTGAAAAATTGAACCATCGGTCACTCCGCGCAACGGCATTCCGGAGGGCGAAAAAATAAGACCTTCTCCACCGATATTGATCCGGAAGCACACCGTTTTATCCTGCCATTCTGCGGGGATTTTGCCGGTGATGTGAAACCATGCACATTGCCAGTTGTGTCCCCAGGCTTCTCCGGTATGAATTTTTTTGAATGGATAATTGTTTTTTTCATCAAAAGAGACCGGCTCATCTGTGAGACAATATTCTGCATTCAAATCGATTGAAGATTTGACATAATCACGCCTCAAACAGGTAAGGAAATAGTTTACTTTAGTCTGCAGCATATTCAATTTTTCAAGATGCATATTTTTCTCCTGTTCATCGTATTACTTTCCAAATACCGTATTGAGTGTCATCGCCGCTTAAATGCAGCAAGGTGCCGCAAACTTCTGCTGAAATGTTGCAATTTTTCAAGCTTTCAAGCGATTGGGCGGCGACGGGCAGGGTGATATTGCATTCCCATTTTCTGCGAGCCGGTTGAATGACGGTCAAAATGTAATCATTTCCGTTCCGGCGCAGATATACCAGCGGATAATCAGCTTGCAATAGTATCAATTCACTGTCGGCGTGCAGGGCAGGGGTGGATTTGCGCAGATCGATCAACTTTTGCACTTCATGCCACAAGGAATCTGCGCGTGACATCTGGTCACTCACATTCGGTGCATCCGACGCCCTGTCTACCGGCAAAAAGAGTTTTTCAGCCGGTGCGGCGGAAAAGCCGGCATTATTCCCGGCATCCCATTGCATCGGAGTTCTTGCTTGAGTTCTGGTAAAACCCCCCTCTTTGGAGATCAGGTTTGGTATGTTACGCATACCGATTTCATCTCCATAGTACACAAATGGCACGCCGGGCATGGTCATCAGAAAGGCAAAAACACAAGCCAAATCTTTTTTATCCCGGAAATCGCTGATTCTGGGCATATCGTGGTCACCGCTGGGAATGGAGATATATCCGTCATTTCTGGTCAATTCGTAATGTCGCATATAGATGTCGAAAAATGCTTTGGCATCTCCCAAACCTGCGGCATCGAAAAAACTGTGCCGATTGGTAACGGTGTAGTCGTTGCCATCATCCTCGTATTGAGTGTTTTTATTCAGACCGCTGACATTGAATAGATCTCTTTCCGGTTCATTGCGGAATAAGGTTGTGTAACCGGGGGTTCCGCAATGCAGCAGGAAGTCGCAATGAAATCCGGCCTTTAACGATTGCGGCGGATAAGCCCATTCGGCAATAAGCGCACATTCCGGATATTCCCGGTCAAACATTTCCCGCACTTCGCGCCACAATGCCATTGTCGCTTTTTTGCCGGGATCTTTTTTTACCAGAGATGGGGCCATATCCACCCGGAAGCCGTCACATCCTTTTTCCAACCAGAATCTCATATTGTTTTTCAGTTCTTCACGCACTTTCAGTACGTCCGGGTGATCGGTCGGCAACTGCCATGGGTACTCCGGATTGGGATTGGCAAAACCGTAATTCAATGCCGGTTGCATGGCAAAGTAGTTGATCATGAAACTGCCGTTGCGGTTGGTCGAGCCGGAAATCATGCGCAAGCCGTCAGTAGGAGCCAGCCAACTGTTGTTCCAGATGTAATAATTGGAATAAGGATTTTCTTCCGGCTGGCAGGAGGCTTTGAACCACGGGTGTTCGGTAGAGGTGTGTCCCGGAACCATATCCAGACAGATTTTTATATTCCGCTTTTTTGCTTCGGCAAAAAGTCGGAACAAATCATCATTGGTTCCGAAACGGGGGGCAACTTGCCGGTAATCGGCAATATCGTAACCGCCATCGCAAAATGGAGAAACAAAACATGGATTCAACCATACCGCATTTACTCCCAATGCGGTCAGATAATCCAGTTTGGCGATAATTCCCGGAATGTCACCGATACCATCGCCATTGCTGTCATAAAAACTGGAAGGATAAATTTCATAAAAAACGGCATCTCTGAGCCAGGATGGTCCTAATTTGCCCATTGGAAACTCCATAAAATCTCAATATTGTTGATAATATATCATCGGATTGCAGTTTTTTCAATCTTACTCTTTCATGTCGATTACTGCAACGCCTTTGGGGGCGATCACCATAAATGTCATTGATCCTGGCTTTTTATCAAAGCGTTCTTCAATGAACATTGGCCGACCGCGGAAATTGTTGACGATATCCATGGTTTTAACTTCATACGGCAGACACATATTTCCGAATGCGTAATGCATATCGTCATTGGTGATGAATACCCGTATCCGCTTGTCTTTACTGCGCAATACTTTGAATTTGAAAAATGCTGAATCCGGACGGCCCGGATCATCAAGTTCGATATTCGGCCCGGCAACTTTTTCGATACAACTGGTTGCCAACCGGTAAAATTCCGGGGAAAGCGGCAGATAAAACTGTTCTTTGAAAAAACTTGCCGGTTCGGGGATATCCATGATATCTTCCGGTAATTTGACGGTGACTTTTTCCAATGCAGTTACCTCAACATCCGGGGTGGCTCCGTAAATGCGCAATTCCATGTCGCCTTCTGCAAAAGCAAAATCTGCTTCGGGCAGATCAGGTGGCATTTCGCCGATCAGAATGAGCGGCGATTTGCGTTCATTGAAAAGTTTGGAAAATTCTGCTTCCGGAAGCAAGCCGGGATGAATCGATACCAATGGCATATCAACTTTATCAACTGCTTTAATGGGGATCACTGTGTGAAGCGGGGCTCCGGCACTGTAAAGATTATACAGAATGTTGGCATTCAAGCTGTTGCGGGTTTCAAGATAATAATCAAGTTCTGCATCCATCAATGCTTCGCTCCAGACCAGAGCAGCAGAATCTATTGCAGACGGCATAAATTCATAGGCAATATCCCATTTGTTTTTCAGCCAACGCCATTCGTGACTTTCGATCCCGGTGGCAAGACATATCTGGAATCCGGAAAAACACCGGTGCATTTTGCCGGATTTATCAAAGCGGAATAAATTGGGGTATGCCATTATTTCCCGCTCCAGAAATGCCGGAGCATGATGCAGTGTGGACCAGCCCTCTGTGGTATCCTGAACACATTGGTTGAAAAGCAATTCCGAGTCTGCTGCCACGCCGGTGAGCAGGCTTGTTGACTGTAAAACATGGAAAAACGGGACGGAAAAAGAGGCCCTGCTTCTGGCTGATTCCAATTCTCCGGCGGCAGAACAGGTTTCCACAACCAGTGTGTCGATACCGACCTTTTTGAATTTCCGGTAGTCTATACCGTAACGGTAAACGGCTTCCACCGGATCCCGTGTCCAGCAAGTGTTGGCGGAAACTTCTTTACCGGCAGCATGAGCCATATCGCAAATTTTGGATAAAAATCTTTCATTGCGGCGGCAGTAAAAGTTTATCCATTGACGGCGCAGTTTGTTCCAGATCAGTTTTGCCCGCCGGTCAATAGCATCTTGATCGTTGCCGACTGTTTTTTCCAACCATGGCGGTAATTCCGGATTTGCATCGGTTAAAAACTGATCGACCATATCATCGGAATAATCTCCGTGACACAACTGACACCACGGATGATTGTAACCATCGGCCAGATGCCAGCCGTCAAAACCGTAATCGATCAAAGCTTCGCGTGCTTTGCCGATGATGAAATCTTCATAGTAGGCTCCGCTGTTAAAGCGGCGTAACGGATTGATCGTATTGGGATCAGTGGGAATCCCGGAGGTGGTCAGGCGCACTTCCGGGTGATCTGATAACCATTCCCGGTGAAAATGATTATTCAGCGAACGGGGGAAGATCGAAAAAAATACTTTTACATTGCGGGCATGAAAGCCATCAACAACTTTTTTTAGTTGAAATTTGCTCCATGGCGGATTGCTGCTTTTGGCTCCCGGATACCAGAAGTCCATATATGCCCCGACATCCGGGGGGAATAAACCATCTGAATCAAGGCCGGTATGATGGTGCAGGAAATCCGGTCCCCACATGAAAATAGAAATTGTATCAGGGGTGAAATCCAGTGAATCAAGATATTTTGATACACCGCAATCACTTTGGGTATTATCCAAGCCGATCAATTCCATCCAGAGAAATTTTTTATAAGAATTCATATTGAAAAGTGTTTTCAGGATATTGTTTATGGCGCAATGGGAACTTCCGGCGGAATCATCCGCCGGAAGTGTCATTTGATTTATTCACCGCTTAATTCCACAATGGCAAAATCGCGGGATTTGAGTGACATCACCAGAGCATCAAGCGCAACGGGGCGTCTTTCTCCGGTAACGGTATCTATTTCATAAATACTTTTTACGTCAAAACCGAGTTTTCCGGTGTCGATCTGCCATCTGGCAGTGCGATCTTCAAAACTCCAGTTGGAGAAAATGACCAACGCTTTTTTCTCTGCCTGCTTGATGAATACGCTTGAAAGCATTTCGGTCGGGATATCGGTCGTTACCGGACAATTTGCATACCAATAAGCCCGGAAGTCTGACGTTGTCCACCACGGATCGACGATCTCCCATACTGGCAGTGTTTCCACGTCATAGGCCAGCGTGAAAGAAACCCGGTGCGGCAGAGTCATCATCAGCACTTCACGAACCGGCACAACATCACCAACCCGCCGCCATGAATAGTGGAATACGGCATGAAATGTGTAAGGTATGCCATACTCATTCTGGGCGTAGGTGGAGCGGAAGTAATCCGGGGTGATCCGGCGGTAATGTTCTTTGCCTTCCCAAATGAGTTCTTCTCCGTCGGTGCGGATATCGACGAATCCGGCAGTTGAGGGACTTTCTCCATTGTGGTTGAAGTTGATTTTGTCGGCTCCGTTTCTTTTCAGCAGACGGTACATCTGCTTGACAAAACGTCTGGTCGCCAGCAAATTGAGATCAGCGTGACGGACACCATTGGCATCGGTCCAGCCGCATCCGTGATGACCGTTGTTGCAAAACACTGCTGTCGCATCGGTATATACGCCATCGAACGGAGTTTCCAAAATGATTTTTGCGACATTTTCAATATGAAAGTCGGCAAATGCACTGTTAAGACAAACAGATCTCATCATTGAAGTCGGTGTGGTCCAGTAGTATTCCGGATATGCCCGCCATTCAGCACCGAAAATACGGTATTCAGGACAAATTTCCGGCATGACCGCATACCAGAGATTGGATGCGATCTTCATCCCGTGACTGTGAAATTTGGCCAATGCTTCTTCGCTTGCCTGCGGATCTTTTGCCCAAGTGGAAAATCCGGAAGGGGCCAGATCGTGATATGATTCGCCGACGTAAAGGGCATCCAGCAGTCTCTGGCCTTCCGGAGTATTCAGATATCCGGGCAGATTGATGGTAAAGATACTTGACGGATCCAGAGCGGCGTGCCATCTTTTGGGGTCGGTCGGTTCCGGACGGATCGGCAGAGTCTGGAAGAAGTAGTCATATTTCAGCGGTTTATTATCCAGCAAAGTCGGCTCACTTACCAGAGTGACGGTCAATACCGATGCTCCTGGGGTGGTGTTGCTGACACTGGCATATTTATTGCCGCGGACAAATTCATTGTCTTCGCACATCACGCTGAATGCGTAGTGATCACTGCCGATGACTAATTCGTGGAAAAATTTATCGGTCCAATTCCAGCCGGAAGCATCATATTTCCAGTTGCCCCACATGGTTTCCGCATTGCCGATATGAACTACCGGGGAGGGGCGGGGAGAACGGGTGTAACGATCCTGAAGCAGTGAACCGGTGTATCCGTCACCACGCATGAATAAGGCATCTTCTCTGGTGATCGGGAAATTCAGGGAGAATTCCGTGACCCGTACACCGGGGCGGCGGGCTTTGAGTTCCACTTTCCATCTGGCAAAGCCGTCGAATTCCACATCCAAAGTGCCGGTTAATTCCACTGAAGCGGATAGGCCTTTGATTTTATACTGCACCAGATCTTCAGATGATTCAAGCACTTCCAAAGGCTGGAACTGCAGTGTTTCCGCTCTGCCGTTGACTTTCAAAACCAATTGTGCCGGTGCGGCAAACAATTCATGATTCTGATATGAAACGCGTTGCGGCAGACCGTTGCTTTGCCAGGTGTATGTACGCAGAACCACCGAAGTTTGAGTGCCATTTTGTACGATGGGGGTATATGGCGCCGGGACACTGCGATCCTGCCACAAAGGATTATCCATCCATGCCGGTTTTTCCGGGATTTCCAGTGGTCGGGAATTGCCGGCAAGCAATTTGCCTGCCGGATCAAAGAGTTGTACGGTCAAAGTGTATTGACCGGGAGTCCAGCTGGTGATGTCGAATTCATATTTACTGCTGCGGTCATTGGCAGATACGGCAGATTCGCCGGAAGCGGTTTTTTCCCGGTTCGCTTTTTCGACCGAAAAAACGATTTTGCATCCGTCGGAGTGTGACAAACGGGCGTAGTCCGCTGTGACTTCGACTTTTTTAGCAGAATAAAAGAGTTGGTAATTCAAGCCGAATGCCGGCATCAGAATAAAAGGCACGCTGTTCTGGCTTAAAACTTTGCCGTTTTGATCGCTGACGGAAAAATCAAGTACCATCGGAGTTTGTTCAGAACCGGAAACTTGAATTTCATCATTAAGATTGAATTCACCGGTTTCTCCGGCATTGCCGGATGAAGTTTGCAAAATGCGGTTGTTGAATTGCGGCAGCCGGATCCGTGTTTGCACATTGTTTTGAGACAAACTTCTGCCGGCAATGGCAACGCTGCCATTGGATGGATCATTGAGAGTAATACACTGAATGCCGGGAATGCGTGAATCAAAACGCAAATATCCATATCTGGCAACGTTGTTGAATCCGGTCACATCGCTCCAACTCGTCCAATCTTCACTGGAACGGGCGTCGGTAGATTTTTCCGTGGCGATATCGCGGCAGAAGTTGATACGCAATTCACTGCCGTCTGCCGGAGTGGTCATGCCGAGAGCTGAAAACGGAATAACAACTTCGCCAAACCATGTTCTGGAATCGGTCGCCAGAATGCCGCCAAACATCATGGTACTTTCGATATAAGTAGCCGCATAGCGGGTTTGTCTGCCCCAATGGGTGTCGCCATCGGCCGAGTTGCTCAAGAATCCGCCGCCGGGTACTAAAAGCAGTTGATACCAGCGTTGACCATCGGGAGCGAGCCAGATCTCAAAACCTTCCACGTCAGAGGGAAAACTTTCAAATTCACGGTCAAAGCCGGGGTTTGCACTGCCGGGAAGTTGCAATGCGGTGAATGCGATGTAGAGATTTTCATCATCATAACCGGCATATACAATGGTTTGTTTGGGGGACAAAATGCCGCCGACCGCCCGGAATCCGGTAGTCGCAGAAGCCTGCTGCCAAACTGCATCGGTCAATTTGCCATCGATTTCAGGAGCATTGGGCAACCGGGGAATGGTCATCAGCGTCGGGCGATCCGGATCACTTGCAAAGGCTTTTTCCTGCGGCGGAACTTCATCGGCAGGGTAAAGTTCCACATCGTCAAGATAAATGTCACCTTTGACATTGAGCAATATTTCTACCGTTTCCGGTGAAAGTTTTTCATGATCTGCCGTAATGGCGGTCAGAATTTCCGGCACAGTGAAAGTGAATGTGATTTGCCGGTACTCATCTGAATTGATCGTGAAAAATTCACTTTGCAACGGATTGGCCGGAGGAAATGTGCCATCATCAGACAGATATTTCCCTTTTGAGGAAAAGTAAGCAGTCATTGATACACTGCCATTGCCCTTTGCCCATACGCTTAAACGGTAACGGGTTCCCGGCCGGGTTGCACAGCGGCTGGAGCCGATGGTCAACTGGGTTTTGTGAGCATTGTCTGCCAGCTGATTGAAATGAAGTGAGACAGAACCGTCATGGGCATGACCGAAATCATTGACGACGGTTACCGGACCTTTCCAGATATAATGGATACCCCAGTCAGTTGGGAAATTGGTGTCACTTTTCAGCGACTCAAAACTGCCATTGGCAATGATATTACCGGCATTCACCGCCAATGCGGTGAATGCGGCAAGAAAAAGGAAACATTTGTATTTCATATAGTGAATAATTCTCTGTTATCTGTCATTTGCTTCAGCATTGGTATTGGGGCCGAAAAAGTCGGGATCCCCCTGCCACAATCCGGTGCCGCCTTTCAAGTCTTTCGGGTTTTTGTGATCGGCATGACCATCGGCAAAAACTACATTTGAACCGTTGTTGTGCCGGTTGGAGGAAATACCCATGTTGTCAGTGCGGTTTTCATAAGCCACGGAAGCAGAAGGTTGCCCATCTGCCAGAGTCATGCGGGAACTGGGGTTGCCGATGGTAATGATTTTTCTTCTGACCCACAAGGGAACTGAACCATTCCGGTAGCCGTAAGTCCGGCTGTTCATAGCATAGTTGTAAGTGAATTTGAAAAATGAAGGCTCATAAACCAGGCTCGGACACGCAAGGTTGGTCGGTTTTTCATCGGTTCCATAGCGTGCTTCACCTTCGGGGTGGGCTTCAGTTACCTGAACCAGATAGTCATGCAGAAGACCGAGGTTGGAAAGTTCATGGAACCATTCATCAGCAACCGGAGCATAATCATCAGAAGCATCTGCATATTGGGCAACCATCATGCCCAACTGTTTCAGGTTGTTTATGCAACTTGCGGCACGGCCGCGCTCACGGGCGGAGTTGAGAGCCGGAAGCAGAATCGCCGCCAGAATAGCGATGATGGCGATAACGACCAACAGTTCGATCAGGGTGAAGCCCATGGGCTTCCGGTTATTGGTATAACCGGAACGGATACTCAACGAAACATTCTGTTTTTTCATAGAAACATCTCCTTTGTTATGGGTGGCACTCAATTATTGTATTTTTCTGCAACGGTTTCCAAATTGGCAAAGACCAATTCTTTTCCCATTGCTTTGGCTTTTTCTCTGGCATACTGAAATAATTCTCGCAGGAAACGGATACCTTCACCATTGAAAACCGGATCGACATGACTTACTGTTACAAAAGGCACATCCAGAGCCATGCAGGCATCCAGATCATGTTTTGCAAGTTTCATGGTTATATTATAACGCTCTGCCGGCAGGAACCATGTGTAGTCGCAACTGCCGGGAAATTCTTTGCCCGGATTGACCGATGTGATTTTTTTCCAGCGTTCCATATCAAGTTCCCGTGGCGGCACATCCAGTTTATCCAAAAGATAATCCCAACCGGTTTCCTGAAAACAGGTCGAACTGTCAAAATCATACGCTTCACGCAAGGCCGCAAACATCCCGTCACTGGTCTGCGCTGCCGGAGCCCGGAAGCCTTTTACGGCAAATCCAAGACCTTTTTCCAGAATATCCCTACCGTATTTCAGGCGTTTCAGGCAGTTCTCTTTAGTGTGTTCCGCTTCCAACTCTTGTTTATGAGTTTCGGCAAAGCGTTTGTTTTCCGTTTCGTGAGGCAGATCCAGCACCATGGCCGGAGGAATACCCAATTCAAAACGGTTGTGACGGATGCCGTGCTGACCGAAGGCATGACCGTTTTGCCGGGCTTCCCGGATGATTTCCGGCAATTCCGGAAAAACTTCATTAAAGGGCTTATCGGTTTCTTCATCCACCGGAACGACAAAAAATGTCGCATTGACCTTTTCTTCTGTAAAAAATGCCAGCAGTTTCCGGAAGTTGCTCTCGCTGTACCAACCTTGCAATGCTACGTCATCAACGGTTACGGCAAAGTAAAATTCATTATTCGGCATGACCGACCCCCACATAGTAAGACATCGCATTCTGCGTAGTATCGACCCGGCCGAATTGACTGACGATCGGCAGTTCGGAAGTGATCCGCAAGGCGTATTGGGTCAAGGGCGGAATGACCGTGCCGGCCAGATCTTCCGGGTGATCCAGACGCAATGCGATCACTCTTTCCGCCGGGGCATTTACTTTGATGCCTTTGACCGGTTCACGGTCACTGAAATAGATGTCGATCGTCACTTCTGAATCCTGCTCATGGGTATTGAAAAACATCAATGCTTCGTGGGCCTCGGCCGGGCCGTTATTCACTTTTTCCGGCAAATAACCGTCGGCAAAATACCAAACTCTTTTTCCACCGCTCATTTTCAAATTCCTTTCGCTACAAGTTCACGGATAAAGGGCGTGATCGATTTCGGACCGGCTTCGGTGATTACGAAACCCTCTTCGATCCGGTTGCTGCCTGCGGGGTGTCCCCAGATGCTGATATCGCTGTTGACACACATACCGCTTTCAAAAAGATAGGTGGCAGTTTCATCCGGGTAGGGGGATTCCGCTTCGGCCAGACCGATACCGTGCATCGGCGGGTAAAGGTCGTATTCGGTCATGTTGTTACGGGCAAATACCTCTTTGACTTTTCGGACCATTTCTCCGGAAACCACACCGCTTTTAAGGTAGTTTTGCTGGATATTGGCCGCTTCAAAGAGAACATTGAGGAATTTTTTCTGCTCATCGCTGGCTTGACCGATGACAAAGGGATACTCCACCGTGGAAACATAGCCCTGATACTGTACTGCCATTGCCGCCATCACCATTTCGCCATTACGCATGATTTTGTTGGTGGCCCGGCCGATAACAGTTTCGGTACGTTTGCCTGAACCGAAAACCATGAAGTTGATGTCTTCCGCACCGGCCATTCTTGCCGCACCTTCAGCGGCTCCGGCCGCCATGGTTTCCGGATTGCCGTCAACGGCATATTCCAGAAGTTTTTTGTAGCCTTCACATGCCTGACGGCCGGCTTCTTTCAAACAAGCGATCTCATTGGCACTTTTGATCAACCGCAATTTTGCCAGCAATGGCATTGCATCGATGATCTCCACTCCCGGAACAGCCGCTTTGAGCCGCTCCATGATGGGAGCAGGGATATCCCAAACTCCGACCAGTCCGAGGCGTTTGCCGCCTTTAAGAGCGGTTTGCAGAATATCTTTCAAACTGGAAAAAGTCGCCAGCGGATAATCGATTTCTTCCGGAACGGAAACACAGGCAAATTCTTTAACGTTGCGATAGTCGCTCCAAACAGACATCTCTTTTGCGTAACTTTCGCCCTCCGGTGCTCCGGCGAGAGTCGGTTCACCGCATTTGGGAATAACGCAGATGCCGCGTTCAAAAATCGGCCAGAAGTTACAAACATAGCGCAAATTTTCTTTGCGGTATTCATCGCCGTAAACGGCAATGGCATCAAAATTGTTTTTCTCCATCTCCGCCTGAATGCGGATGATGCGCTCTTTGAATTCACTTTCGGGAATGCAGATCATGGTTTTATCCTTTCCTCTCAAAACAATATATGGTTATAATTCAATAAATTCAATGCGCATATTGGCGGCGCATTTTTTTAATTGCTCCGCACAATCGCCGTGAACTGCAATGGCATGATGCGCTACTCCGGCAGAGATCAATTCTTGCAAATATTCTTTGACCGGCTTATTTACCTTTATCATAGCGTGCAATTCATTGCAGGGCAGAGTCGGATAAGCAAAAGATTCTCCTTTGGAGATCAACATCCGGTAGGTTTCCCCGCAGTTGAGTACATGGCCGAAAGTTACAGTTCCCGGTTTCATTATCAATTCGTAATTCAAACCGCCGCCGGAAAAGCCCCATTCTTCCGGAGAACCGGTAAGAGTGATTTTATCATCTGATTCAGCCAGAGATGGAGTTCCGATGCCGTGGCCGAGCAGAAACAGGGCATTGTTGGCAATATCAAATTGCCCCCATTCCGCCTGAAATGGAGTGTTGCCGGTAAATTCCTGCATCAGATCCATCATTACCAGACCGCCGACATCCCCTTCACAGGCAACGGTAAAACGATCTTGCTCCATAAGCATTGATGCTCCCATACGGGCGGGAGCTCCGGTCATTTTTTCCAGATAATGCTGACCGAGGAAGCACATTGCATCCAGATTGAATTTTTTATACAACGCCCGCATCGCCAATCCGAGTTTGACCGATTTTTTTACATCTTCAAAAGCAACGTTGCGGGTCCGGAAACGATCGATCAGTTTTTGTGCTTCAGCATTGACTTCATCATCCGGAACGATCTTCCAGAGGTCGATCAGGTGTTCCGCCTGAATGGTCATGATTTCCGGGCCGAGAAAACCTTTGACTTTGGCCCGGTCAAACTCCAGATCGTACATTCCCCGGAAAACGTGTCCGACGATGCCGTAGGTGGATTTGCTTAAACGTTTGCAGGCCCCAAGAGCGGAAATTTCAGCGGCGATTTCCCGGTATGCTGATACTTCGGAAACTTCACCGACGACAACTTTGTAATCCAGCTTCATTTTGCGGAAGCTACCGGAAAGTTGAGTAATGGCGATCAGAGCCGAGTTGCGCATGGTGGCAATGTAATTGTCCAACGGATTGACATCGTTTCCGGTCTGGGTGTTGAACAGGATCACCAGCGGGCGGGCGGCGCAACGGTTGATGGCGTGCATCGTGATAAAATCCGGCAGATATGTTCCGGCGACAACCACAATGGCATCAACTTCAGCTTCTCTGAATGCCAATCCGGCAACTTCCGCCCGGTCCAGGGTGTCAACCATGCCCGGATATATGATTTCGCAATCAGGCAGAAATTCGATCAGACGGTTCTTTATGCCGTCCAAATCACCGGAAACCTGCGCTTCCAGTGCCGGATACATCCGCCAGTACTCAAAGTAACCCAGACCGAGCATCCCGACTTTCAATTTGCGTTTCGGTAACGGAGAGGTGAAAACATCTCCGTACACTCCGATCTCATCGGAGTCGAATGATACTATTTTTTCTTTTGCCATGATTTTTCCTCAAAATAATTCAGACGTGTTTTTAATTGTTATTGGAATGTTGAAATTCTGCCGGAAAACTTCCGCATATTTCACTCCGATCCGTGATCCGTAAAAACGGGCACGGGCGCGCATTTCATCTTCCCATGCACCAAGTCTGCCGCCTTCCGGATCAAAAGCCATCATTGCCGATATTTTATCTTCAAATTCATCTGTAACATCAACGAAGTGAGTCGGTTTGGTCAAAGTGTCGCACACTTCAAACTGATAATATTTTTTTGCTGCCCACGGTTCGGTACCGTAGTCGGCAGTGCAATGCCAGCGTGCCTGATTCCAGGCATCCAGTGACATCTGGGCCATGCCGAGATGCTGGAAATATTCGGCAAAATCGTGACCGAAAATGATGTCAGGCTGATGTTTGCGGATCGCACCGATGCACTGGCGGTAAAATTCAGCAGTGGCATCTACTTCAAAATCACCCACATCGAAACACTCCATGCTTGCACAACCGAGAATGTTATGGGCCTCGATACCGCCTTGAGTGAAACGTTCAGCGGCTGCTTGCTGTCCCCCCGGCACGACGTAGGCTTCATCGCCGTTGCCAAAGCAGAATACATGAACTTCACAACCGGACTTGACCAGTTTGCGTATGGTACCGCCCATAGCGATTACGGAGTCATCAAGATGTGCTCCTAAAACCAATACTTTGTTACTCATTTTCTCTGAAAACTCCCATCGGATTGCTGTGTGCAACGGAATTTTTCTTTCCAAAAGGCGGAAAGAATCCGTTCTACGGTAAAAAATATACTCGTCAAGCAAGCTTTTGACAAATCAATTACTGCTTTTTCTTTTGCAATTCTTGCTTTTTTGCAAATGCTGTGCTATTTTATACAAAAATCGTTGTACAGTAAGGAGCAGAAAATGGGCAGCATAAGCGATTTGTCTAAAAAGAAATTGTTGCATTTGTATCACTCGGCTTTTTTCAAGTTGTGCCATATTCCGCTGGATTGGATCCAGCCGGACGATAAAACGTTTTCGGTTTGCGGTCAGGATCATTGCAACCCTTTGTGCTTCAAAATAATGAGCAGTATAGAGGGCAGTAAGATGTGTGCCCGGCAGACCCGTCAGCGTTTGCAGGAAACCCGCAACACCGGCAAACCGCTGATGAATCGCTGTCATGCCGGATTTTACGATTTGGTTTTGCCGATATTCGATCACGGAGAATATCTGGGGGCATTGTGTGCCGGACAATTCCGGTTGTCCAAATGTTCCGGTAAAGAAGTGGATGAAATTGCTGAAAATCTTTCTTTTTTGAATATCACTCCGGATGAAATAGCTGCCTATCATAAAAATACCCGCCGTTTCACCAGAGAGGAAGCTGAAGGATTACAGGAGTTGCTCCAATTGATTGCGGATTTTATTTGTGACTCTTACGGGAAAAGCAAATTTTTGGCTTCAATTACCAATTCATCGCAGGTGGAAAAGGTGGAGTCTTATATAAAGACACATTACACGCAGGAATTGACTATCGGAAAACTGGCCAGAATAACCGGTATGAGTGCCAGTTACATGATCCATCAGTTTACCAGTGAAAACGGTATCAGTCCGATGCAGTATTTGGCGACTTATCGTGTGGTGCAGGCGATTGAGTTGTTACGGAAGTCTAAACTTGATGTTTATGAAATTGCTTTGGCGGTCGGTTTCAGGAATGTTTGCAGTTTCAATCGTGCATTCCGTAAAATCACCGGAGTTACGCCATCTTTTTGCCGGCGCAATCCGGCGGTCGCATTGCTGGATCATAAGGAACATAAAAAATTCAAGGATATTGATCGGTAATATTGCAAAAAACGGTTTGCAACAGTATATTATTTTTGTGAGAGTTTTATTTGTAACAAGATCAATCAATAAGGAAATTTTTTTATGGATTCATCAGAAATGTTTCAGGTATTAGAGGGGATCGGGAAAAAAGCCCGCCGGGCATCTGCGGCTCTTGCTCTTTTGCCCCCGGAAGCAAAAGAAACGTGCTTGAATAATATGGCGGATGCATTGTTGGCTTCTGCTGATGTTATAGCCGATGCCAACGCAAAAGATATAGCCAATGCCAGAGCGAATGGTATGGATGAGGCAAAAATAGACCGCTTGACTTTGACTGCAGAACGTATATCTGCTATGGCAGACGGGTTGCGTCAGGTCGCTGCCCAAAACGATCCGGTCGGCAAAGTCATTTCGGAAAACACCCGGCCGAATGGATTGAAAATCACCAAAGTAGCCGTGCCATTCGGCGTGATCGGGATCATTTATGAAGCCAGACCCAATGTTACTGCAGATGCCGCCGGTATTTGCATCAAGGCCGGCAACGCCGTTATTTTGCGCGGTGGTAAAGAGGCTTTTGAGTCTAACTCGGCAATAGCGGCTATTCTCAATGCCAGTGCCGCCGGAGACGGATTGCCTGATGGTATTGTGCAGTTGATTCCGTGGACTGATCGTGAAGCGGTAAAATTGATGCTGAAAATGGATCGTTATATCGACTTGGTTATTCCGCGTGGAGGGGAGGGGTTGATCCGTACAGTCGTTGCCGAAGCGACCATGCCGGTCTTGAAACATTACAAAGGAGTTTGTCATCTCTTTGTTGATGCGGAGTGTGATATGGCACAGGCAGTCAAAATTATTGTTAATTCCAAATGTTCACGCCCGGCTGTTTGCAATGCTCTTGAAACTTTGTTGATCGACCGCACTATTGTTGATAAGTTTGCTCCGCTGGTTGCCGCCGAGTTGCAAGCCCGCCATGTTGAATTACGTGGAGATGCTGAATTTTGCGATCTGGTCGCCAATGCGTTGCCGGCGACAGAAGATGACTATCATGCAGAATATCTTTCCTTGATTCTGGCAGTGAAAACCGTTGATGGTGTGGATGAGGCCGTGGAACATATCAACACCTACGGCTCGCGGCACAGCGACGGTATTTTAAGTACGATCCAGGAAAATATTGAATACTTTACCAGAAATGTTGATTCTTCGACAGTATACGTTAATGCTTCGACCCGCTTTACTGATGGCGGAGAATTCGGTATGGGGGCTGAAATCGGGATCAGTACCGATAAACTTCATGCCAGAGGACCGATGGGAACTGATGAGTTGACGACCTACAAATACATTGTAAAAGGCAATGGACAGATTAGATAATTCGGATTTTTTGAATAAAAACGCTTGATTTTTTGATAAAAAAGTGTTATATTTTGTTCAAAATATTCAGTAGAATGGAGTTGAAAAGATGATTGTTCCAATGAAAAAAGTAACGTTGATCACGTTGCAAAGTGAATGCGAAAATGCATTGGTGTCTTTGCGTGATCTCGGCGTTATGCAAGTTGAGTTGGACGGGCGTTTTTCATCCGATTCTGCTGCCGCCGCCGAAAAAATGAATACCTACAAGCGTATTCTTTCGGTGTTGGAACAGATTGCTGTTGAAAATAAAATTTCAACAGATTTCTCCGCAAAGGCGGAATCTGCTGAAAAAATCGCCGCTTTGGTCGCAGCAATCATTGAGCAACGCACTTCCATTGCCGGAGAAATAACCGATTTGCGCCGCCGTCAGGAAATGTTGGCGGTCTGGGGGGATTTCGATCGTAAACTGCTCGATGAGTTAAATGTATCCGGAGTACATTTTCTGCTTTGTTCCGGTACTCGTGAAGATTTTGCCAAGGCGCAGGCGATGGAAAATGTCAACTGCCGGGAAATCTCCGGCGGCAAGGGCAGGGTGGCATTTGTCGTAATTGCGGTTGATGAAGTCGATGAAAGTCAGTTCCCGGTCGTTAACCTTACCGACAAGGATGATCCGGCGGCATTGCGGAAGAAAATCGCTGCTTTGGAAAAAGAAGATAAAAAACTTGATGATGAACTTCGTAAATTGGCGGCCAGCCGTCATATCTTGATCCGTGCGATTGAGGATGAAAGTTGTGTTTGGGAGTTTTGCCGGGTGCGTGATTCGATTGCCGAATATGGAGAAATCGTTACGGTTTCAGGTTTTGTGCCGCTTCCGGAAATTGATAAGGTGCGTTCTGCCGCTGAAAAAAATGGCTGGGGATTGTTGATACTTGATCCGGCAGAGGATGATGATGTGCCGGTTTTGTTGAAAGAAAATAAATTTACCCGGATCATTAAACCGCTTTTTGATTTTCTGGGAATCGTGCCGGGGTATCGTGAAATTGATATTTCCGGCGCGGTACTGATCTTTTTTACCATCTTTTATGCAATTATTATCGGAGATGCCGGATATGGTATTTTATTCGGGGCGATTTCCGGTTTCGGGTTGCTGGCGGCAAAAAAAGTTCCCAGACTGCTTGCTCCGATGCGATTATTGTTGGTATTGAGTGTGGCCGCCACGGTGTGGGGAGCATTGTGCGGCAGTTGGTTCGGTATGTCCACTATTCCCGGAACAGACCAACCGTTCCCGGCGTTGGAGTGTTTCCGGGATTTTGCCGGTAGTGCGGCTAAACAGGCCAATATTCAATTTTTCTGCTTTATTCTGGCAGTGGTGCAACTTTCCGTCGGACGCATCTGGCGGGTCATAAGTGAACGCAACTGGAAAGCTGCCGGTCAACATCTCGGATGGATGCTGATCATCTGGGGGAATTTTTTTCTTACAATCAGGCTGATCGTTTATCCGGGCGAGTTTCCGACTTATATGTACGTCTTGTATGGCGTCGGTTTGGCGTTGGTTATGTTTTGCGGAGTGAATTGGAAGCAGGCTTCTGATGTGTTTCAGTTCCCGTTTGATATAATCGGCAGTTTTACAGATGTTTTGAGTTACATCCGGTTGTTCGCTGTCGGATTAGCCGGGGCTTGCATCGCCGGCAGTTTCAATGGCATGGCGTTTGATCTTTGTCAGGTTTCAGCATGGTTGTTGCCGGCCGGTATTCTGGTGGTGTTGGTCGGGCACGCATTGAATATTGCATTGGCTTTGCTCAGTGTGCTGGTGCATGCTGTGCGACTCAATACTTTGGAATTTTCAAATCATACCGGATTGTCATGGAGTGGTCAAAGTTTTAATCCATTTAAATCAAATAAAAAAGAGGAGTAAAAGAAGATGAATTCAATTCAAGCGTTGGCGATCGGTGTCGGTTATGTGGCAGTGGGATTGGCTGCGGTTGGTTCTGCTGTCGGTGCCGGAACTGCCGGGGCTGCGGCTATCGGCGCATGGAAAAAATGTTATCAGCAGGGAAAGGCCGCGCCGTTTCTGTTGATTGCCATGGTTGGTGCGCCGCTTTCGCAGACGATTTATGCGATGTTGATGATGGTGCTTTCCAAACAGGCGATCGTGGATAAGCCGGAATATGCTCTGGCCTATGTCTGCATGGGATTGCTCGGCGGTATCGCCCAGATGGTGTCTGCGATATTTCAGGGGCGTTGCGGTGCTAATGCCTGTATTTCATTTGCGGAAACCGGCAAAGGCTTTGCAAACTATCTGATCGTGCTCGGTGTGGTTGAAACCTGTGCGATCTTTGCTTTGGTATTCTCCTTTATGGCAATGCCGTGATTGGTTTGATAAAATTTGCCGTCGGGAGAATTATTTCCCGGCGGCATTATTTATTTGAAAAATGAAACTTTTGATAAATCCATCTGTTGATCCGGCATACAATCTGGCTTTGGAAGAGATCATTGCCAGTGACTACCCATTTGAAGCGGTCATGTTATGGCGCAATGAACCATCAATCATTATCGGACGCAACCAGAATACTGAAGCGGAAATCAATGCTGCCGCCGTCCGGGAGCGCGGTATCAATGTGGTGCGCCGGATCACCGGGGGCGGGGCCGTTTATCATGATTTGGGAAATATCAATTATACGATTGCCGCAAATGACCGGCAACTGGATAATGAGGCTTTTGCGCGGAATGCACAAATCATCATTGATGTTTTGCATAAAATGGGTGTTCCCGCTGAATTTCATGGACGCAATGACATTTTGGTTGATGGACGCAAAATTTCCGGCAGTGCCAAAAGTGTATTAAGCAACCGGACATTGTTCCACGGAACGCTTTTATTTGATGCTGATTTGAGTGTGTTGTCGCAGGTGTTGACTCCGGATGAGGAAAAAATCAAAGCAAAGGGGATCAAATCAGTACGTTCCAGAGTGGCTAATTTGAAAGAATTTCTGCCGGATTGGAGCGCTGATGATTTTGTGGAGCAGTTAAAAAACGGTATTCTCGCAGAGTTGTCTCTGGATGAGGTTTCTCCGCTTCCGGAGGAGTTGATAAAAAAGGCAGAAGAACTTGCCGATAGAAAGTATCGCACCTGGGAATGGAATTTCGGTTCAATCACTGCTTTTACTTATTGCTTCAAAAAACGGTTCTCTGCCGGAAGTGTCGAAGTACGTTTCAATGTGGCAGACAATCAAATCCGGGATTTGTGTTTTAATGGTGATTTTTTCGGCCGGAAGCCGGTAAATGAATTAGCAGCAAAATTAAACGGCTCAATTCCCCGGTTTGATGATATTGCCGGGAAATTGGCCGCCATTGATATAAATGATTATATCTGCGGAATCAACGCAGATGAGTTACTTACCCTTTTCCGTCTGCGCTGATTATCTTTTGAGAATCAATCTGCCGAAACGTGCCGGATTGTACATATTGCCAACGACCTGCGGGTAACTGCTGGTTTCTTTTGCATCATTGAATCTGGAAAAATTGTGACGCACGATCAGAAATGTCCAGTTTTCTGCATCCGTGAAATCGAATCCTTTTTCTTTGAAAATGCTCAAGGGAATCGTGATTTTGGTGATCCACTGACCATCGGTAATGGTGTTTTCCACGGAAAAAGCAGGGGTGCCTGTGGCTTCATTCGGATAAAAAATCCGTCCGGGGCCTTGATGGAAGAAGTAACTTCTGTGAGCTTGAGAATCAACCTGAAATTCCCAGATGTAGGTGTCTTTTTCTGATTTGAGGAAGATTTGGATCGCATCTCCAAGATTCCTCAATGGGGACTGATCGTTCTCTGCTTCACTGACCAAATCATTATCTGCCATGGTGATCGTAAAATAGAGATTTTTTTCATCGCAATCAAACTTTACTGAACCGGCTTCCAATGGTTTGCGGTTGAATTGTTCCGGAAGATTGGCATTGATCCTGAAATGTTGAATGTCTCCTCCGGCTGCCAATTCCTGACGGACGTATTCTGCTTCTCCGGCGGAAAGCACAAATGTTGCACACATTATCGCATAGATGAGGGATTTTTTCATGATAAAAGACTCCTTTTTTATAAGTTTGATTATTTGATCAATTCGATTTCAGCAAAGTATTCCAGAGAGTGATAACCGCCGTAAGTTTGCGGGAAACTGGATAATTCAAGATCATCAAGATAGCGGCTGTAGTTGTAGCGGGCGGTTTGGATCCGCCAATCTTCGCCGGGAGCGAAAGGAACAGTGCCTGCCGGATGATCTCCGGTTTGGTGCGGTCGATTCAACTCTGCGGTCGGAATTGCTATCAGAACAATATAGGATCGGTCACGGTCAGATGGATCATTGAATGTGCCGTCTATGCGACTGAAAACTTTGATGCCGACATCAACATGACGGAAACTTGACGGCAAGCCGACAGAACCGCGGGCGTTGAAGTAAAATCTGGTATTGAGCTGATTGGGGGCACCGTATATCTCCCAGTAGTAATGGGCATTGGCCGGTTTTATGAATATTTCCACCAGATCACCATCACGATAGAGATGAGAACCATTTTGGGTTCCCTGTGTCATAATATCCGAATCGATCAATTCTGTACGGATGTAAAGGTATTGATCATCATAGAGATATTGCACTGTGGCAGGTTCCTGGGGGCGGCGATACATATCCTGGGGCGAGCGGACCAGCGTCATTAATTCATACGCCGGGGCATTTTTCCACGCCGGATTATCGATCCCATTGGCCAAATCAAAGTTGTCGACTTTGGCAATTTGTATTTTTGGGCGGAATGTTTCCGGGGTGGCAAGCAAACTTATGGCGCATAAAACAGCCGGAAGCAAAAAAAACTTTTTCATTGTTGATCTCCTGTTTTTCTCCGTGGCAACACTTGCAATGCTGTCACTTCTGTAGTTAATTGCAAGGATTTGAGGTTCAGCGAAGCCTTGATAAAGAAGCGGCGCATCTTACCCTCAGAAACGTGCAACATTCTGATAAACTCCAATTCTTTGTTGACCATCACTTTATTGCCGGGCATCAATGTCAATGGATAATGAAGGATCGGTGTTTTGAGATCAAAAGACAATTCTATCCATGAGTCCGGATCTGGTTCAGTCATTCCGGTAAGCCACGGCTGGACATATACGATAACGTTGTCCGGTTCATTACTGTACCATTCCGGAATTGATACCAAAAGGTGGCTGTCGTTGCTCAACGCAAAGCAAATGCTTGTTCTTTCTCCGGCATAAACGGTATTGTTACTGATCATTTTCAGCGACAAGCCATCAGCCGGCACCGGTTCATATTCTACAGTTCCATCCAGCACTCCGAGACCGAGTCTTGGAGTCGGTTCCGGTGGCGGCGTGGAACATCCGGCAATTCCGGCCAGCACCAGTATCGCCCACAAATTATTGTATTTTTTCATTCCATATTGCTCCTTTCTTTGGGAGGATTTGAATTTTGTAATTCGGTGAGAATACTCATTTTTTCGCTTTCAGATGCAGCATTGCGTAATTTTTCCAGCAAACTGCGCTCATCCTTTTTTCTGTAAAAATGGATCAATTCTTTGACTGCATCATTTAATGCCTGACTGCGGCGATCGCTTTGAAATTCGGTTGGCCGGAATAGCACTTTGCTTACTTCCGGACAGGGGGTCTCGATAAGCAGGTCATGCAACATTCCGGGCAACTCATCCATTTCATCATTAAGTGCGGCATTGATTGCTAAATTCAGGGCTTTCCCCAATGGGGTCACATCCGAAATGTATTCCGGCGGGATCAATTCCGCCATGGCACGACCGGCGTTGATGTCGTATACGGCCAATTCCAGCAGCGTTACAAGTGCCGCATTGGCTTGAGCGGTGTCTTTGACCGGTTTGACCGATGGTAAAGGCGGTCTTTTATCGGATTGGATAATGTGAGTTTTTATTGCACCGGAGAGTTCTGAAATCATTGCGTTTTCACTGATTTCCAGCATTTTTGCCGCTTCCTTGGTGTAAACTTCCAACTCTATCTGGTTGCCGACCAGTTTCAGAAATGAAGCTACAAATGCCGCCGCCTGACTGCGGCCGACCGGAGAACTCATGTCGAATTTTTCCGGCAATGTTTCCCGTAATACATCCATCCAGTTGATGGTGTTTTCCAGCGCATTGCCAATGGCGGCACTGCCGCCGTGTGCATATAACTCATCCGGATCTTTGCCGCCGGGAATCTGAAGGATTTTCAATTCAACTGATAATGGCAAAAGGATTTCAGCGGCCCGCAAAACGGCTTTTTTTCCGGCATTGTCAGCATCAAATGCCAAAATCAACTTTTGGGAATAGCGGCGAATTATACGCGCCTGATCCGGGGTGAAGGCCGTGCCGAGCGGGGCAACTGCACAATCAAATCCGGCGCGGTGAAATGCGATGGCATCCAACTGACCTTCGCAGAGGATTGCCTGTTTATGGCGGCCGATTCCCTGTCTTGCCTGCGGCAACGCATAGAGCAAGTGTCCTTTGTGAAAAACCGGAGTTTCCGGAGTGTTCACATACTTTCTGCCATCCAGCGGTTTGGCTTCCAAAGTACGGGCACTGAATCCGACCGGTTTGCCCTGTTCATTTTCAATAGTAAAGGCCAACCTGCCTTTGAATTGATCGTAAATCCTGCCGGTATCCTCTTTGCACCGCAGAATACCTGCTGTGATCATATCTTTATCAGAAAATCCGAGACTTCTTCCATAATCCCGGCAGGCTGTCCAACTATCGGGAACTGCGCCAATGCGGAATTTATCTGCCACTTCCCGCGGGATATTTCTTCGGCGTAAATATTCTGCTGCCGGGCTGTGCGGATTATCCCGCAGATAACGGCAGAAAAAGTTGCTGAATTCGCCGTTGATGGCATACATCCTTTCCCGTTCACTGCGTTGGGCGGAATCTTCCCGTTTGCCATCACTTTTTTCCGGAATCAACACACCGCATCTGGAAGCAAGAATTTGTGCGGCATTGACAAAATCCACATTTTCTTTATCCATGAAAAAACGGAAAACATCACCGCCTTTTCCACAGCCGAAACAATGAAAACTCTGACGGGCGGTATCCACATGGAAAGAGGGGGTTTTTTCCTGATGAAACGGACACAGCCCCTTTAAACTGGATGAACCAGAACGTTTGAGTTGAATCCCGCAACTGCTGATGACTTCGCTGATATCACAACGGCGGCGGATCTCTTCAATGATTTCTTTGCTTAAATCAAGACTCATCTTCTGCCGAGAAGTTGTTGTTCGCGTTGACGTGCTTCCTGCAATTTTGCCGGATCATGATTCGGGGTATTCTCATAGAGTATGATAAAGTGACGGTATATGTATCTCGCATCATCGCTGCGGTTGCCGTCATTATCCACGAAACGGGCTATTTGCAACAGTAATTCCGGATTGTTTCTGGAACACAGGTTCCGGGCCTGATCCATACATTCAAAAGCCATGGATGTATCACCGTTTTTGTAAAGATAAAGACCCTGCAGATAGAATGCTTTGGCCAATTCAGTGTCATCAAGTTGAGTTTTTGTCACCAACTGCTGTAGATATATTGAGGTGTTGGGTTCGTTGCGTTTTACTCCCAGATTGCAGAGCAGAATCAAGGTATTCAAGTCGCCGGGGCGGAGTTGAAATGCGCTTTCCAAAGTAGTAAAGGCATCAGCTTCCCGTCGGCTGTCCCTGGCATAAAGCCTGCCTAACAGATATTGGGCTGTAAAATCTTTCGGGTTGTTTCTGACACATTGCACGGCAAGGTCGATTGCTTTATTCAACTCTCCGGCTTTTTCATAAGCTATGATCAGGAAAAGAGTCGGTGCAATGTCGCCGGGATTTTCATCGGATAATTCCCGGGCGGTTTGTTCTGCATTCTGCCAATCGCCGTTTTTGGCAGCGGCAATTATTCCGGCCATCTTTTCGTTGCCGGATTTTTCACCGGAACAACCGGTCAATATGACCGTTGTGCATAATACCGCCGGTAAAATGGTAAAAAGTTTCATTGTTGTCCCCATTTTTATTTGGAAGTTATTTTCTTTCTGATGATACTGCCGGAATAAATAATACCGGAAAGCACTACTATCGTTGGCCCGGATGGCAAATCAAGCAGACAGCTGATTACCAGACCGCCGGTTATGAAAAATGCGTTGAATATTGCCGCCAGAATCATGTTGCTGCGCAGATGTGATGTATAACACGCCGCTGCCGCCGCCGGGAGTGTCAGCAGGGCAATGACCAGCATGATGCCAACCAGATTGATCAACAGCACTATCGTAAGTGCTGTGAGAATCAATAAGCCGATATACAGCGCAGATACTCTGATCCCGCGCAATTTTGCGAATGTATCATCAAAACTCATGGCCAGCAGGGCCGGAAAAAATATCAGGGTCGGTATCAATATTACGGCATCAAGGATCAGTGTCATGTAAAGATCTTTTTCAGTAAGCAGTAAGATACTGCCGAACAGATATCCCTGCCAGTCTACATAACCGGGAGTGCGGTCTAAAAACAACAGGCCGATCGACATCCCGATCGCCCATACTGCTCCGATAACGGTATCTTCTCTTTCTTTCGCCGTGATGCTTACGATCCCGACCACGACTGCTGCGGTGACGGCACCGATGACCGCTCCGATCGTCGGCGTGAACCAGTCAAGCATACAGACCCGTTGTAAAAAGAGCGCAAGGCCAAAACCACCGAGGGCAGCATGAGTGCTGGCACCGGCAAGAGAGGATATCCGGCGGGTGACGACCATGGTGCCGATTATGCCGAGGGCAGGGGAAATACACAAGCCGATCAACATCGCGAACCGCAGAAAACTCCATTCCGGAGCAAAAAGGATATCCTGTATCTCAATCATTGTGATGCTCCTTTGCGCAATGACAGAAACATGAGTGATCATGTTTTATCATGTTGACGTGATGATGATATACTTCATTTGCGGTTTCCGCATTGAAGTCTGTGGCGTTATGTATGCTTACCGAACGGTTTACGCAAATTACCAAATCAGTTTCCCGGTTGACAAAGCCTAAATCATGAGACACAGTAATAACAGTCATCTGTTTACGCAACTCATCAAGAGTCATATAAAACTGTTCCTCTGCGCCGGGATCAATGTTGGCAGTCGGTTCATCGAGTAACAGGAGTTGCGGGCTTCCTGCCAACGCACGGGCGATCAATACACGTTGACGCTGTCCGCCGGAGAGACCGGCGAATGAACGGTCTGCCAGATCGCCGATACCGAGGATATCCAAGGCTGCCAATGCCGCTGAGCGATCCGACTTGCTGTGACGGAATAACGTTTTGGGAGTTATTCTTCCCATCATGGCCACTTCAAGCACACTGGCCGGGAAGGAGGCATCCAACTGGTGATATTGTGGCATATAGCCGATTTTTGCTCTGGCTTGCACCGGCGAGGTTCCGAAAATATTGATATTTCCTGAAATCGGCGACAACAAGCCGAGCATCAGTTTGAGCAACGTGCTTTTGCCTCCGCCATTGGGGCCGACGATACATCCGGATTGTCCCGGATAAACGCTGAAAGAAACGTTTTCCAACACCGGGACATCCGGTGAGTAATTGAATGAAAGATTTTTAACTTCGATGATTGGCCTATCCATAATGTTTACTCTTGCTCTCCACTGAAACCGGCAAATATTGCATCGGCGATTTTTTCCAGATTGCCGGGCAGGTCTTCGCCGAGCGGATCAAGTGGCACTGCCCGTCCGCCAATATCTCTGGCCAATGCTTCTGCACTGCCCGGATTGAATTGTTCCTGGACGAATATAGTTCTTGCTCCGGCAGCGCGCGCTTCGCGGCGTATCTGAACCAGTTGCGTAGTAGTTGCTTCTCTGCCGTTGAGTTCAATTGCTCGCTGATTGAGGTTGTAAGCATGGGCAAAGTAACCGAATGCCGGGTGATAAACAAAGAATGTTCTGCCGGCATACGGGGCCAACCTGGTTGAAATTCTCTGATCCAAATCCTGTAATCTTGTACGCAATGCTTCGAAATTTGCCCGGTAGTATTCTGCTCCTTCCGGGTCGATCCGACAAAGGGCATTGAGGATGTTTTCTGCAATGGCAATCGCATTGCGGGGAGAGAGCCATACATGCGGATCATGATCGTCATGCGTACATCCGTCATGATGTTGATGGTCATGATCTCCTCCGTCATGAAATGCGATACGTTCTATGCCTGTTGTTACATCGCAAACCTCTGCTTTGCTTTGCATGAAATCTGAAATTTTATTTTCAAATGGCATTCCGGTAGTGAGAAATAATTGCGCTCCGCTTGTCTGGCGTATCGTGTCTGTGCGCGGGGTGAAATCGTGAGGAGTTTTTCCCTGCGGCAGAACCGAAATCACTTCGATGCGGTCTCCGCCGATGATCGCGGTCAATCCGGCTATGGGTGGCAATCCGGCCGCAACTTTGATTTTGCCACTGTCGCCGCTCCGGGAGCAGCCCGCAATACAAAATGCAGTGAATACTGCAATACACAGTGCCGGGAATGATTTCATAAAAACCTCATATCTGTTATTCGGGGCAAAAAGAACCATACATTTACATCTTAATAAATATAACACGATTTTCCGGTTTAGTCAAGAATATTTTGGATATATGATGCAGAAACCGCAAAAGATTGATTTTTTACTAAAAAACCGGAGCTTTGTTTGTCGGTGACTTGAAAAATTGTTAATTGAGGTGTATAGTTAGCAAGTTGCACTTATTGCAAGTTTGAAAATTCTGGGCCACTTGGTGAATGGGGCGGCGGATGACCGGTTCCAGAAAAAGCAGTTCGGCGTTTCCGTATCCGCCACATAAAAATAAAAACAGGTATTGATAATGAACAAAGTTTTGGTCACTGGTATTACAGGATTGGTCGGCAGCGCATTTGTGGTTGCCTTGTTGCGTGAACGTCAGGATTACGATATTGTATGCCTGGTTCGCAGTGGCGGCGGAAAAAGTGCAGCGGAGCGCGTTGATTCGATCATTCGCGATGAGTGCGCTTTTGACGGTTACCCGGAGGCAGCTGATGCGATTTTGAAAAAAATTCAAGTTGTTGAAGGTGACGTGACAACGATCGTCCCGGAAGAGTTGGCCAAAGATGAAAAACTCCAGGGTGTTAATATTATTTTCCATTGTGCGGCTGATGTCAATCTCGGAAAAGATCCCACCGGAAAAGTTTTCCGGATCAATTATGGCGGCACCCAGAATATGGTTGCGTTGGCGAAATTGCTCAATGTCAAAGAATTTCATTATGTCGGCACCTGTTATATTGCCGGTAAACTTTGCGGTACGGCGTATGAAGATAATCCGGTGGATAACGGCTTCAATAACCCGTACGAAGAAAGTAAATTCAAGGCTGAATTTCTCGTCCGTAAAAGCGGCATCCCGTTCTCGGTTTACCGGCCGGCGATCATTACCGGCCGCCGTTCCGATGGCCGTATCCGTAAACCGTTGGCCTTTTACCGCATTCTTGAGTTTCTTGGCAAGGTTAAAAGTCACCGTTGTTCCAAACTGGGCATCGCTCCGGATAACTGGGTGGATATGCAGATCAATTTCGCAACCAATCCGTCTGAACACGTTTATTTTGTGCCGATCGATTATGTGCAGGAAGCAATTACAGCTCTTTTCCAGAAGCCGGTAACCAATACCGCATATCACATTTCCGGCGACAGCCCGGTTTCAGTCAAACAGATTGAAAATACCATTTGCAAAGTTCTCCGTTTGGATGGCACTACCGTTGGTGGCGAAAGCAAAGGTGACGGTGCCGGAGAAAGTTTGATGAGCCGCTTTGTCGGCGATCTTTTCCCGTACTTCAGCAGTGATATCGTTTTTGATCAGAGTAATGTCCGCAAGGCTCTCGGTGACGGTATTCTGGATTGGGAGTTCGGTGTGAAAGGCTTGGAAGTAATGATCAAATCTTTCTATGAAGATTATTTCCCCAATGTTGAATGGCTGCAGAAGGTTATTTCGGAAGAACCTGATCGTATGCCCATTCGTTAAAATAAAGGTTGTTGAGTATGGAAAAGTTGATTTCGGTGATGCCTTGTCTGGATATGCGTGCCGGCAGGGTGGTCAAGGGGGTGCATTTTGTTGATATTGCTGATGCCGGTGATCCGGTGGCTTGCGCTCAAGCGTACTGTCACGCCGGAGCTGATGAATTGGCATTGTTGGATATCACGGCCACCGTTGAACAGCGCGACACTCTGACTGAAGTGGTGCGTAAAGTCGCCGATGTTTGTACTGTGCCGTTTACCGTCGGCGGCGGTATTCGGGATGTTGAATCTGCGCGTGCAGTATTGAATGCCGGTGCGAATAAGATATCCACCAGCAGTGCGGCATTCCGCCGCCCCGAACTTATACGGGAATTGATTTCCGAATTCGGCGTTGATGCCGTAACTGTTGCTATCGATTTGGATGTCAATCCGGCGATGAAGTCCGGTTATGAAGTCTACATTGATGGTGGACGTACTGCGACCGGAGCTGATGCTGTGGATTTTGCCAAAATGGTGGATGATTTCGGTGTCAAGGTAATTCTTCCGACCAGCAAGGCTGGAGACGGTGCAAAAACCGGTTACGATTTGCCGGTTATCCGTGCTATGGCCCAGTGTTGTTCTGCTAAAATCGTGGCATCCGGAGGTGCCGGAAAGATGGAACATTTTATTGAAGCGGCGCAGGCTGGTGCTCAAGTGCTTTTGGCTGCTTCCGTATTTCATTTCAAGATGATTGAAATACCTGAATTGAAATCTGAACTCAAACGTCACGGATTTATGGTGAAATAATCTTGGTGATATTTGATTCTGTCGGTGACGTTTCGTATCAATTCGGGACGTCACTTTTTTGATTTTTTTAGGGATACAGGAAAGTTTTTTGAATGGCAATAAAAAAAAACAGTTCAAAAAGCAGCAGTAAAACTGCAGCAAAAAAGACAGTGACCAAAAAAACATCCGGCAGGGATAAGGGTGCTTCAGTGTCTTCATTGTGGCACAAATTTCTGTTGTGTTGCTCTCTGCTTTTGCTGGTTGTGCTTATCGGTGGATTTGTTTGGCTGCTGTGTCTTATCCCGCAGGAATTGGTTTACAAAAATCCGCGTTTCAAACTCTATCAGGTTGAAGTGAAAAATGGGTATTGGCAGGGGCGTGACTTTGAATTGATCCAACGATTGGGGATTCCGCTGGCTGCTAATGTTTTTACACTGGATATTGGAAAAATCCGGGAAAAATGTCTGGAACTTGGTAATGTCGAAGATGCCAGAGTGCAACTTGTTCTACCTGATATGCTGGTCTTTGAATTCAAGGAACGCATACCGCGCGCTGTCATTGACGGTGATATGTTTATTGATGAAAAGTGTGTTAAATTCAAAAGAGAAGAATCTGCAGAAGCAACTTATATGCTTCCGGAAATCATCGGGGATTCCAGCAATCAATTCGCTGTCAGCAAAGCCGTCGAATTGATTATGGTGGCGACCCGGGAGTGTCGGGATATAACTGTCAAACAGGTGGATATTTCCAATGTTAATCAACTGCGTGTCGTTTTGACCAGTGATCTTTTCGGCAATGAACGCGATCTTTATGTCACTTTTCCGGTTAATCGAAGTTTCAGTGTACTTTTCAACGAACTGCAAAATGTGATTTATGTTGTCCATCAGAATCCTGACTTTGATGGTGAGATCGATCTTTTGCAGGGACGCGCGATTTACCGAGTAAAAAATTAAGCATTTTTTTTGCTTCAACATCTCCTTTTAATTTGTAAAAAGTTCGGACTTCATGTATATTAAGAAAAATTGGTATTGCCGGATTGTATTTTGATGGAGGTTTTTCTTGACAGATAAAGAAAAATATGGCATACATATATGCCGGTTGATCTGTGATGTGACTGATGAATTGCGTGATTTGTGGTTGCAGCAGCAATCACAAAGTAAAATCCGGGAGTTCATGAATTTGACCGTCAGTCAGAGCAGGGTGCTCCGTGCAGTGTGGCGCATGACTGTCAACCGGCAGGAAGGTGTCATGTTGCGTGACCTTGCCGAAAAACTCGGTCTCTCCTGCAGTGCTGTGTCGGTGACCGTTGAAAATCTGGTGCAGCGCGGATATCTCGAAAGAGTCACCTCTCAAGACGATCGTCGCAAAGTATGCATCAGAATATCTGAAAAGGGAGTTGCTCATCGTGACAAAACCGAGCGTCTTTTCGGCAGTAATGTGAATGATTTTATTTTGGGATGTGATGAGGAAAAAGTCCGTTGCTTTGAAGAAATTTTAAGTGAATTCAATAAATTTTTAACCGATAAAAAAGGAGAATAAAAAGTGAAAAGCAGTTGGAAAAATTTGTTGTTTTGTGCGGTGATGATCGCCGGAACTTGTGTGAGTGCCGTGGAAAGGCCGCCTGAAGCGGTCAGAGTAGGGGTGGTTACGCAGTTGACCAAAGAAACAACCCGGCGTTATATCGGTAAAGTTACTGCAGTTGACGAGGTTTCTCTCGTTGCCCGTATCAATGGAGTGATTCTGGAGCAAAGATTCAGCAGCGGTGATATTGTAAAAAAAGGCGATATCCTTTTTGTGCTTGAAGATACGACTTATCGCGCTGCAGTCCAAAACGCTGAAGCTAAATTGAATCAGGCTAAAGCTGAATACGAATTCGCCAGAAAAAATTTGGAACGGCAAACCAGATTGTGGAATCAGAAGGCCGTCGCAGAAAGTACTTTTGATGAGGCTGTCCGCCAGGAAGCTACCTGCAAAGCGGCTGTTTTGGCTGCTGAAGCGGCGTTGTTGGATGCCCGCAATAATCTGAGTTATACAATTATTCGTTCTCCTATTGATGGCAAAGCCGGACGGGCAACTTTTTCTCCCGGAAACTATGTTACCCCTGCTTCCGGATCACTTGTGACTATTGTTTCTGTCGATTCAATGTATATCAATATCTGGATCACTATGAGTGATTACAACCGTATTTTCGGCGGTTCTTTCGCTAATTTGCAGAATCAGGCTTCTTTGGAAATAAAACTTGCGGATAATTCCGTTTTTGTCAACAGTTCGATAAATCCTGATGCCTGCCGGATCGTCTTTATCGATAACAAGGTTGACAAAGATACTGACACTATCCGTATCCGGGCGCAAGTGCAAAATCCGGATATGAGACTTATCCCTGATTCTCTGGTTTCGGTGACGATGTCCAAGAAAGATGGCATCCGTACAGTTGTGCCGGTTTCGGCGATCGTCAGCAACAGCGGAATAAACTATGTATATGTTCTGGATGCTGAAAACAGAGCGTCAATCAGACCGGTTGAACTCGGAGAAACCCAGAATGGTTTCCAAATCATTGAATCCGGATTGCAGCCCGGCGAAAGAATTGTCATCGATGGTACTCACAAAGTGATTCCCGGCAATGTCGTTGTGCCAATTACTGTTGGAGGTAATTGATCATGTTTTCGCAAATTTTTATTGATCGGCCCAAGTTGGCGATGGTTGTTTCCATCGTCACTGTTATTGCCGGTTCTCTCTGCCTGTTCAATGCACCTATTGCTGAATATCCGGAAATCGCGCCACCGACGATCATGGTCATGGCAACTTATACCGGTGCCAGCAGTCAGGAAGTTGCCGATACAGTTGCTACCGTTATTGAGGAACAGTGCAACGGCTTGGAAGGTTTGCTCTACTTCAGCAGTACTTGCAGTAATAACGGTATGTATATGCTGGAAATTACCTTTGAATCAGGAAGTGATACCGATATCAACCTGGTCAATGTGCAAAATGCGGTGAAGCGGGCAGAGCCGCTTTTGCCGGATGTTGTGAAACGTAACGGTGTGCGTCAATTCAAGCGCAGTGGAGATATTTTGGCTCTTTACAACTTCACGACCGATGGATCGGTGTTGTCATTGACCGAATTATCCAACTTTATCCGTACCAATGTCCGAGACCCCCTGTCGCGTGTTCCCGGGATCAGTGAAGTATCGATCATGGGGGAACGTAACTACTCCATGCGTATCTGGCTGGATACCCGGAAAATGGCAGGGTTGGGTATTTCAACTGCTGATGTCAGTAATGCAATTCAGGCCCAAAATGTGCAGGCAGCCGCCGGTTCTATCGGAACCGAAGGCAGCAGTGAATATATTCAGTTTAAGTTGACCACTCTCGGCCGTTTGCATACCGTTGAGGAATTTGAAAATATCATCGTTCTTTCCAAAGAAAACGGCGAACAAGTCAAGCTTAAAGACATAGCCAGAGTCGAGTTGGGGGCTGAAAGTTACACTAACGGCAGCCGTTTCAATGGCGAGGATGCAATCGCTTTGATGATTTACCGCAATACCGATGCCAATGCTCTTGATGTGGTCGCCAGAGCCAATGCGTTGTTGGCAGAATTGAAAGAAACCCAGTTCCCCGAAGGTGTCGATTATCAAATCGGTTATGATCCTACTGAATACATCCGGATCACGATGGCAGAAATTTTCGAAACTTTGTTGCTTACTCTGATTCTGGTGGTGGCAATTACTTATCTTTTCCTGCAGGATTGGCGTGCTACTTTGGTGCCGACGTTGACGATCCCGGTCAGTTTGATCGGTACTTTCATCTTCCTGATCCCGCTCGGATTTTCTATCAACTTGCTGACCATGTTCGGCTTGATTCTGGTTATCGGATCTCTGGTCGATGATGCTATCGTAGTCACAGAAAACTGTATGCGATTGATTGAAGAAGAGGGACTTTCTCCGAAAGAAGCTGCCAGCAAAAGTATGAAACAGATTACCGGTGCGGTTATTGCAACGACATTGGTTATTGTTGCGATTTATGTGCCGGTGGGGTTCTATGGCGGCATGGTGGGAACTATTTATTTGCAGTTCTCGGTCACAATGTGCATATCGCTGTGTTTGTCAACTGTCAACGCTTTGACTCTCAGCCCGGCTCTTTGTGCCTTGTTATTGCGTAAACCCAAAGAAAATGTTGTTTTCCGCGGTTTTAATAAGGCGCTGGCCTGGTCTTGCAAAGGTTATATGAAAATATCCCGCTTTATGGTGCGGTATACAATCATTGCGATCGTGATTTTTGCCGGCGTGATCTATATGAACTACTATTATTTGAGTTCTATTCCCGGATCGTTCATTCCGACCGAAGATAAGGGCGCGATTATGGGAATGGTTGAGTTGCGCCCCGGTGCAACTCTGGCGGAAACCAACCGGGTACTGCAGCAAATCGAATCACAAATCGACCAAATCCCAGGTATCGAAAACTGTATCAGTATTTACGGTTACAGTTTTACCAGCGGTGCCGGTGAGAACTGCGGTACATTTATTATGACTCTTGATGATTGGGATTTGCGGAATACTCCTGAAACTCAAATCAATGCGATTCAGGCAAGGCTTCAACAAATTGCCGCAGAAATTCCGGAAGCAAGAATCAACTTCTTCCAGCCGCCGGCTATTATGGGGTTGGGTGTTACCGGCGGTGTGACTTTTATGCTTCAGGCCAATGCCGGGCAGACACCGGAACAGTTGCAGCAAACGATGAATCGTCTTTTGATGCGATTGAATTCTCTGCAGGGAATGGTGATGATGGCATTCGGCAGTTTTGAAAGCGGAACTCCGGAAATGTATCTTGATGTGGATTTTGAAAAGGCCGCTGCTCTCGGTGTCAGTAAAAGTCAGATTTTCTCGGTTTTGATGAGTAATGTTGCATCAGAGTATGTCAATGACTTCAACCTGATGGGGTACTCGTTCAAAGTGAAAATGCAATCCGAGGATGAGGAACGTGCGGATACCAATGGATTGTTGCAGTTGCAGGTCAGAAGTGATCGTGGTGCCATGGTTGAACTCGGCGCATTTGCTACGCTTCGCCGCACTGCCGGTTCCCGTTCGTTGACCCGTTTCAATCAGTTGCTCTCGGCGAAAATCACTGTTCAGGCATTGCCCGGAGTCAGCAGTCAGACTGTGATGAAAGAAATTGAGAAAATAATGGCTGAAGATGAATTCAAAAACGGATATCAGATCAGTTGGACTGATATGAGTTATCAGGAGCGTGGCAACGAAGGACGAATCATCCAGTTGTTGATCCTTGCGTTGGTATTCGGCTACCTCTTCCTCGTCGGTCAGTATGAAAGTTGGACTATCCCGATTTCAGTGGTGTTGAGCTTCTTCTTCGCGATGCTTGGTGGATTTATCGGAATGAAGTACAGCGGATTGGATTTCAGTATTTACGCCCAGTTGGGTATTGTTATGTTGATCGGTCTGGCTTGTAAAAATGCGATTCTGATGGTTGAATTTTCGAAACAGGAGCGTGAATCAGGCAAATCGGTTGAAGAAGCAGCCCAAAATGGTTTCAGCCATCGTTACCGTGCGGTGTTGATGACGGCATGGTCATTCGTCATCGGCGTATTCCCAATGGTGATTGCCACCGGTGCCGGTGCCGGAAGTCGTCAGGCTATCGGTATTACAACTTTCTATGGGATGCTTTTGTCAACTATCGTTGGTATTGTATTCATTCCTGCGTTGTATGCATTCTTCCAGCGTGCGCGTGAATGGGTTTACGGTTGGTTTGATCGCAATAAAAAATAAATCAGAAGAGTGAAATGGTGAAAATTTTCTCAATATTTCTATTGCTGATGATGTCCGGCGGATGGCTGTGGGCCAATCCGCCGGAATCTGAAGTTGAGCGTTTGGAACGCGAAAACCGGGAATTGAGAGAAAAATTAGCCCAGGCAGAGCGTGAATTGGCCGGTTACAGACAATGGTTGGCTGATTTGGCTTTGGATCATACTCAAATGGAACTTTCTGAACGGGAACGGCGGGTATTGCTGATGCTGGAAGAATTGGCCAGACGGGGCAATGCTTTGTCGATGAAAGCATTGTCTGTTCGGGATGAATGCCGTAGACTTTTGGTTGAATTGCCTTTGGGGCCAGCTCGGAAAGCCCAAATCGAATTGCGTCTGGATGAATTGGAAAGAGCGGCAATGGGCTTCGCTGCTTTGACGATTCCCGGAAATTCTGATATCGGAAGTTGCCGGGTATTGGCCGCTGACCGGGATTTGAAAGTTGTAGTGATTTCAATCGGCGCCGGGGCAGGGGTTTTCCCGGGGATGATCTTTCATGCTACGCAAAATCCCAGACTGCAACTGCGGGTTATCGGCACCAGGTTTGATGGTTCTGTCGCAGAAATCGTTTCCGGAGAAGTTCATGAATTTACTCCGGGGATGGAAATGAGTGCTTTGCATCGTGATCCGCAAAACAGACAACGTATTTTGAATTTATAAAATAAAAAACTCAAAGGTTTGTTCCTTTGAGTTTTTGTTTTGGAATGTTGATCTTTTATAAGACTCCCAAATCCTGCAATAGGATTTTTATTCCAATAAATATTATCACACTGCCTCCCGCAATGGTCATTATTTTTTCATTTGCAGAAGTCGCAGCTAAACGTTTGCCAAGAATTACGCAAAATGCGGAAACGCCAGCAGTTACGATTCCCATCATCGCTGCCGGCAGCCATACTGAATTTTTGCTGAATGCTAAACTTGCTCCGATTGCAAACGCATCCAAACTGGTGGCAATCGCCGGGAAAAAAAGATTTCCGGCAGAGAAAAACTCCCCCAATGGACAAGTTTCACCGGATTTGTTTTTGCAAAATGCTTCATATATCATTTTGCCGCCGACTGAAGTTAATAATCCGCAGGCAAGATAATGATCAAAGGCGGCAACGGCATCAGTCAGAAAAGTCGCGGAAAAGAATCCGGCAAGTGGCATGAAAAATTGAAAGCCGCCAAAAAACAAAGCGGCATTGAATGCACAACGCCGCTTTGAGTATTTACCGGGACACAATGAACCGCTTACGGATACAGCCGCCGCATCCACCGACACCCCGAATGCGATAAGAATGATTTCAGTCAGAGTCATTATTTACCGCCGATAAGCATCGCCATCAAAGCTTTTTGGGCGTGCAGACGGTTTTCTGCTTCATCAAAGACGATTGAACGTGCTGAATCCATCACGTCTGCAGCAACTTCTTCGCCGCGGTGAGCAGGCAGACAGTGCAGAAACTTCGCTTGAGGTTTGGCCTTTTCAAAGAGTTTGGACGTTACCTGATAAGGACGGAAAATTTCCATTCTGCGGGCACGTTCTTCTTCAAAGCCCATACTGACCCAAACGTCAGTGTAGAAATAATCAACTCCTTCTGCTGCTTTTACCGGATCTTTTTCCCAGACAATATTTTTGGCATCACCGATGAGTTCACAACTGGGGCGTTCTTCTTCGGGAGCGGCAATAATCAGTTCCATGCCGGTAAGTTTTGCAGCAAGAATCAGGGAGTTTGCCATATTGCTGCGGCCATCGCCGTAAAAAGCAATCCGGATCGAGTTGTCAACTTTGCCGGAATACTCTTTGATCGTCAGCATATCCGCCAACAACTGGCAGGGATGAAATTCATCGGTAAGGGCATTGATGACCGGGATAGATGCTTCACGGGCAAGTTCTGCCACGTCGGCATGAGCAAATGTACGGATGACGATGCCATGCAGATAACGGCTCATTACATGAGCGGTATCCGCAATGGTCTCACCGCGCCCGACTTGCATTTTTGACTGATCCAAATAGAGGGGATAGCCGCCAAGTTCACTGACGCCGACTTCAAATGAAATGCGGGTGCGGGTAGAAGATTTTGCAAAAATCAAACCGATGCTTTTTCCTGCAAGCGGTTTGTAATTTTGATCACCACGCTCATTTTTCAATTTCACGGATAACTCAAAAATTTTTTCCAGATCATCTCTGGTGATATCCTGAAGTGTGAGAAAATCTTTTTTCATTATTTCAATCCCTCCTGTTTTGCAAATTCTTCTACCGCTTTGGCGATCTTTGCGATTGCCAGTTCGCTATCCTCTCTGGTGATCGTCAACGGCGGAACCAAACGGAGAACCGTTTCTCCGGCGGTCAGGGCCACCATTTTATCCTTGAGTAAAAGCGAGGCAAGACCACCTGCCGGACGGTCAAGCACCATGCCGATCATCAATCCCATGCCGCGCACAGTTTTGATAAATTCATATTTTTCAGCAATCCGGGATAACTCTGCACGGAGAAATTCCCCTTCTTTTTCGCAGTTTTCCAAAACGCCATCCTGATCAAATGCATCCTGAACCGCCAATGCAGCAGCACAAGCCAACGGAGTGCCGCCGAATGTACTGGCATGGTTGCCGACTTCAAAGACATCAGCACATTTCTTTCCGGCAACGATCGCCCCCATCGGGAATCCATTGGCAATGGCTTTGGCCATCGTCAGCACATCCGGCTCAATGCCGAATTTCTGATAGGCAAAACGGGTGCCGAGACGCCCCATGCCGCATTGAACTTCATCACAAAGCAAAAGAATATCTTTCTCATCACAGAGCGCACGAACTTTTTTCAAATATTCCCTGTCGGCTGGGAATACTCCGCCTTCGCCCTGGAGCATTTCCAGCATAACGGCGCAAGTGTTATCATTGACGGCAGCTTTCAAAGCATCAAAATCATTGAAAGGAACTTGTGAAAAACCCGGCATATCCGGTTCAAAGCCTTTGCGGTATTTGGCCCGGCCGGTGGCGGCGAGGGTAGCCAGTGTTCTGCCATGAAAACTGTTGTCCATGGAAATAATATGATTGCGCCCGGTTTTATTGCCGTATTTACGGGCAAGTTTGATCACACCTTCATTGGCTTCTGCTCCGGAATTGCAGAAAAATACTTTGCTGCCGGGCATGGCGTTGGCTGCCAGCCGGCGGGCAAGTTCGGGCATGAGTTCATTCATATAAAGATTGGAAATATGCACGAGTTTTCCGCATTGCTCCTGAATGGCACGGGTGACACGCTCGTTGCAATGTCCCAGGGAACAGACGGCGATACCAGAGGCAAAATCCAGATACTCATTCCCATCATCATCCCAGAGCCGGGTGTCTTTGCCGCGGACAAACATTATCTGCGGGCTGTAAGTCGGCATGACATAAGATTTGAATTTATCAGCAGTTTCTTCAAAAAGTTTTCCCATGATACAAAATCCCTATGAAACGATATCAAGTAAACAGATAATATAAACCCGATTTCTCAAAAAGCAAGTCAAATTATTCCTTTTTACTTGACAATCAGCATTTTTTCGGTTATATTAAGCAAAAATCTGGAGAACTGATATGAAAATAGTACATTTCTCTGATCCGCATGGTGGCGGTCCGGCAGAGGATTTTATGGCATACTTTGACAAACGCTGGGTTGGGGTGTTCAACTACAAATTCCGGCGTAAATTCCGTCACGATCTTTCCCATCTTGCAAAGGCAGTGGAATATATCATGGATACCAAACCGGACGTTGCAGTATGTACCGGAGATTTGACCAGTGCCGGCCAACCGGGAGAATTTGTTAAAGTGCTTGAAATTATCAAGCCTTTGTATAGTTCAAACATTCCTCTGATCTATACTCCCGGCAACCATGATTGTTATGTGAAGCGGAAAAAGTGCGTGGAAGCGGTCAAAAATGCTGTGCAGGTGATGTCGCAAAATAAATACACTTTTGACTCCTTTCCTCATAAAATAGAATACGGCGGCGTTGAAATGCTGATCGTTAATACAAGTGCACCATCAAATCTGCTCTGCTCATGGGGATTTTTGAAGAAGAGTACCAGTGAATTTATAGAAAAAGCCTGTGTTGAAAATCCTGATAAGCCCAAAGTCCTGATTTCGCACTATCCGATGACCGAAGAACATCCGTTTTTGCGGATGCGCCACCGGCTTTTCGGTCAGAAAAAAGTGCTTGAACTAATGGCGCAGAAAAAATTGGATCTGGTGCTTTGCGGTCATGTTCATAAGCCGTATTTGAAAGTAGATCAACAGGGCAGGGGTGAATGTTGTGCCGGTTCTGTAAGCAGTAATGCCTCAATGGTAGAAATCGAGTGTGATGTTGACAAACATTCGTTTCGATTTACTCAAGTGCCATTAAACTAACATGAATTGACGATCACCATAATTATAAACAGGATAACTCCGCATCCAACGCCGGTTTCAACGCATCCATCGTTTTGTTTTTTTGCTTGTGCAGGAGATACTCCTGCATACGAATGCGGACCCTGCGTTTGATAAAAATTTTGTACCTGATTGTTTTGCGGAGGCGTTTGCACCGGTCGGTGCATTTTTTGTGGGTGATGCACCGGAGTTGCAGTCTTGGGAAAGTTGTTTTGGGTATGGTTATCCCCTGTAGCTTTCAGACAATCGTCGATTGCTTGTATTATATTGGCCACTTCACCCTTTTTTCTGGTGGATAGCAACGTATTTTTTTCTTTAAATAATGAGCGTCGGAAGGATAAAATGGCTGATTTGCTGAATAAAGTGTTGCAACAGATAATGGTTCTGCAGTTTTGCAAAACTTCAATTACATCCGTTCGTTTGTATATAGCTGTATTTTCTTCAAAAAGTAATTTGGTGAAAACGGTGAGTTGTTCTCTGATTTTTTCCTGAATAATTAAGTGTGATTGCGGTGTATTATATTCCTGGCTGTTTGTCGATAAAACGGACTCTTGCTCGAAAAATTTTTTTTGTTTTTTAACGATTCGATCAAGTAATAAATTCAATTCTGTATTCGCAAATTTTCTGGCCATCCGATAGGAATTGGTATGAATAAAATCAGACAGTAACAACTCTTCGAGATTGGAAATGTATAATTCTGCCCGCATTCGATAGTAGTATGCCCAGGCGTTTTCCGGATCCTGGTCGAGAGTTTTTTCGCAATACTCTTTGGCCGATTCAAAATCGTTATTTTCGAGAAAGAGTTTTGCCCGGCGGAGCAATGGGTGATTTTTGTCTCCGGAAGTTGCTGCCGCATCTGTTGTGACCGAATGTTCTTCTTTTTTAGCGATCACCTTTTTTATGCCATGGAGCAAATCCTGAATAAAGCCGATCTTACCCATATCCTGCGCCTGAAACATCGACAACGCATCCGGGATATCGTAAGCATCCATATCCTTATAACAGGGGATGAGCAGTTTGGAGCGGTCTTTTTTCATCAAAGCGAGAAAACGGCTCCACTCATTGCGCACCCATACCGCATCAAAATATTCTTTTTGCGAACCGATGACCAGCATTACTTTAGCAGAATTCAACGCCGCAAAAATATACGGCTCATATTGTTTACCGAGTTTGCTTTCCAACGTGATGCGGGAAAAAAACACCTTGTATCCGGCATTGGTCAGTTGATAATAGATTTCCTGTGCCGTAACTGAATCTCTGGTGCGCTTATTGAAATTGTCGCTTTCCTTGTAACAGATAAAGATATCAAACGGCTGTTCATTGTTGGAAATCGTCAAAATATCCCGCTGGATTTCGGCAATGCGTTTGGCTTCGGCTTCGTAGATATCTTTTTCATAACTTCCGGCTTTTTCCAAAGCGTTAAGATAATCGGCATCAGCTAAAATCGACTCATAATGCACCCGGTGACAGGTGGGGATACGCTCGTGGCTTACCGGGTCTTCCACATATTCGATACCGAATTTGGAAATGACCACCCCCCAATACGCTTCGGCATCATCCGGATTGATTTCCACGATCTTTTCATAAGCGGAAACCGCTTTATCATATTCATTGATCCGGCGGAAGTGTTCGGCCCGGTTGTAGAGATTTTCCAGTTCTTCACTGGAAACTTTGGGGAAGGTGGTCAACGTGCCGCAATACGGACAACTTCCGGAATACATCCCTTCCGGCAGCTGCAACTCACCACCGCACATTTTACATTGTATTTTAGCCATGATTCCCCACAAGAATTTTAATTTTGCAATATAATAACTGAAAACATTAATATAGCATGAACAATAATGGAATGCAAATGTTTTATGGAATTGTTTTGGTGATTTGGCGACAACTGCTCCGATAGGCTCCTGGAGTTATGCCAAAACGTTTTTTGAATGCTCTGATCATGTAATTGCTGTCGGTAAAACCACAGATTAATGCTATTTCGGTCAACGATAACGGTTTGTCTTCCAACAGTTGCCGAACTTTATCCAGTTTCAAAAATAAACAGTAGTCTCCCGGCGACACCCCGGTGATCTCTTTGAATTTGTGAGCATAGCCGGAACTGCTCATGCCGGCTTTTTTGGCAACAGAACGGAGATCGAATTTCTTTTCCGGAGCGGCTTCGAGTTGAATAATGGATTGAAAAAGCCGGGAATTCAAATCTTTTTCCGGAGTGTGCCAGCTGCGTGAATCACTGTCGAATACTGTAAACAAATAGTCGCTCAAGGCTATTTTGATTGCCAGAATATTGCTTGGCATATCGGAACGGATCGCCATCGACAGACGGCGTAATTTCTCTTCAGCATCGTTGAATGCTTCCGGCAGCAGATGCAGTTGATTGACTTTTTGCGGACGATCAGGGGAAAAGAAATCATGATAATGTTTCAAATTGCATAAATCTTTATCCAGTTGATCAAAAAAGTCGGTTGCAATGCACAAATTATAAACCCGGTATCCCCGGCAGTTTGCGTATGAATGCACTTCACCCGGTAAAATAACAAAAACATCACCTTTGATTATTGTATTGGAGATGACTCTGCCATCGGCAAAATGGTTCAAATGGGTGCCGCGACCATTATGAACCATGGCGATTTCAATATAGTCGTGAGTATGTGCTTCCGCAGATTCATCCTGATAGGTATCCCGGATTTTTACCGGAATGTTTTCCAGCGGGCGCAATTTTTCAAGTTGAAATGTTTTTATCATTGTTTCCATGCAGATACATTAGCATTGCAAATGATGAATTACAACTTTTATAATGCTATTTTTTGTAAAAAAACATATTTTTGCAATATTGTGCTATAATTTTGCAATTTGGTTAAGGTTTTGGAGGCGTTTTTGAAGTATAATTATTCCTGTACAATTAAGAAAGGAGTTTGAGGTGAAATGGATATCGCCGCATATTATTTCCCGGATTATCATGCCGATGCCCGTAATGAAGCGTTTCATGGCAAGGGATGGACTGAATGGGAATTGATGAAAGTTGCCCATCCGCGCTTTGATGGACATCGCCAGCCGCGGGTTCCGCTTTGGGGGTATGAAGATGAAGCTGATCCGTCTGTGATGGCGAAAAAAATTGATATTGCCAGAAGCTATGGCATTGATGCTTTCGTTTTTGACTGGTATTGGTATGATGGGCCTTATTTGCAGCGGGCTTTGGATGAAGGTTTTCTGAATGCGCCCAACAGCAAAGATTTCAAGTTTGCTTTGATGTGGGCCAATCACGACTGGTATGACCGTATGCCGGTAAACCGGGATATCTTTCATCCGAAAATGCTTTACAAATGGGCGGATACCAGAGAGACGATTTCCGGCATCTGGGATATGTTGATCGAAAAATATTTCATCCGGCCGAATTATTGGCAGATCAACGGAGTACCTTACTTTTCGATTTATGCCACCAACCGTTTTATTAAACAAATGGGCGGTGTTGATGCTGCTTCAGAGGTTTTGAATGAGTTGCGTGAAAAAGTCAAAAAAGCCGGATTGCCCGGAATTCATATCAATGCCGTCTGGTATGATAATCTGGACAATCAACCATCTTCGCCCTGTCCTTATGCTGATTGGGTGAAGAAAGTGGGCTTTGACAGTTATACCAGTTATAATTGTATGTTCAGTCATCCGATTTGGGAAAATAATTTACAAGTGACATTCAAGGAATCCAATGCTGCCTACCTTGAATTGGCGCACAAAGCTTTTACCACTTTGCCGGCGCAGTATTTTCCGGTGGTGACAGCCGGATGGGATTCCAGCCCCCGGACGACCCAGAGTGATGTTTATGAGGTTATCGGTTATCCATGGCTGCCGGTCATGGAAAGTGATCCGGTTGCATTTGCCGATCTTTTCCGAAAACTTGCTGCGTATGATCCTCCGGCGATTTTTATAAATGCCTGGAATGAGTGGAGCGAGGGCAGTTATCTGGAACCGGATACCTGTTTGGGAATGTCTCTTTTGGAAGAAGTAAAAAAGTTCAAAGAGGAGAGCGGAAAGAAATGAAAAAGTTATGGTTGCTTGTCGCGCTGTTTTGCACGTGCATTTCTGGTGCCGGAGACATTGTGCGGCTCTGGGAGGGCGATGCACCTTTAGCTAAAGGTCAGCGACAGTGTGACATCCCGACGATTGAAGTGTTTTTGCCGGAAAATCCTTCCGGCAGACCGACACCGGCAGTGATTATCTGCCCCGGTGGGGCGTATTCCGGTTTGGCTTATGCCCATGAAGGAGTTAATTACGCAAAATTTCTCAACAAATACGGTATTGCCGGTTTTGTTTTACGTTACCGTACCGGTTCGTCACGCAACGGCTCTTACCGTTATCCGGCTCCGAATTTGGATGCTCACCGGGCAATACGCATGGTTCGGGCTAATGCAGCAAAATGGAATATCAACCCCGAATTGGTCGGCATCATGGGGTCTTCTGCCGGAGGACATTTAGCAGCCATGACTGCGGTAAAAAATGATTCTGGCAAAAGGGATGCTGCCGATGTGGTTGAGCGTTACAGCAGCCGTCCGGATTTTGCGATCCTCTGTTATGCTCAAACCTCAATGGATACCCGTTATGGTGCCTGCGCCGGTTCCCGGCAGAATTTGATCGGCGATAATGCAGCAACGATCGAAGATGTTGCCGCCTATGCGTTGGTTACCGATGACACACCGCCATGTTTTCTGTGGCATACTATAGAAGATGCCACGGTGCCGGTGCGCAATGCGTTGGATTTTGCCAATGCATTAGAGGATAATTTCGTGCCGTTTTCTTTGCATATTTATCATCAGGGACGGCATGGAATCGGTTTAGGGGATCCCAATAATCCCCATCCATGGAGTGGAGAATTGATCGTTTGGTTGAAAGAAATCGGTGTTATAAGATAATCATTACCCATAACAAAAAAGGAGAACGGAAAAATGATTACTCAAAGCCTTCACCATGGTGAAGTAAAACGGATGCGTTTTACTTTAATTGAACTGCTCGTTGTCATTGCTATTATCGCCATCCTTGCGGCAATTCTTTTGCCGGCACTCAACTCTGCCAGAGAGCGTGGCCGTGCTGCCAGCTGTATCAACAATCTCAAACAGTTGGGCAATAATGTAGCAATGTATTCATCCAGTTACGAAGATTATGTTCCCGGTTTCTGTCAGGATGGGGCTTTTACTTCCAGCAGTTACCGCTGGAGTCCGGTTTTGGCAAAATTCAGTAATTCTCCATATATATTTTCATGTCCGAGTTCATTGTCTTACGGAACTCATTATGGAAAAGTTTCCAATTATGATCCGCAAACCCAGACTAATGTCAGTAATTTTTTCAGTTTTATTTCTTATGGTGTAAATGGGATGTATGGTGCTTCCACCCAGACTTACGCATTTGAAGCAAGCAGAAAACTCAGTCAGGTTTCCAGAGTTGCCACCGTTGCGTATATCGGAGAATGCGTAGGAACTGATAGTTCGCTGTATCCTACTAACAATGGTCAGAGCAGCAGTTGCTATTTCGGACCCAAGATCGCTCCTGATACTGCCGGTGCTGCGATTGATCCGCGCCATAATGACAATGCTAATTTTTTGAAACTTGACGGTCATGTTGAGACCCGCAGCCGGAATGAGTTGAAAGTTTTGGTTACGCCTCCGGCGACCACTGAATACACAAATTTCTTTAATGCAGGTATAAAATAAGGGTGTTTAGGTTATGAAAAAGTTTTTTATCATTCCGATGGTTTTAAGTTGTGCAGTGTTGACTGCTGAAACTCCGGCAGCTGCTCCGGTAGCCGCAGATGATTTGACCTTGAGTGTCAGTTTTGATAATACCACAGAAGCTGATCTTGCCAATGGCAGAGCGACTCATTCTGAATTCAGGGGCCGGATCATTTATGAACCTGGACTTGCCGGGCAGGGGTTGAGGATCGGCAAGGATGCCGGTTGCGCTCTTTATGATTGCAAGGATAATCTGGATTTTGACAATCCCGGCACTATCGTTTTGTGGTTCAAAGCTGATAATTGGCATGGAAACAGTGGTTCCAGAGTCAGTCTTTGGGGACTTGGTAACAATAACGGGCATATCGCATTGGCGATTGCCAGTACTCCTGCCGATGTCTGTCCTTGCCGCCGTCCTTTGGAATTCACCATATTTCACAGTCAGAAACGGCGCAATGTCCGTTATACGATCACTCCTCCGGCATTGTCCAGAATTTGCCGCAACTGGCACATGGTCTCTGTTGCGTGGGCAGGTGAACAACTTTTCTTGAGTTATGATGGCGCACCTTATAAGGCATTCAAGTTGCAAGTGCCGTTGAGCAATGAGGAATTTGCTCACTGCTCCCGTTTTGCGATTGGGGTCAATGCCGGATGGAACTTTCTCGTTGATGATTTCCGGATCTATGGCAAAAAACTTTCCGATGAAGAGTTGAATCAAATCTGGGAAGCCGGTAAAAATCAATCTCAAGCACAACCTACTGCTGCACAATAATTTATCCAGGGTTCTCTGTAAATGAAAAAATTGTTTTTGTTGCTGCTGGTAAATGCAGCGGCGGGCTTTGCCGTTGCCAATGAAACTATTCCCCGTTTGCGTTTGCCGCAGATGAATGCTCCGACAATAGATGGTAAAATCGAAAGTGCCGAGTGGCAACTCGCCGGAGAACAATTCGGATGCCTCTCATACAATACTCCATTCCTTGCTCATCGCCGGGCAACTTTTTTCATCGGATACGACCGGGAAAACTTTTATTTTGCCTGTCGCAGTGAATTGCCGCCGGAAGGCCAGCGTCTGATGTCACGCGTTCGCCGTGACGGCACCATGGTTGCAACCGATGATGCTGTAGAAATACATCTTTATCCACCGGAGGGCAAATATACTTATCAGATTTTGCTCAATGGGCGCAATGCCAAATTCACCGGCAAATATGAGGTGATGTCCGGTGCAGTCATTCATAAAAGCAAAACGTTTTCTCCGAGAATACAAAGTGCATCGTCTTACCGCAACGGCTATTGGGAAATCGAAGTGAAAATTCCTTTGAGTGAGTTGGAAAATGCGACCATTACTCCGGGAAAACCATGGAAAGTACAAATGGTGCGTTCGTTTCGCAATCCGGCAGATGGTTGTTCCTGGAGCAAAACTCTTATATTTTGCGATGTGGCCAACATGGGGATCATCACCCCGGATAATGATGTGCCGGTGGTTTCATTTTGCGGCTTGGGGGATGAATATGACAAAGGTAAATACAGCATCCGTTTCCGGGTGTTCAATCCAACATCCTCACCGCGGAAAGTCCGCAGTATGGTGACTGTAAAATCTACCGCCGCTCCCCGGATAATGGCAGAAGAAAAAATTATTCAACCCGGACAGAGTGAAGAGTTTGTATTGCAGTACACAGAGTTGGCCCCTTTTGAATATGAATTCGATGCAATTTTTACTGATCTGACAGCTGGCAAAGAATTATTTGCCCGCAAGTTTTATTGGCGGCCGGTTCCGGCACAACGCTGGATTTCCAGAAGTCAACAGCAGAACAATGCCACTTTGGAAATCGGTTATTACCCTTATCTGGGAATTGTTAAAGCCCGCTACGGATCGCCGGATCTCCGGGCTTCCTCTCAAATAGACCGGGTGGATTTTTCGGTGGAAAACAGTCGGGGGGAGGTTGTTTGCAATTTATTATCCGGAACCCGTACCCGTTTCGGTTTTTCTGCGCAATGGAATCAAGGCCGTTTGCCGGAAGGTGATTACCGGATAAAAGCAGATATCTATTGGAAAGACGGTCGCAAAGAGAGGGTTACAAAAACTTTTATCGATCGTCGCTTTGAGTGGGAAAATCTTGGGATCGGTATCGAACGGGTGATCGTACCGCCATTTATTCCGTTGAGAGTTGATAGTGAAACGCTGGAAATCCATGCATTGCAAACCGGTTACCGCAGTGCCAACGGTTTCTGGAGCGCTATTTACGCCAAAGGGGAAAATATTCTTGCCGCACCGATAACGTTGACCTTGAATGGCAGCGATAACTTCTTTACTCAACAGCAATTCCGCTTTACAGAAACTTCTCCCGACCGGGTGGTGTCAGAAACGGTACTTGCCGGGAATGGTCTGAAGTTGACCGTTGTTAATGAGTATGATTATGACGGAATGTGTAAAACCACCTTGCAATTTATTCCGCAAGGGATATTTGATGCCAGAAGTATGTATATTGAAATACCCATAAAGGGCGAATATGCAAAACTTTACCATTGTGTAAACGATGTTCCCCGATATCATCCGACCGATTTTCTGCCAACTGATCAGGGGGTGTTGTGGAACAGCATGATGGGCAAAAAACACCCTCACGTTTCCGGCAACTTCTGGCCGTATGTCTGGATCGGGGAAATTTATCGCGGAGTGTGCTGGTTCGCTCCGAATGATCGCAACTGGAGCCTCGATCATGCAAAACCAGCTCTGGAAATCATACGCCGGGAAAATGTGGTCGTTTTGCGGATAAATCTGGTGAATATGCCGGTAAAATGGGATAAGCCGTTTGAGATTGTTTTAGGTTTTCAACCGACACCGGTAAAACCGTTACCTCAAAATTGGCAGGCATTGTATGATCGCGGCAAACCGGCACCTCATGCTATCGCATTTTCCATGGTCGGCGGCAGTACCTGTTGGGGGAATGCCGGAGCGTGCGACCCGTGGCCGGTAGATCGGGATTACTCTTTCATTGAACGGCTTGCTCCCGGCAGTAGAAAAGCGGTCACCCCGCAAATGATTGATGAGTATTTAGTCCGTCACCGGGGTTCTATTCCTCCGGCAAGGTACCAGCGTTTGCAAAGAGATATGAATCGCAGCCGGATAATGGGGCGTTACAGTGATTACTTCTACCCGTATATCAATCCGCGGGCGGCAGACAGCCGCTGGATCGAGTATCAGGTGTTTCAGAATGAATGGTTTTATTCCGAATACCGTACTCAAATCGATTACGATGAATACAATATGGAATCCACTGCCAGTCATCAGGATATGCTGTTGTTTTATATGCGTTTGATGGTTCGCAGCGGCATGGATGGACTCTATTATGACAATGTCCGTTTGAGAGCCACTTATGACCCGACCCGCGGTCCGGCGTATGAATTGCCCAATGGCAGAATCCAGCCGTACTTTGATATTTTCAGTTTCCGTCAGTTGATCAAACGTACCGCTACGATGCTTTATTTGGAAAATAAAGTGTTTATGGATGGCAGACCGTTGCTGGATCTGCACATGACCAATGGCGCAATAATTCCTTTTTTGAGCTTCGGAACGGTTCAGTTGGATTGTGAATCCGAATATGGTCCTACGGAATTCCATGATCGTTTCAGTGAAGGTTATTTGCTGGCCGAGACCATCGGCACCCAGGCCGGATGTATCCCGCAAATTTTGAACTTGGTTACCGGAAACAATCAACGCTGGATCGGCCGGACATTCCTCTGCCGTATGTTGGCGATCGATTTGCCGATGTGCTTGTGGCAGACCAATTATGATTCGATTTTTACAGAAACGTGGCAACGTGTTTATCAATTCGGATATGGTTCGCCGCAGGTGACTGTTTATCCGTCATGGAATGTCGATAATCCGGTACGTTGTGCGGCGGAAAATATCCGGATCAGTTCTTATATCCGTCAGGATCGGCATGAAACCATGATCGCAGTGTGTGACTTCGGAAATAATGAAAATGGCGGCGAATATGAGATAGACCTTTCTGCTCTCGGTTACCCGGCTTATTCGGTGACTGATGCTGAAAGCGGAGTTGCCTTGGGTGTTGCTGATGGCAAAGTGAAATTAACTCTGCCTCGCCGTGATTTCCGTTTGCTGATAATAAAAGGTGAATAATTGATGAAGCATTTTTTGACAATTATATTTTTATACGCATTATATTTCCAGCCGCTTTTTGCGTTGGACTTCAACGATATCCCGTTGACTGATGAAATAAAAATAGAAGATGTCCGGGTGGAAAAACGGGGCGAATCTGCTACGATCAGATTGCCGGGATTACCGGCCAAACCGGGATATATTCCGGTTTTGAAGTGCCGTATGTACTCTTATTCAGCAGGCGAAGGCGGTTGCAATTATGCAGCAAGAATATCCGTCAATGGTAATGATCTTGGCCGCCGAACTGTCGCAGGCAGAAAACGTTTGCTTTTTCGAGAAGATCGTTTTGAACTGAATGATCCCCGTTTCAAGGGGAGATTTATGCCTGTATTTTTAACTTCCACCGAGTTCAATTTACAATTTGCACCAACGGCTGACCGGGCAGATCGGCAAACCACCGATGGTAAGGGCGCGCAATTTATTTTGGACCTTTCTGATGTAATAAGAGAACTGGATGTTAATACAATCACATTTACCAACATCCGTCTTTATTTTGGAACTCCGATAACGCTTTTCATAACAGATGCTTCAGTCGGATATATCGAAAGGGCTTTGCTTGAAGAAAAGGAAACTCCTCTTTTGCAATGCGCACAAAGTTCGCTTGTGCGACAAGATGGCAATATGCAGTTGTCTGTATTCAAGAATGGTGGATTTGCTTTCGATGGCGGTAATGGTGAAGTTCTGGTGGTGGAAAGTGCCTTCGGAATGGATCCGGCAACGGTATCGACGATGACAGCCAATGATTCCGGAAATACTTCAGCCGTGGTCACCACTATTGACAATGGATTCAGTATTGAAAAAAGTTGGGGTGCAATCAAACTGAAACGGAATTTGACCTTGCGTGACGGAATGTTATATTGGGAGGAAATTTGGAGCAACACCTCATCTGAAATTGCCGCAGTGCCCTTCAGGCACCGGATCGGTTTGAATAACGCTAAAGCCAGAGTTTGGTTACGCGGTACCCCTGATGTTTTTGAGTTGTTGACTCTGGATGGCAATTCCACGATTTTTATGGAGTCGCTGCAAAATAGCAGCCGGGGCTTCGGCATTATGCTTGAAGATGATATATCCCGTCTGATTTGCGGGGGGAATTCCGCTTATGGCATGGCTGAATTGTATACGGGGTGTTTCGCATTGGCTCCCGGATCATCCCGCAAACTGTTTTATACAGTGACTCCGGTAACCGATAATGGTTACTGGGAGTTTATCAATGGGGTACGCCGTCGTTGGGGCATCGGGCGTTTCGGGATGGATCGCCCGATATTCTGGGCCCCGTTGATTCCGGCATCGGCTGGAAAAACTTGGGCGGAAAGAGTGCGGAATATTTTTGGCGGATTGGGGCCGGTCACTCTGGCTGTTGATCCGTGGATACATGGACTTGGTAAAATGGAAGCGATTGCCCGTTGTGCAAATCCATCCGGAAATACTGAACAACTACTTGCTGAATGTCATGCGGCTGCTTTGCCTGGAGTATTAGCTAAATTGCGCGAAATCAAGGGGGCTGTTCCCGGAATAAAAGTATATTCTCTGCATCATGCTTCCATGTTTTGCGTATATCTGCCGGAATTTCCCAATTACAGACTTTTTGATTCTGTTGTACGGGGCAGGGATTTGCAACCTTATCATCACGCCGGTTATGATGCGGCAATTCTCAAAGGGGCGGAAAAACGCGGCTGGGCAATCGCATATTGTATGCCGCAGCCGGGGAATTATTCATGGTATAGAAATTTTGAATTGCTTGATGCGGTATTCTCTGCCGGAGTTGATGGCGTGTATTATGATGAATTCGGCTCCTGTGCGACCAAACGGGATTATTCCAGATATGAATATACTCAATGGGATGGTTTTTCTGCGGATATCGATGAAAATGGTAAAGTTGTCGCTCTGAAAGCAGATTATTCTGTCTTGACATTGCCATTCCAAAATGCTTTGATCCATCGATTGAGTGCTACAGGCAGGGGATTGCTGGGCAACGGGGCCGCGGTTACCGCAGACATGAATCAGGCTCCGATAATGCGTTTTACGGAAGGAGCAAGCAGTAACGCCAATATGCCAAGTGGTCACTTGAGCCATGTTCCTTTGGTATTGGGAAATTACGGTGATGTCAACAGCCGGGCTGGTATCATGGCTGCAGTCAGGGTGGCATTGAAATACGGTTGTGTTTATTCTCCGTTTACTCCAACCGCCTTGCATTTATCCGGTGCGGATAATTTTGTCTGTAAATTTTATCCGCTGACCATTACTGAATTAGGGCAGGGGGTAATTTGTGCCAGAGAAAGAATTATTGTGGATCACTCCGGTACTTTTACCTGGTGCGGGGTGGATTCCGGAACCGCTGAACTTTTTGTGTATGATGCTTCCGGCAATCGTTTGCCGGATACCGGTACGGTTTCCGTTGTTGATGGGAAAATTACATTGACTTGTCCGGAAAATGGATTGGTCATTGCCGAATTACGGCAATAATAGTGTGAAAAATAAAAAACGTTCTCTTTTGCGGAGGACGTTTTTTTTATGCAGTTCAATATAGAACTGAACATTGTTTTTTATAAAGAATTTTTTTTCACTTGCAAAATGTGTTTTTTATGCTATATTTATAGTGCAGTTTATGTAGACTGCGGATGATTGACAGCCGTTATATTTCAGCAAATATGTTCCAAATCCGCCAAAAATAAAAACATAATTTGCCTTCTGAAATGCCGAAATGTATCCGGTAGGATTGTGCTTGCACATCTTTCCGGACGTTCTTGTGTACTCAGAAGGCAGGCTCTTGGCGGAGCCCGGAACATATGGACATTGGGGACGTTCGGTTTTTTTGTCTCTTTTGTGGATGTTGAATTTGTTGCGGCTATACTTCAACTCTCTACAACAAGGAGAAAAAAATGGCTTTTTTTGACAATCTCAAGGAAAAAGCTGCCCAGGCGGCAGCGGCGGCACAGCAAGTTGTTCAAAATGCGCAAGCGGCAAAAGCGGAAAAAAAAGAACAACAAGCCATGCAAAGACAGCAAATCATCGATAAAGCACTTGCCGATGCGGCTCGCAATGCAATGACGATTGATGTCATCAGCAAAGAAGATATGAAATTTGTTCATATAAAAATGGATGATACCTCTCTGCAAACAGAAGCCGGAGCAATGTATTATTACAAAGGTAACATTTCTATGGATGCATCTGATGGTCCAGGTTTGGCAACAGCTTTAGCCACCGGCGAAACCATGGCTCGTCCGGTATATTCCGGTTCAGGGGAACTTGTTTTGGAACCTACTTACGGAGAATATACCATTTTTGATCTCGCCGGAAAAGAGTGGGTGATCAGTTATGGCAGATATTATGCGTCTGAATTAAGCGTTGTTTTAGGTGAAAAAAAGAATTCTTTGGGCAGTGGTTTGCTTTCCGGACACGGGGTGTATCAAACTACTGCGTGCGGACAGGGTAAAATTATTCTTGAATCAGATGGACCATTGGAGAAAGTTGAATTAGTTAATGATAAATTGGTGGTTGACGGCGATTTCGCTGTAATATGGTCGGCAGAATTGGATTTCAAAGTTGAAAAAGCCACAAAAGGGTTGTTGGCTTCTGTCATATCCGGAGAAGGATTGGTTAATACATTTTCAGGAACCGGTGTTGTTTATTTGTGTCCGGCTGCAAAAAAATATAAATATTTTGCCAATCAATTAAGTAATGGCTTCTCTTCTGTAATAGAGAATATTGCTGATTGATAAAAAACAATGGGGTGTTGCAAAAACTTAAAACAAGGGGAGACACTTCCCTTGTTTTATTTGAGATAATTCAATAACTTTTTTCAAAGCTGTTTCCTTCTCAAAATAATTTAACAACAACCACAACATAAAAAAATCCGGAACCTTGAAAAAGATTCCGGATTTTTTGTCGCACGATTGCGTTTTGATCAGCGGGCGTAATACTCAATGACGCTCATGATCTTGACAGCCACCGGGATTTCTTCAACCTGCGGGGCGCGCACCAAGGTGGCTTTGAGGTTGTCGAGATCGACTTCCATGTAAGCCGGAGCAGTGGTGTTGTTCTTTTTGGCAACTTCAGCGAGTTTCGGAGATTTTTCAGCATTGATACTGATGACCTGACCTTCTTTTACCAGGCAGCTGGAGCGGTCAACACGTTTACCATCGACCAACACATGGCCATGGTTGACCAACTGTTTGGCGGCAAAGATGGTCGGCGCAAAACCGGCACGGTAGACCATGGCATCCAAACGCTGTTCCAGACTGCGGAAAAGTTTTTCGTGGGTCTGACCTTCGCCACTTTTCGCTTTGGCAAAAGCAATGCGAAGCTGTTTTTCGCTGATAGCATAGTAATTGCGAAGTTTCTGTTTCTCCATCAGCAATTCGCCATAGGTGGAGAGCTTGGAGCGACGGCCTTTACCGTGGGGACCAGCGGCATAGGGGCGTTTAACGCTCGGACATTTCGGATCACCCCAGAGACACTGGCCGATCCGGCGGCAGAATTTGTGTTTTGCTCGACTTGCGGTTGGCATAACCAATCCCTTTCTTTTTGTTGTTTTGTGGCATTCCGGGTGTCAAGCCTCAAAATAAATGGGGCCCGGAATACCGTTGCAATCTTTATAAGATATCACAACATACGCTGTTTTTCAAGCGTAATGGTGTGAGATTTGCGTTTTTTTGCAAAAAAATACTTGAACTTACTCTCCGACGAACCCACCATTTTCATCAAAACGATCCAGATGCCGGATGCCGTTGCGGCACAATACCAAACGGTAACGCTCAAAATGGTCTTCTCCGTCACGCTCGCCATAACGGATGACCATATTGACGTGATAATCCCGTTTGGCTTTAAGTTTTCGCACCTTTTGCCCATCTGATTTATAAACAATACGGGATGGATTATCCATCTTGTAAGTCCAATGGCGCACATTCAACCGCATGATATCTACGATACCGTCAACATCAAACTCCTGAAAGATATCACGGCATGGATTGCCGTAAATTTCAATGCGTTTACGGAACGACATGACATTTTCCTCCAGAGAGCCATTTTCCAGTTTGCTCAAAGTGTGCCGGTTTCTGGTGGAAGTTATCTTTTCCGATAATTCACTGGCGTTGCAATAACTGAAACCTTCCATGCATACACCGATTTCTTTACCGAATCCATCCCGGATTTTTTGCTGAAAATCGTATGAATAACGATTGCGGTGCTGCATACAATATATTTGCAATGAAGATTTTATCCGGTCCTTGAACATATATGCAATCACCCAGACCACAAAAAATGACAGGGAAAACTCCTCTAAAAACAATCCTTTCCAGATAAAAGATACCGCAGTTGCAAACGCCATGGCGATCGCTGCCGAAAACGCCAGAAGCATATTTTCCAGAAATACTCCGGCTTTGCGGGTTTCCACATTGAGAAACAATATGCCTGCCATAGCCTTTTTTAAGGTACTTTCCCGATAGAGCAATTCTGAATTGTCGGCATTTTCATACGGCACGGATGGGAATTGGCGTTTTTTGCGATATTCCAACTCTTTGCCGGTGATTCCGGCAACCAGCGCGGTCATTTCTTCATCGCCGTAAATATTGAAAAATTCCCAGATTTTGTAACGGTAGGAATTGGCTGCAATACTTAAATACTCATCGACCAGGTCAAAAAGTTCCAGATTTTCCGCTGTGCCGGAATCCGGACGGCATTGACGGTACATCATCAACAATTTTTCAGTATTGCGTAAATAGTTTTCTGCCATCTCTTTCCGCTGTGCCGGGTGAGAATTTTCCACATTTTTCTCTCCGTCGCGCATCGCACTGCGGGATATGGAACAAAACATTTTCAACAATTTGCCGTATTCTGATTTGCTGTTACTGTCGGCATTGCGCAATCTGGTCAGTGGAGTGCTGTCTCCTGAAATCAGTGTCGCCAAATCCACGTGCGGTGTTTGGAATCTGATGTGTTCATAAAAGTCGCTGTAAAATTGATTGGTTCCGAAATTGCTGTCGCTGATTTCCAAATTACGGGGGATAAAAAAATACAATTCGATATGGTAATCACCGATTTTTTTTCCACTTTTGATCGGACAGATAAATTTCAATTCCAGTTGAAATTTATCGTGTTGTGAAACCTGTACTGAAATATTTTTCATTTTCAAAGATTGTGTTGGGTAATTTGCATTTGTTGAGCCAAATCGTTTGCACAATCCGGATCATATTCGCCGGCTTTTGCGGTTGTGCAGTTGGCTGAAGCCGCCGCCAAAGCCTGCCGGAAAGCCTCTTGAAACGGTTTTCGCTCTGCACACAATGCTGACATTACCGCCGAGGCCGTATCTCCGGAGCCAAGTGGATTAACAACTTTGACCGGAGGTAAAATATACTCAAACAAGACATTGTCGTAAGAGAGAGTGGCATTTTCTCCACCGTTAGTGACCGCAAAGACTTTTCCCGGATAAGATTTTTCAGCCTTGCGATGAGCCTGAAAAATCTCTGATTCACCGGTTATCTTGAAAAATTCCTCCCGGTTGACTTTTAGAATAACAGTGCCATTTTGTGATAAAACTTCGGGCAACCCGATCAGGGCATCAACTAAAATCGGCACCCTGTGTTCCATTGCCAATTTCGCCGCTTTACCGTAAAGTTGCGGATCGCTGCCATCCGGAAGAGATCCGGTGATGGCTAATATTCCGGAGCAGGGCAGAACAGCACGCAACTTGTCAAGCATGGCATTTGCCTCATCCGGCAGGATTTTATGGGAAACTCCGATCAATTCGGTCATGTTGCCGCTGTCATCAAGACAGGTGACACAGTTGCGTGTTTCGCTGCCGGTGAATACTGTTTGATGCTGAAAACCGGCTGCATCCAAACCGTCGCAAAGCAATTTGCCGTTGTTACCTCCGGCGAATTGCAGCAGAAGTGTTTCTGCGAGTTTAGAGTAACGCAAAGCCCGGCAAAAATTCACACCTTTGCCGGATGGATAATTTTCCTCATGGTATGCCCGATTAACTTTTCCGGCATTCAAATTATGGAAGAACAACGTTTTTTGCCATGCCGGATTTGCGCCGAGAACGATTACCTTTTTTTTGTTTTTAATCATATTATAGTCACTTTCAAACAGAGGCAAACACCATATCAGGTCGTTGGTTTTCCGGGGCATTGGCGAGCAACTCCTTACTTGTTACTCCAGTCAAAACCAATGCACTGGATAATCCATTGGTATTGGCTCCGATGATATCCGAAGTTAAACAGTCTCCGACCATTATTATCCGTTTGGGATCGGAAAAATCCAAATCCGGAAAAGATGATTTTAAAAACGGGAAAGCGCATTGATATATCCAATGCGATGGTTTACCAAGATAAACCGGTGTGACATTTTTCCCGGCATCGTATAACACCTGACAGATGAATCTGGTAATTGCTCCGGAACCAATCCCCCATCCTTTGGTTCGCATGGATGCCCAGTAACTATCCGGATTTGAAACGATAATCGGGTATTCCGGATGTCTCAAAAGCAGATTGAAAGCCCCTTCGATTGAGCGTTGCCAGTTGTATACGCCTTCGCCGCAAATCACACCGCTACACTCAAAAACCTGTTCCGGATCATCGGTATAAGAAATACCGGCAAGGTCAACGTAAGATGGATTCCCCATGCTGCCGAGTAGAAAGTATTTTCCGCCGTGGTAGTGTTTTGCAGACCACAATTTTAATGCATGACCGGCAGAAAGGACACGTTCCCGGTGAGCCGGAACCCCTTTTTTCTTCAGATATTCCGACTTTTGTTCCGCTGAATGACATGAATCATTGGTTAAATAAAGGTACGGGAAATTTATATCATCAAGGTAAGAAATCAATTCTGCAGCGCCGGGGATAGAGACATTGTCGAGAGCCAACGTGCCGTCAATATCAAAAAGCACAGCATCGAAATCTGATCTGTGTGCTTTGAAAAATTCAGTAAAGGTGGTCGATTTATCCATCAAAGCAACGCCTGCATTTTATTCATTTGCGCTTCGATTGATTCGACCAGTTTGAATTGAGTCCGGCAGCGATCCAGATTTTGGTTCGGGCGACGGGTCTTGAAATAAACATCCCCCATCAGGTAGTCGGTCAGGAAACGCATTCCGATTTCCAAAGTGATGAGTTTGGCAGAAAACGGCAACATCTCTTTTTCTGCTTCCGTAAGGAAACTGCCGGCAGTACTTATGAATCCGTCATAAAGCCCCTCATACATATCGAACTGCATACCGACCCGATTCAGGTCAAGTTCATCCTCTTCAGCCGGATTGGTGCCGCTGCGTACCATATCACCAAAGTCATACAGCGCAAGCCCGGGCATAACGGTATCAAGGTCAATAACGCAAATCGCTTCACCGGAAAGGTCATCGATCAGAATGTTGTTGGCTTTTGTATCATTATGAGTGATTCTTTCAGGAATATCACCGGATTTGTTCAGTTCGATCAACTTACCGCACTGTTCTTTTCTTGACAGTACAAAATCGATTTCTTTCTGAACAAGATGAACCCGGTTGCAGGAATCGGCTTTTATGGCGGCTTCCAGTGCATTTACCCGCTTGGGGGTGTTGTGAAAATCCGGAATAGTTTCATTGAGCCGACCTTTAAGGTCGACCAGTTGTTTTTGAAATTCTCCGAATCCCTGTGCCACCCGGAATGCCTGTTCGGGGGATTCCAGCACCTCATAGGTCCTGGCGTGTTCGATAAAGACATAGGCTCTCCAACAATTGCCGCGGTCATCGAAAGCGTATGGTTTGCCATCGTGAGCGTGGAGCAATCTCAAAGTGCGTTTACGGGTCTCGGCGTGAGCCGCCCGGATTTTACCGAGAATATGATCGGTTACCCGCGCTACATTATCCATGACGGCTACCGGATTTTTAAACACATTGGAATTGATTCGCTGCAAAGTATAGTGCAGACGGATTCCACCTTGATCGTAAGTCAATTGAAATGTGTCATTGATATTGCCGTTGCCGAAAGGGGTGCCGACCAGGAAGTCGCCATAAATGTCGAACATCCCGGCCAGACGGCGGATAGCACTTTGAGAGTATGGAGCAGCCATGAGCAGTTCCCCCGTTGGTTGATGTCAGAAAAGTTTTTCGGGATAAGCACCGGAAGCAACTAATTTTTGCAAAGCCTTTTGCACCATCGGGCGATCTTCCTTATAAGTCACTCCGAACCAACTGTCACGGCTGTGGAGCATGGAAATTTCCGCTTTGCCGGAGTTGATGAGAGAATCGACCACAAAGGGCAGATAAAATTCGCTCTTGAGTTCTTTGCCGCTTTTTTCGAGGAAACTGCAGAAAAGTTTTTCCAGTTCGCCGACGATTTCCGGCATAAATCCCCATGAATTCATGGAAGCCGGTTCATCGCCGGTAAGCGGCACTTCACTTCCGTCATCCATTTTGGAAACTATTTGGCCATCTTCACGGCGGTAGATTTTGGTATTTTCCACCACTTTGCTCAAGTGGCCATTGCCGTCATCGGAACAAATGCCGCGGGAGACGGAACCATTTTCGCTCAAGGTGTTGCTTAATTGGAATGCGGCGATGCAACCGCGCACTTTATTTCCAGCCGGCGGATTTTTGAGATAATTGGCCAACTGTGCATAACTGTCGCGGCCGTAGAAGTCATCGGCATTGATAACGGCAAAAGGCTCATTGAGCAGATGTCTGGCGGCGTAGACGGCGTGTCCGGTGCCCCATGGTTTTACTCGGTCAGCGGGAGCAGTGAAATTGCCGGGCAGGTCGTTGAGATCCTGAAAGGCGAATTCCATATTGATTTTACCGGCATAGCGTTGCGCGATGACCCGTTTGAATTCATCTTCAAAGTCTTTGCGGATGACAAATACTACACGGTCGAAACCGGCACGCATGGCGTCAAAAACGGAATAATCCATCACGGTTTCACCGGAAGGGCCCATCTGGTCAAGTTGTTTAAGTCCGCCGTAACGGCTGCCCATACCGGCTGCGAGAATAACAAGTGAAAGTCCCATTTTTCCAAAATCCTTAACTTTTATGGTTCAGGTTATATGTTTTTCAAATAATATAATACCTTTTGGGCATTATTGCAACTTTTTCTTGCAAATTGCTGAAAAATCCATCAACAATGTGTAACTTTTACTGGCGAATTTGCAAAACGGTAGTATATTGATTATAGATGGAAATTGATTTTTAATCAAAAATGGAGAGAAAAATGTTTACATTAATCGAAAACTGCCGTCTGGTTTCCCCCGATGTGGAGATCGTCAATGCCTCAATTTTGATTGACGGCGACAAGATCGTCAAAGTTGCTCCCGGCAAAATCTCTGCTCCGGCGGGAAGTAAAGTCATCAATGCAGACGGGGTGACTGCGGTGCCGGGGTTTATTGACTTGCATTGTCACGGCCGTAACAGTTTCGACTTCTGCGACGGATCCGCAGAGGGGGCCAAAGCCATTGCCGAGGGAAAACTTGCCGAGGGTGTAACGACATTACTGCCGACCACTCTGACGGTAAGTGAGGCCGATCTGGCAGATTCTTTGCGGGCCGTTGCTGCTTACGATCAGAAAAGCGGTTGCCGGATCCCCGGCGTGCATTTGGAAGGACCATTTATCAATGTCAAAGCTGCCGGTGCGCAGAATCCGGCTTTTGTCCGGGTGCCGGATGCGGCAGAAGTCGATCGGCTCAATGCGGTGTTTCCGGTAAAAAAGATCACCTTTGCTATTGAAGAAGCCAATGGTATTGATTTTGTCAGTGAAATGCTCAAACGGGGCATCGTGCCGTCATGCACTCACAGTCAGGCAAAATATGAAGTATTCAAAATTGCGCATGAGGCAGGATTGCGCAACCTGTCACACTTCTGCAACCAGATGACTCCGTTGCATCACCGGGATATCGGTCTGGTCGGGGCCGGTTTATTGCATAAGGATGTTTTTGCCGAGTTGATTTGCGACAAACTGCATATTTCTCCGGCGATGATCCAGTTGGTATTCAGTGTCAAGGGAGCGGATAAGGTGATTTTGATCTCTGATGCCATGCGTGCTTCCGGAATGCCCGATGGCGAATACGATCTGGGTGGTTTGCCGGTAATGGTGGCTGACGGTGCGGCGCGACTCAAAGAGGGTGGGGCACTGGCCGGCAGTACGCTGCAGTTGGCGACGGCATTCAAGAATATCTGTGAAGTTACCGGTATCAAACAGAGTGAATTGGTCAAAGCCACTTCTGCTTCAGCGGCAACGGCGATGGGCTGGCTGGATCGCGGTTATCTGATGCCCGGTTTCCTGGCTGACATCGTTTTGTTGGATTCTGACTTCAATGTTTGCAAAACCATGGTTGGCGGCGAAGTCCGTTACGAAAAATAATATAAGTTGCAAGCAAAGCAAACGGTGCATGGACAAAATATCCATGCACCGTTTTTTGTGCCAGTTTTACCGCCGTATCACCCTGCAACTGCTGGGAAAGGCATCATTCGCGACTGCGCAATTCCGTGGGATCGTTACACTTGTCAGGCTTGAGCAACCCAAAAACGCCCTTTCTCCAATAAACGTTACGCTGTCGGGGATAATGACACCGGTCAAATCAGAGCAATCACTGAATGCGTTGTTCCCAATAACTGTCACTCCGGCCGGAATAATGCACCGGGTGATATTTTTATTTACCGTGCCGGTAACCGTTTTGCCGTCATTGCTCAAAATACAAACACCATAACCTTGTGCCTGCCGCTGCTGTTGTCTTTGTTGTTGTCCGAATTGATAAGCCTGCTGGTAATGGAGGGATTCTTTTGCAATATCCCAATAGTACCACCAGATCGATATGATTATGAACAGCAAGGCTATACCGCAACCTTTCGCTTTTACATATTTGCGTACTTCGGTACATTTTTTTTCCCGTTTTTCGACTGGCGGAAGTTGATTGATTATTTCATAACTTGCCTCTTTGACCGGGGCGATCATTGCTCCGGTAAGATTATCGGGATGGGCCAGCAGATTTTTTTCCGCAATTTTGCATCGGATAAGTGCATCTAGGATATCCGGGCGGTTATCCAGCAATTGCTCGACCGTGATTTGTCTGGCCAATATTTCCAGACGGTTGCGGGCATCTTCGCGGTATTGCTGATCCAGTTTTTTGGCCTCTTCTTTTTTGCGTGCTTCTTCCTCTGCTTTTCTGCGCTCTTCAGCTTGCCGTCTTTGCTTTTCCTCTGCTCTGCGGCGTATTTCGTCTGTGATTCCGGTTAAAGTTGCCGTTAAAGCATTATCCGCAAATCTTTGAGCCAGTTGAAATGTCTTTTGTTGATCGATTCCGGCAATATCGACCAGTAACTTTTCATTCGTTACTTGGTTTTCTGCCATCAACCGGTAAAAATATGCCCAGCCGTTCTGCGGATTGATATCCAGCAATTTTTCACAATACTCTTTGGCGGATTCAAATTCTGCAGTTTCCAGAAAAAGTTCTGCCCGTTGTAAAAACGGGTGATCTTTGCTGTTGGCATCGCCACCGTTGGTCGGAGTTGCCGTTGAAGTTGCCGGAGAAGCACTTTCCTGTTTATCCGCCACCTTTTTTATACCGTGGAGCAAATCCTGAATAAAGCCGATCTTACCCATATCCTGTGCCTGAAATACGGAAAGTGCATCCGGAATATCGTAAGCATCCATATCCTTATAACAGGGGATAAGCAGTTTGGAGCGGTCTTTTTTCATCAAAGCAAGAAAACGGCTCCACTCATTGCGTACCCAGACGGCATCAAAATATTCTTTCTGCGAACCGATGACCAGCATTACTTTTGCTGAATTCAATGCCGCAAAAATATACGGCTCATACTGTTGACCGAGTTTGCTTTCCAGAGTGATGCGGGAAAAGAATACCTTATATCCGGCATTGGTCAGTTGGTAATAGATCTCCTGTGCCGTAACTGAATCTTTGGTGCGGCGGCCGTAATTATCGCTCTCTTTATAGCAGATAAAGACATCAAAGGGCTGTTCATTATTGGAAATGCTCAAAATATCCCGCTGGATTTCGGCGATCCGTTTGGCTTCGGCTTCATAGATGCCTTTTTCATAACTTCCGGCTTTTTCCAAAGCGTTAAGATAATCGGCATCGGCTAAAATCGACTCATAATGCACCCGGTGACAGGTGGGGATTCGCTCGTGGCTTACCGGGTCTTCCACATATTCGATACCGAATTTGGAAATGACCAACCCCCAATACGCTTCGGCATCATCCGGATTGATTTCCACGATCTTTTCATAAGCGGAAACCGCTTTATCATACTCATTGATCCGGCGGAAATGTTCAGCCCGGTTGTAGAGATTTTCCAGTTCTTCACTGGAAACTTTGGGGAAGGTGGTCAAGGTGCCGCAATAGGGACAACTTCCGGAGCTGACTCCCTCCGGCACTTGTATCTCACCGCCGCACATTTTGCATTGTATTTTAGCCATGATTTGTTAAATTTTGAAAATTAAACGTAAAAGCAGTCTCAAAGCGGCGCAACACCACATTTGATCTATTCCCAATTTATTCAAAAATGTCGGCATTTTCCCCGGCGTTGTTTCCTCTTCCCACCCATTGCTGATCGTCATAATCTCTCTGGCTTGCGGCGGCAAATGATCCGCTCCATCCATGTTGACCACCGGAATCTTATCCAATTCTCCGAAGTCGAACCATATTAGTTGACAACAGATACAGATGTCTATATAAAATGTATTGCAGTTGTCATCAAGTTTGGTTAGCCGCATCGGATTACCGCATTCCGGACAAAATATCTCACATCCCAATTTCCCGGCATTGGCTCCGGCCCAAATATTGTAAACATTTTCCGGCTCGACACCCAAACTTCGCAAGCCACTGACCGTAACTGCTGTTCCGTGGCAATGCGGGCAATAAAAAGCGATGATATTGCAATAAGTTGACTTCTGCAATTCAATATTACAGCGAGGACACTTCATCGTTTTTATCCTCTGTGCTGAAAATCATTTGGCAATACCGATTTTTTCCCCGCAACGCACCAGCATTTCTACTTTATTTGCGGAATTGCGGATCAAGTCCGGATCAAATTTGATTTTTTCTGCATCCATAACCAGAATCACAGTTGAACCGCCGAATTTGAAAAATCCTTTTTCATCCAATTTTTCATGCTTCCCGGCGACTGCGGTGTTGACGATCGAACCGACTCCGAATGCACCAACTTCCAAAAAGAAAAATTTACCGAAAACCGGTGAACAAAGCGGAGTTACAACTTTAGTGTTTTCAACAAATAAATCCGGAGCCTTGGCAAATGCGATCGGATTTACCGAATGATACTTGCCTTTGACTTTTATCATTTTTCCATCATCGTTGCAATCACACGGATAATGGTAACGGTGATAATCTATCGGAGCCAGCCGGATCACTGCTACGGAATATTTTTGCGCCGGTAATTCCATTGCACAAAGCGATTCCAATGAACGCACCGCACCTTTTACCGGAATTTTGACATCTTTCTCCACATCCGGATAAATCAGCAGTCTGCCGTCTGCGGGGGAGCATAACACGTCATTGCCGACTGCCGCCGGTCTGGCTCCATTTTTTAATTTACGGGTAAAAAAATCATTGAATGATCTGTATTCATGCCAATCTTTTTCCGCTTCACCGGCATTCAATCCGGGGATGGCAAGCAATGATTTGATGCTGTTATGCGACAACTTTGAATCGTAAAACCATCCCATCAGGCGGGAGAGAAAACCGGTATTGAAAAGCAATCCCCATAAACTGCGCCCCAGTAATGTATTGTAGGCAAAATTCAAGGCTTTGTTGCCCATTACCGATTCGGTACACGTTTTGCCACTGGCACGGTCTATATATTGAATAGGTTTCGCTTTACTCACGGCAACACCTCGTGCAGCATACTTCGGGCCACCGACAATTTATCTCCCGATGGCAGGGGAATCTTTTTGCCGTCACGGTGGTAAAGTGTTATCCGGTTGGTGTCGGTGCCGAAACCATCGGAAACCAAATTGGCGGCGATCCAGTCAAGATTTTTCCTTTCCAGCTTGCCCAATGCGTTGGCTTCCAAATCATCGGTTTCAGCGGCAAAGCCGATCAGCATTTGACCGGGACGTTTATTTTTACCAAGTGTGCCGAGAATATCTTCTGTGCGTTCCAATTCAAGCACCAGTTTGCCCGGCATTTTTTTTAACTTGCTATCCCACGGATGGGCAGGGCGGTAATCGGCCACGGCAGCACACATGATCACAATATCTGCATCAGGAGCATGATCTCGCACTGCTTGAGCCATTTCTGCGGCGGAAACGACCTTGATCAAATTCGCTTTTTCCGGTACAGGAATTGCAACCGGTCCGGAAATCAATGTGACATCATGGCCCAAATCCAACGCTGCAGTGGCGAGGGCGTACCCCATGCGCCCGCTTGAGTTGTTGGAAATATAACGCACCGGATCGATCTTTTCTCTGGTCGGTCCGGCTGTAATGACGATTTTCATATAAGCAAGTTATTTTTTTGGCACCAGGATCACTGCTCCACGCGGGATGGAACTTTCCGTCGTGCCGCCATTAAGCGCACGCAAAGTGGCTTCCGTGATCCCATAGCGAGCCGCAACCGCCGCATAGGTGGTATTCTCGGTAATGTCGAGCAACTCGGTTTCCATCAGCATCGGATCCTCTGCCGAAGTCGGTGCTGATGCCGGAGTCGGTCTGCTTTCGGGAGCAGATGCTGTTGATGATCCGCTTCCAGCCGGAGTAGATGCCGGAGCCGCGGAAGTGCTGGAGGATGAACCGGAAGATCTGCCGGGGATAATTAAAACCTGACCGATCTGCAAACGGCGGGCAGACTCTTCGGTGAGGTTGTTCGCCGCCATCAAATCTTTGACACTGACCCGGTATCTGCGGGCAATAACGTCAGGAGTCTCACCACGGCGCACCCGGTGCTGACCACTGCCGACTGCCGGAGCATTGTCTGATGCCGGAGCAGAAGAAGCAGACGATCTGCCGGATGAAGATGACGACCCCCTTGCCGGGATGATCAGTTTCTGACCGATGCGCAATTTCTTGGCCGAATCTTCGGTGAGATTATTGGCGGCCATCAATGCAGACAGAGAAACCCCGTATTTGCGGGCGATCGTTGCCGGATTTTCGCCGCGTTTGACCGTGTGCGTACCGCTTTGGGAGGCAGTCGCTCCCGAAGATGAACCGCGAGAGGAAGATGACGATGAATCAATACCGCCACTGGAAACAGCACCCGTCATCGGAGTATACTGCGGCCGGGCGGCAGGGGGCGGCGGAGTCTGCGGGGCAGGAGCCGGAGGAACGATCGGAGTCGGAGCAACCACCGGAGTTTGCGGCGCAGGACGTCTGGGGGCAGGGGCCGGAGCAGGAGTTTGGGCAGCCGGTTCCGGATTATCCACCGGGATAGTTTGATAACGGTGATTGGTGGCATTACAGCCGGTCAAAAGCAAACCGGCTCCGGTAATGGCAAAGAAAATAGATTTGCGCACTTTTCATTCTCCTGTATATTTTTTTCTGGTCGCATTTTTCAGTAATATTTATAATATAGGGAGTATATTCTGATTTTGCAATAGCCTGAAGAAAAAAAATTCATTATTTATAAATTACGACTCTTTCACCGTCTTTTCCCATACCGAATTTTTCTCTGGCGACACGTCCTACTGTTTCCGGATCATTTTGTAATGCTTCGACCTCTCCGCTAAGTTGTCGCCGTTCTGCTTCCTTTTGGGCAAGAACAGCCTTACGACTGTTCAATTCGGCGATTTTTGCCTGCTTTTCCTTGTAACGCGGATAAAGGAATATTGCACTTAACACCGCGAGGATAATGATGATGAATACCCACAAAACAGTTCTTCTGGTTTCCCGGTTTATTGCCATGATTGCTGCGCTCCTAGCCTTTGTTACATTCAACGGTCAGGTTGCAAGGTTATGAGAAATTCAATATTTGTTTTACATTTTTTCAAACGGCCGAGAACCATTTCCATCGCTTCGGCTGATGGCACTCCGTTGACCGCTTTGCGCAAAAGCCAGACTTTGTTTAATTCATCCGGATGGAGCAGCAACTCCTCTTTGCGAGTTCCGGATTTTTCAATATTGATCGCCGGATAAATACGGCGGTCTGAAACATTGCGATCCAGATGCAACTCCATATTGCCGGTGCCTTTGAATTCCTCAAAAATAACATCATCCATACGGCTGCCGGTTTCGATCAATGCCGTGGCAATGATGGTCAAACTACCATGATTTTCGATATTGCGGGCCGCTCCGAAAAAGCGTTTGGGTTTGTGCAGTGCCGTCGCATCGACACCACCGGTCAGGATTTTACCGCTGTGAGGTTGAAGTGTGTTGTAAGCCCGTGCCAAGCGGGTGATGCTGTCAAGCAGGATAACCACATCTTTGCCATATTCGACCATGCGTTTGGCTTTTTCAATAACCATTTCGGCAACCTGGGCGTGACGTTCCGGAGGTTCATCAAAGGTTGAACTGACGACTTCCGCATCAATACTGCGCTCCATGTCGGTCACCTCTTCCGGGCGTTCATCGATCAGCAGGATTATCAGCGTTACTTCCGGATTGTTGGCGCGAATGCTTTTGGCAACTTTTTGTAACAATACGGTTTTTCCGGTTCGGGGCGGGGCAACGATCAAGCCGCGCTGACCTTTACCTATCGGGGCGACCAGATCGACGACTCTGGTTGAGTAATCCTGCGGTTCACGCTCAAGCAGTAATCTCTGGGTCGGGAAGTACGGTTCAAGTGAATTGAATGGGATGATTTGTTTTTTCCGCTCCGGAGAGTCATTGTTGATCGTCTCAACTTTGAGCATGGCAAAAAACCGTTCCTTTTCGCGTGGAGTGCGGATCTGACCGGTTATAAAGTCACCGGTTTTCAGCGCAAAACGTTTGATTTGAGATGGACTCAAATAGATATCTTCACTGGAAGGAAGATAACTGTAAGTCGGGGAACGCAGAAATCCGAAACCATCCGGCAAAACTTCCAGATAACCGCTGCCGTAAAGCTGACCGCATTTTTCTGCATTGGCGCGGAGAATTTCACAGATCAGGGTGGATTTTTCCAAGGCGCCGATACCCTCGATGCCTAATTCTGCGCCCATTGCTGCCAATTCAACAATGGATTTATTCTGCAAATCGGTGATATTCAATGTCGGTGCATCGGGATCGACCGGCGGCAATTCTTCATCGATAAATTCCTGGTGTTCATTGTTGCCGTTATTGCCATTGTTGTTGCGGTGATTGCGATTGTTTTTGTTTTTGCGGAAACGGTCACGGCGGTTGTTGCCGTTTTCACTGTTGTTCTGCTGACGGTTGTTGCCGTGATGCTTGTTGTTTTCTTTGTTATCCTGAAATGCCGGTTGTTCAGGAGTCGCAGGCGCAACCGGCTCGACCGGCACGGAAACGTACTCATCTTCCACGACAGGCGGAGCAACCGGCACTCCGGGGGCATATACTGCTGTCGGATCGATTTTCATCTGCGCTTCTTCCTGATGCCTGGAATCAATCTTTTCCTGAATAACCGGCTCTGTTTTTACCTGTTTTTTTTCTTCACTTGCCGTAACAGCGTTTTTCCGGGGGCGTCCACGTTTTTTCGGGGCAGGGGATTCCGGAGTTTTTTCGGTTGCAGCAACTTCAGTCTGCGGGGCAAATAATTCATCGTTTCCGGTAGTCATCAAAAAATCCTTTCCGTAATAAATTTCATATACATTAAAACAAATCGAATTCAACAATCAAATTGCCCGATAAGCATTTCCAGCTGCCCGGTCAGGTCTGTTTCTGAACCGTTATTGATCACGGCGTAATCGGCTCTTGCCAGTTTTTCATCCGGATCTATCTGCATCCGGTCACGGCGGTCAACTTCATCCGGGGAGAAATTACGGTTAAGCAAACGTTTTTTTCGCAATTCTGCCGGACACCAAACTGCCAGCACTGCATCAAAATATTTTTCAAATCCCGCCTCGTAAAGCAACGGTATTTCAAATGCACCATGGATTTTTTTTTGACGGCACAAGTCAATTTCTGCTATCACTTTGTGAGTCAGAAGCGGATAGATCACATCTGTGATCAACTTCATTTTTTCCGGCGCACCAAATAATACTGCTGCCAGTTTTTTCCGATCAACATAATTATCTGCTGAAATAATTTCTGGGCCGAAATTATCCCGAATACATCGCATCAAAAGCGGATGTCTATTTTCATAAAAACTGCGGCATACCGCATCTGCATCAAGTATAAAAAAATTCCGGGACTCAAAAAAATGCAGAACGGTACTTTTTCCGCAACCGAATCCCCCGGTAATACCGAGAATCATAGATTAATTTCCTGAAAAGCACACTGCTTGAGTCTGCAAAGCATGGAACAGTTGACAGTGTGACGGTGAAAAATACGCAAAAAACTCCGGCATTATGAGGACAGCCGGGATATTCTGTTGCCTAATTTAACATCTTTTTCAGAATTTTCAAGTCTGCAACAATAAAAAAAATGCTTTTTTTAGGTATCACAGGGTGATGATTTTACTGTTCCGGGACTCAAATCATGACAATTGCCGTAGTTTCTCCCGGCAAACTGCCGCCCGGAAAACATCCAAATCATCGTTATTCTCACTCCCGGCAGCATTTTTACGTAAATGGGCCGGTCCAATGTCAATAAATAATTCATTGACTTTGTGGATATCAATGGTATTGAATAAGCCCATATCCACTCCGATACGCAAACCGGAAAGAGAGTGTAAAGCCTCCTCAAAAGTCAACTTATAGCTGTGTCTCAATAAACCATATGATCGTCCGACGTGATCAAGTACGCTGAAACGATCGTTTTCAAGCAAAGTGCGTCTTGCGTGTTTTTCCTGCAAAATAAGCTGACGGATCACTGAATCAAGTTCTTCTATGATTTTTGACTCGCTTTCGCCGAGAGTATTCTGATTGGATATCTGAAAGAGATTTCCGCTGTTGGCAGTTCCTTCGCCGAAAATGCCGCGAACTGCCAAATGCAATTTACCGATTCCCTGAATGGTTGCCCCGATTTGCCCGGCAAGAACCAGTCCCGGCAGATGAAGCATTACGGATGCCCGCATACCGGTACCGACATTGGTGGGGCAACAGGTAAGATATCCAAGTTGATCATCAAAGGCATAATCCAGATTTTTACTTAATTCATCATCAATGTAATTGATATCCTGCCAGACCTTGCGCAACTGGAACCCCGGACGGATTGTCTGGATACGCAACTGATCTTCTTCGTTGACCATTAATGAACACCCCTCATCCGGACAGACAAAAAGGCGTCTGGCTTCAGGAGTGTTGATAAATTCCCGGCTGGCCAATCTGCGTTCCAGCAGGATTTCCCGATCCAGTTCACTCATGTTTTCCGGTGCGAAAAGCAACATATTTTCTCCGCCTAATGCATCGGTATTCCCCGCAGCAAAAGTGATTGTTTCGCAAATATTGTTTAATTCTTCATTGTTGGCGGCAACCGGGAAAGGATGATCTTTTAAATTGCGGGCAAGACGGATCCGGCTGGATATGGCAATATCATCATCGGGTCCGGAGTCATCCAGAAAACTGACCGGATTTTTCAACAATTCATCAACCGCAGCGTTTATCATTTGTCATTCTCCATACTGTCGATTTCTGCTTTGAGCAGATTGATGCGGTCACGGCAGATGGCGGCTGCCTCATATTCTTCACGGCTGATCAATTTCTGAAGTTCTTTTTTCAGAGAACTCAATTGATTACGTTTTATTGCCGGGGTATCCCCTTTTATTCCTTTGGGGCGTTTGCCAAGATGCAATGTGCCGCGTTGAACTTGAGCCAACGCCTGTTTTACCAAACTGTCAAACGTGTGGTAACACTCCGGACAACCGAATTTACCATCATTTTGGCGGATTTTTTCCCCACTCCAACCGCAGCGTGGGCAAGTGGTCTGAGGACAGTCATTCTTTTGTTCAGGTGAAAGTTTTTCTGCGATTTTATTCACATTGAAAAGCACTTCTGCCAAGTTGAAACCGATCCCGGGCAGGGTTGCACCGGGGCCGTCGTTACCGGCACATTCGTTGCACAGATGGATATCGGTTTGTTTCCCGTTATGAATTTCGCGGATATGCACCGTAGCTTCATTTTTTTTGCATTTGTCACACAACATAACTATCTCCAATGCCCTGCTGGGGCCATTTTTAACTTTTCATACATATACTATACCCTCAAGACAATAAAAATGCAAATTTCAGAGATTCAAGGGTTGAAAAAATATTTTTTTCATGCTATTTTAAGATTGTGTAATCTTTCAGAATGCTGAAAGGGTCGCTTTTGTACTTTGGTTAATATGAGGCTGAATTTTATGAGCAGTATCGATGATCCTGGACCTCGACGGTGCAATGTCGCCGGGCGGGAGATGAATTCAGTCTCCGGATGCCACATCTGACAGACTTTTCATCTGCGCCTAAAAGCCCCGTTTGCGCAACATTGCACTTGCGTGATCCTCTTGAATCCGGTATCCCGAATAATGGAGAACGCAAAAGATGTTTAAATGTTATGACTTGATTGATGGACGGGTGACCCGTTGTCCGGATGGGCAACCGGGGATGATTCAGGTTTACAGCAGTCCTACCGATGAAGAACGTTACTATCTTATCGAACAGTGCGGCATAGATGAACACACTCTTAACTCTGCACTGGACGAGGACGAAATAAGCCGTATTGAATATGAACACAACCATGTGGCGATCATTATGAAAAGACCGCGGGATATTCAAGTGGAGCGCAGAATGGCGTTTCGGGTATCTTCGCTCGGTGCATTTCTTTTTAAAGACCGCATTATTGTTGTTCAGTCGGAAGCAACTTCTCTTTTTAAACACGGAAGGATGCCGTTGCGCGGTAATACGATCCCCGGAGTCCTGCTCCGTTTGCTTTATCATGCAACCCAGCATTTTCTGCAGCATTTGCGCCTGATCCACAATGTTTCCGACGAGATCGAGAAAAAAATTGAATATGCGGTAACCAATAAATCTCTGGTTAACGTTTTTTCACTGAAAAAAAGTTTGACCTATTATGAATCCGCCACCAGTGCCAATCAGTTGTTGCTCGGCAAATTGAAAGATGATGCCGCAAGGATCGGATTCAAACAGGATGAACTTGAATTTCTGGAAGATATCGGCATTGAAAACAAGCAGTGTGACAACCTTGCCAAAATTTATGCAGAGACACTGGAAAACATGTCCGATGCCCGTTCTTCAGTTGCCAGCAATAATCTGGCGACCATTATGAAATATCTGGCTGTGATAAACATCGTTTTTTTGCCTTTGACCGTGATTACCGGTCTTGGTGGAATGTCGGAATTTACCATGATGACCGAGGGGATCTGGTGGCCGCACGCATATGCCGCGTTGGTGGTGGTGCTGATCATTATCGGTTTTGTCACTTACCGTTTGGTACATGACATCGGTGCTCCGCGCAACCGTAACTCAAAGGGGCGTTGATTATGGCAAAGAAAATCAAAAAATTCACCCGTAACATCGGCGAAGCTCCTCGGCGCGGCGGAGAAAAGATGCGCCGTGCCGCTAAACAACTGCGCTATGCAGTGATCGCCTATATCATTTTGGTATGCCTTGCTGCGCTGGTCGGTGTTACCGGCAAATATCAATTCAGTGAACCGTCTGTCAATGGTTTCGCGCTCTGTTTTCTGGTGTTGCCGGCTTATCTGCCACTTTTGTTTATCGGTTGCATCTGCCGCCTTCTGGGGTGTCCGGTAAGTGCGATCCCCGGACAGGAAGCTGTTTTGCTTGGAATTTGTGATTTGATCCTGATTCTCAATGTCTGGTGGATAGTTCGGATGATGGCAGTTCGCAAGCAAAGCGTATCTATTCTGAAAAATGCAAGAACATTCATTTTGATAATGGTTTGTTGGGGTGTTTTTCAAATCGGCTGCAGCGTGGTGCAAATGGCATGGCAGTACAGCGGTTTTCACATTTTGCATGAAGAACTGAAGTAATGTTTATTCCGGATCTCTGGTGATCGCTGTCAGGGCATTTTCAGCTTGCATCCGGATTTTTTCCAAAGTTTCTTCATCTGCATCCGCAGGTACGCTTATCGGAGCACCGATTTCCATTGTCAATGATGAAAAGGGTTTGGGGATTTGAAATTTATCCCAACTTTTGATTTTCCAGCATCGGGAAGAGTTTATCACAAAGGGGACTATGACTCCGCCGGTTTTTGATGCCACAACAACCGGGCCTACTTTTATTTTATACATTGGACCACGGGGGCCATCCGGAGTGAACGCCACATTGCGTCCGCTCTCGATCGCCCTTATTGCCCCCAGCAGGGCATTAGCCCCTTTGCGGCTTGAAGATCCGCGCAACGCTTGTGCCCCAAAAAAACTGATGAAATCTGCCAGATATTGACCATCCCTTGATGCGCTGATTACCGCCGATGTATTTTTTAAGACTTTTTCAGGTAATGCCGGACACAGATACATTAAACGATTATGCCAGGTAATACCGATCAATCGTTGCGGATCATCTAAAATATGATGCGGATCATTGATGCGATAACGGAAAAATATCTTGAATGATATTTTCATAAGCATCGCGGGGAACCAAAATATCCACGTCGGTAATTTTTTGATTTGCCGGAATTTTTGTTTGATTTTTCCCATTATTTCACTTTCTTCTTTTTACATATTGTTTCCAGTACGCACTTTTTGCACTCCGGTTTGGCGGCATGACAAACTTTTCTGCCATGCTGGATTATCAGGTGAGAGAAATTTGTCCACAGTTGCGGAGCAATATTGTTATTTACGATATTTTCAATTTTTTCCGGAGAATCACTGTTTACTGCACCAAGCCGGTTAAGTACCCTTTTTACATGGGTATCGACCGGAAAACCGGGAATATTAAAACAATTGCCCAAAATAACATTGGCACTCTTTCTGCCGATACCGGGCAGGGCGGTCAAATCATCCATATTCTGTGGCACGCGGCCTTGGTGTTTGTTGCAGATCAATGTTGCAGAAGCAACGATATTACGGCTTTTACTGCCGGATAACCCGCATGGGTGAATGATTTTTTCAACATCTGCAACCGGCATTTCGCTCATTGAAAATGCATCCGGTGCCAGAGCAAAAAGTTTTTCAGTAACCAAATTGACTCTTTCATCCCGGCATTGTGCTGACAACATGACCGCAACGAGCAACTGAAATGGTGAATCATGATGCAACGGGCAAATACATTCACCATACAAAGAAAACAAACGGTCATGGATGGTTTGCAAAAACAGAGATGTTTTCATCTGCCGCACATCTCCGCAAATTTACGACACCGGATCAATGCATCATCTAAAAAAGCTTTGGTATTTTCTTCCGGCTGTTTATCCAATGGAAATTCTTTATTCATAAAAGGAGATTCTTTTATATGCAACTCATAGGTCAAAACTCCGGCATAGCCGGAGTTTTTGATGATCTCTGCAGTCAATTTCCAATCCAGAGAACCGGAAAATGGAGAAATGTGTTTGTCATTCATGCCATCGTTGTCGTGCAGATGCAAAGCCATTATCCGCTTGCAATATTTGAGACATTTATCCAACTGATAATTGATATTTGCATGGCCGGAATCAAAACAAAAACCGAAATATTTTTCAGGGTAATTATCCAAGAGATAACTTTGAAATTCCCATGTATCTCCCGGCATATTTTCCAAAGCGATTCTGGCATCAAGTTTCTCAAGGATCGGGATCAATTCATCCATGCTGCGCAGCAACGATTCAAACTGAGTGCGTTTGTAAGCGATTTGTTCCGGGGTGGAATTATCCCGGATACGCGGTTGATGCATCACCAATACTCCGGAAGCGGACAACTCTTTCATCATTTCGATACGGTTGATGATCAGATCAATGCCTGCTTTGCGCTGATACTCAATAGGAGAAAAGAAGCTTTTTTCCGCATTGGCACAACCGTGAACATCCTGTATTTTCAAGTTATAACGTTTCAACATCGATTTGATTGCGGCAATTTCATGTTTTCCGTAAGCAAAATCAGTATTCCATTGATGGCTCCAGAGGATGTGGGTAAATCCGGCTTCACTGATTTGCCGTAATGCATTTTCCGGATCGCCGAATGCAACTCCTATGCTGGTACAAATTCCAATATCCATAAAAATCAATCCTCAGGTTTTGCTTCCCGGTTCATTAAAGCGCAAATCGCTTCTCTGACCGGTCGTTCCCTGTAAATAATGTTGTAAATTTCATCAATTATAGGGGTGGAAACTCCGAGTTGGGCGGCCAACGCATTGGCTCCTCTGGCTGTAGGCACTCCTTCGGCGACCACCATACCCATTTCAGTTTGGATTTCTTCCATGCTTTTTCCGCGGCCGAGTTCTTCACCGACATGACGGTTGCGGCTGTGACCGCTGCAACAGGTGACGATCAAGTCACCGACTCCGCTCAATCCGGCAAAAGTGGAGCGTTGTCCGCCAAGTGCTTCACCAAGCTTGCCCATTTCAAAAATACCTCTGGTCATCATGGCGGCTTTAGGGTTGTCGCCCAATTTCATGCCATCGATAATGCCGGCTGCGATAGCCATAACGTTTTTCAATGCTCCCCCCAGTTCCACACCGACAACATCGCGGGAGGTATACACCCGGAAATTTTCATTCATCATCAATTTCTGTACCGCTTCCGCAGAAGCAGCGTTTTGGGAGGCGGCCACCACTGCGGTCGGCACCCGGCGGGCAACTTCTTCCGCATGGCTCGGCCCGGAAAGATCTGTGAAATCCACCGCACCAAGTTCATCTTCCACGATTTGACTGATCCGCTTCCATGAATTTACTTCAATGCCTTTGGCCACATTTATCACCGGTGTTGCCGGATCAAAACAATGCGCAAGTTTTTTCAACACGCCGCGCAAAAATTGGGTCGGTGTCGCCAGAAGCAGCATATCATTGCCGGCTGCCGCTTCAGCAATATCTTTGACAAGGAGCAAATCATCCGGCAATTTTACTCCGGGAAGGAATTTGTAATTTTCTCCTTTTGCACTCATTTCATCAAGATACTCAGGAAATGCCCCCCACAGTTGAACCTGATGACCATTGGCCAGCATATTCAGTGCGAGGGCAGTTCCCCACGCTCCGTCACCAAAAACTGTTACTTTCATAAGCACCGTTTCCAAATAAAATTCAATATTAATGTCGTCGAATGAATATACACCATATAAGAGGGTTTTCAAGTAAAGAAACAACTATACAAACGTAAAAAAACACGGATTTATGAAAAAAATCTTTTTTATTACTTGAAAAAAAGCCGGGCTAAAGTTACATTAATTAGAAATGGCGGTTGCAGCGGTTTGCGCCGATAAAAAATATCTTACTTTTTATGGAGATTTATACTATGCCGGACATCAGACAGGTTCTTAATGATGAAATACGCCGTCTTGCCCGTAAAGAGGTAAAAAATATATTGCAGCCGCTTCTCAAGCAGTTGACGGAACAAAAACGCCAAATCAGCGACTTGAAGAAGCAAATCAATGCCATCGAAAAAAGGGTTCCGGAAAAAGAGGTCGTGCGGAAATCGGTGATCGTACCGGAAGATGCTAAAAAATTGCGTCTGAATGCTGCCGGTATCGTAAAACTTCGCAATAAACTCGGTTTATCCCAGGGCAAACTTGCCGAATTGGTTGGCGTTTCTTCGCATACGGTAAGTTTGTGGGAAATCGGTAAAGTTGTACCGAGAGCCAACAAAAAAGCTGCGATTTGCGCATTGCGGAATGTCGGAAAAAGAGAGTTGAAACGTCAACTGGCCGACCTCGCTGAAAATACAGAAAACAATAGCGAAAATTAACTGTTCAGATCAAACATATACAACAAAAAAGCAATTTAAGGAGAAAAAATATGGCATACACCGTAGACACGTTGCTGGATACCTTGGAAGAACACATGATGAAAACAGAGGATTCTCTGGCTTCCGCCTTTAATGCGATCCGCACCGGCAAAGCGTCTCCCGCTTTGGTGGAAAATATCACCTTTGAGTATTACGGTACCCAAACCCGCATCCGTGATGCAGCCGGCATCACCGCTCCGGAACCGCGCTTATTGGTTATTCAGCCGTGGGATGCCAGTGCGGTGAAAGCGATTGAAAAAGCGTTGCTTTCCAGTAATATCGGCATTACTCCGATGAGTGATGGCCGTTCTTTGAAACTGCCGATTCCGGAGTTGAGCCAGGAGCGTCGCACCGCTTTGAGCAAACAGGCGAAAGCCAGTGCCGAAGATGCCAAAGTTGCTCTGCGAAATATCCGTCGCGATGCCAACGATGCGGTCAAGAAATTTGAGAAAGATGGTGAATTGACCGAGGATGAACGCAAAAAAATGCTCGACGATGTTCAAAAAATCACCGACAGTTACATTGGCAAAGTGGATGCCATGTTTGCTGCAAAAGAAAAAGAATTGATGACTGTCTGATGAAAAACAGTAACATCGAAGCCGCCGGAAAAATCCAATCTCCCGGCGGCTTTTTTATCAAAAAGCTGATAATCATATCTGCTATTGCCCTTGTTTTGCGTCTTATTGCCGCTTGGGAAATCGTCAGCATGGCAGATGGGGCAAACAATGCGTTACAACCGTTGCCAACAAGTGATCTGGCAACATATATGGAACTGGGCAAAGCGTGTGCCGGCGGCGAATTTCCGGAAACGTTTTATTACCAACCATGGTATTATGCGGTCTTTCTGCCGTTGTGTTATCTGGTCAGCGGCACCTCGCTTTACATGGTAATATTCGTACAGGCGTTGTTGAGTGGTGCAACTGTGTTTTTGACCGGTTGGTGCGGGAAAAAGATTTTTTCTGACCGGGCAGGTCTGATCGCCGCAGGAATATGTGCGCTCTCATCATCGTTGATCCTCTATGTGCCGTTTCATCAAAACGAAACATTGCAAACTTTTCACTTAATTGCTCTGTTCTCGCTCACTTTACTGGCATTGGAAAAGCGCAAAATATGGCTGTGGGGTATCACCGGTTTGGTTGCCGGGATCGCCATTTTGACCAGAGGAAACGTTTGGCTGATGATTCCGGTCATCTTGGCGGGTTTGTTGATTTCCGGCAGGAAGCAACAACTCTCCTGGAAAAATCTTGCTGCTCACGCCGGAGTTTTTGTTGCCGCCATGTTGGCGGTACAATTGCCTTTTATTATCCACAACACTTCTGCTACCGGAGAATTGACCGGCCCATCCACCGCTGCCAATGCAGTACTGGCATTGGGCAACACGCCGGAGGCTCCGGCTGGTGGCAGAGAGCCGGGGGCCCCGGCCGGTTCGATGACTTACCCGGAGGCATTTAACCGGATGATGGCTAACACTCAAGGCGATTCGGCCCGATCCGTGCCGCGGCAGATGTGGGAGTGGTTTTGCGAAAATCCTCTGGCGTTTTGCGAATTGCAATTCCGCAAGGCACTGCTTTTTTGGGATGGTCGGGAAATTCCGAACAACGTTTCTCTGGAATTTGACGGCATCGCATCGTCCTGGATTTTGAAAGTACTTGTTTTCGGACGCAACTGGTTGATATTTGCTCTCGGAGCATCCGGTTTCCTCTTTTTTATAAAAGAACTTTTTCAGAAAAAGGATTACCGTTTATGGATGCTTTATGGATTTTTTACGATTTTTTATGCCTCCGTGGTGGTGTTTTACATCCTTTCCCGCTTCAAAGCTCCGGCGATCCCGTTTTTGACGATTTTTGCCGGTGGTGCAATTATGCGCTGGATAAACATTTACCGGGAAACTCCATCCGAAAAAAGGATCATTGTTTCAGGGAAGATCGCCATCATCATCCTGATCGGCTTTTGGTTTTCGTTGGCGGCTTACAATACATACCGTCAATGTGAAGCTGCGATCAACCGGGCCATTTATCCGGATGGCATCATTCTTGATATGCAAGGGAAAACAATTCATCATTTCGATTATGGTCCATATCCATTCGGCGGGTGGAGCCTTGCCGAATTACACCCCGGAACTGTTATAGTAAAACAATTCGCAAAAACCGGAAGCCGTCCGTATGCAATATTCGGCTTGATGCTGGATTCCGCAGAAGCCGCAGATATCGTCCTGCGGGTCAATGGGGTGCCGCATCAGTTTTCTCTGTCTGCGGTGCCTCCAGGGAAAAATACCCGGCGTATGGTGCCGCTGCGCGCTCCGTTGGTAAATGGCAGAGTGAGCATAGAGATTATTTCCATTTCCGGTGGCAAGGTTTACGCTCTTTACGATATTCAACGTCAGTATGATCGCAGTGCGTTGGATGGTGCCGTATTGGATGGAGAATGGGTGATCCGCGCTATTTTATCCAAATAAGCGGAGAATGAAGCAGTTATTTTTTTATTTTACAGTTGATAAAAATATACTTTCGTGGTATATTAGCACTTGGTAAGAAAAATCAGTACAATACCTAACTTAAAGAAACAGAATCATGGATAAAGAATTGGAATTGAAAATCAAAATTTTTATTGCTCAGGAATTGGAAAAAGGAACATCGTTGTCTGACATCCAGAATCTTGTCAATGAAAAATTTGCTCAACGTATGACTTACATGGATATCCGCATTCTCGCATCTTCTCTGGATGTCGATTGGCGGGCTCTGGATCCAAATGCAAAAAAAGAATCCGGCGATGATGCAGAACAGGATCGGGATGAGGATCAAACTGTTCCAAGGGAGAATGAAGAAGAAATTACTGAAACGGAACCTGCTTGCAGTACCGTGGTGGATGTCAATCCGCTGGCCAGGCCGGGCATGATGTTTTCCGGGAGCGTGAAATTTGCCTCCGGTTCCACCGCCGAATGGTATGTGGACTCAATGGGACGCCTCGGTCTTGAGAATCTTGTCGGTGATAAGCCGGGCAGAGAGGATATCGAAGAATTCCAGAAAGAACTGGACAAAGTTATAAGAAAAATGATGGGACAATAATTGTTCAAAACATATAAGGGGACAGCTATGAAAGACGCTATCGATAAACAGTTGAATTCATTTGATGCCGCGACCCGAAAAGCGGCTCTTGAAATGGTTCGTAAAGACTTTTGTGCATTCAATATGCATTGCCACAGTTTTTACAGTTACAACGGCTATGGTTATTCGCCCAGCAAATTGGTCGCTCTTGCCAAAGAACTCAACTGGCGTGGAATAATGCTGGTCGATTTTGATGTGCTTGATGGCGTGGATGAATTTCTCGCCGCCGCCCGATACCTCGGGGTAAAAGCCGCAGCAGGCATGGAAACCAGAGTGTTTGTTCCTGAATTCGCCGATAAAGAAATCAACTCCCCCGGAGAGCCGGGCATTGCCTATCATCTGGGATGCGGTTTTACCAGTTCTTCGGTTCCGGAATCTCAAAAAGCATTTGCCGCCCGCCTCCGGGAAGGGGCCGCAAACCGCACCCGGATTCTGGTCGAAAAAGTCAACACTCTGCTGAAAGAAATTGCTATTGATTACAACTCTGTTGCAAAAGAGTTGACTCCGGCTGGCAATGTTACTGAACGTCATGTCTGCTGTGCTTACCGTGTCGCTGCCGAAAATAAATTTTCCGGTGCTGAATTGGCGGCTTACTGGCAGGATAAAATCGGATGTTTTGAAGAAAATTCGGTAAAAATGGAAGCTCTTATCCGCTCCAAAACCATGAAGTCCGGCGGTGTCGGTTATGTAAAAGCCGATCCGGAAAGTTTTCCGACTCTGGAGGAAATGAATAACTTTACTAAAGCTTGCGGTGCAACGCCGACGATAGCCTGGCTCAATGGATTATCCGCCGGAGAAAACGATGTTGAAGCATTGCTCGATCTTCATCAGAAATATGGAGCCGGAGCAGTTACCCTTATCCCCGATCGTAACTGGCGTGCCGCCGATGAATCCAAAAGCGCAAAGCTGGTTGCGGAACTTGATCGCTTTGTTGCCGCCTGTGCTGCCAGAAAACTGCCGCTCCTCGCCGGAACCGAGATGAATGCTCCCGGTCAGTTGCTCAACGATGATTACACAATCGCACAGTTGGTCAAACACCTTGATATCTTCTGTGCCGGAGTTGACGCTTTTGCCAAATAATCCCCAATTATAAGGAAATAAAAAATGAGTACTTTTGTCGGAATCGGTCTCGGTCCAATTCAGACCGGTATTTTTCTCGCCGGAGCGGCCAAAGGCGGCTTTGACCGTATCGTTATCGCCGAAGTGAATGAAAAACTCAAGGCGGCGGTGAATGCCTGCCACAGCGTGACCGTCAATATTGCCGCTGATGACCGGGTTTATACTGAAGTTTATCCGAATGTCGAAGTTTACAATCCGAATGACCCGGCGGATCAGGAAAAACTCATTCAAGCCGCGGCTGAAGCATCTGAATTGGCAACAGCATTGCCGAGTGTCAAATTTTATGCCTATTGCGCCCCGTGGCTTAAAGCGGGGTTCGCTCTGCAGCCGGAACGTACCAGATTCTTCTATACGGCAGAAAATAATAATCATGCTGCCGAAGAACTGGAAAAAGCCATGGGAGTAAAATTCCCCAATACCTATTATCTGAATACAGTTATCGGCAAAATGAGCGGTGTGGTTCCTGCTTCTCCGGATCGGCCGGGATTGGCTCCTGATGCAGAAAACGGTCACCTTGTGGAAGAATTCAGCACGATTTATATTTCCAGTTGTCCGGGAATTGAAAACCGAAAAGTTCAATCTCTTTTTGTCAAAGATGATCTTTTCCCCTTTGAGGATGCCAAACTTTACGGACATAATGCCACTCACTATTTATTGGCGACCCTCGGCAAAGCCAAAGGGTGTACCACGATGGATGAATTGCGTGCTTACCCTGAATTGATTGAACTCGCCCGCAAAGCGTTTTTCGAAGAATCCGGATCTGCGCTGATTAAAAAATATAACGATCTTAATGATGAACTTTTTACCGGTACCGGTTTTAAGGCGTATGTGGATGGCCTGCTGGTGCGCATGACCAATCCGTTCCTCAAAGATGCTATCGACCGCATCACACGTGATCCGGAGCGTAAACTCTCATGGGATGACCGGGCCATCGGAACAATGCGTTTGATCATGTCACAGGGAATTACCCCCGCTTCTTTTGCGGTCGGGGCAAAAGCCGCAATCGCAGAATGGGCAGCCGGCAAAGATGCAAAATCTGAATTGGCTGCTCTCTGGCCGCAACCTTGGGGCAGGGAGCATGATATGCTTTGTGCCTTGCTCGGCCTCTGAATCTGTAATCAAATCCGGCGACTGCACTCCGTAAAATGGAAGTGCAGTTGTTTTTTTGTGTCAAATCCGCCGGATTTTTTACTTCCGGTATTGATTTAATGCGTCATGTGTGTTATTTTAATATAAATGTAAAAATCAGGTGTGAATTATGTTGAAAAACGGTTTTGACAGCGAAAAATATCTGGCTGAACAATCCGCCGCTATTCTTGAGCGTGCCGGAAAATTCGGTGACAAACTTTATTTGGAATTCGGCGGCAAACTTATTTGTGATTTTCATGCCGCAAGGGTTTTGCCGGGCTTCGATCCGGATGCAAAGATTAAATTGCTTCAACGGCTTAAAGATAAAGTCGATATAATCATCTGTATTTATGCCGGTGCTATCGAAGAAAAGAAAATGCGTGCCGATTTCGGTCTTTCTTATGATGCCGATACGATGCGGACCATTGATGATTTGCGCGATTGGGGACTGGATGTCAAAGCTGTTGTCGTCACCCGTTACCGGGATCAGCCGTCAGTAAAAGGCTTCATCAATCGCCTTTCCCGCCGTGGCATAAAAGTTTACACTCATCGCCCGATAGAAGGATATCCGACAGATGTGGAGACCATTGTCAGCGAGCGCGGTTACGGTGCCAATGAATATATCGAAACTGACAAGCCTATCGTCGTGGTAACCGGTCCGGGGCCAAATTCCGGAAAAATGGGAACGTGTCTTTCACAGGTGTATCACGATTTTCAACGTGGAGTAAAGGCCGGATATGCCAAGTTTGAAACATTTCCGGTTTGGAGTTTGCCGCTCAAACACCCGGTGAATGTAGCCTACGAAGCCGCTACCGCCGATTTGGGCGATATCAATATGGTTGATCCATTTCATCTTGAAGCGCGCGGCGAAACCACAGTGAACTATAACCGTGATATCGAAATTTTTCCGGTCGTCCGGCGGATTTGTGCCAGAATCATGGAGCCTGAACAACTCTACGTTTCTCCGACCGACATGGGAGTTAACCGGATCGGTTTTGCCATAACTGATGATAAAGTTTGTCAGGAGGCATCAAAACAGGAAATCATCCGCCGTCACTTCAGAGCCATGCGTAACTATGCCGAGGGTGAAGTTGACGCCTGTGTGCCGGAAAGAATCAAGCTGTTGATGGATGAACAGGGAATTTGTGAAATGGATCGCTCGGTTGTTGCTCCGGCGCGGACTGCTGCCACCGCCGCTGCTGAAAACCCCAAAAAATATGGCCATGACAATATTTTCTGCGGTGCTGCTATCGAGTTGCATGACGGCACAATCATTACCGGTAAAAATACTCCGTTGCTTCATGCCGCTTCCAGCTGCATCATCAATGCCATAAAATATCTTGCCGGGTTGCCCAGTGACTTACATATACTTTCTCCTCAAATAATTGAATCTGTCGGCAAATTAAAGCACGATGTATTTGCAGAAAAGCAAATCTCTCTGGCATTGGGAGAAACCTTGACGGCTTTGAGTGTCAGTACGCCATCCAATCCGGCGGCTGCATTGGCTCTGGCCCAGTTGGATAAACTGCGAGGTTGTGAAATGCACATCAGTCATATACCGCCGGCCGGTGATGAAACCGGATTGCGTAAGTTGGGGATCAACCTCACCAGTGAACCGGTATTTACCAGCAGAAATCTTTTTATAGAACAATAATACAATCATACGTTATAAAGGTTTGTTATCATGAGTAAGATCAGAGTTGCTGTTTTTGGGGCTTCCGGCTACGCCGGAGAAGAATTGCTCCGATTGCTGTTGCGTCATAATCAGGCGGAAATAGCCGCTATTACTTCCAGAAAAAATGCCGGAGAACCTGTTTCAACTGTTTTCCCACGTTTTACCGGTTTGCCGCTGAAATTCATTGCGCCGGATGAAGCAATGAAAAATTGTGATTTTGATGCTGCCATTCTGGCTTTGCCGCATGGTCTTGCTACCGAATTTGCGATTCCGTTGCTGGAAAAAGGTGTGAAAGTATTTGATATTTCCGCTGATTTCCGTTTAAAAAGCACTGCAAAATATGAAGAATATTACAAAACCCCGCACCCGTCTCCGGAATTGTTGAAACAAGCCGTTTACGGTCAGCCGGAAACTCACCGGGAGGAACTGAAAAATGCTGATTTGGTCGCCTGTGCCGGATGTTATCCGACCAGCTGCATTCTGCCGACCGTGCCTCTGCTCAAAAGCGGTTTGGTTTCTCCGGAAGGGATCGTGGTTGCCAGTTGTTCCGGATGCACCGGCGCGGGACGCAAAGTTGATTTGCCGTATATTTTTCCGGAATGCAATGAAAGTATCAGAGCTTATTCTCCGGTCGGTCATCGCCATCTGCCGGAAATTGAACAGGAAATGGCTTTGGCAGCCGGAGTTCCGGAAGTTAGCATCAACTTCATCCCGCATCTGGCGCCGATGAACCGCGGTATAAACTCGACAATTCTGCTCAATGCCATGCCGGAGTGTACTCTTGAGAAAGTCGGCGAAGTGCTGAATGCGGCATACGCTAATGAGACATTTGTCCGGGTGTTGCCTGCCAAGCGTTGCGCAGATACAAAGTATGTCTTTATGACCAACTGTTGTGAAATCGGTTATTTTTTCGATTCTCACACCAACAAAGTCATCGTTACCAGTTGTATCGATAACCTGACTAAAGGTGCTGCCGGTCAGGCGATCCAGTGCATGAATATCCGTTTCGGCATTGATGAATCAACCGGGTTGCTCTGATGATCGAAATAAGGATCATAAATGAATTTTCCGGTGATATGCTTGAGCGTATCGCCGGTTTTTATGTTTCCGCCAAGTGGATAAAAGAAGACGATGACCGATCTTTTTTGCTTCCGGCTCTTTCCGGTTCCACTCTGGTTGTCGGAGCATTCGCAGACGACCTGATCATCGGATGCGCCAGAGCCATTTCCGATGGCTGTTCCGATGCTTATATACAAGACGTATTTGTTTCTCCGGAATACCGGGGAAAGGGGATCGGCGGAATGTTGATCAAGACATTGACCGACAGATTGTGTGATATCGGGATCGATTGGATCGCTTTGGTGGGAGAGCCGGGGACAGAAAAGTTTTACCAACACCTCGGTTGGCAGAAAAAAAGCGGTTTTACCATGTGGCAGTGGAGTAAAGAATAAAAAAATTTTCAAGAATATACGATTTTTCATTTGAAATATTTTTTAATAAGGACTATAGTATACTCGTTCAAGACCGAAAGGCCATGAGTCCGCAGCTAATTCTCCTCTTCACAATTACTCCTCGCGGGCGAGTTTACTTCCGGTCTTGAATTTTTTATTTTAAGGAGTGTTGTAATGAAGCGGGAAACTTTAGTTTTAGTTGATGCATACAGTCAAATATTCCGATCTTTTTATGCGATAAGGAGATTGACCAATGCCCGTGGCGAAGTGGTCAATGCAGCATTTGTATTTACCAAGTTGCTTTTGCAGTTGGAAAAAAAACATTCTTCCGAATACGGAGCAATGCTTTTTGATTGCGGCAAAGTATCTTTCCGTTTGGAACTCAATCCTGAATACAAGGCAAACCGTCCGCCGATGCCGGATGATTTGAGATCCCAAATCCCGTTGATCCGTAAAATAGCAGAAGCATTTGGCTGGCAACTGTTGCAGTGTGAAAATTTCGAGGCAGACGATTTGATAGGAGGTCTTTCGGCAAAGTACAAAGACCTGCCGGTTGAGATCGTCAGCAGCGATAAAGATTTGTCACAATTGATCGACCAGCGGGTGTCCATGTTGGTTCCGGCAAGTGGCGGTTTTGAAAAACGTTCAGAAAAAGAAGTTGTGGAGAAATTCGGAGTTGCTCCTGCTGAAATAATTGACTATCTGGCATTGATCGGTGATACTTCGGATAATATTCCCGGGGTGCCGGGAATCGGCCCCAAGAGCGCGGTGGAAATCTTGCATACTTTCGGTCCGGCAGAGAGCTGGCTGAATGATCCATCTTTGATTGATGCTGAACACAAATTGGCAAAAAAATTATTACCTGCACTGGATATTGTCCGTAAAAACCGGGAATTGATCCGTTTGCGCACCGAATTGCCGGAAACATTGAATCAGATTACCCCACCATTACGCAAAGAGCCGGATTGGGAATCGATCCGTAATATTTGTCAGGATAATCAATTCAAAAGTATCTTGAATGAATTGCCGCCACTTGTCATTGCCCCCGAAACGGAAAATGCTTTTGAAGAGTGCGACCTTTTTGCTTATGCCGCAACAAACCACCCCAATATTCATGAGGCTCAAGAGGAGGCAACGGAGGTGCAAGGTGAGCTTTTTTAGCAACAAATGTTGAAATTTTACCATTTGTGTGGTATATTAAAGGTTAGCATTGTTGTTTGATCTGTAATTGAAACATCCATGGAGATACCGAAAGCGATGAAAAATCCGGTCGTCAACTTAACGCAAGCGGAATTATCCGCATTGAAAATGGAATTGGAAGCGGAGTATTCAGAATTTGCCAGCCGTAATTTGGCATTGAATATGGCACGCGGCAAACCGTCATCGACGCTGCTTGACCATAATAATTGCGTGCTGGAAACATTGGATGCTCCGTATGCCGCCGATGGCACAGATGCCCGAAATTATGGAATCCTTGAGGGGCTTCCTGAAATGCGCAATTTTTTCGGCAGTGTCCTGGGGATCGATCCTGAACAAATCATTGTCGGTGGCAATTCAAGTTTGACATTGATGTATGATTCTTTCGTCCGTTTGTTTATGTTTGGTTCCGGTGGTTTCCCGGCATGGCGTACTTTCAGCAAACTCAAATTTCTTTGTCCCAGCCCCGGATATGACCGCCACTTTGCGATCACTCAGGAGTTCGGATTCGAGATGATCACAGTTCCGATGACCGAAAATGGTCCGGATATGGACATCGTGGAAAAATTGGCCGCTGAAGATGAATCCATCAAAGGTATCTGGTGTGTACCGCTTTACAGCAATCCGCAGGGAGTTTGTTACAGCGACGAAACTGTTGCCAGACTTGGAAAAATGAAAACGGCGGCACCGGATTTCAAAATTTTCTGGGATAATGCTTACGGAGTACATCATCTCTACGGAGAAGTTAAACTGGCTGATATTTTTGCCGCCTGTAATGCTGGCGGCAATCCCGATCGCCCGTATTACTTTTTCTCTACAAGCAAAATCACGTTCCCAGGTGCGGGGGTTGCCATGATGGCGGCTTCTCCTGCTGAACGCAAAGAGATTTTAAAGCGAATGGGCATTCAAACCATCGGCAGCGACAAACTTAATCAGTTGCGTACGTTGCGCACATTGAAAGATGCAGCAACTTTGAAAAAACATATGGCTGAATTGGCGGAAATTTTGCGTCCGAAATTTGACATTGTGTTGAATACCCTTGAATCAGAATTGGCTGACGGCGGCTTTGCGACCTGGATTTCTCCACGCGGTGGTTACTTTGTGTCATTGGATACTATGGATGGATGTGCCAAAAAAACTTTGGAACTGGCAAAAAATGCCGGAGTGACCATGACCGGGGCAGGGGCAACTTTTCCCTATAAAATAGATCCGCGGGATCGCAATATCCGCATTGCCCCCACTTATCCTGCCAACGATGAACTGCAGATAGCAATGAAGCTTTTCTGTGTTTGTGTCAAGTTGGCAACGGTAAAAAAACTTTGCGGCGAATTTTAATAAATTTATGGAGATAATATAACAATGATTTGTCCGACTGTTGAAAATGCTGCATTGATAGTTGTTGATTTGCAGACTCGTTTGATGCCTGCAATCAACAATGGCGAAGCGGTCATCAATCGTGCCGCAATAATGGTACGTGGAGCCGCAGAAATCGGGATGGATATCATTGTTACCGAGCAGTACCCTAAAGGTTTGGGAAATACTGTGCCGGAAATATCCACATGGCTGTCAGATAAAGTTCCTGTTTGCGAAAAAACTTCGTTTTCCATATTCAAGAATGAGTCTTTTACGACAGCATTGGTCAGTCGCAGGCGTGATGTGCTGATATTCACCGGAGTGGAAATGGGAATTTGTCTGCTTCAAAGTGTTATTGATGCTCTTAACGCCGGTTATGAAGTCATTGTGGTTGCCGATGCAGTCGGCAGTCGCAATGAAAAAGAGTGCCAATGGGCGTTGGAAACTGTCAGACAGTTTGGGGCGACAATACTTGGCAGTGAAGCGGTTCTTTTTATGTTACTGCAAGATTCAAAAAATCCTCATTTTAAATCTGTTTCCGGACTTATAAAATAAGAAAGACAACATTATGGCGATTTTCAGCAGAGGCAAATATTCCACCATAAAACCCGGAGTAAAAAAAATGATAATCCCCGATGGTTCGTGGGTTAAGTGTAAAAAATGCAGTCAAACTCTTTATACCGAACGTTTGGAAGATAATCTGCAGGTTTGCTGGAATTGCGGTTATCATATGCCGATGCCGCTCAAACAAAGAATCAAATTGCTCACCGATGAGGGCAGTTTTCAAGAGGAATACAGCAATTTGGAATCTGTTGATCGTTTACATTTTGTTGATTCCAAAAGTTACACTGTTCGCTTGACTGAAAACAAAGCAAAATCCGCGATGAACGAAGCAGTTTGCTGTGGTCATGCGACACTTAACCAAATCCCGTTTTTCATCGGAGTCATGAACTTTGACTTCATGGGGGCATCCATGGGTTCTGTGGTCGGAGAAAAAATTACCAGAATGATCGAAAGTGCCACGGAACGGGAGGAAACTGCAGTATTGGTTACTGCTTCCGGTGGTGCGAGAATGCAGGAAGGCATTTTGAGTTTGATGCAAATGGCGAAAACCAGCGGAGCATTGGCCCGCCATCGTGAGAAGCGTTTGGGGTATATTGTGATCATGGTCAATCCGACTTATGGCGGTGTGTCTGCGAGTTTTGCAACGCTGGGCGATGTGATACTTGCAGAACCCGGCTCTATGATCGGATTTGCCGGGCCGCGGGTGGTTCAGGAAACAACCAAGTCGGTTTTGCCGGAAGGATTCCAAACCGCAGAGTTCCTTTTGGCGCATGGATTGATCGATCGGGTAGTCGAACGGAAAAATTTACGAAAAGAATTGAGTTTTTTACTTGACATTTTTAAGAAGAAGATATAAATTATACAGTGTCGTGAAATGGACCTCGTGTGTTGTCCGAAACGCCAACCGGGTCAGGTGGGGAACCAAGCAGCCCTACGTGATTTCTGACAGGCCATGAGTAATCTGTTTCACGACTTTTTCTTTTTTTAACAGAAAGGGTTCCGCCGGTATGTGTGTTTTTAGAATTGATGGCCGCGCCTGCGATGAATTGCGGCCGCTTGCTATAGAAACCGATTATTTGACTCACCCCCTGTCATCAGTATTCATTTCCTGCGGAAACACCAGAGTTTTGACTGCGGCATCATGTGAAGAAAAAGTTCCTTCGTGGATGAAAAATCAAAAAGTCCCCGGCGGGTGGGTTACTTGTGAATATGGAATGTTGCCTTCTGCCACTTCTGAACGTTGCCGGCGGGAGGCCTCTGCCGGCAAACAAAGCGGCAGAACAGTTGAGATTCAACGGCTGATCGGTCGCTCATTGCGAATGGCCGTTGATTTGGAAAAATTGGGGGAACGCACTATTTACCTTGATTGCGATGTTATCAACGCAGACGGCGGTACCCGTTGCGCCAGTATATCCGGAGCCGCATTGGCTCTGGCAATCGGTTGTAAACGCCTCTTCCCCGTCGAAGAAAATCCATTCCGGGAATTGGTCGCCGCAGTAAGCGTTGGCATTATTGATGGAACTGCGATGCTTGATCTCTGTTACGAAGAAGATTCGCGTGCTGAAGTTGATATGAATGTGGTTATGACGGAATCCGGCAAATTGGTGGAAGTGCAGGGCACTGCCGAAGGAGCACCTTTTTCCCGTGCAAAACTCAATGAATTGATCGACCTTGCCGAATACGGTTTAAAACAAATATTTGCCCGTCAACGGGAAATTCTGGAGAATATCCGATGAGTGAATATCAGGTCATTGCCCGCAAGTGGCGTCCGCAAAATTTTGCCGATGTCGTTGGGCAGGAACACGTTGTACGCACTTTACGCAATGCCATCGGCAGTGGTCGTATTGCTCACGCTTATCTTTTTGTCGGCCCTCGCGGAATCGGAAAAACCACGTTAGCCAGAATTTTTGCCAAAGCACTTAATTGCGAACATCCGGATAATGGAGAACCGTGTTGCAAATGCAGCAGTTGTTTGGAATTTGCCGCGGAAAAAAGTTTGGATGTCATGGAAATCGATGCTGCCAGCCGCAACTCTGCGGTGGATATGCGTGAATTGGCTGAAAATACACTCACCCGTCCGGTAAGCGGCAAATATAAGATTTATATTATTGATGAAGTCCATATGTTGAGTAAATCGGCATGGAATGTTTTGTTGAAAACAGTTGAAGAGCCTCCGGCCCATGTAAAATTCATCTTTGCCACAACAGAAGTTCACCAAGTGCTGCCAACAATCATTTCCCGGTGTCAACGCTTTGACTTGATGCCGATCCCCACCAGATTGATTGCTGAAAGATTGCAGTTGATTGCCGACACGGAGAAAGTTGCGATTGCTCCAGAGGCACTCAATGCCATTGCCAGAGCTGCAGAAGGCGGAATGCGTGATGCTCAGTCATTGCTGGATCAAATGATTGCTTTTTTTGCTGCCGGTGACGGTTCTCAAATTACCGAAACACAAGTGCTGTCCTTGTTCGGCTTGACAGATAAAGGCGATCTGAATGCCGTATTGACTGCAATATTGAAGAATAATCCCGGAGAAGTTGTCTCCCGGATCGCCAATCTTGCCCGGCGCGGCAAAAATCTGGAAACTCTTTTCGATGATTTGCTTTACAGTTTGCGTGCCATTCAACTTTGTCTGATTTTAGCGGATCCGGCAGAGTTGCTGGATGAATCTGCAGAAAATATTGCAGTCTACCGCAATCTTGCCCAACTTGCCCCCAGAGACACCATTCAAATCCTTTTGGAAAATGTTGCTCCGGTTGGCAGAACATTGCACGATGCGATCAATAAGCAAGTTTATCTGGAAACAGTTTTGCTTAAAGCTATGCGTGAAGCCCATGCGGTTCGCATCGGAGATATTCTTGCCCGACTTAATCAGTTGCGTTCCGCAGGAGAATTGAAGTTTCTGGAGCAATTGCCGCCGGTTGACAAAAATATCGTATCAGTTGATCCGGTATCAGTAATCCAACCATCAGCGGAAACTCCGGCCACTACACCGGAAAACGATATTCCGGAAGCACCTAATAAGGTTACAGAACCGGAACCGGTCCAAAACGATTTGCCGGATGAAGAAATATCATCAGACGTGGAAGATGAGGTCTCCCCGGTCGATGATATTGCAGAATGCACTGATGATCAGCAGGTGGAGCCGGAATCAACAGCTGTCACCTCCGATGTTGAAAGCGTCCATCGGGAAGAATCACATGATGCCGTGGAAGAAGATGCCAATATTACGCCATGTGCAATCAGTAAGACAATAGAAATCGTTCCAGTGAATGATGATGAAAATGATGAGGACGATGAGGATGATTATGATGATAATGATGCGGAGATGCTTTCTGCTTATATCATCCCGCAGCGTCAGGTTGAGGAAAAGCCTCGCGAGTCTCTAACTCCGGATAGATTGCAGCACAGTATTGCCAATGAGCATCCGGAAGAATTGGTCAATGTGGTCAAACGGGATGCCATCGTTCAGCAAACATTGGACCTTTTCAGTGGAGAGGTGATTGATATTCACCGCTGAATCAGTTTTAATGTATTGTTAAGGACCATCAAAATTCCGGAAACGATCAAGAGGACATTGATTCCGCATTTAAAGAGTTTTTCATTTACTTTGTGATGCAAAAAATCTCCGGTCAATAATCCGGCTATCATAAAGGGCAATACTATCGCAAAGTTTTTCAAAAGTGCTGTATCCCAAAATCCTCCCTGAATGCTCCATACGCAAAGCCGGCAGCTATTCATGGTCAGCCACAGTAAACTTAACGTCGCCCGGAACTGTTCTTTTTGAGCTATGCTTTGGGCTGAATAAATTACAATACATGGCCCTCCGGAGCCGAATGCTCCTTGAAAAATGCCTCCGCAGAAAAGCAGAAACAGCATTAGAAAACCACGTTTTTTACATGGGCAGGGGGACAACGCTTGAGCATTGTACTGCTTGCATACGCCATTGATGCCCACCGCGACCATGAATAGCCCAAGCAGAACACACAGTTGCAAAGCCGGTAAGTAAGCAAATAAACATAATCCTATCGGCAAGCCGATTCCGGAAAAAAGAGCGATAAAACCGAATTCATGCCAATTGATATAACGCAGTGACCGGATGACGATATACAATGACATCACAGTTCCCAAAAGACATAAAATATGCACTGCATCATTCAGTCCGATGGTCAAATTGAGAAACGGCAGAGCCATTACGGCTCCGCCGAATCCCGCGATTCCCTCCAATAAATGCGTCAGCATAATGATAAGTGCTGACAAAAATAACAGAGGCATACCAAAGATAATCAGAGAAGTTTAAATGATGCAGATAAAATTTCTGCCGTACAGGGCCGACCGGCTCCATCACAAATCACATTGGGCGACATTTCTCTGGTTACACCATAAAGATATTCGGATTTACTGCCTTTGATGTCGATCGTTCCATCATCGGTAAGTGTAACAACAGCACTCAAAGGTTTGGTCCAAATGGCTTGATGATCTGCCAAGTCATAAGCATCACACAACTCTTTCGGAAAATGATCATGGGGCTGATTGAGCCAGTCGAAACTGGCAGAGTTAACATCAAAATAGGCTACATTATCCAGAATACGCAAGAAATCGCGGTGATGATGACCGTTGCACGACATAATAACTTTTCTGCCGTTGGCATTGGCTTCTTTGATGATTTCCCGGATTTGCGGTTGATTGAATGTACCGCCGCCACCGGAATGGTGACGCTCCAATGAGGCATGACTGAAAAGCACGCACTGACCGGGAGCAGTGGCGATGGCATCTTTCAAAAAATCCATCTCTTTCTGCGGCATATGCTCTCTGGTCTTGGGGAAATCAAAATAGTTGCGATACTGAAAATGCACCTGACCGCCGGAATAACCATAGTAATTGGTATCCAATACAATAAAACGGAAACCATTTACATCAAAATAATAGTATTCATGAGGCATATTATAGGCTTTCAACACCTCTTTTAAAGGAGCTCCGTCGGTGTCGTGATTACCCATAACATGATAAAGCGGAATAGAGTACTTTTTGATATCTTCAAAGATTTCAGTAAATGTACCGCAGGAATGATTGAAGTCACCGAGACTTACGGCAAAATCAACTTTTTCATTCTCTGCCCGTTTCATGATTTCCGCAAGTTTGTTGCGGGCATCAGTGTAAAACACACCTGGATAGTGATGAAGATCAGCAAAAACAAGAAATTTAACCTGTTTCATAAATATAACCCTTTTCTTTATGGTGAATCTTAAGTTAATATAGCACAATCGTCAGATTTTAGCAAGCATAAGCAATAATAAAGAAATTGCTTTATTTTAATTATGAATCAAAACCACCAGCTGAGCTGGTGGTATGCACTGTGCCTAGAAGGCATTTTTACTGGCAGCCCGATCCGGGCTCTGAATGAAATTTTCATTCGCATTAAGTTCACTGGCTACTGCTAAAGCAGTC